>CAVTHS010000005.1:0-68759 GCA_963734535.1 uncultured Chloroflexia bacterium | reverse complement strand
GTACCGTGTCCGGGGTCACCGGGCCAGCGAAAGCAGGAGGCTGACCAGGATGGAGATGCCGGCGACCGCGAGCTCCAGAACGAGCATCGATCGCTCGTCGCGGGCCGGCTGGATGGCATGCATGGCCTTGTGGGTCGGTTCGTCGATCACGGGATCATCCTCCAATCGGGCTCGGATGATCCTGTCGAAGTGCCCGTCGACCGCGCATCATCGCCGTGATCGGATCCGTTGCAGCGCCATGGCGCCCGGCGTTCCCGCGGTCTTCGCCCAGCGATGAGGTCGCCGAGCAGGGTCGGGCCGGCCCAGGCGGTCGGGCTCGCCCTCCTCGCCGCCCTGGCAGTCGTGCCGGTCAAGTCGGCCCTCGACGGGGCACTCGGCCCCGATGTCGGGTTCCTGCCGGCAGTAGCAGCGGTCGTCGTGGCGGCCGGTCTGGGCGGATTCCTACCGGGCCTGGTGGCGACCGGCGTGTCGATCGTCCTCGAGGCGTACGTGTTCATGGAACCAGCCGGGCGCCTGGACGTCGCCGTCGAAAGCGATCGAGCTCGCCTCCTGCTGTTCGGGCTGGTCGGGCTGCTCGCGAGCACGGTCGCCTGGCTTCGGGATCGGGCACAGGATGAGTCCCATCAGGCTCGCGCCGAAGCCGAACTGGCGAAGGAGCGGATGGACCTCATCGTTCGCCGTCTCGGCGCGCTCGAGGGGCTCGCCGCTGAGCTGGCGGGGGCCGTGACACGAGATCAGATCACCGATGCATTGTTGACGCACGGCATCGCATCGCTCCAGGCGGACGGGGCCGCCGTGTTCGTCCTCGGGCCGGGCGAGAACCTGCAGGCGGTCGCGTCGCGCGGTTACGCACCCGCGCTGGAGCAGGCGCTCGCCCTCGTGCCACTGGAGCTGCCGACACCGGCAACGGACGTGGCCCGGACCGGCGAGCCGGTCTACATCGAAGACCCGGCAGAATACGAGGCCCGGTACGGCGCGTCGCTCGCCTCGCGCGGCGTCGCCGTTCAGCCTCGCGCCGTGGCGACCGTGCCCCTCGCCATCGAGGGCCGCAGCTTCGGGGTCCTCGGGTTCACCTGGGATGCGCGACACGACTTCGCCGCCGATCGACGAACCTTCATCGCCGCGATCGCCGGGCTCGGGGCTGCCGCGCTCGAACGGACACGGCTCACGGTTGGGGAGATCGGCCACGCTGCCGAGCTGGAGGCGGTCATCGGCGCCCTCGGCGAGGGAATCATCGTCCTCGAGCCGGACGGCTCCGTGCGGTCGGCAAACGCGGCCGCTGGGCGGCTCCTGGACGGAGCGATCGAGTCCCTGGCCGATCTCCTGGGCCGCCTTCGGGATTCGGGCGGCCGGGCGCCCCACGAGCTCCCGACGGGTCCGACGGAATTCCAGCTGCGCGATCGGCGGAACGCATCCGTCGAGGTGGTTGCCTATCCGGTCACCGACCCGGAGGGGAGTGACCCCTCCACGACCGTCGTCGTATGCCGCGACATGACCGCGTTCCGCCAGGGGCAGGGGCTCCGAGAAGCGTTCCTCAGCCTGCTGTCGCACGAGCTCAGGACCCCGGTGACGACGATCTACGGCGGCTCCAGCGTGCTCACCCGCCCCGGTGGGTCGATCAGCGAGGAGACCCGGACCGAGATCCTCGCGGACATCGCCAGCGAGGCCAACCGTCTCTACCGCCTGGTCGAGGACCTCCTCGTGCTGGCCCGATTCGACGAGGGCCTTGACCTTGGCGGCGAGCCGAGCCTCCTCCAGCGCCTCGTACCCACGGTGGTCGAGCAGGAGCGGATGCGCTGGCCTGCGATCCGCTTCGAGGTGGAGGTCGGCCTCGATCTCCCGGCGGTCAGCGCCGACGAGACGAGCGTCCAGCAGGTCCTGCGCAATCTCCTCTCCAACGCGGCCAAGTACAGCGACGCCGGCGCGGTCGTGGATGTGCGCGTGGAGTCGGCCCCGGAGGGTGTGGCGATCGTGGTCCGCGACCACGGCGCCGGCATCGACGCCAATGAGGCCGAGAGCCTCTTCGAGCCGTTCTATCGGTCCCCGAGGACCGCCAAGATGGCGGGCGGCGCCGGGATCGGGCTGTACGTCTCGCGCCGCCTCGTCGACGCCATGGACGGCCGGATCTCGGCCGCTCCCGCCGAGGGCGGCGGAAGCCAGTTCACCGTCGTCCTTCGAACGTACGAGGGCGAGCTCAGCGACTGACCTGCGTCGGAGGCGGCGGGGCGCGCGCCTGGCGCCGCGTCCGGCCACCGGCTCGTCCTCCCGCGCGGCCGACGTTTTGCGATGCCGATGTAATGTCAGCGCCACGCAGGATGCCGCATCGCGACCCCGGGGATCGTCACTCTGAACGCGAGGCGGCCCGCGGCCGATGGCCCCCGGCCGACGTTGCTCGCTGGGCAGGCTCCTCTGGAGGTGGTCGTGGCGTCACAGCCGCTGGTTCTCGTCGCCGATGATGAGCCGCGCATCACGAAGCTCGTCGCGATCGCCCTCGGCGAGGAGGGATTCCGGGTCATCACGGCCGCAACCGGCGAGGAAGCGATCCGCAAGGCCGAGGAGTACCGCCCGGACGTTGTCCTCCTCGACATCGTGATGCCCGACCTCGACGGGATCGAGGTGATGGGCCAGCTCCGCGAGGGGCGCCCCGTCCCGGTCATCCTGCTGACCGCGAAGGGCTCCACGGCTGACAAGGCGAAGGGCCTCGACCTGGGCGCCGACGACTACATCGCCAAGCCCTTCCACCCCGACGAGCTGGCCGCCCGCGTGCGGGCGGTCCTGCGCCGAAGCACGGGAGCCTCGCCCGGGATGGGCGTCATCCGCTTCGATGACGTGGAAGTCGACCTCGAGCGGCGGATGGTGATGCGCGGGGGGGAGCTTGTCCAGTTCTCGCGCACCGAGTGGCTGCTCCTCCAGCACCTCGCCGCCAACGCGGGCAAGGTCGTGCTGCACACGGAGCTGCTGACGAAGGTGTGGGGACCCGAGTATCGCGACGACCTCCAGTACCTCCGCGTCTGGGTGAGCCGGGTCCGTCGCAAGCTCGGCGCCGAGCCGGGCGAGCCCGGCCGCATCAAGACGTTCCAGGGGATTGGCTACCTCCTCGACGTGGACGGCCTCGCCTCGGCAGGTGGGCCCGGCGTCGCCAGCGAGGCTGCGGAGCCCAGTGGGGCCACGCCGGGCCAGCCTGCCTGAAGCGCTCCTGCGACCCTGGGCAGGACCAGTCCCGCGCGGACATGGCCTGGACGCGCTCCAATCGACTCGCGACTGAAATGCGTCCCAGGCGTTGGCTCGCCCGCGTGAAACCCGCCGACCCGTACCGTCAGGGGGTCACGGAGACGTGGCGCGCGATCATCTGATCGCGGAACACGGACGCAGGAGGCTCAGCCCAGATGGACGCCAAGAACACTCTCCGGGATCTCAAGACGAATTCGAAGGGCGCAGCTCGCGAGGTCGATGGTCATCAGCTCAAGGACGACGTGGGCAACGCCGGGGATCGAATCCGCGACGGATTGGGGAAGGCGGGCGACAAGGTCGACGACCTCCATCGTCAGGCCCACGAGGGAGCAGACCGGGCGACTCGCGAACCCCGCTGAGGTCCACCCCTCCTCGGTGTACGGCCGGCCGGTGGGCCGGCCGTACTTGTTGGGCCGGCTCGGGAGATGCTCTCTTACCCCACGGGATGACAGCCGGTCCCGCGGAGCGTGCCGTCGTCAGCGACGCCTCACTCCTGCCGGCGCGCCCGGTACCCGTCCTGGTAGATCGTCCGGAGCGTGGAGATCTCCGCGCTGACAGCTGCCCATTCCGGGCTGTCCGGCGCGATCGCGGCAAGTCGCCGCTCTGCCGCCCGCCACTGTGACAGGACGGTCCCCAGCGCAAAGACGGTGTTCGGAGTCTCGCTCGGACCCCCGGTGGGCTCGAGGATCGCCTCGAACCGGCCATCCTCCCGGAGCACGATCAGATAGCGGACGCGGACTTCTCGGCCGTCAACGCGCCTGATCGTGGTCTCGCCGGCAAGCTCGGGTCGGCCGGCCGCTTCCCACTGCTTCCGGAGGTCGGCCTCTTCGCCGGGCGGAGCGGGCTGGGCGGCGAATGCTCCTCGCGGGGCAGCCTTGAGTTCGCCGAGCGTCGTGCCAAGGAGCTCCAGCGCGGCCTCGTTTGCCTCCTCGACCAGGCCAGTCGCATCCAGCACGATCGTCGCCGACGCGACGGGCCGCGAGGACAGCATCGGACGTCGTCCCTTCAAGCAGCGAGCGATCTCGTGGACCTTGACAGGGCACGAGTGTACCGGAAGGCGATCCACGGCCACACCCGACGGGCAGCGCCCCATTGCCCGGTCGCTTCGCCCCTCCTGTGTCCGGCGAGACGACGCCGCCGATGGACGCGATCCCTGCCGGCACGTGCCAGCTCACAGCCGGACGACGATCTCGAGCCCGGGATCCTTGCGAAGCACCTCTGCGCTGGTGAGCCCGCGCCATCGATGGAGAAGGAGATCGCACGAGGCATCGCCGACCCGCAGCCCGCGGATGACGACCTTGGTCAGACCGGCAGGCAGGAGCGGGCGGTCGAGCGTCAGGCGCCTGTTCGGGGCATCTGCCTGCAGGCCCAGCGTCGTTCGCATCAGCATGAGGACGGCACCAGCTGCCCACGCCTGGGGCGAGCAGGCCACCGGATACGCGATCGGCGTGCCGGTCGAGGCACGGTCGAACCCGCAGAAGAGCTCCGGGAGTCGGGATCCGGGGAAATGCCGCGCGGCCGCCAGCAGGCCGCTGGCCAGGGCATCCGCCGCGTCGTCGAGGCCGTAGCGCCGCAGCCCCGCGGCCGCGATCGCGGTGTCGTGCGGCCAGACGCTCCCCGTGTGGTAGCCGATGGGGTTGTATCCCGGCTGGTCCGCCGCGAAGGTGCGCAGCCCCCACCCGGAGACCATCGCGCTCGAACCGAGCGCCGCGGCGGCGGCCGGCGCGTCCTCGGCCCTGATGATCCCGCTCCACAGGGCGTGCCCAGCGTTGGAGCCGATGGCATCGACCGCTCGCTTGGCCCCGTCGAGGGCCATCGAGATTGACCCGTCGGGGAGCCGGAACTGCTCGGCGAACCGGCGCTGGAGCACCGACGCCTGCTCCTCGAGCCTGTCGGCGAGAGAGGCCTCGCCGCGCCGCCGGGCGAGCCGGGCGATCCGCCTCTTCGCATCGAAGACGTAGCCCTGGACCTCGGCGAGGGCGATGGGCGTCTCGGCCAGGGTGCCGTCGAGCCAGCGGATCGCGTCGCTCGAGTCCTTCCAGCCCTGGTTTCGAAGGCCGGTCTCCGCCCGTCGCTCGTATTCCACGAACCCGTCGCCATCCCGGTCGCCCCATCGATCGATCCATTCGAGCGCCGCGAGGGCGTTCGGCCAGAGCCGATCGACGAGGCCGTCATCTCCGGTCCAGTCGTGCGTCTCGCCGAGCAGGATCAGCCAGAGCGGCGTCGAATCGATCGACCCGAAGTAGGGCGTGAACGGGAGCTCGCCGGTCCGGCTCATCTCGCCCGTCCGGAACTCGTGGAGGATCTTGCCCGGTTCCGCGTCGCGCCATGCGTCGACGGCCGATGCCTGCCGACTGGCGAGGATCTCGAGGGATTCGATCGCCAGCTGCGGCGCGAACGAGACCGTCTGCAGCGAGGTGATCAGCGAGTCGCGCCCGAAGAGGGTCGCGAACCAGGGCACCCCCGCGGCGATGAAGCGATCGCCGAGCGGGTCGGTCGACGCGAGCAGGCAGAGGTCGTCGAGCGAGCGGCGGATGACCTCGTTGACCAGCTCGTGGTCGGTCTCGATGACGGAGGTGTCGCTGAGCCAGCGGGCGTGGGCGCGGGCCGGATCGAGCGCGTCAGGATCGAGCCCCGGAGCCTTCTGGGCGGGGTCGTGCGAGACGCCGACGGACCATGCGATCTGGCGCCGCTCACCGGGGGACAGCGGACCGGTCCAGCGGGCCACGACGGAGCCGTCCTGCCGCTCGCCGCCGGGACGCAGCGTCGGGACAGGGTCGAACGCGAGGTGTGTCCGCACCGTGACGCCATCGAGCCCGGTGTATCCGAAGACGAGTCCCCCCTCGCTCGTCACCTCGATGGGCAGAAGGCTGCCGCGAGCCGGCCGGGTGCGTCCACGAACCTCGAAGATGTCGGCGAAGTCCGCGTCGAGCTCGAGCTCCACATCGCACTCGAACGTGATCGGGCCGTGGTTCTCGATGGCAAGGCGCTCGCGGTAGGCCTCCGCGAGAGTCCGCTCGCGCGCGATCGAGACCGTCTGGCGCAGGACCCGCTCGTCGCCGGCCATCTTGTCGCCCGGATCCTTGCGGAACTCGGGGTTCGTCGCATGCACGACCCCGCGCCAGCTCCCGCCGGGATCGGAAGAGAGCATGACGGGGCGCTCGCCAGCGATGCGAAGGACGCTGCACGAAAGGATGCGGGTGTCGCCCTCGTACAGGCCCATGCCGCGCGCATCGGGATGGATGTCGCCGAACTCGTCGGACACGAGGAAGAGGTCCAGGTGCTTGAGGACTTGCGCAGACCCGAGATCCGTCGCCTTGACGATCGCCCTCGGCCGGGCGGGAAATGTGCGAGCCGGGCTGCTCTCCGGCTCGACGCGGGGTGCCATCGCCGGAGTCTACGCGACACCTTCGGGGCGAGCGGCCGGCGTATGCATGCGCGCCGACGGCGGGCGACCGATCAGCGCGCGCGGCGGTCCGGGTCGCCGCCGCGTGCCTCCCCGGCCTTCGCGCGTTGCTTGTTGACCGTGCGGGCAGCGATCTTCTCGGCCGTCTGCTCCGATCGACCCGCGTCGATCTCGCTCTCCTTGATGTGCTCGTACTGTCGCTCGCGCTTCGGCGACCAGGCGCCCCGTGGCATATCGCACCTCCACGTCCGAATCGGCCGCGTCCGTCGCGGCATGCATGCGCGTGTCGGGGCCGATCAATGGCCGTCTCGGCCGGCTCGGCCCGGTGCCGGCTCGGCCCGGTGCCGGCTCGGCCCGGTGCCGGCTCGACCCCGGCTTCATCCTCGCTGCGTCGCCGCCGATCGCGCGGACCTGCCGATCGCCGCCGTACGTCCGCCGCGCCCGTCTGCCGTCGCGAGGATCCGGGTGACTCCGTCGCGGCGAATGGCGACCTGGCCGGATCCCGGCGCGGATGCGCCCGGCCGCGCGACACGCTGGCCGACAAGGCCGCGATAGACCTGCTCGTATGCGTCGACCATCCGCTCAGCGGAGTAGCGTCGGCGCGTACGGTCGCGAATGACCCGCCGGTCGAGCGACGCCGCGCGATCGACCGCCAGGCGCGCCTCGTCGATGTCGTCCACGAGGAATCCCGTCCGATGGTGCTCGATGATCTCGGGCAGGGCGCCGGCGCGCCGGGCGATCACCGGCGTGCCCGTCGCCATGGATTCGATCGCGACGAGGCCGAACGGTTCCGGCCAGGCTCCGAGCATGACGCTTGCCAGTGCGCCCGCGACCAGCGCATCGCGCTCCCCTGGCCCGACCTCACCGACGAAGTCGACGACACCGTCGGCAATCGCGGGCGCCACCACGCGATCGAACAGCTCGCGCTCCGCGTCCGCGTACACCTTGGCGGCCATGCGCAGCACCAGCCCGGTTGTGCGCGCCAGCTCGATCGCCTCGGCGACGCCCTTCTCGGGCGCGATGCGGCCGACGAAGACGAGATAGTCGCCGGGCAGCCCTTTGAACGGAGTCGCGCCGAAGTCGAGACCGTGATGGATCGTTCGCCTCCAGTTGGCTTCGGGTGACCAGCGCCGCTGGCTGTCGCTGATCGCGACGAGCGGTACCTCCCGGAACTCGTGGAGCAGCGCGGGCATGCCCGCGGTGTCGAGTCGACCGTGGAGGGTCGACACCGTCGGGGTGGGACACGAGCGCGCGAACGGCAGTCCGAGGGCCTCGAGGTGCGAGTGGATCACGTCGAACTGGTCGGCCATCGCCGATGCCTTGGCCAGCGTGATCGTGATGTACGCCGAAGGATCATCCCGGTAGCCGAGGGACCACAGGCTGCGCGGGACCGTTGGCACGAGGGCGCAGTCGACCTGTGAGTCTCCCGGTGCGAAGAGCGTGACGTGGTGCCCTCGACGATGAAGGCCATCGGCCAGGGCCGCCACGATGCGCTCGGTCCCGGCGTACTTCTCGGGCGGGACGGGGAGCATCGGCGGCGAAAGCAGCGCGATGCGTAGCCGGTCGCTCGAGCTGATCGCGGTTGGTGTCGCGGTATCGGTCGATATCACTTGGACCTCCGTGGCGCGGGTGCACTCTTCCATCCGTCGGCGCGCGTTCAGTCTTCCGCGTCGGAGAAGACGGACACCTATGGCCGGCCCACCGACAACGTTGCGGGTTCATGTCAATGCCATCCCGACGGCGCTTGTGATGAGGACGCAACCGTGACCCGACGCACGCTCGAGCGCGACGATGGCGCAGCCGGCGCCACCCGGTCCGCGGACGTGCCCGGCGTGGCGGTTGGGGCGGAGTACCGATTCGTTCTCCATGCGGGGGGTGGCGTGCTCTCCCGGGACTCGGGTCGAGGTCGCTGGGCCGGCCGCCGGGACAGGACAAGCGCGGCGGTCAACGGGAGGACCGCGGCACCGGCCATGCTCCCGTGGCAGGATGCCTGCATGACGATTGAGAAGACATCCACCGTCCGCTTCGACCGCATCGAGCGGGCCCAGGCGCTGATGCGCGAGCAGGGCGTGGCCGCGATCGTGGTGATGAACCACGACGACTACCGCTGGTTCTTCGGCATCGACCGGGCGCAGCCGCGCGCGATCATCCCGGCAACCGGGGCACCCGCCCTGGTCGCATTCGCCGCCGAGGAGGACGAGCTCCGGGCGATCATGGGTGACGGCCCGATCCTGATCTGGGGATCGGTGGGCGGTCAGATCAACGACGTCGTGACCCGCCTGCGGGAGATCGCGGCCGCGACCGAGGGTGGCTCCCGGGCGCCCGGGACTCATCTTCGCGTCGCTATGCAGCAGTGGTTCGAGACGCCCGCCTTCCTGGTGGAGATGTTCCGGAAGGTGAACCCCGGAGTGGATCTGGTCTCCTCGGATCCGATCATGGATCCGCTGCGTGGGGTGAAGGAGCCCGCGGAGATCGCGACGATGACCGTGGCACAACGGATCGCCGGCGTCGGAATGGATCGCGCACGGAGCCTGCTGCGCGAGGGCGCGACCGGCCATGACATCGCCACCGAGGCGATGTACGCGATGATGCGGGCAGGCGCCGAACGGACCAGCACGCCGATCTATGTCAACGTCGGCCGCGAGACCTGCATGCTCCACGGCTGGCACAGCCCGCGACCGATGCGCGCCGGCGATCTCGTCGTCATCGACCTGACGCCCGTCGTCGACGGCTACTGCGCGAACCTCGCCCGGACGTTCGTGCTGGGCGAGCCGGATGCGCGACAGCGCTCCCTGCTGGAGGGGTACGAGGAGCTGATCCCGGTCGTGCGAGACGCCATGCGCCCGGGAGCGACCGTGGCCCAGCTCGATGCGTGCGCGGGAGCGGTGCTCCGCGAGCGCGGCCTGGCCGAGTACCAGGTCAACGGGATCGGGCACGGCATCGGCCTCCGATTCGAGGAGACGCCCGCCTCGACGATCATCCCGCCCCACCGCAACATCCCGCTGCGGGATGGCATGACCCTGACCATCGGCCACACGATCCTCGCGATCCCGGGCTTCGGAGGCGTGCGCCACGAGGATGTCTACCGCGTGACGCCCGCCGGCGGCGAGATCCTCGTGCCGTACCCGATCGCGCCGGTGGTTCCTGCCTGACGAGCCCTGCGCCGCGAACGATCCGCGGGCCGAAAACGAGCGGGCATACTGGCGTCACAAGGCTGAGCCATCGCGCTGGCCCGAAGCCGGGACCACGTCGAGCCACTGGCGAGACCGACTCGCGATGATCGCGTCCGAGGAGGCCCGAGCATGTGTGAGCGCACCCCAACGAGACGGCTCTTCGTCGTTCTCAGTGTCGTCGGCCTGCTGGCCGGATGCGCCCCAGCCGCCACCTCGGCGCCATCGCCGACCCCGACGGCCGGCGTCCCTTCTGCGGCAGTCGCCACACCGATCGTGACCGCCTCGCCGACACTCCTTTCGACCGGCGCGGCGACCCTCATCCCGGCCTTCGGCGCACCGGCCGATGATGGCGCAAGGATCACAGCGGTCACCACGCTCGACTCCCGGATTCGGGATCTCCGCATCGATTTGCCGGCCGTTGGCACGGTGATGGTCCGACTCCTGATCCCGAGCGGGTTCGACGCCAAGCCCTCCACCCGCTGGCCCGTGCTGTACCTGCTTCACGGTGCCACCGGGTCGCACCTGGACTGGACGGTCAGCACCGACGTCGAGGCGCTGACTGCCGCCACCGACCTGCTCGTGGCCATGCCCGATGCGGGCTCCATGGGGTATTACTCGGACTGGTGGAACCGGGGTGCGGATGGGCCGCCGAAGTGGGAGACGTTTCACCTGACCGAACTGCGCCAGCTGCTGGAGCGGAACTGGCACGCGGGCGATAAGCGCGTGATCGCAGGGTTCTCGATGGGCGGCTACGGGGCCATCGAGTACGCCGAGCGCCAGCCGGGGATGTTCGCGGCGGCCGCCTCGTTCAGCGGGGTCCTCGACCCGGTGGGCGGGCACATCGACATGGCGGTCGGGTCTGTCGGCTTGACGTGGCCCGGGGACCTGTGGGGAGACCCCGTGGCGCAGGCAGACGTGTGGAAGGTCCACAACCCGACCGCTAACGCGGCGGCCCTCAATGGAACCGCGCTCTACGTGGCGTACGGCAACGGGCAGCCGGGACCACTCGACACGGGCGGCACATCTGCGGACCAGGTGGAGGAGTGGATCGCCCCGATGAGCGAGACCTTCGTCCATGAACTCGCCGCCCTGGGCGTCCCGGTGACCGTTGACGCCTACGGTGCGGGTACCCACACCTGGCCCTACTGGCAGCGCGACCTCCATCGCTCCCTCCCGCTCCTGCTCGAGGCGCTCGACGAGTAGCCGTGGTCGCCGCCCATCGGAGGCTGAACAAGGCATCGTCGTGCGGTTGGAGCGCTGTAGGCTATCGTTTGGGCGGTGCTCGAGGGGCGGTCGGCGGTTCCTGGTCACCGAATCCGTCGGGGTGTAGCGCAGCGGCAGCGCACGTGCTTTGGGAGCACGAGGTCGTGGGTTCGAATCCCACCGCCCCGACCATCCCCTTGTTAGGGCCCTATCCTCCGGCGATGGCGGCCGATCCTCGACGGCGGGCGTTCGATCGGCTCGACCGGGCCCGGCGCGACGCGTGCGATGCCGGCGATCACGGGACGGAGCTGGAACGCGCCGTCGCGCTTCTGGCGGCCGCCGATCCGCGGTCGGCCGGCGACGTGATCCTTGCCAGCCTGGCCCACCTGCAGGCGCTCGAACACCTCTGCCGGGCGATGGAGCAGGACGGGGAACGCTCTGCAGCCGCCGACCGATGGCGCGCCGCGGCCCTGGAAGCGCACGCCGCACTGGCGGAGCGCCTCGAGGAGGACGAAGCCTTTCCCAATGCGCGCCGGGCGGCGCTGGACCCGATCGCCTCGAGCCTGCGCCGCGCGCAGGAGGCAGCCGGGGCGGAGCTGAGCCGGCCGGCGGCCGACCTTGCGCGGCGTGAGCGCGCCCGGGGTGGTCCGCGGGCGCAGAGCCAGACCTTCTTCGACCGCCACCGGGACGGGATCGCGACCCTCTGTGCGCGCGACGGGCGCGGCTGGTGGCATGAGCGGTTTGTCGTCCGGTTCGGCTCCGAACCGCCCGACGGCTGGTGGCTGGATGATCCGCTGTCGGCCGCAAGCGGCCAGATTGCCCGGGGCCGGGACGCCGAGGAATGGTTCGACGAGCGTGACCAGGCCGAGTTCTTCGCCGAGATGGAGGCGCGCTATCGCGCGGAGACGGGCCTCCCGGCGCGCGGCGAGGGCTGGGTCAGCGAAATTCACCTCGTCCGCTGCGTCGAGGCGGCGCTGCCCCATGTCGAGATCGTCCGCCAGGCCCGCCCGCCCTGGCTCGGCGCCGGCCAGTCCCTCGACATCCTGATCCCCTCGCTTGAGGTCGCGATCGAGTACCAGGGGGAGCAGCACTACGTGGCGCTCGAGCACTGGGACGGCGAGGCCGGGCTGGCGGGCCGCCGGGAGCTCGATGAGCGCAAGCGCGACGCCTGCGTGCGCGCCGGCATCAGGCTCGTCGAATGGCGTTACGACGAACCCGTGACGGTTGGAGCCGTGCGAACCCGGCTCGGGCTGCCGGATACGTAGGCGCCCGGCCCGATCCCACGCGATTCCCGTCGGCCAGCGGCCGTCGAGCGGGGAGCTGCCAGGCCCGGCAGCACGGGAACCGTGCCGGGACGCAGCATCGGGGCGGCCTGCTCCGCGTCCCCCGGTGCGGCGACGGGGCATCTGGTCGGTCACACTGCCGGGAACCGCAGAGGAGGATCGATCGGCCATGGCTTTCGAGGAGACCGGCGCCCGTGGCGGCGGCGCTGGCGGCGGCGCGGCCACCCCGTACCTCGTTCCGCCGGGGGCGGTACCGCCGCTCGACCCTGCATTCCGGCCCGCCGTGCTGGCACGGCGTGCGCTCGACGCCGCGGTCCGCCGGACCCCGGGCGGCAGGTCGGTCGCCCTCGCGGTCGAGCAGCCGGCCGGCGCGGTCCTCACTCGCGAGGCGCTCGTCTTCGAGGACGGTCACCCGGCTGCCGCCGCGAGCTACGCGTTCTGTGAGCGCTTGCTCAAGTCGATGCTCTGGTCGCATGGCGGCAGTCGCATCTGGGTCGACGGGCCCTCCGCGCTCGTTGCGCACCTGCGCCGCCACTACCGGGCCGACCCAACCGGCCAGTTCGATGCGCGCATCCTGGGCGGCGAGGTCTACCTGAGCCAGCTCGAGGTGGTGGCCGCGGATCGCCGCGACTTCCCTTCCTTCGCCGGGGCCGCCTCGCTCCTCGGCCGGCACCTCGACGGCTGCCGGATCGGCTTCGACCTCGGGGCCAGCGACCGGAAGGCCGCCGCGGTGATCGATGGCACCGTCGTGTTCAGCGAGGAGATCGCCTGGGATCCCGCCACGCACGTCGATCCCGGATGGCACCTCGACCAGATCGACGATTCGATCCGGCGCGCGGCGGCCCACCTTCCGCGGGTCGACGCGATCGGCGGGAGCGCTGCGGGCGTCTACGTCGATAGCGAGATCCGCGTCGCGTCGCTCTTCCGGTCCGTCCCTCGCGACCTCTTCGACCGGCGTGTCCGGGGGCTCTTCGGCGAGCTCCAGCGGGCCTGGAACGGGATCCCGTTCGTGGTCGTCAACGACGGCGAGGTGACGGCACTCGCCGGCGCGATGCTCACCGGCGTCGGAGGGATGCTCGGCGTGGCCATGGGCTCGAGCGAGGCGGCCGGGTATGTGACGCCCGCAGGCGCCCTCACGTCACGTCTCGACGAGCTGGCATTCGTGCCGATCGACTACGCGCCCACCGCCCCCGTCGACGAGTGGTCCGGGGACCGGGGCTGCGGCGTCCAGTACCTCTCGCAGCAGGCTGCCGGGCGCCTGCTGGCCCCGGCCGGGATCGAGATCGAGCCCGGCGTCTCCCTGCCCGAGCGCCTGGTGCGCCTGCAGGAGCTGATGTCCCGGGGCGATGCGCGCGCTGTGCGCGTCTACGAGACGATCGGGACGTACCTCGGCTATGCGCTCCTGGAGTACCGCGACTTCTACGACTTCGACCATCTCCTCCTGCTCGGGCGGGTGATGACCGGCGCCGGCGGCGACATCATCACCCGCCGCGCTCGCGAGGCATTGCAGGCCGAGGACCCCGGGGCCGCTGCCGCCCTGACCTTCCACACCGTCTCCGAACGGGAGAAACGGCACGGCCAGGCGGTGGCGGCAGCCAGCCTGCCCGAGCTCCCGGTCTGACCAGGCGGGCGGCCTGGTCAGACCGGCTCGCCGCGATGCCCGCGGTGACTACATCGGGCTGACGAGCTGGAAGTAGTTGCCGTCCGGATCCGAGAAGGTCCCGATCAGCGCAGGCGAGGTCTCGCTCGGCTTGTACGGCTCCTTGACGACCAGGGCACCGGCAGACTTGAGGCGCTCGAAGTCGCCGGCGACGTCGTCGCTCTCGATGTTCCAGATGATGCGGCCCGGCTGCAGGTTGGCGCCCTTGACCGCGTCGTGCGGCCCGACGAGCATCCCGCCGGTGCCGATCCGCCACCCCGTATACGGGCCGTCCTCCCACTCCGGCTTGCCGAAGAGCCCCGTGTAGTACGCGGCCAGGCGCTGCGGATTGTCAGACCCGATCAGGATGCTGTTCAGGTTCATGGCCCCCTCCTTGCCAATTCGCCGACGCGTGGGACGCGCTGGCGCGTGCCGTCCCGCGCATGCAAGGCTACCCTAGACGCCGACACAGGCCAACGGGGGGTAGAGCGATGTCGCGTGGAGCGGTTCTCCTGGTCGGAACCCGAAAGGGCGCCTTCATCGTCGACGGCGACGCGGCGCGTCGGAGCTGGTCGATCCGCGGGCCGTTCTGCGAGGGCTTCTCGATCCACGACGTCAGCCTCGATCCGTCGGACGGGGCGATCCTCGCAGGCGGCGGCTCGCCCTGGTTCGGGCCGGCGGTATGGCGCAGCGGGGACCTGGGCGCGACGTGGACGCATTCGTCGGCAGGCCTCACCTACGGTGATGCGGGGCCCGACCTCACCCGCGTCTGGAACGTGACCGCGGCCGCCGGCGCGCTCTATGCCGGCGTCGAGCCGGCCGGCCTGTTCCGGAGCGATGACGGCGGGCGGACGTGGACCCAGCTCGAGGGCTTGCGCGCGCATCCGAGCCGGCCCGACTGGCAGCCGGGAAACGGCGGCCTGATCTGCCACACGATCGTCGCGGATCCAGCCGACCCGGCGCACCTCTGGGTCGGCATCAGCGCCGTGGGGGTGTTCGAGACGCGCGACGGCGGGGCGACCTGGAACAC
Organism: uncultured Chloroflexia bacterium; assembly: GCA_963734535.1. Taxonomy (GTDB): domain Bacteria; phylum Chloroflexota; class Limnocylindria; order Limnocylindrales; family CSP1-4; genus CTSoil-043. The sequence goes on along the minus strand of CAVTHS010000005.1, from coordinate 53,794 downwards.
CCGCAACACGGGTGTCCGCGCCGACTTCGTGCCGGGGCCGGCGCCCGAGTTCGGCCAGTGTGTCCACAAGCTCGCGAAGGCGGCGGGCGAGCCGGCGACCCTCTACCAGCAGAACCACTGTGGCGTCTACCGCTCGGACGACGCCGGGAGCACGTGGACGGAGATCACCGCGGGGCTTCCCTCGGATTTCGGCTTCCCGATCGGCGTCCACCCCCGCGATCCCGGGACCGCCTGGGTGATGCCGCTCAACGGAGCCGACAAGGGGCGCTTCGCTCCGGACGCGAGGCCGGCCGTCTGGCGGACGCGAGATCGTGGAGCGAGCTGGGTGCGCCTGGATCGCGGCCTGCCACCGCGAGACGCCTACATCTCGGTGCTGCGCGAGGCGATGGCGGTCGACGACCTCGAGCCGGCAGGGGTGTACATCGGGACCTCCACGGGCCAGATCTACGGCTCAGCCGACGAGGGCGAGACGTGGACGACGATCGCCGCGAACCTGCCGCCGATCGCCTCGGTGGACGTGGCGATCGTCGAGCGCTGAGCGGGTCACGCGCGATGGCGGACGTCCTGCTGAGCCGCGCCCTCCTCGCGCTGTTCCCGGGCGTGCCCCGGCCCGTCGCGGTCGAGGCGACGTCGGTGCGCGAGGTCATCGCGGAACTCGATCGTGCCGCGCCCGGCATCGCCGACCGCCTCATCCGCGCCGGCCCGTCCATCCGCGAGCACATCAACGTGTTCGTCGACGGCGACCTGGCCGGCCTCGATACCCCCGTCCAGCCGGGCTCCACCGTTCACGTCATCCCGGCCGTCTCGGGAGGCGCGTAGCCGCGCCAGACGTGGTGGCGTCGCGCGGGCGCGCCTCGGCACCCGTGGGGATGGCACGTTGCGCGGCCCGCGAAACGGTGGGAACCCGGCGTCCCAACCGTGCGTCGATGCAGCCACCGGCGCCGCGATCCCCGCGCCGGACAAAGCTCTCGACGGAGGTCCCGTGTCCACCCGAAGCCCGGCCATCGCGATGGCGGCCCTCATCATCATCGGCGGCCTGCTTGCAGCATGCTCCGCTGCGCCCGCAACCTCTCCCGGCTCGTCGCCCACGCCGACGCCACCGCTCCACACCCCGGCCGCCTCGCCGTCGGCGCCTCCCAGCGTGAGTCCCTCCGTCGCCGCGGAGCTCGTGCTGCGGATCACCACCGAGGGCGGGTTCATCGGCCCGGCGGCGCACCTCGCCCAGCTTCCGGTGGTCGTGGTCTACGCGGACGGGCGGATCCTCACGCCGGCGCCCGTCAACGCGATCTACCCCGGTCCGCTCCTCCCGGTCGAATCCGTGCGCACGGTCGGCGCGTCGGGGGTCGCCGCGATCCGCGCTGCCATCGCGGCTGCCCGGCTGGACGCCGGAGGTGGGACCAACCCCGGGATCGGGGCAGACGCCGCAGACACGGTCTTCGCGGTGCAGGCGGACGACACGCTCGTCACGACGCGCTTTCCCGCCCTCGGCGCCGGCGGCCACGGCCCGGGTCAGCCCGGAGGCGGGCCGGGCGGCTCGCCCGACCCGCAGCGCGAGGCGGCACTTGCGCTGCTGACGCGCCTGACGGATTCCACCGACACCTGGGGCGGACCTGCCGCCGCCGGCACCCCGTATGTCCCGACGGGGTACCGCGTGTTCGTGGCGCCGGGCGCCCCGGCCGCCTCGGACCCCGCGACAAGCCAGCGGCCCATCGCCTGGCCGCTCTCGACCCCACTGGCCTCGTTCGGCAGGCCCGCGGTTCCCGATCGCGGGATCAGCGGCCTGCGGGTCGGGGTCGTGAGCGCCGCGGACGCAGCGATGCTCGGCCCGATCCTGGCGGCCGCCACGCAGATCACGCCGTTCACGTCGGGCGGCGCCGAATTCACGCTCTACGTGACCCCGCTCCTCCCGGACGAAGCGGCCGGCTGACCGGGCCCGGGACGCAGGGTCGACCGGCCCGCGCCGCGTCGCGTCGCGCGGTGCCGTCCGCGGGGGCCCGGTGGACCAGGTGGCGGCCACGAAAAGGCCGCACGCGGGCCTCGTCGACGTGGCACGCTTCCCGCGTCGGACGGTGCCCGCGGTGCCGCAGCGCAGAGGAGCGCGACCGGGTTGACGATCCTCGACTACTTCGAGCGGAAGACCCGCGTCCTCCTGGGCCTGGCGATCGTCGCCACGGTTGCGTCGGCCGTGCTCGTCGTGACCGCCGCGGCACCGGTCGCGACGTTCGGGGTGACGGCCGTCGCGCTCGCGATGCTCGCCTCGCTGGTCGGGGAGGGCACCGAGCAGCTGAGCGCGCGGCAGGGCCCCGCCGTCACGGGGATCCTGCAGTCGGCCCTCGGCAACCTGCCCGAGCTGTTCATCGCGCTCTTCAGCCTCCAGGCCGGGCTCGTGGTCGTGGTCCAGTCCGCGCTCATCGGGTCGATCCTCGCCAACAGCCTGCTGGTGCTCGGAGCGGCGTTCCTCGTGGGCGGACTCAGGTTCGGCACGCAGACGTTCGGGGCGCGGGCGAGCCGTTCGATCGCGACGCTCCTTCTCCTCGCCGTCGGGGCCCTCGTGATCCCGACGCTTGCGACCGAGCCGGGCGCGCCCGACGCGGGGCACGCCGCGGAGCTGTCGGTCGTCGTCTCGATCGTCCTCCTGGTGGTCTTCGCCGGCTCGCTCGTCTTCTCGATCCGGGGCGACCGGCGGCCCGCGCCCGCGACCACCGCGGCTGCCGTGATCGACGCGGAGGGCTTCGGCCATCTCTGGCCGCAGTGGCTCGCCCTTGTCGTCCTCGCCGGGGCAGCCGTGGCCGCGGCCTTCGTCTCGGAGTGGTTCGTGGGAGCGCTGCGACCGGCGATGGCAACCCTTGGAATGTCGGAGGCGTTTGCCGGGCTCGTCGTGGTCGCGATCGCCGGCAACGCCGTGGAGAACGTCGTCGGCATCCAGGCCGCCGCGCGCAACCAGGCCGAGCTCGCCGTCAGCCTGATCCTCAACTCGTCGCTCCAGGTCGCGATCGCCCTGACGCCCGCGCTGGTGATCATCTCGATGCTGATGGGCGTCGCGCCGCTGACCCTTGCCGTGACGCCGCTCCTGGCGGGCACGGTGGCGATCTCGGCCATCCTCGCCGCCGTGATCGTCTTCGACGGCGAGTCGAACTGGCTCGAGGGGCTGGCCCTGATCGGGCTCTACCTGATCATCGCCGCGTCCGTCTGGTGGGGACCGGGGATCGTGCCATGACTGCCCTCCGGGGTCCCCTGTCCGGCCGCCGGCCGCTCGCGGTCGGGATCCAGCTTCCCGAGATCGAGTGGGAGGCGCGCTGGCCCGACCTCCGCGCGCTTGCCCTGCGGGCCGAGGAGCTGGGCTTCGACTCGGTCTGGTACGGCGACCACCTCCTCTACCGGCGGCCGGGCGACGACCGAGCGCGGGGGCCATGGGAGGCATGGACGATCCTCGCCGGCCTCGCCGCGGTGACGTCACGCGTCCTGATCGGACCCCTCGTCGCGGCCACGGCGTTCCACAACCCGGCGATGCTGGCCAAGAAGGCCGCGACCGTCGACGAGATCAGCGGCGGCCGCCTGGTGGTGGGCATCGGGGCGGGCTGGAACGAGACGGAGTTCCGCGCCTTCGGCTTCCCGTTCGACCACCGGATCAGTCGGTTCGAAGAGGCGTTCACGATCGTGCGGACGCTCCTCCGCGACGGGGCGATCGACTTCTCGGGCACCTACTTCACGGCCCGCGACTGCGAGCTTGCGCCGCGGCCGCGTCCGGGCGGGCCGCCCCTCCTGGTCGGCTCCACCGGGGAGCGGATGCTCGCGATCACGATCCCGCACGTCGACGCCTGGAACGCCTGGTTCGATGCCTTCGGCAATCGCCCGGCCGGCGTGCCGGCGCTCCGCGATCGAGTCGACGCGGCGTGCCGCGACGCGGGCCGCGATCCGGCCACCGTCGCCCGGACCCTCGCGGTCCAGGTCCGCCTTCCCGGCGGGTCGGGGCGGCTCATGGGCGAGGCGGGCCGACCGCCGATCCCGCCCGTCGCGGGCACCCCGGACGAGATTGCCGGCGTCCTGCGTGCCTTCGCGGCCCAGGGCATCTCGCACGTCCAGCTCGTGGTCGACCCGATCACGCTCGCGTCCCTCGATGCGCTGGCACCGGTCCTCGAGGCGTTGGACCGGTGAGCACGACCCCGGGCGGCCGCAGCACGACGGCGGCCCCAACGGTTACCCCGCGCCTTGTGCCGGGCCGCAGAACGGGCCGTCCCGTTGACCGGCTCACCGCGGTCTGCCTAGAGTGGGCCATCGCCGGAGGAGGGCCGGAACCGGGAGGGGTGCCACCGCGTCAAGCGGCGGCTCCCAAGGAAGGAGCCAGCATGCGACCGTCCGCCGTTCACCGAGCGATCCGCCTGGGGTCTGCCCTGGCGCTCGCCGCCGCGCTCCTGGTGCCGGCGTCCGCGCTGCCTGCGCGGGCTGCCAATCCCCTCGTCCTCCGCGTGGGGACAACACAGGATCTCGATGCGCTGAACCCGTACCAGACGCTCCTGGTCACCGGGTACGAGACCTTCCAGCTCACCTACAACCTGCTCGTGGACTTCGGGCCGAACCTCGAGCCGGTCCCCGGCTTCGCGGATTCGTGGACCCGCGCGGCCGACGGCAAGTCCTGGACCTTCCACATCCGGACGGGCATGAAGTGGTCCGACGGCCAGCCTGCGACCTCCGCCGACGCGTGCTTCTCGTGGGGCCTCGGCGTCGCCGCGATCAAGGATGAGGCGAACATCGGGGCCGGCTACCTCGACCCGAGCCTCAAGGACGCGGGAGTCACCGCAGTCAGCTGCCCGGACGACCAGACGATGATCGCAACCACGGCGGATGCGTCCGACCGCGTCCTCCAGGTCTACCTGCCGATCATCCCGAAGCATGTCTGGGGCAAGGAGACGTACAAGACGATCGGCGACGCCAAGTTCGTGGCGCCGCTGGTCGGATCCGGCCCGTATACGGCCGCGGAATGGAAGACGAGCCAGTTCGTCCGCTTCGTCCGGAACCCGGACTACTGGGGCAAGCAGGGCGCCGCCGACGAGGTCGTGATCCAGTTCTTCAAGGGCGCCGACACGATGGTCCAGGCGTTCAAAGCTGGCGAGGTCGACTACGTCCGCGACGCGACGCCCGAGCAGCTCAAAGCGCTCGAGAACCAGCCGAACGTCAAGACGGTCGTCGGCAGCTCGAACGGCTGGAGCCAGCTTGCCTTCAACGAGTACGGCGCCTCGAAGGGCACCCTGACGCCCGGGATCGGGCCATCCACGAAGGCGCTCTGGGATCCCGCGTTCCGCGACGCGCTGGGCTACGCCGTCGACAAGAAGACCCTGGTCGATCGCGTCCTGGGCGGCTACGGCGACGTCGGCACGACGATCGTGCCGCCGGTCCTCGGGGCGTGGCACGTCGAGCCCGACCATCCGCGGACCTTCGACATCGAGCTCGCCAAGCAGAAGCTGGACGCGGCCGGGTACAAGCTGGACAGCCAGGGGCAACGGCTGGACAAGGAAGGCAAGCCCATCAGCCTCCGGCTGGACTACCCGAACACCAAGGACACCTATGCGAAGGCCGCCCAGTTCGTGAAGGACTGGTACAGCCAGCTCGGGATCAAGGTGACCGCCCAGCAGTACGACTCGGCGACGCTGGGCAACATCGTCCTCCCGCCCGAGGCGGGCAAGGACTTCAAGGCCAACTACGACATCGAGCTGTGGGGCTGGGGGGGCAACCCGGACCCGAACGCGCTGCTCCAGATCTTCCGCTGCGATGCGATCGGCTCGTCGTCGGACAGCCAGTACTGCAACCCGGCGTTCGACAAGATGTACGACTCGCAGAACGCGGCGGCCACTGCGGACGCGCGCAAGACGATCCTGGCCCAGATGCAGAACCTCATCTACGACCAGGCGGTCTACGACATCCTGTACTACGACGCGAACCTGGCGGCGTATCGCACTGACCACTTCGCTGGCTGGCAGAACCAGCCGCTGGCGAACGGGACGCCGCTGTTCACGTACGGCACCCTCCAGTACACCCTGCTCACGGACGCCACGGCCGTGCCGTCGCCCACGCCGGTCATCACGACCGCGCCCGGGGCGTCACCGACCCCGGTCACCTCGGCCGCGCCATCGGCAACCGGCGGGACGCACCGCTCCGGCCGGCGGGACGGGTGACAACACCGTCCTCTACGTCGTGATCCTGGTCGCGGTCCTCGTGGTCGCCGGGGGCATCCTCATGGTCGTCATGCGCCGCCGACGGGCGACACCGGGCGACGAAGAGTAGCCATCGCGGCGACTGCGGCCACGACCGCATGACCGCCACGGCGGAGGGTCGCACGGCGACCCTCCGCGGCAATGCCGGGGGCGCGCGCCCGAGCGTGCCCCCGGCTGACGCTACGGGCGCGGAGCCGCGCCGGTGAGCGCGCGCTACCTTGCCCGGCAGTCGGCGCAGGCGATCTTCACGATCCTGATGATCGTCCTGCTCAACTTCCTCCTTTTCCGCATGATGCCCGGCTCGCCGGACCGGGTGAACCCGCGCAACCCGAACGTGACCGTCGAGCAGCGGGATGCCGCCAGGGCGCGCTGGGGCCTCGACAAGCCGCTGGTCCCCGACCAGCTCGTCGCGTTCGTCGGCTCCACGCTGCAGGGCGACCTGGGCTACTCCATCAAGTTCCAGGGCCAGCCGGTCACGGAGGTGATCGGCGACCGGTTCGGGCCGACGATCCTGCTGATCGGGCTCGCAGAGCTGATCGCGATCATCCTCGGCCTTGCCCTGGGTGCCTATACCGGCTGGCGGAGAGGCGGGCTCGCCGACCGGATCGGCAACGGGCTCAGCCTGATCCTGTACTCGATGCCGTATTTCGTGATCGGCATGCCGCTCATCATCATCTTTGCGGCCGGGCTGGGCTGGTTCCCGACCTCGGGGATGCTGACTGCCGGGGCGTCATATGCGGGGCCGGTGGAGTTCCTGATCGACCTCGCTGTCACACCTCGCGCTCCCGCTCGCCACGATCAGCCTGGGCCTGATCGGCGGCTACTCGATCCTCATGCGCTCGTCGATCACCGAGACGCGCGCCGAGGACTACATCGCGACCGCCCGGGCAAAGGGCCTCACCGACGGCAGGATCCTGCGCTCGCACGCGTTCCCCAACGCGCTGCTGCCTGCCGTGACCCTGATCGCCATCAACCTGGGCTACGTGGTGGGCGGCGCGATCACCGCGGAGATCGTGTTCAACTGGCCGGGCCTCGGGACGCTGACCGTGGATGCCCTCGACTCGCGCGACTACCCGGTGCTCCAGGGGATCTTCCTGCTCCTCGGCGTCTCGGTGGTCCTCGCCAACTTCGTGGCCGACATCGTCTACGGCTACCTGGACCCGCGGGTGCGCCAATGAGCGCCGTCCCGGTCGCGCCCGTCGACGTTCGAGGAGCCCGCTGGCGCCTCCGCCTGCGCAACGCGCGCCAGTTCGCGCGGCGGTACGCGTCGCGCAGGGACGGCGTCGTGGGGGCCGCGATCCTCGTCTTCTTCGCGCTGCTCGCGCTCGCGCCGCAGCTCTTCGTGGGGGCGCTCCAGACGGTCACCACCGCGACCGGCGGGCCGCTCGAACCGCCGTCCGGCAGCGCACCTCCTGGGCACCGACGAGATCGGGCGCGACATCCTGAACCTGACCGTCCACGGGGCTCGCGTCTCGATGGTGATCGGGCTCATGGCGACCCTCATCACGATCCTGCTCGGGGCGGTCATCGGGATCGTGTCGGGGTTCCTCGGCGGGCGGTCCGACCAGGTCCTCATGCGCCTGACGGACTTCTTCCTGGTCCTCCCGACCTTCGTCCTCGCCATCGTCCTGGCGCCGATCATCCTGGACATCGTGGGGACGGACGCCGAGCTCTTCGGGATCCGGGCAACGCTCCTGGTGATCATCGTCGTGATCGGCCTGACGAGCTGGGCCTCGACGGCCCGGATCATTCGCTCCCAGACGCTTTCCGTGAAGGAGCGGATGTTCGTCGACCGGGCGCGCGTCATCGGTGGAAGCCGGGCGCACATCATGCGGCGCCACATCCTTCCGAACGTCGTCAACCTGATCGTGGCGAACACCGTCCTGACGTTCGCCGGCGCCATCTTCACCGAGACGACGCTCTCGTTCATCGGCCTGGGCGATCCGTTCGCGCCGTCCTGGGGCCAGCTCCTCAACGCCGCCCAGCAGTCGGGCGCGCCCGGGCTGGGCGCCTGGTGGTACATCGTCCCGCCGGCCGTCTGCGTCGTCGTGGTCATCCTGGCCTTCACGCTCGTCGGAAATGCGCTGGACGACGTCCTGAACCCGAAGTCGGCGACCCGGTGACGGGAGATCCGATGACCATCGGCCCGCAGGACCCGGGCGCTCCGCTGGCGCCGTCCGATTCCCCGGTCGCGGGGCGCCGTCGCCGCCAGTGGCCCCTGCCGAAGCAGGCCGACCCCGGCGCGCCGCTCCTCGTGGTCGAGAACCTCCGGACCTACTTCACGCTGTCGTCCGGCACGGTCAGGGCCGTCGACGGCGTCAGCTTCGAGCTCCACGACGGGGAGGCGCTGGGAATCGCCGGGGAGTCGGGGTGCGGGAAGACCACCACCGCGCTCTCGCTTGCTGAGGCTGCTCCCGGCGAACGCGAAGGTCGTCGGCGGGTCCGTCCGGCTCTATCGGCATCGACCTGGCGACGAAGAGCGAGAACGCGCTCCGGCGCTACCGGTGGCGTGAGATCTCGGTGATCTTCCAGGGTGCGATGAACGCCCTGAACCCCGTCCGCCGCGTCGGCGACCAGATCGCGGAGCCGATCGTCGAACGGCTCGGGCTCCCGCGGGCCGAGGCGAACCGTCGGGCGGTGGAGCTCCTGGAGCTGGTCGGCATCGCGCGCGACCGGGCTGCGGCCTACCCGCACCAGCTCTCGGGGGGGATGCGGCAGCGGGCGATGATCGCGATGGCGCTTGCCTGCGATCCGGCCATCGTGATCGGCGACGAACCGACGACGGCCCTCGACGTCATGGTCCAGGCGCAGATCCTCGAGCTGCTGGAGCGGCTCCGCGAGCAGCTGGGGCTCTCCCTCATCCTCATCACGCACGATCTCTCGGTGATCGCCGAGACGTGCGACCGGGTCCTCGTGATGTATGCCGGCCGGGTGGCCGAGGAGGGACCCGTCCGGACGGTCTTCCGCGAGCCACGCCATCCCTACACGCAGATGCTCCTGGCCGCGATCCCGAACCTCGACTCGGACCGCCGCCTCCTGGGGACCATCCCTGGAGCGCCGCCGGACCTCCGGACCCCACCGCCCGGCTGTCGGTTCCACCCGCGCTGCCCGCTCGTGATGGACGTGTGCCGCGAGGTCGTCCCGGACGAGGTGCGCTACGCGGATGGCGTCCGCGTTGCCTGCCACCTGTACCCGCCCGGCGGCGACGGTGCGCGGCGGCCGATCCCGCTCCCGGAAGTCGCTGGCGCGGACGCGCCGGGCCCGGAGGCGGCGCCCCCCGCGGAGCTCGAACGGTGACGGACGACATCCTCCGCCTCGAGGGCCTCGAGGTCCATTTCCCCATCCGGGGCGGCTTCGCCGACGCGATGCTCCGACGCCGCTTCGGCGCCGTGCGTGCGGTCGACGGCATCGACCTCGCCATCCGGCGCGGCGAGGTCCTGGGGCTTGTCGGCGAATCGGGCTCGGGCAAGACCACGACCGGGCGGGTGATCGTCAAGCTGACCCGCCCGACCGCCGGGCGCGTCCTCCTCGACGGCCAGGACGTGACCGACGTCTGGGGCGGCCCGGCGCTCCGCGACTTCCGGCGCCGCGTGCAGCTCATCTTCCAGGACCCGTACGAGACGCTGAACCCCAAGCAGACCATCCACGACTTCGTGGCCGAACCGCTGGAAGTCCAGCGGATGGCGCCGCGGGCGGACGAGCGCGAGCGGCGGGTCCTCGAGGCGCTGGAGTCGGCGGGTCTGCGGCCGGCGTCCGACTTCGCGTTCCGCTACCCGCACGAGCTGTCGGGTGGGCAGCGCCAGCGGGTCGTGATCGCGGGGGCCCTCGTGCTCGGACCGGAGCTCGTGGTGGCCGACGAGCCGGTCTCCATGCTCGACGTCTCGATCCGGACCGAGATCCTCAAGCTGATGCTCGATCTCCGGACCGAGCACGGGCTGACCTACCTGTTCATCACCCACGACCTCTCCGTGGCCTGGGTCATCGCGGACCGGATCGCGGTCATGTACCTCGGTCGCATCGTGGAGATCGGGACGGCCGAGCAGGTCATCCGACAGCCGGGCAACCCGTACACGCAGGCGCTCGTCTCGGTCATGCCCAGCCCGGAGCCGCCGGAATCGGGCAAGCGGGCAAAGCGCCACATCCTGGCCGGCGAGACGCCGAGCGCCGCCGCGATTCCGACGGGCTGCCGATTCCACCCGCGCTGCCCGTGGGCGGAACGCGCCGGGATCCTGGAGAAGTGCCGCGTCGCGGAGCCGCCCCTCTTCGACATGGGCAACGGCCACGCGGCCGCATGCTGGCTGGCCGAGGGAGGCCGCCCGCTGCCGGTCCTGGGCCGGGCGCCCGCGACGGGCTAGCGCGTCCCCCAGGAGTAGACCTGCTTGAGCATCCGCAGGTAGACGAACGTCTCCGTCTCGCGGACGCCGGGCACGCGGCGCAGCTTCTCGGTCAGGAACGTGAGGAGCGCCTCGTTGTCCTCGCAGACGACCTCGACGAGCAGGTCGTAGGACCCCGCGGTGACGACGAGGTAGTCGACCTCGGGGAACGCGTTGATCACGTCGGCGGCCTCGAGGAGCTCGGAGGCCTCGCAGCGCACGCCGATCATCGCCTGCTGCTGGAAGCCGAGCTTCAGCGGGTCCGTGACCCCGACGATCTGGAGGATGTCGCGCTCGACGAGGCGATTGGTGCGCGCACGCACCGTTGCTTCCGAGACGCCGAGGGCCGTCGCGATCTGCGTGAAGGGGCGCCGACCGTCCTGCTGGAGGTGCTCGATGATCCGCTTGTCGAGCTCCGAGATCTCCAACGCCGGGCTCCGCACCTCGCCCGTGCGCACCCGCGGCTGTGCCTGCTGCGACATCGGCGGGCAACCTCCGGGGCATGGGCGTGGGGCGCGCGCCGCCCCCTCGCCACGGACGCTAGCAGACCGTCGCCCGGCGCCGCAATCCTCGGAGCCGGGATTCCCGTCGGCTGAGACGCCCGCCCGCGACGAATCAGCGTTGCGCGAATGCGACGCCGTCGATCGCAACCGGCCGCCCGCGGATAGAATGCTTGGGCAGGGCGTTCCGTCACCACCGCGTCCGGGACGAGCGCCCGACAGAGGAGCAGCGTGTCCAACGCCGGCCTTGTGCTGGGCCTGATCGCGGTCGGCGTCGTGGACGGTGCGTTGGTCGCCGCATTTGCGACGCTGCTCCTCCAGCGTCGGCGCTGGAACGCACGAAACCCGGCCGGGGTCGCGTCGCTCGCCCCGATCGACTTCCGGACCCTTACCTCGCTCGACGGGGGCGCGGGCGTCGGCGACGGCGTCCCGATCGGCGCCTACGACCGCGTGGTGCGGATCGCCGGCTGGGCCTGGATCCTCTCCACGGCGATCCTCGTGTCCACGAGCGGCCTGTGGCCGGACCGGCAGGGGGCGATCTACGCGATCCTCGGCATTGCCGGCCTGTTCGTCCTGGTCGCCCATGACCTCCTGCCCGCCGGGGCCCTTGGCCGCGCGAAGTACCTGGTGGAGGGCGGCGTCTCGATCGTCTTCGTGACGCTCATCGTGCTGCTGACGGGCGGGGGCGCGAGCCCGTTCTTCTTCGCCTTCGTGCTGATCGTCGTCGGCGCGGCCCTGGTCGTGCCGCCGGCCGCGACCGTGATCCTGGTGGTGCTTGCCGCGGCGAGCTACCTCGCCGCCATCGCGGTCGAGCTTGCGCCGGGCGGTCCCGACGTGGGGCTGATCGCGGTCGTCGGCGTCAACCTCGTCTCGCTCATCCTGCTCGCCTATGTTGCGATGGTCGTTGCGCGCGAGCAGCGACGCACGCGACTGGCCGCGGTCCGCATGTCGACGACGGACGCGCTGACCGGGCTCGCGAACCGGGCCTACATCATCGCCGCGATCGAGCGCGAGATCGAGCGAGGGACGCGGTACGGGCGCGGCTTCTGCCTCCTGATGGCCGATCTCGACAACCTCAAGGAGGTCAACGACTCGTACGGGCACCGCGCCGGGGACCATGTCCTCGCCGGCGTTGCCGACGTCATCCGCGACGGCGTTCGCCGGATCGACACCTCCGCGCGCCTCGGGGGCGACGAGTACGTGGTGCTCCTTCCCGAGACGGACCCCACCGGCGCGTTCGTGGTGGCCGAGAAGATCCGCCAGGGCGTCGCCGCGATGCGCACGATCGAACGGGATGGGCCGGTCCCGGTGAGCGTCTCGATCGGGCTGGTGGCATGGCCCGACGACGGGGGAACCCTCGACCAGCTGATCGATGCGGTCGACGAGGCCATGTATGCGGCGAAGCAGCGCGGCAAGAACCGGATCGGCGGGCCGTACGCCGCACCGGGCGAGATGACGCCCGTCATGGTCCCGGCATCGCCGGCCGCCGGGCGTCGCACGCCGGTCCCCGTCGGCCGGGAGATGGACCGGGCGGGCTGAGGCCGGGTCCGCGGGTTCCGCGGGCGTGCCGGACGGGCGCCGTCGGGCGTCGGTGTACGATCCGGCGATGGATGACGGGTTCACGACGCGCGCGATCCGGGCGGCGACATCGGTTCCGCGCGTGGATCAGCCGCCTTCGTCGGTCCCGGTCTGCCAGACCGATGCCGCCCGCGCCACGTCCGCGGTGGCATTCGGCGTCGCCGCACCGACACCCGCGACCGCCTGACCCGTGGCCACGACGCGCGCCCTGCCGGACGGCGGCCCGGCGATCCTCGCGCGCCGGCCGACGAACCCGGTCGCGAGCCTGGGGCGTGGCGTCTACCGGCTCCTCACCTCGGTGCGCTTCGCGGTCGTCCAGATCGTGGCGATCGCGCTCGCAGGCGTGGTCGGGATCATCCTGCCCCAGCTCCCCTCGATCGCCGCCCGCAGCGCGGCCGACTACGTCGAGCAGATGGACAAGGTCCGGGCCCGCCTCGAGCCGTCGCTCGGGGCCGGTGCGGTCTCGTTCCTCGAACGGCTCCAGCTCTTCCGCGTCTTCAGCGCGTGGTGGTTCACGCTCCTGCTGGCCCTCCTCGTCGTCTCCATCGTCGTCTGCACGCTGGACCGGACGCCGCGCCTGTGGCGCCAGTCGCGCCACGTCAGGGTCCGCCAGCCGGACGCCTTCTATGACCCGGGCGTGCCCGACCGAGCCGTGATCGCGGAGGGCCTCGCGGCCGACGACGTCCGGGCTGCGTTGCGGCGCGCCCGGTTCCGGATCCGGGAGGAATCGGCCGCCGACGGAACGCGCTACGTCTACGGCGATCGCCACCAGTACGTGAAGATGGCGACGCTCATCAGCCACGCGGGGCTGGTGGGGTTCCTGCTTGCCGCCGCCGTGACGAGCCGGTTCGGCTTCGAGTCCGGGCTCCTCCTCCCGATCGGGCAGGCGATCCCCATCGAGAGCATCGGGACATCCGGCCTGGTGAGCGTCAAGAACCTCGCCTTCCAGGCACCGCAGGACGCCAGCGGCCGGTTCATGGACTTCGCGACCGACCTCGCCGTCTACCAGGACGGGCGCGAGATCGCGCGGAAGACCATCCGGGTCAACGATCCGCTGAGCGCGGGCGGGTACACGTTCCACCAGAACTTCTTCGGGCCGGCCATCGACCTGACGATCCGGGCGCGCGGCGGCGGCCTCCTGTGGTCGGGACCGGTCCCGCTCGATTCCTCTGCCGGTGGGCTTCCGACCGGGCAGCTCGTCGTGCCCGGCCGCGACGCGGTCGTCCAGCTGGTGATGGCGAAGGCCGGCACCCCGACGCCGCTCTTCGTGGTGGCGGTGCGGCCCACCGCCACCGACGCCGCCGGCAACCCCACCGCGTACCAGACCCTGTTCCAGGGGCTCGCGGGTCCTGGCGACTCTGCCGCGCCGCAGAACGTCGACTTCACCGTCACCGTCGACGCCATCTCTGCCTACTCGGGGATCGTCGTCCGGCGCGATCCCGGCGCGCCGATCGTGTGGTTCAGCTTCCTGCTCCTGATCCTGGGGCTGGCGATCACGTTCTACTTCCCGCGCCGGCGCGTCTGGGCACGCATCGCGCCGGCGGGCGAGGTTCGCCTGGCGGCGCACGCGGACCGTTACGTGGACCTGCGACGCGAGTTCGGGGCGCTTCTCACGGACCTCGTCGCGCGGCGGCGTCCCGCCGGCTGACCCGCGACGGTCCAGCGTGTAGGTACAGCCGCGGATACGTTTCATTTGCGGGACATTTCGGAGATTCCGCGACCCGGGGCCTTGGACTGCTCACCGCGGTGGGGTAGTTTCTTCCCCTCGATCCCGGATGCGTCCCTCGCGTTCCGATCATGCGTAGCCCGAGGGCGGCGCTCACGCGTCGCCCGGGGGCGTCGCTCACGCGTCGCCCGAGGGCGGCGCTCACGCGCCGCGCCGCGCCGATCCGGTCCCAGGCAGGCGGAGCACGCGCCCATCAACCAGGTAGGAGTCACATGACCGCTCGAACCACGGCCATCGAGGCGATCTCCAACCACCGCGTCGCCTCCACCCAGGACTATCTCGAGCACGCCGGCGAGGAGATCTACGGCAGCTACGTGTTCGACGAGGTCGCCCAGCGGCAGTACCTGCCCAGGCCGATCCTGCGGCGGCTGCGCCGCACGATCGACGGCCTCGAGCCCTTCGACTCCGTGATCGCCGACGCGGTCGCGCACGGCGTCAAGGAATGGGCGCTCTCCCACGGGGCGACCCACTACACCCACTGGTTCGTGCCGATGACCGGCTCCACGGCCGAGAAGCACGACTCGTTCCTCAACCCGACCGGCGACGGCCGGACGGTTGCCGAGTTCTCCGGCAGGAACCTCCTCCAGGGCGAGCCCGATGCGAGCTCGTTCCCGTCCGGCGGCATCCGGTCCACCTTCGAGGCCCGTGGCTACACCGCCTGGGACCTCACCAGCCCGATCTTCCTGCAGGTCGAGCCGAACGGCGTGACGCTGACGATCCCGACGGCGTTCGTCTCGTACACCGGCGAGGCGCTGGACCACAAGATCCCGATGCTGCGCTCACAGGAGGCGCTCGGCACGCAGGCCCTGCGCGTGCTCCGCTGGTTCGACAACACGACCGCGAGCCGCGTGTTCACCAACATCGGTCCGGAGCAGGAGTATTTCCTGGTCGACCGACGCCTGGCGGAGCAGCGCCCCGACCTCGTCCTGACCGGCCGCACGCTCTTCGGCGCCCCGTCGCCCAAGGGCCAGGAGCTGGAGGACCAGTACTTCGGCACCATCCGCGAGCGGATGCTCGCGTTCATGATGGACCTCGATCGCGAGCTCTGGCGGATGGGCATCCCGTCCAAGACGCGCCACAACGAGGTGGCGCCCGCCCAGTTCGAGATGGCCCCGGTCTACGAGCCGACGTCGGTCGGATCCGACCACAACATGGTCGTCCTGAGCATGATGCGGCGCCTCGCGCGCCAGCACGACCTGATGTTCCTGGTCCACGAGAAGCCGTTCGCCGGGATCAACGGCTCGGGCAAGCACAACAACTGGTCGATGGCCACGGACGAAGGCGAGAACCTCCTCGATCCAGGCCACGACCCGCACGCGAACGCGCAGTTCCTCGCCTTCCTGGTCGCGGTCATCCGCGGCGTCAACGTCCACGCGGACCTCCTGCGCGCGAGCATCGCCGACGCCGGCAACGACCACCGGCTGGGCGCGAACGAGGCGCCTCCGGCCATCGTCTCGATCTTCCTCGGCTCGCAGCTCGAGGATGTCATCGAGCAGCTGGAGAAGGGCGCCGCGTCCGCCTCCAAGAAGGGCGGGTCCCTGGAGCTCGGCGTCACGTCGCTGCCGGTCCTGCCGAAGGACGCCACCGACCGCAACCGGACGTCGCCGTTCGCGTTCACGGGCAACAAGTTCGAGTTCCGCGCGGTCGGCTCGTCGGCCCCGATCTACTGGCCCCAGACCGTCCTCAACACCGCGGTGGCCGACTCGCTGGCCAAGCTTGCCGACGAGCTCGAGAAGCTCGAGCACGGCGACTTCGAGGGGCTGACCACGATCCTGTCCGGGATCGTCGGGAAGAACAAGCAGGTCCTGTTCGAAGGTAACAACTACGCCGACGAGTGGCACGCGGAGGCTGCCAAGCGTGGGCTGCCCAACAACAAGTCGACCGTCGACGCGCTCCCCGCCCTGACGACGCCGAAGGCCAAGGCGCTGTTCTCGAAGTTCGGCGTGCTCTCCGAGCGGGAGCTCGCCGCACGCGTCGAGATCAACTGGGAGCGCTACGTCAAGGTGCAGAACATCGAAGCCAACTGCACCCTGGACATGGCAACCACCATGATCCTGCCCGCGGCCGCCCGGTACCTTGGCGAGCTCGCGGCTGCGTCCGGGCGATCGAAGGGCGTGGCTGCCGTCGCGGACAGGGTGGCAGCCCTCGCGGACGGGCTCGTGGACGCGATCCACGTGCTCGAGGCGGCACAGCATGCCGCCCACGGCGCCAGCTCGGTGCAGGCCGAGGCGACGGCGTTCTGCGTCAAGGTCATCCCCGCCCAGAACGACGTGCGCGCCGTGGCCGACGAGCTCGAGGCGCTCGTGTCCGATGACCTCTGGCCGCTTCCCAAGTATCGCGAGCTGCTGTTCCAGTACTGAGCCGGCGGGCTCGGTCCGCGCGCATCCGTTCCCGGAGCCTCTTCGAGCCTCGGCCGGAGGGGCTCCGAACGTCTCGAGCGCGTCCGACGTTCGCGGCGGGGGGAGCGATCGCGCGTGGTTCCCGTGGGTATCCGCTGCTATCCTCGGGGCCGCCCGACGGTCGATCGTCGCTGGTGACGTTCGAACGACACACGTGAGCGGCGGGCCCCGCATGCCCGTCCCTGCTCGAGGAGGTTAAGGTGGCCGAGTCCGCCGCGCTCGCGATCATCAAGAAGGCCCAGGCGGACGGGATCCGGTTCATCCAGCTCCAGTTCACCGACGTCCTGGGGATCGTCAAGGCAGTCACGATCCCGATCCACCAGCTGGAGAGCTCGGTCAAGCACGGGACGTGGTTCGACGGGTCCTCGATCGAGGGATTCACCCGGATCGCCGAGTCGGACCAGTACCTGATGCCGGACATGAGCACGTATGCGGAGATCCCGTGGCAGCCGGCGAGCGGTCCCCGGGGCACCGCCCGCATCATCTGCGACGTCTTCACGCCGCGCGGTGAGCCGTTCGTGGGCGACCCGCGCTTCGTCCTGCGCCGACAGGTCGAGCGCGCCAGGAAGCTCGGCTTCATCGTCAACATGGGGCCGGAGCTGGAGTTCTTCCTCTTCAACCGCGACGCGAACGGCAAGGTCGCGCCGCTCCCGCACGACCTGGCGGGCTACTTCGACTTCTCGACCGACCTCGCGCAGGAGGTCCGCCAGGACATGGTGGATGCGCTCGAGGCCTTCGGGATCAGGGTGGAGGCCGCCCATCACGAGGTCGCCGCGGGTCAGCACGAGATCGACTTCGAGTACTCGGACGCGCTTCGCACGGCCGACAACGCCGTGACCTTCAAGTTTGCGCTCAAGGCGATCGCCCAGCAGCACGGCCTCTACGCCACGTTCATGCCCAAGCCCATCTTCGGGATCAACGGCTCAGGCATGCACACGCACCAGAGCCTGTACTCGATCGCCGACAAGCGGAACGCGTTCGCCGATCCCGCCAACAAGTACGGGCTCTCGGACCTGGCCCGCTCGTACATGGCCGGGATCCTGGCCCATGCGCGCTCGATGGTCGCGATCCTCGCGCCCACGGTGAACTCGTACAAGCGCCTGGTGCCGGGGTACGAGGCGCCGACCTACATCACGTGGGGCCGCACGAACCGCTCGGCGCTCATCCGCGTCCCCATGATCTCGCCGGGCAAGTCCATCGAGGGCACCCGCGCCGAGGTGCGCTGCCCGGACCCGTCCTCGAACGCCTACCTCGCGTTCGCCGTGATGATCGCGGCGGGTCTCGACGGCGTCGAGAACGGTCTCACGCTCGCCGACCCGGTCGAGGAGTCGCTCTTCGAGATGGATGCCGCGCGCGTCACCGAGCGCGGGATCAAGGAGCTTCCGGGAACGCTGGGCGACGCGCTCGAGGAGCTCAAGTCCGACCCGGTCATCTGCGACGCGCTCGGGGAGCACGTGCTCGAGCACTACCTCGATGCCAAGCAGGCCGAATGGGACGAATACCGCGCCCAGGTCACCCAGTGGGAGCTGGACCGCTACCTCGAGGCCTTCTGAAGGACCGCTGGCGGCATGGGACCGGTGGGGCCCCTCTGCGGGCCGCCGGCGGGACGCCTTCAGGCGGCGTCACTGCGAGGGAGGCCGCGGGCGACGCTCGTCGCGTGGGCCCTGGTCGAACGAACCTATCGACGTATCAACCCCGTCACTCGCCGACAGGAATCCGGGCGAGACGCGCGCCGACAGAGCCGCGGCCCGGTTGCACGCTGGCCCGAGGCCGCTGAGGGCGCCGACATCCAGGCACGCGACGCTCGGCCGACCCGGGTTCGGGCGGTGCCGAAGGGCCCGGCCGTCGGCGGAACCCGGATAAGCCGGGGCAAAGCCCGTCCGGTAATCATGGCGTTGATATGGCGACTGACCTTGACGAGGGCCCGCGTGCGACCAGCCCCCCGGGACCGAAGCGACGGGCCACCCGGGAGGTGCTCGCCGGACGGCGTCGTGCAAACCACGTTGCGGCTCGGTTGGGCGTCGCGCTCAGGGATGCCCGCGCGCACACCGGCAGGACCCAGCGGGATTGCGCGGCGAGCGCGCGCCTGAGCCAGGCCCGATGGAGCAACCTCGAGCGCGGGCTCGGTGCCAGCGCACCGCTCGCGACGTGGGCGATTGCCGCTGCCACCGTTGGCCAGGAGCTCGTCGGATTCCTCGACCGGGCGCCCGGAGCTGATCCGCCCCGCGACATCGAGCACCTGCGGCGCCAGAGCGCCATCGTGGAGCGGGCTTCCGCCGGATCGTGGGCCGTCGCGCCGGAGATGCCGGTCGTCGTGGGATCGACCGGTCGCGTCATCGATGTGCTCACCACTCGCACCGGATCCCGGGAAGCCGCGGTGTTCGAGATCTGGGATCTCCTGCTCGACGTCGGCCAGGCCATGCGATCCTTCGACGAGAAGGTGGCGGCGGTGAGACGCAGGCTGCCAGGTTGGACGGTCGCCGGAGCGTGGGTCATCCGGGGTACCCGCCGAAACCGGGCGCTCGTCCTCGAGCTGGCGCCGCTCTTCCGGGCTCGCTTCCCGGCCGCGGGAAGCGAGTGGCTGCGCGCGCTCGACGACCCGACGTGTGCGATGCCCCGCGTTCCGGGGCTGGTCTGGACAGATGCAGGGGGCGCGCAGCTCAGGGCCGCGCGCCCGGGCCGTGTTCGGCCAAGTGCCGCGCGCTGAGACCCGTGGCGATGCCGATGCGCTACCGCATCGTGAGGGCCATGACCGCCTTCTGGGCGTGGAGCCGGTTCTCGGCCTCGTCGTAGACCACCGAGTGGGGCCCATCGATCACCGCGTCGGCCACCTCGACGCCGCGGTCGGCGGGAAGCGGATGCATGTAGATCGCGTCCTCGGCCGCGAGGCCGATCCGCCGCTCGTCGGTGATCCAGTCCGTGTACTTCCTGGCGATCTCGGCGCCCTCGGTCTCGTCCTTGGCCGTGAGCATGGCGCCCCAGCTCTTCGCGTACACGACGTCCGCGCCCGCCATGCCGGCGTCGAAGTCGTCCATCAGCTCGAAGCTGCCGCCCGACCGCCGTGCATTCTCCGCCGCCTGCGCGACGATGTCGGCAGGGAGCTTGAACTCCGGCGGATGGACCAGCCGGACGTGCATCCCGTAGCGGGTCGTGAGGAGCGAGAGGTCCACGGGCACGCTGATCGGCTTCTGGTAGCTGGCTGCGTAGGCCCAGCTGATCGCGATCGTGCGTCCCCGGGGATTGCCCTTCTTCTCGTGGATGGTGAGCAGGTCGGCGAGCGACTGGTGCGGGTGGAACAGGTCGCACTGCATGTTGAGGACGGGCACGCGGCTGGCCGCAGCCACGTCCCGGATGTACTGGTTCCCGACGCCCCAGTCGACGTTCCGGATGGCGATCCCGTCGTTGTAGCGGCCCAGGATCTCGCCGATCTCCTTCGGCGTGTCGCCATGCGAGATCTGGGTGGTGCGGCTCTCGATGAACTGGGCATGGCCGCCCAGCTGGGCCATGCCCGCCTCGAACGAGGCGCGCGTTCGGGTGGAGGAGAAGAAGAAGAGCATGGCCAGGACGCGATCCCGCAGGAGCGGGTGCGGGATCCCGAGCGCCCGCTCGCGCTTCAGCTGGAGGGCGACCTCGAGGACGGTGTCGATCTCCTCCTTCGTCCATTCCTGGAGGCTGATGAGGTCGCGGCCGCGAAGGTCCGTCTGCATGGCCGCCTACTCCGCCGCGCCGAGGATCAGGCTGAGGAGCGACATCTTGAGCGCGACGCCGTTGAAGGCCTCTGCCCAGTAGCGCTGGTGGCGCGTCGCGTCGACGTCGGGCAGCAGCTCGTCCATGCGCGGCAGGGAGTGGAGGATGATCGAGCTGCGCTTGCCCTTGTCGCGCAGCAGCTCGCGCGTGACGCAGTACTCGGGCGGGGTCAGACCAACCTTGTCGCCGCGCTCCACGCGCGATGACGTGTAGTCGGCCTGGACGACGGGCTCCATGTAGATCACGTCCGCCTCGCCGATGACGTCGCGGACGTCGCCCGCCTCGACGTAGTCGACGTTGAGCTCGTCGATCTCCGCCTTGAACTCCGGCAGCAGGCTCATGTCAGGCGGGCCCACGACGATCGCCTTGGCGTCGAACTGGCTCAGCGCGTACAGGATCGAGTGCATCGTCCGCATCCGCATGTCGCCGACCAGCAGGTAGGTCAGCCCGTCGAGCGTCCCCTTCTCGCGGAGGACCGTGTAGAGATCGGTCAGCACCTGGGTGGGATGCTCGCCCCAGCCGTCGCCGCAGTTGATGACCGGCACGGACGACCACTTCGCCGCCTCCGCCGGGGCGCCCTGCTGGAAGTGCCGGATCGCGATGACGTCGGCGTAGTACTCCAGCATGTGGAAGGTGTCCTTGATCGACTCCTGGTAGAAGTCGCCGGCCCGGGTCATCTTCGAGTCGGAGAAGCCCAGGACGTGGCCGCCGAGGCGATGCATGGCGGCTTCGTGGGAGAGCCGCGTCCGGGTGCTCGGCTGGTAGAACGCGGTCAGGAGCGTCTTGTGCTTGAGCAGGTCCGTGTTGCGGCGATCGCGCGCGAACGGCCGCAGGTCGTCGGCGACCTGGAAGACGCGGAAGTACTCGTCCCGGCTGAAGTCCTTCAGCGAGAGGATGTCGCGGCCGGCAAAGCTACGCATCATGTGCCCCTTTCTATGGGTTCAACGGAATCGCCGAAAGAACCATTCTTCCGACCCTTCTCTGGCCTCGAACACCTGCGCCGGCGCGCCTCATACGCGTGCCTCGAGCGGCGCCGCCACGACAAGGTCAGCCGCTTGCCCGCGCGCCCCGGGAACCTCCGGAACCTGCGGCGAGAGCTGGTTGACGCGACGAATGACATGGAAGCGGAAGTGACCTGGGCTGAAGTAGCTGACCGAGTAGTCCACGACCCGCCCACTCGTGGCGACGAGCCGCGCCGTGAACGTGAGAAGCGGGTCGCCGACCCGCAGGCGCAGGCGTTTCGCCAGGCCGCTGTCCGCCGCCTCGGCGACCAGCTCCGTGTGGGAGTGCTTCAGCGGGGGATCGCCGCGTCGCAGGAGGAGGTCCAGCACCGACCCGTCGAATGCGTCCCCCAGGTCCACGGCGTCCAGGATATCGGTCGGGACCACGTCGATGAGGAAGGCGATCGGACGATCGCCCGACAGCATCACGCGTTCGACGGCGAGAACCGGCGTCCCCGCGGCGATCTCCAGGGCCTCGGCCTCGCCCGGGTCGGCGGCTCGCTCCCGGATCTCGCACGTGCCCATGTGGATCTCCACCCCGGTCCGCTGCGCGAGGGTTTCGATGCTCTGGAGCTCCTCGAGCCCGGCCACCACGAGGGGGTGGCGGGGACTGACGAAGGTTCCGATCCCATGACGGCGGACGATGAAGCCGCCCTGCTCCAGCTGCGAGAGCGCCTCTCGAAGGGTGGCACGACTCACGCCGATCCGCTGGCTGAGCGCGGCTTCCGACGGCAGCAGGCCGTCGTCGCCGGCCAGTGCCCCGGAGTGGATCCCTTCCATGACCTCCTGGGCCGCCTGCCGGGCCAGGGTCAGGTTACGGCGAACCATGCACCCGCCTCGTCTCCGTGTCGTCGGCCGCAGGGTCGCGTGGCAGCATCGCGGGCCACGAAGGGCGGCCGGATCCGGCGCACGATGCTGGTCTTGATGAGAGCCGTCGCATCACGATCCGCAACTCCCGGTGCCAGACGCTAGTCATCTGACATCCACCCTGTTCGCATTGTGCCACAGCCCACCGACGCCGTCCCCAGTGCCATTCGGCACGTTGCGCCCGATGGCGCCCAGGCCGTGCCGCCGAGACCCCATGGCACCACGGCCCGGTGCCGGGCGCGTGCTCGCGCCCGATGACGCCGCGGAGGTCCGGCGGCTGCGCAATGGGACGCCGGGGAGGAGCCGCGACCCTGAGACGGTCTCGTCGCGTCCGGTGGGCGACGGCGCGCGCCCTCGCCGGGGCTGGCCGGGGCGAGTCTGCCCCAGTCGAGACTGCCCGGCCAGTCGATCGAGCCGGGCACGGACCTGCCTCGACCCGGGCGTCCGTCGGTGCCGGTCTGCCCGTTCGGACGACCGTCCGCCGGCGCCGACGACCGAGACAACGGGCCGAATGGCACTGGGGAGCCGCTTGCCGCCCCATGCCACAATGCAGGCTCGGAGGGGATGTCAGATGACTAGCGTCTGGCGCCTGGGGTGAGAAATTCGGTGATGCGACGCTTCTCGCCAGCACCAATCTCGTGTCCCAGATTCGGCTGCCCGAGCCATCCGAGACCCATCCGCATCCGCGACCCGCGCCGTGCCCTGTTCGCGAGGTCGCCGCGAGGACTCGTTCTTCCAGCGCCTTCGCGGAAGCTGTGGACGAGGGGGCGAGCTGCTCTCCGGTCACACCAGGGGCGGGCATGAGCGAACGTGAAGCCGACCGGCTGATGGGCGTGACCGTCGCCGACCGCCGCGCGAATCTGGGTCGGTTCTTGCTCAGTTGGTTCGCGATCCCATCGGCGCTCGTCGTCGCCCTGCTGCTCGGCGCCGTGATGATGCTGGTCCTCGGCGCAAACCCGGTCACCGGCTATGTCGCGCTCCTGAAAGGGGCGTTCGGCGGAAGCTACGCGCTGAGCAGCACCGCGATCCAGGCGGTTCCCCTGCTCCTCGTCGGGGTCGGGATCTGCATCGCGTTCCGGGCCAACGTCTTCAACATCGGCGGCGAGGGCCAGATCGCGATGGGCGGATTGGCTGGGGCGGCGACCGCCCTCGCGCTCCCCGATCTGCCGAGCGTCGTCCTGATCCCGCTCGTGCTCCTTGCCGGTGCCGCGGGCGGCGCCATCTGGGGCGCCATACCGGGCATCTTCAAGGCAAACTACAACGTCAACGAGATCCTCAGCACGATCATGCTCAACCTCGTCGCCGTCCAGGTCATGAACTTCCTGCTGGCCGGGCCAATGGTCGACCAGTCGCCGGATTCGGTCGGCGGTCTCATCCCCGAGACGAAGATCCTGTCGCCGAATTCGCAGCTGCCCATCCTGGTCCCGGGCACGCAGCTGCACCTGGGCGTGCCGATCGCGGTGCTCGTGGCGGTCTGCGTGTACGTCCTGCTATGGCGCACCAGCTTCGGGTTCCAGATCCGGAGCGTCGGCCTCTCGCGGAGTGCCTCGGCGTATGCCGGCATGCCCGTGAAACGGACGATCACGATGGCGATGACCCTGAGCGGGGCGATGTGCGGGATCGCCGGCGCGATCCTGGTCTTCGGCAGCATCTCGCACCGGATGGTGACGGATGGGAGCCTGACCGGGTTCACGGGGTCCGCCGGCTTCAACGGCATCGTTGTCGCGCTTTTCGGCGGCCTCAATCCGCTCTGGACCATCTTCTCGGCGTTCTTCTTCGGTGGTCTCATCGTGGGTGGCTCGGCGCTCCAGGTCGCCACCGGCGTGCCCTCCGACCTCGTCACCGCCCTCAGCGGGATCGTCGTCGTCCTTGTCGTCTCGCTCGAGTACCTGCGCCGGCGCGCGCGCGCCCGGACGATCACGCTCGCGGGCCCTCGAGCCGCCCGCCCGCCGCGCCCGCCCGACAGCACGTCGCTTCCGATCGCCGATGGACGAGGCGGCGAATGAACCAGTTCTTCACGGTCGACGTCCTCACGGTCACCGTCGCATCCGGGATCGCGCTCGCGACGCCGTTCCTGCTTGCCGCGCTCGGCGAGACCATCGGCCAGCGAAGCGGGGTCATCAACCTCGGCGTCGACGGGATCATGCTCCTGGCCGCCTTCGCCACGTATTACACGGCGCTGAAGACGGGCAACCTCATCCTGGCCGTCCTTGCGGGCGCGGCCACGGGCACGGTGATGGGCGTGGTCACGGCCCTCGTGAGCGTGACGCTCAAGGCGGAACAGGGCATCAGCGGCATCGGGGTCTACCTCTTCGGCCTCGGCTTCAGCGCGCTGCTCTTCCAGAAGCTCGTCGGCACGCCGCTGCCGATCGCCACGCTGCCGCCGGTCGGGATCCCGCTCCTCGAGGGCGTCCCTGTGATCGGCGGGATGTTCTTCCGGCAGAGCCTGCTCGTCTACCTGGCCTTCCTGCTGGTCCCCGTCGTCTCCTTCGTCCTCAACCGCACGACCTACGGGCTGAAGATCCGGGCGGTGGGGGAGAACCCGGCCGCTGCGGACAGCCTTGGCGTCAGCGTCGCCCGGATTCGCTGGTCCACCCTGATCATCGGGTCCACCTTTTCGGGACTCGCCGGCGCGAGCCTCCTCATGTACGGCGGAATCTTCCAGGTGAACCTGACCCAGGCCGAGGGGTTCATTGCCGTTGCGCTCGTCTATTTCGGCGCGTGGCGACCGGTGGGGGTCATGGGCGGGGCGCTGCTGTACGGGCTCGTCGGGGTGGTCATCCTCACCTGGAAGTCGCTCGGGATCATTCCCCTCAACGCATCCGACCTCGCTGCGACCGCGCCCGCGGTCATCACGGTCCTGGCGCTGCTCTTCCTCGCCCGTCGGTTCCGGCAGCCGGCCGCTCTTGGCAGACCATACGAGAGGGAGGGTTGACGCGAATCGAGTGCCCGTCCCCACTGCCCCAGCGCTCGGAAGCGCGAACCCGACCCAGGATCCCTCCGAAGGAGATCACGATGCATAGACACCCAGACCACAGGCTCTCGCTCATCCTGCCCGCCGTGCTGGTGGCGCTGGTCGCCGCCTCCTGTGGCAGCAGCAGCACCCCCGCGCCCGCCTCGACCGCGCCCAGCCCGAGCGCCGCCGCAGCCCCGTCGACCGCGCCCAGCCCGAGCGCCGCCGCAGCCCCGTCGACCGCGCCCAGCCCGAGCGCCGCCGCTACCACGCTCAAGGTGGCCCTGATCGCGCCGAGCGCGGTCAATGACCTTGCCTTCACCCAGTCGATGGTCGAGGCGCTCAACTCGCTCAAGGGGAAGTACAACCTGGAGATCGCCGTCTCCGACAACCAGTTCGTGGTGGCAACCGCCGCGAACGTGATCCAGACCTACGCCACGCAGGGCTTCAACCTGATCGTCGCCCACGGGTCCCAGTACGGATCGACGATCCAGCAGCTGGCGCCCAAGTTCCCGAACGTCTCGTTCGCCTGGGGCACCGCGGGATCCACCTACGATCTCCCGAACGTGTTTGCCTACCAGGTGAACTCGAACGAAGGCGGCTACGTCCAGGGCGCGATGGCGGCGATGCTCAGCAAGTCGAAGGTGCTGGGGGTCATCGGCCCGATCGCCGTCGGTGATGCCAAGCTCTACGTCGATGGGTTCTGTGCGGGCGCCAAGTCCGTGGCGTCCTCGATCAGCTGCATCCCCGTCTACACTGGTTCCTTCAGCGACGTCAGCCTGATGTCCGCGGCCGCGACGACGTTCGTCGCCAACAAGGCCGACGTGCTGACGGGCACGGCGCAGGCCGTCGTCGGGGCGATCGGCGTCGCCAAGACGAACAATCTTCCGTGGTTCGGGACGCAGTGGACGCAGGTGTCCCTCGCCCAGTCCAACGTCGTCTCCAGCCAGGTCTACGACTGGTCCCCGATCGTCGGGGAGATCCTCACCGACATCCAGGGCGGCAAGCTCGGCGGCACGACCTTCACGGCGACCCTCGCCAACGGTGGAGCGAAGATCGACTTCAATCCCGGGTTCAACCTGCCCGCCGAGGTGAAGGCAAAGGCCGACTCGCTGATCAAGGGGATCACCGACGGGTCCGTCACGGTTCCGCAGTGATCCACGGGTAAGTCAGGAACGATGACCGTGGCGGCGACCACCCCGGGGGACGCGACCGGCGTTGCCGGGGTCCCGATCCTGGAGATGCGCGGGATCACCAAGCGCTTTCCCGGGGTGGTCGCCAACGCCGCGGTCGACTTCGACGTCCGGGCCGGAGAGGTCCACACGCTTTTTGGCGAGAACGGCGCCGGGAAGAGCACGCTCATGCGCGTGCTCTACGGGCTCTACCGGCCGGACGAGGGCGAGATCAGGATCAACGGTCACCGGGTCGCGATCGGCTCGCCCTCGAGCGCGATCCGACATGGGATCGGGATGATCCACCAGCACTTCATGCTGGTGGACACGCTCACCGTCGCCGAGAACGTCGCGCTCGGCAGCCGGTCCACGCGCGGGCCGCTGACCGGCCTCGAGACGGTCTCCGCGCGCATCAACGAGCTCTCGGAGACGTACGGTCTCCGGGTTGACCCGCGGGCCCTCGTCTGGCAGCTTTCCGTCGGCGAGCGGCAGCGCGTGGAGATCATCAAGGCGCTCTATCGCGACGTGGAGCTGCTGGTGCTCGACGAGCCGACGGCTGTCCTGACACCGCGGGAGGTGAAGGACCTCTTTGCCGTCCTGCGCCAGATGACCAGGAGCGGGCGCGGCCTCGTCTTCATCTCGCACAAGGTCCACGAGGTGCTGGACCTGTCGGACCGCATCACCGTGCTTCGCAACGGCCGGGTGGTCGGCACGCTGCCCGCCGCCGAGGCGACCCGCGAGCGGCTCGTGGAGATGATGGTCGGGCACCACGTGGCTGCCGAGGAGCCTCCGCCGAGGGGTGTCGCCGGCGCCAGCCGGCTCGTCGTGACTGATCTCCGCGTCGAGGCCGATCGGGGAACCGAGGCCGTCGGCGGCGTCAGCTTCGAGGTCCGCTCGGGCGAGCTCGTGGGGATCGCCGGGGTCGCGGGCAACGGCCAACGGGAGCTCGCCGAGGCGATCGCCGGGCTCCGGCCCCCTACGAGCGGCTCGATCATGCTGAACGGGGCCGAGCTGGCGGGACACGGCCCTGCCGCGATCCGGTCGGCGGGACTCGGGTATGTGCCGGAGGAGCGCATGCGGGACGGCGTCGTCGCCGACTTCAGCGTCGGCGAGAACCTCCTGCTGGTGGACTACGGCAGCCGCGCGTTCTGCCGCTTCGGATTCCTGCGAACCCGGGCCATCCGCCGGCACTGCGACGAGCTGGTTGCCGCGTTCAACGTGAAGACGCCGAACCTGGAGACGCCGGTGCGGAGCCTGTCCGGCGGCAACATCCAGAAGCTGATCATGGCCCGGGAGCTCTCGAGCCAGCCCGACGTCCTCCTGGTCGCCCAACCGACGCGGGGAATCGACGTGTCCGCTTCGCTGTACATCCACCAGCGCCTCGTCGCGCAACGCGACAGTGGTACCGCGACGGTGATCATCTCCGAGGATCTCGACGAGGTCATGACCATCTCGGACCGCATCCTCGTGATGTACGAGGGGACGATCATCGGCTCGGCGGACCCGCGGACGGCCACTCGCGAGGAGATCGGCATGATGATGGCCGGGGTGCGCCCAGACGCCCCCGCCCCGGCCGACGAATCGGACGCTAGCGCCGGACGCCGCTGAAGAGGACGCCGACTCGTTCGTGGTCGCCGACGTCTCCCCGGTCGCGGAGGGCGAGCAGCCCGGCAAGCCCTGATGAGCCGGTCGGGTCGACATCGATGCCCGTGGTGCTCACGGCGAGCTCGTTGGCGTGCACGAGCACCTCCTCGCCCACCACGACGGGACTCCCCCCTGTGCGCAGCATCCCCTCGACCACCGCGAGCCAGTCGTAGGTCTCGTCGTCGAGGATCCCGTGCGCGACGCTCCGGGGCTCCTCCTCCCACGGCCACATGAAGGCGGACCGGTGTGTCGCGGCGTACGCGAGCGCCTCGCGGAGGTCGTCGGGCGTCGCGCCGGCCGGCAGACGCGCGGCGAGCCGGTCGAACGCCCGGCGCAGCGGCCAGGCACCCTCCGTCTGCACCGCGTTGAAGCGGGGCGCTCGCGAGAGCGCCCCCAGGGCGACCGCGTCGTCGATGGATTCGATGCAGGCGCTCGCGAGCGCGCCGCCGCCCACCTGGACCACGAGCCGATCCAGTTCCGGGCCGTTCGCGAGGGCGGTTGCCATCTCGTACCCGAGCGTGAACCCGCCTTCGACCGCGAGCCCGTTCTCGTTGCCCTGGCAGGTGAAGGGGAGGGCGCCCTCGGCGAGCACCGCGCGGAGCCGGTGATAGGTCGGGTCGCCGGCGACGCCGGGCTCGCGCGGGCAGACGCTGACCCGCGCGTCGAGCTCCCGCAGCCGGGCCACGACGAGGGGATCGGCGTCGACCGGCACGAAGACATCCAGCACGCGACGGCCCGCCGCCGCGACGACGGCCGCGGCCATCGCGGCGTTGCCGCAGCTCGCGATCGCGAGGTGGGGCCGGGCGGCAGGGTCGGCGCGGCCGAGTCGCTCCAACACTTCCAGGTAGACGAGCAGTCCGAAGAGATGGCGGGCCTTGTGCGAGCCGGACACATTGCCCGTCTCGTCCTTGACCCACACCCCGCCGTCCGGGGCGAACCCGAGCTGGTCGCTGAGCGCGCCCGCGCGGGAGAACGGCGTGGGGACGAACCCCCGGCCGTCGACCTTCGCGACCTCGCCGTCCAGGCGGGCGACCAGCGCGCAGTACACGTCGTCGTCCATCCCGCCCGCCCGCGCCACGTGCCAGGCATGGAACAGGTGCCGATAGCGTAGATAGGGATTGGCAGTGGCATCGCCGCCGCCGGCGCCCGGGAACTCGACGGCGCGGACGTCCAGCAGGCGGCGCAGGACGTGATCGGTGTCGTCGCCGGTGCCGGCATTCGGGCAGCGGAACGGATAGGGATCGGCGGGCGCCGGCGAGGCGCCGCACCCGGCGCAGACCAGGGCGCTGGCGAGGGCGCGCCCGGGGCTGGTTGCCATGGCGCCCGGTCGGATTGTCATCCCGCCTCCAGGGCTCCCGTCCGGGCGTTGAACTCTTCGATCATCCGGTCCCAGTCGGTCACGATGGTGGGAAGGTCCTTCCAGAAGCCGGGATCCTTGCGGATCCGGAACTCCTCGATCGACATCCCCTGCTGCTCGACCCACGTGAAGTAGCCCAGGTTGAAGATCCGCTCGCGGTCCTCCCGCGAGAGCTCCAGCAGGTGGTCGGTCGTGGCGCCGAGCAGGTGCTCACCGAAGACCTCCCCGGCGGCCACCTCGTCGAAGTCACCCGCAAAGTACTTGCCCAGGGCCAGGTCCCGCTCGCTCCCGTACATGGCCGCACCGTCGGTCGCCACGGTGACGATCACGTCGTCGGGGCCCATGTCGTAGTACTTCGCGGTCTTGATCGCGCCGAGGATGTTGGCGATGCTCGAGAGGCCCAGGGACGGAAGGGCGTCCATGCCCTCGCTCGGCACGTCCCGCCGCCCGCCGAGGTACGCGCGGCCGGTCTCCGTGTTGAAGAGGACGCCCAGGCGGTCGGTCGCCCGGTCGGAGACCGCGACCACCACGTCCGTCGCCATGACGTTGTGGATGAACGGGATGTGCTTGTCGCCGATCCCCTGGATGTTGTGCTCGCCGAACCCGTTGCGGAGCATCGTCGCGCATTCCAGCGCCTCGACCGCCACGGTGAGCGAGCCGGCATGCTCCTTGAGGAAGTCGCCCGCGGCGATGGTCCCGGCCGAACCGGTCGCCGAGACGAAGGCCCGCAGGCGAAGCTCCGGCTCCTCGTCGTGGAGGGCGTCGAACACGTTCAGCAGCGCAGACCCGGTGGCCAGGTAGTGGGCGATGTAGTTGCCGAACTCCGAGAACTGGTTGAAGATCACGTTCTCCGGGTCGGCGGCGAGCTCCTTGCAGCGGTCGTAGATCTCCTTGACGTTGCTCTCCGTGCCGGGCGTCCGGATGATGTCGGACGGATCGACGACCCAGTCCTCGAGCCAGGCGAAGCGCTCCCGGCTCATGCCCTCCGGCAGCACGGCCACGCCCCGGCAATCCATGATCCGCGAGATCGCGACCCCGCCGCGGCAGTAGTTGCCGGTCGACGGCCAGATCGCGCGGTGACGCGTCGGGTCGAACTGGCCCGTGATGACGCGCGGCACCAGGCACCCATACGCGGCCAGCACCTTGTGGGCTCCGATCATCGGGAACCGGTCGCCGAAGGCGACGACGATGCGCGCGTCCACCCCGGTGAGCGCCTTGGGGAGGACGACGTGGCCGGGCACCGGCGCGAGGCCGCGGCGTGCGTCGTCGTTGAACCAGTTGACCCGGAACAGGTTCAGGGGGTGCGCCTCGTCGGGTCCCACCTCGGCGAGCGACGCACGGATCTTCGCCGGGATCAGGGAGGGGTCGGCGAGCTGCGCGAACGTTGGGAGCCCGATCCGAGCCTCGCGAAACCGCGCGATCGTGTTGTCGTAGACGCTCGCATCCGTGACGTTCCGTTCGAGTTCGAGTGGCTGCATGGGGTGCTCCTCCGGACGTTCTGGCTGCTGGATGTGGGTAATGGCCATGAGCGGGTCCGAGGTCAACCCGGCCCGCGTGACTCCGCCGCCTCGAGCGCCTCGCGCACGCGCCGCAGGCGCGACTCGCGCTCCCGCACGAAGCGCTCGATCCCTGCGAGCAGGTACGGGGGCGTGAGGTGCGCCTCGTCCATGACCTCGTCGAGCGTGCCGCCGGTCCGCCAGCGGTCGTCCCAGTCCGAGCCCATCGAGTACTCGAGGGCCAGGGGGCCGTCGGCCCAGTCGTGCATCAGGCGGGCGGCACGGTTGGTGATCGACATCCCGTCGATCCGGTCCGCCGGCGTGACCGTCCGGGCCTGGTAGTCGGCCGGCTGCAGGCGGAACAGCTGCGGGCTGATGGCGGCCACGACCTTGACGTTGAGGCGCTCCCGGTCCAGGTCGGGGAGGAGCTTCACGATGTTGGCGGTGCTCGTGGTGCCCTGCACGAAGACGGTGCCCATGGCGGGCTGTCCCGGCCGGAAGTCGCGCAGGACATACGCGCCGCGGGCCGCCTCGAAATGGGACGGGATGCCGAGCGCGTCGCGGTCGGGCAGCTCGATCGGCGGGCGCGTCAGGTGGAGCGCAACGATGGGCGCCGCCTGGGCGAGCGCCGCGCCCAGCACCACCGGGACCTCGTTGTACTCCCAGGGGTGGAGGTCGATCACGTGGCCTTCGGGGAAGAGCTGTGTCACGCCGGTCTCGAAGACCCCGAAATGGGTGCGCGAGTCCTCGGCGGTCTCGGGGCCGGAGTGGCCCGCCACCCAGAGCACCTTGCCCACCTTGAGCTGGGTGTCCTGGGCCAGCTGGCTGAACAGCCGCATGGGTCCGTACTTGAGGTAGCTGAACGAGCCATAGGTCGAGCAGGCGCCCCAGAAGCCGTTGAAGGCGGCGAACGGGTCATCGGCGAAGTTGACCGTGGCCAGGCCGACCATCATGCCGGCGTTGGTGAACTCGGTGATCTCGGTCGGCAGGAGCGCGCCCCGCGGGTTGGTGTCGCGTTCGTACCAGCCCCAGCCCTCGAGGTCGCCGAAGCCCTTGCCGAACCCGGCGAGGTTGGTGGACTCGGCGAGGTCGGCGGACGCGGCGATGAAGAGGGGCCGCCCGTACTCGGCCTTGGCGAACGAGTTGACCCAGGCGCCCCAGGCGCCGAGGGCGGCACGGTTGGGCGCCTTCTCGCCGGGCTGCTTCCAGATCTGCGGCGGATACGCGCGGAAGTCGTAGAGGCGGCGGTCCTCGAAAAGGCCCTTCCCGACGCCGCCGAGGTTGAACGAGGGCACGCGCTCGGGCACCCGGCCCGCGAGCTCGAGGAGACGGTCCGAGACGGACTCGACGACATCGCGCCGGTCGCGCAGGACAGCCGCCACGATGCCCAGGTTGGTCTCGGCCTGGCGGACGAGCTCGCCCGCGTCCGAGGGCGCCGGCTCGTCCACGCCCTCGTACTCGACGCCGTACTTCGCCATGAACGCGTGGCGCACGGCCCAGAACTCCGGGGCGTTCATCGGGTGGGGCGTGCCGTGGCTCTTCGCGTCGTACTTGCCGTAGCCGCGGCCCTTGCGGGTCTTGAACCAGGCCACCGACGGGCGCTTGCCGGGGTTCTCGCCTCGGGCTGCCTCGAGCACCGCGCGCGTCACGGGCGCCCAGGCCATGCCGTCGGGCGTGCCGCTGACCCGCCAGTCGTACGCGGCGAACCAGGTCTCCGGTGTTCCCGGCACCACCGAGGAGGCGCGGAACTCGTCGATCCCGAAATCGTTCCAGTCGACGAGGAAGACAAGGTTCGAGAGCCCGAGGCCCCACGCCGCGTTGCGCGTCTCGTGGCTGGCGCCCGGCGTCAGGCCGCCTTCGCCCTCGAGCGCAAAGACGCGCACGTCCTCGCAGCCGGCGAGCTTGAGGGCCAGTGCCTCGCCCGCGGCGGGCGGCATGCCGTGGCCGGACGGGCCGGTGTTGAACTTGAGGAAGAGGGTCTTGCCCTCCATCTCCGGGTGCCCCGGCAAGCCGCCGCGGTGCCGCAGGCGGGGCAGGTCCTCCCACGTGAGCGCCCACCGGCCCTCGTCGGGGAAACCGAACCTGGAGTCGCTGGTCCACTCGCGGCGCGCCCGGAGCGTCTCATTGAGGATCGCCAGGGTGGCATAGACCAGCGGCACGGTATGCCCGGCCGACAGGATGAACCGGTCGGCGAAGGGGAGCCATGGCCGGCGGATGTCCCAGCGCATGGCGCCCGACAGGAGCAGCGCCAGGAAGACGTGCACCTTGGAGCGGCTGCCGCCGGGATGGCCCGACTGTCGGTAGTTCAGGGTCAGGTCGATCATCTCGTCGACCAGGTCCGTCACGACCTCCCAGTCCGCGAATTGGCGCTCGGCCTCCGCATACAGGTCGTCGACCCGCGTCAGCCCGCCAGTGTCGGTCACGGATGCCATCCCTCTGCCGCCTTCGTTGCTTCCGGTCGCTACGCTGACACCGCCAGCGTGCCGACGAACTGCCCGATCCGGTCGAGCGCCGTGCGGATGTTCGCCTGCGAGGTCGCATAGCTGAGCCGGATGTGGTCCGTGGCCACGCCGCCGAATGCCGTCCCCGCCAGCGTCGAGACCCCGGCCTCGTAGAGCAGCCGGGTGGACAGCTCGGTCCCGGTGAGGCCCGTGCCGGACACCTGGGGGAGGACGTAGAAGGCGCCCGAGGGACGCAGGCAGCTGATGCCCGGGATCGCGTTGAGCCCGTCCACGACCAGGTCCCGCCGGGCGTGGAACTCGGCGACCATCTTGTCGACCTCGTCCTGCGGGCCGCGGAGCGCCTCGACCGCGCCATGCTGCGCGAACGAGCAGACGTTGCTGACCGAGTTGATGATCAGCCGCCCGAACGCAAAGGAGAGCCAGTCCGGCACGATCGCGTAGCCCAGGCGCCAGCCGGTCATCGCGTAGGTCTTCGAGAACCCGTCGAGGACCACCGTCCGCTCGGCCATGCCCGGCAGGCTCGCGATCGAGACGTGCTCGCCCTCGTAGAGGATGCGGCCGTAGATCTCGTCCGCGAGGACGATCAGGTCATTGGCCAGCGCGAGCTCGGCGATCGATTCGAGGTCCGCCCGCGTGAGCACGCCGCCGGAGGGGTTCGCCGGGGAGTTCAGGACGATCATCCGGGTGCGCGGCGTGACGAGCGAGGCCAGCTCGTCGGAGTCGAGACGGAAGCCGTTTGCCTGGCGGATCGGGATCGGGATCGCCGAGCCGCCGATCCAGCTCACCAGGGATTCGTAGATCGGGTAGCCCGGATCGGGCACGATGACCTCGTCGCCGTCGTCGACGAGGGCCTCGATCGCGTAGAGCATCACGCCCTTGCCGCCGACCGTCACGAAGACCTGGTCGGGCGAGACCGGGAACCCCTTGCGCGCGGTCGCGTCGTCGGCGATCGCGGCACGCAGCTCGGGGATTCCGGCAAAGGGCGCGTAATGGGTCTTGCCCTCATCGAGCGCACGCTTGGCCGCCGCCCGGATGTTGGCGGGCGTGTCGAAATCGGGCTCACCGACCTCGAGATGCACGACGTCGACGCCTGTGGCCTCGAGGGCGCGGGCACGGGCGGCCGCCTCGAACGCGGTCTCCGTCCCGATCCGGTCCATCCGACTCGCGAGTCGCATCTCTGACGCCTCCAGGGGGTTCAGGTTTGCCGGGACCGCGTGCGCGGCACGGCTCCGGTCCGCTCCCGGCTCAGACGCTAGTCGTCTGACATCCATGCGTTTGGACTGTGCCACAGGCCGACGCACCGTCCGAAGTGCCATTCGGCCTGTTGTGGCCTGGCCGGCGCCGGGTCCCGGTCGTCATCCCGTTCGTCACCGTGCTCCGCCCGTTCGCGCCGCGATCCGTCGGGCAACACGGTGGGCTTCCGCGGCGAGCGCCGCTTCGTCCGCGGTTGCTAGGGTCCACTCCCGCACGACGAACCTGCCTTCCACCAGGAGGTGGCGCACGGGCTGCGGCCAGGCGAGGACGACCCCCGCGACGGGGTCCGCCTCGACCCCTGCCGTTGCCAGGCCGGTCACGTCGAAGAGTGCCACGTCGCCCCGCTTCCCGGGCTCGATCGAGCCCACGTCATCGCGACCCAGGCACGCGGCGCCGCCGCGGGTGCCGAGCCGCAGGGCCTCGCGCGCCCCCATCGCGCCGGGCCCGCCGCGGCCGCGCGCAACGAGAAGAGCCTGCCGCACCTCCCCGAGCAGGTGGCCCCCGTCGTTGGACGCGGAGCCGTCGACGCCAAGGCCGACCCGCACGCCGGCATCGAGGAGCTCCCGGACCGGGGCCGTGCCGGATCCCAGCCGCATGTTCGAGGTGGGACAGTGCGCGATGCCGGTGCCCGTCGTACGCAGCCGGCCGATGTCCTCGCTCGACAGGTGCACCCCGTGAGCGAGCCACACGTCCTCCCCGAGGAAGCCGAGGCGGTCGAGGAGCTCGATCGGGCGGCACCCGAAACGTTCCTGGCAGAACGCCGCTTCGTCCGCGGTCTCGGCGACGTGGGTGTGCAGTCGGACCCCGAGCCGGCGGGCCAGCAGCGCCGACTCTCTCATCAGCCGCTCGCTGGCCGAGAACGGCGAGCACGGCGCGATCGCCACGCGGAGCATGGATCCGGCAGCGGGGTCATGGAACCGGCGGACCGCTCGCTCGGTCTCTTCAAGCGCGGACTCGGTGTCCTCCACCACCGCGTCCGGGGGGAGGCCGCCGCTCGACGCTCCCAGGTCCATCGAGCCGCGACAGGGATGGAAGCGCAGGCCGATCTCCCTCGCGGCCTCGATCTCGGCCGCCAGGAGGTCGCCCGCTCCCGCCGGGAAGATGTAGGGGTGGTCGGTCGAGGTCGAGCAGCCCGAACGGGCCAGCTCAGCGAGCCCGGCCGCAGCGGCCACGCGAACCCATTCGGCGTCGAGGCCGGCCCACACCGGGTAGAGCTCGGTGAGCCAGCCGAAGAGGCCAGCCTGCTGGGCGCGAACCCTGGTCAGGACCTGGTAGAGGTGGTGGTGGGCGTTGACCAGGCCGGGGATCGCCACGCACCCCCGGCCGTCGAGGACGTCGGCGCCGGCCGCGAGCGCTGCCGGCGGGCCGCCCGCCCCGACCCAGCGGATGACGCCGTCCTCGACCAGGATCGACCCCCCGGACAGCTCGGTCCCGGCGTCGTCCATCGTGACGACGACGTCACAGCCGGAGACGAGGAGCCGGCTCATGCGCTCGCGCCCTCCATCGCCGTCAGCGGCCCGCTGGCCGGGGCACGCGACCCGTTGCGTCGCAACCAACCACAGGTCGCGGGCTACTGGACGAACCTGGTCCCGGTCTCGCCGCGCAGCCCGCGCTCGATGTTCTCCGGGCTCGTGATGAGCGCTTCCTTGCCGCCCCCCTCGAGGTACCAGATGATCGCCTGGATCTTGGGCCCCATCGAGCCCGCCAGGAAGTGACCCTGCGCGTGGTATTCCTTCGCTTCGGCGAGCGTCAGCGTGTCCAGCAGCTGCTGGTCCGGCTTGCCGAAGTTCAGGGCCACCTTGTCGACCTGGGTCGTGATCACGAAGAGGTCGGCCTTCAGGTCCCTGGCGAGGGTGGAGGCGGCGTAGTCCTTGTCGATCACCGCTTCGATGCCGACGAGATCGCCGGCCTGCTCGATGACGGGGATTCCGCCCCCGCCGGATGCGACCACGGTGAACCCGGCGTGGATGAGGGCGACGATCGCGTCGAACTCGACGATCTTGACGGGGAGGGGCGACGGCACGACGCGCCGCCAGCCGCGCCCGGCGTCCTCCACGACGCTCCACCCGTCCTCCTCCTGGTGCGCGCGGGCCGTGGGCTGATCCATGAAGGAGCCGATCGGCTTGCTCGGATGCGTGAAGGCGGGGTCATCCTTGTCGACCAGCGTCTGGGTGATGATCGTGGCGGCGTGCTTGTCCATGCCGCGCAGCCGGAACTCGTTGCCCAGCGCGCGCTGGAACATGTACCCGATCGCGCCCTGCGTGTCCGCCCCGCAGTAGTCGAGCGGCACGGGATGCAGCTCCGCCCGCGACAGCTCGGAGCGGCGCAGGATGAACCCGACCTGCGGGCCGTTCCCGTGGGTCAGGAGCACGTCCCAGCCCTGCTCGATCATGCCCACGACGTGCCTGCTCGACTCGACGGCGGCCGCGTACTGGTCCGCGATCTCCTGGTGGTGCGCATCCTTGATCAGTGAGTTGCCGCCCACGGCAACGACCGCGATCTTGCTCAACTGAGGTTCCTCGATTCAGTGATGTCGGCGGTCGGGAGCATCTTGATCCCAACCCCGATCGGGACCCGGGACGGCGCAGGAACGTGCCGAAGGGCACGGGCAGGGTCTTCGCAGCGCTCGCTAGATTCGGGACAGGGAGCAGCCCGCGGGCTGGTGGTCTCTCGAGACGGTAACCGGGATCCGCTCGCACGACGAGGATAGATGTCGCGATGACGTCGCTGCCGTTCGCCCCGCCGTTCCGGCTGCGCGCGCGGATCCTGACCCCGCTTGCGACCGGCGCAACACGATACCTCGCCGACGGCGCGGTCGACGTCGACGCGCGCGGCCGGATCTCCCGCGTCGAAGCGTGGCCTGAGGCAGGCGCCGGAGATGGGGAGCCTGCGCCCGGCGCCGGCGTGCAGGCCGCCAACCCCATGGCGGGCATCCCCGTCCATGACGTCCGGCCGTGGCTCGTCATGCCGGGGCTTGTCGACCTCCACACGCACATCCCCCAGCTGCCGAACGCGGGGCTCGGTGCGGGGCTGGACCTGCTGACCTGGCTCGAGCGATACACGTTCCCGCTCGAGCGCCGTTTCGACGCGGCCGCGGCCGGACGCCTCGGTCCGCTTGCGATGCGCGCGTTCGCCGCCGCGGGCACGACGACGGTCGTCGCCTATGCGTCCGACGACCCCGACGCCACCGATGTGCTGCTCCAATCGGCGGAGACCCACGGCATCCGGGCCGTGATCGGGCTCGTCCTGATGGATCGGGCAGTCGGTGTCGCCCGCGGCGCCGCGTCGGGCCCGGACGACAACGCAGGCATCCGGGCATCCGCCGCGCTCTCCGCTCGCTGGAATGGCCGGGACGATGGACGGCTGCACCACGCATTCACGCCACGGTTCGCGCCGAGCTGCTCGTCCGAGATGCTTCGGGAGTCCGCGCGCCTCGCCGCCGAGTCCGGGTCCCTCTGGCAGACGCACCTCTCGGAGGATCCGGGCGAGCTGGACGCCGTTCGTGCGGCATTCCCGGAGGCGCGCGACTACCTGGACGTCTACGACCGGGCCGGCGCCCTCGGCCCGGGCGGGCCGCGTGCGCTCCTGGCGCACGCCATCCATCTCTCCGAGCGCGAGATCCGGCGGCTCGCCGAGAGCGGGGCCGGCGTCGCCCACTGCCCGGCCTCCAACCTCTTCCTGCCGAGCGGGATCATGCCCCTCGCCCGCTACCTGGAGGCGGGGATCCCGGTCGGGCTCGGCTCCGACGTCTCCGGCGGGCCCGACCCATCGATCTTCGAGGTGATGCGCGTCGGGGCGTATGCTCAGCACGCCCTCCAGGCGGTCGCCGGCGATCCACGGCCGGCCCTCGATCCACTCGGGTGGTTGCGCCTGGGAACGCTTGGCGGTGCCGTGGCGCTCGGCCTCGGGGATACGATCGGCTCGCTCGAGCCGGGCAAGGAAGCGGACATGATCGCGATCGACGCGTCGCTCACGGAGCCGATTCCCGGGGCAGCGGCTGCCGACGAGCCCGCTGAGATCGTGAGCCGCCTGATATTCCGAACCCACCCGCAGATGGTCCGCGGCGCCTGGGTTCGGGGCCGGCTCCTGCCGGCATAGGAGAACGCCCGATGGAGCTGGTCCTCAACGGCACGCCGGTCTCGGTCGACGCCGCGCCCGGCGAGAGCCTCCTCGAAGTGCTCCGCGAGCGGCTCGGGCTTCGCTCGATGAAGGACGGCTGCGCGCCCGAGGGCTCGTGCGGCGCGTGCACCGTGATCGTCGACGGCCGTGCGGTCGTGTCGTGCGCCCAGCCGGCATCCCGCGTCGCCGGCCGGAATGTCACCACGCTCGAAGGGCTGTCGCCGGAGGCCCGGACGGTCTGGGCGGATTCGTTCGCGGCGACCGGCGCGGCCCAGTGCGGCTACTGCTCGCCCGGCATCGTCATGAAGGCCCACGCGCTGCTCGACCGCGATGGCGCACCGTCCCGCGAGGAGATCGCCCGCGCGCTGGCCGGGAACCTCTGCCGCTGCACCGGCTACGTCAAGGTCATCGACGCGGTCGAGCGGGCCGCCGCCGTGCGCCGGGGCGTCCAGCCTCCCGCCGCCGACGCCGGTGGCGGAGTCGGATCGCGCACCCCGCGCCACGGGGCGCGGGAGCTTGCGCTCGGCGACCAGCCGTTCGTGAACGACCTTCGCGTTCCCGGGATGCTCCACGGGGCGCTTCGATTCTCCGACCACCCGCGAGCCGTCGTCCTCCGGATCGACACGTCCAGGGCCGCGGCCGCACCGGGGGTCGTGGCGGTCGTCACCGCCGCGGACGTGCCCGGCGAGCGGATCGTCGGGCTGATCGCCCACGACTGGCCGGTCTTCGTGGCCGAAGGCGAGACGACCCGCTTCGTGGGCGACGTCCTCGCCGCGGTCGCCGCCCGAACCAGGCGCGAGGCGCGAGCGGCGGCCACCCTGATCGAGGTCGAGTACGAGGTGCTCAGCCCGGTGAGCGACCCGTTCGCGGCGCTCGAGCCGGAGGCGCCGCCCCTGCACGTGGGCGGCAACCTCCTCGAGACGTCCGTGGTCAGGCGCGGCGACGCCGGGGCTGCGCTCGCGACCGCGGCCCACGTCGTCCGCGACCGCTTCTCGACCAGCGCCGTGGAGCACGCGTTCCTCGAGCCGGAGGCATGCCTGGCGGTGCCCGGCGCCGGTTCCCGGGACGCTGACACGCCGGCGGCCGGCGACCGGGTGCAGGACGAGCCCGCGCTCCGGCTCTTCTCGCAGGGCCAGGGCGCCTGGGACGACCGGCGCCAGGTCGCGGCGCTCCTCGGCCTCCCGGAGACCGCGGTCCGGGTCACCCAGGTGGCGACCGGCGGCGCCTTCGGAGGCAAGGAGGATCTCTCCGTCCAGGGGCAGACGGCGCTGCTGGCGCGCGTGACGGGGAGCCCGGTTCTCACCGCGCTCTCGCGACCCGAGAGCCTTCGCCTCCACCCGAAGCGCCACGCGCTGACCCTGGACTACGAGGTTGGCTGCGACGCGGAGGGCCGGCTCCTCGCCGTGCGGGCGCGGATCGTGGGCGACACCGGCGCCTACGCCAGCGTCGGGGCCAAGGTCCTCGAGCGCGCCGCCGGTCACGCGTGCGGCGCCTACCGGGTCCCGAACGTGGACGTCGAGGCCCGGACCGTCTACACGAACAACCCGCCGGCGGGCGCCTTCCGCGGCTTCGGTGTCCCGCAGGTGACCTTCGCCATGGACGGGCTCCTCGACCGGCTTGCCGAG
Organism: uncultured Chloroflexia bacterium; assembly: GCA_963734535.1. Classification (GTDB taxonomy): domain Bacteria; phylum Chloroflexota; class Limnocylindria; order Limnocylindrales; family CSP1-4; genus CTSoil-043. The sequence goes on along the minus strand of CAVTHS010000005.1, from coordinate 13,312 downwards.
CGCGTCGGCATCGACGCGTGGGAGATCCGCTGGCGCAACGCCCTCCGGGTCGGCGACCGGTTCGGGACCGGCCAGCTGCTCGGCCCCGGCGTGGGCCTCGAGAAGACGCTCCTCGCGGTCCGCGACGCCTACCGCGGCGCGCGCTTCGCGGGGATCGCCTGCGGCGCCAAGAACGTTGGGATCGGCAACGGGTTGGTCGAGCGCGGCCGGGCGATCCTTCGCCCGGAGGACGATGGCACGCTGACACTCTGGCACTCGTGGACCGAGATGGGCCAGGGCGTGCACACGGTCTTTGCCCAGATCGTGGCCGAGGTGGTGGGCGTGGACCCCGCCGCGGTCCACGTGCTGGTCGACACGGAGCAGGAGCTCGACACGGGCGAGACGACCGCGTCCCGGGCGACGACACTCGGCGGCCAGGCGGTCGCCGACGCGGCGCGGCGGCTGCGCGCGGCGCTGGACGCCATGGGACCCGGCAGCCTGCCGAAGGAGCTCGCCGGCCGCGAGTTCGCCGGCGAGTTCGTCTGCGACTGGACCACCCCGATCGGCGCCGGGATCGAGAATCCGGTGACGCACCTCGCCTACGGCTGGGCGACGCAGGTCGTGATCCTCGACGACGAGGGGCGCCTGGCGCGCGTCGTGGCCGCCCAGGACGTCGGCCGGGCGATGAACCCGACCCTCCTCGAGGGACAGGTCGAGGGCGGCGTCCACATGGGCCTCGGGCTGGCGCTGAGCGAGGCGTTCGTCACCGAGGGTTCGGTTCCGCTTACCACGACCCTCAAGTCGCTGGGGATCCTGCCGGCGTCGGCGATGCCCCCGGTCGAGGTGATCATCGTGGAGGAGGCCCAGCCGGAGGGTCCCTTCGGGGCCAAGGGCGCCGGTGAAGCGGTCCTGGTGCCGACCCCGGCCGCCGTGGCCGGAGCGCTCTTCGCGTTCGACGGGATTCGGCGGACGGCCCTGCCGATGCGAGATTCCGCGGCCGCGCGGGCTGCGCTGCCCCGGGTCGATCGCCTGCCGCACCCTGCCAACGCCGGCACCATCGGTGTCGACGTTCGTGGACGCGCCCCTGGCGTCGACGACGCCGGATCGCGCGAGATCGCGCCGGTCGCAGAACCGGCAGGGACCCCGTGATGTCCGCGGTCACGCCCGGCCTCGTGTGCGCCCACCACCACCTGTACTCGGCGCTCGCCCGGGGCATGCCCGCGCCCCCGAAGGTCGCGACGACCTTCGGGGAGATCCTGGAGCAGGTGTGGTGGCGCCTGGACGCGGCCCTCGACCTGGAGATGATCCGCTGGTCGGCGATGCTCGGCGCGCTCGAAGCGCTCGAGTCCGGCACGACGGCCATCATCGATCACCACGAGTCGCCGAACGCGATCGAAGGGTCACTGTCCGTCATCGCCGACGCATGCGCCGAGGTCGGCGTTCGGGTCGTGTGTGCGTACGGGGTGACGGATCGCCACGGCCCGGACGGGGCGGCGCGCGGCATCGAGGAGAACCGTCGCTTCCTGGCCGGCGGGGGCCGCGGGCTGGTCGGGATCCACGCCGCCTTCACGTGCTCGGACGCGACCCTCGAGGCGGCGGCGGGGCTGGCCCGCGACCTCGGCGTCGGGGTGCACGTCCATGTCTGCGAGGGCCCGGAGGACGCCGCGGCGCCGGCCCGGCTCGCCGGCCTCACCCGCGACGACTGGCTCCTGGCGCACTGTGTCCACCTTCCAACGGACCACGCCCTGAAGGGGACGATCCTCCACAACCCGTTCTCGAACCTGAACAACGCGGTCGGCTACGCGAACCCCGCTCGCTTCACGAACCCGGTCGCGCTCGGCACCGACGGGATCGGCGCCGACATGATCGAGACGTTCCGGATCGCGTACGCGCTCCAGCGGTCGGTCGACGTCACGTGCGGGCCGGGCACGGCCTGGTCGTGGCTCGAGACCGGCTGGAGCCTCGTGCCGGAGGCGAAGGACGACCGCGTCACCTGGTCCTACGACCCGATGGACCCGTGGCAGGTCGCATTCACTCCCGGGATCCGGCCGCTCCGCGTGGAGATCGGCGGCGAAGTTGTCTTCGCCGACGGCCGGCCGACGCGTGTCGACGCCGACGAGATCCGCGCGAAGGCGCGGGAACAGGCTGTGCGCCTGCACGCACGCCTGTGACGCGCGGCGTGGCCGCGCGGGACGTGGCCGCCCGCTGCATGTGGCCCGGCTTGCCGATGCGACCTGCCGGGCCGCCTGACGCCATTCACGCACGACCCTGACGCGCGAGGATCACCATGTCCGACCGATTCCATCCCATCTCGATGGAGCAGCTCACCGACTGGACCTTCACCGAGCTGGAGCGGAAGGACTCCCTGTTCAACATTCCCCGCTCCGCGTTCTTCGTGCCCCGCGCCGACCACCGGTTCCGCCGCCGGGAATACGGGGTGGAGCTGGAGACGCCGTTCGGGGTCGCGGCCGGGCCGCAGACCCAGATGGCCCAGAACATCATCGCGTCGTGGCTCGTCGGAGCGCGGCTGATCGAGCTCAAGACGATCCAGACCCTCGACGAGCTCGACGTCCACAAGCCCTGCATCGACGTCACGGACGAGGGCTACAACGTCGAGTGGTCGCAGGAGCTCAAGGTCCACGAATCCTTCGACGAGTACCTTCGGGCCTGGGTCCTGATCCACGCCCTGCACCACAAGCTGGGCTGGCCCGGGCCGCGCCCCGGCATGGTCTTCAACATGAGCGTCGGATACAACCTCGAGGGCATCCGCAGGCCGAATGTCCAGTGGTATCTCGACGCGATGGCGGACGCGTCGGCGTACCTGCCGGCCTTCGTGGACATCGTCGCCCGGCGCTATCCGGCCGTCCGCGAGATCGACATCCCGGCCCGCCTCTCGGACACGGTCACGCTCTCGACCATGCACGGATGCCCGCCGGACGAGATCGAGAGGATCTCGCTCTACCTGATCGAGGAGCGCGGCCTGCACACCTCGGTCAAGTGCAACCCGACCCTGCTCGGCGCGGACCGGGTGCGCGGCATCGTCAACGACGCGCTCGGGTTCGCGGACGTGCCGATCCCCGACGAGGCGTTCGGGCACGACCTGAAGTACGCCGACGCCGTCCCGATGTTCCACGCGCTCGCGGCGAGCGTCCGCCGCGCGCGGCCTCACGTTCGGCCTGAAGCTGAGCAACACGCTCGAGGTGAAGAACTGGCGCGGCGTCTTCGCGGACGACCCGACGATGTACCTGTCCGGCCGGGCGCTCCACGCGGTCACCACGAACCTGGCCGCCACCATCTCCGGGGAGTTCCGCGGCACGCTGCCGCTCTCCTTCGCGGGCGGCGCCGACGCCTTCAACGTGGCCGACCTGCTGGGCGCCGGGATGCGGACCGTCACGGTCTGCTCGGACCTGCTCAAGTCGGGTGGCTACCTGCGGATGCTCCAGTACCCGGAGAAGGTCGAGGCCGCCTACGACGCCGTCGGTGCGCTCGACACGGACGACTTCATCCGGCGTCGGGCGAGCGGGCACGGCTTCGAGGGCGACTGCAGCGACGTCGTCGCCTGCGCCGGGTTCAACCTGCGTCGCTATGCCGACGAGGTGCGGCGCGACTGGCGATACCAGAAGCAGTCGTTCCGAACGGATCGCTCGAAGACGAGCCGTGCGCTCGGCTCCTTCGACTGCATCGCGGCGCCCTGCCTCGACGAGTGCCCGATCGACCAGCAGGTGCCGCGCTACATGGCCGCCGTGCGCGCCGGGGACTACCGCGAGGCCGTCCGCATCACCCGAATGGACAACCCGCTGCCCGCGATCCTCGGGCGCGTGTGCGACCACCTGTGCGAGAACACCTGCATCCGGACCCACCTCGACCAGCCGCTCGCGATCCGGCAGATCAAGCGCTTCATCATGGACCAGGAGTCGCAACCTGGGACGTTCGCCGATCCCCAGCCGGCGCCGCTCACGGCCGGCCGCTCGGTCGAACCCGCGCCGCGACACCGGGTCGCGATCATCGGGGCCGGACCGGCCGGGCTCGCGGCTGCCGAATGGCTTGCCTACGCGGGGATCGACGTCACGATCTTCGAGGAGCACCCGTATGCAGGCGGCATGGTCGGCGGGGCGATCCCCACCTATCGCCTCCCGCAGGCGCAGATCGACCAGGATCTGCGCGTCCTCGAGCGCCTCGGCGTGGAGATCCGCTACGACCAGCGGGCGGGCGTGGACTTCACGCTCGACGGCGTGGTCGCGGACGGGTTCGCGGCCACCTTCGTCGCGGTCGGTGCCCAGCGGGCGAAGACCCTCGGCCTGCCCGGCGAGGATGCGGCCGGCGTGATCGACGGCGTGACCTTCCTGCGAAGCGTCAAGGAGGGCCGGCCCCTCGCGATCGGGGATCGGGTTGCCGTCGTGGGTGCCGGCGACACGGCGATGGACTGCGTGCGGTCCGCGCGCCGGGTGGGCGCCTCGTCGGTGTCGCTGGTCTACCGGCGGACCGTGGACCAGATGCCGGCCGACAAGGAGGAGATCCACGCCATCCGCGAGGAGGGCGTCGGGATCGTGGAGCTGGTGCGGCCCGTCGGTCTCCGCGTGGAGGATGGTGCGTTGGCGGGGCTGACGTGCATCCGGACCGAGTACCGCGGGACCCGGGACGCCGCCGGCCGCAAGGTCCCGCACGACGTCCCCGGCTCCGAGTTCGAGATGGGCCTCGACACGCTGATCCTCGCGATCAGCCAGCACCCGACCCTCGACTTCTTCGGCGACCGGGCGCCCGAGCTGACCACGGCCGGCTACATCGCGGTGGATCCGGAGACGTTCGAGACGTCGATCCCCGGTGTCTACGCCGGCGGGGACGTCGCCGATCGCGGCCCGTCCTCGATCGTGAAGGCCGCCTCGGACGGCAAGCGCGTCGCCGCGGCCATCGCGGCCCGGCTGGGAAGTGCCCAGCAGACGCAGCCGTCAGAGGTGCCGCTGCCGGACGTGCAGGCGCTGGTCGTCCGTCGTGCCCGGCGCGAGTACCGCGTCCCGATCAACGTCACCGGCCTCGACCGGCGCGCGGGGTTCGAGGAGACGGTGCTCGGCTACTCCGCTGAGGAGGCGACCCGCGAGGCGAGTCGCTGCCTCGACTGCGACCAGATCTGCAGCCTGTGCGTCGGCGTCTGCCCCAACATGGCCCTGATGACCTACCAGGTGGCGCCGGCGCGCGCCGAGCTGCCGGTGCTGGCCGTCTCGGACGGCGCCGTCGTGGCCACCGGATCCGCGCCCTTCGTCGTGAGCCAGCCGCTCCAGATCGCGGTCCTGACCGACTTCTGCAACGAGTGCGGTACCTGCGTGACCGTCTGCCCGACCTCGGGCCGCCCGTTCGTCGACAAGCCGCGGCTCTACCTCGATCGCGCCGATTTCGAGGCGCAGGCCACCAACGCGTACATGCTCCTGGGGAACGGCGTGATGGAGGCGCGCTTCGACGGCGCGACACACCGGATCGCGGTCTCCGACACGGGCGCCGCGAGCGCGCGGATCACGTACACGGCACCCGGCTTCCGGGCGGTCCTCGACGCCGACACGTTCGCCCTGGTCGAGGCGACGGCGACCGGCGCCGCCGACGGGGAGGAGCTGTCGCTCGAACCGGCCGCCCTGATGGCGACCCTGCTGACCGGCGTGACCGGCTCCCTGCCGCACATCCCGACGGCGGCCGCCGGCGGATCCCGGATGGCGCACCCGGTCTACGCCGAGTAGCGTCGGGCGGGTGCCGCGCGATCGGCGGCTCAGCATGACACCGGGCGTGGCGGCGTTGCCCGGCACGATCGCGGCGGGGCCCGGCGATGCGTTCCGCGCGGAATCGCACGTGAAGTGAACACCATCGGGGCCTGACACGCCTTGCTCGCGGCCGCACGCCCTGCAGTGACGACCAGGATGCCGGTGCGGCGTCGGTTCCGATCACGAATTCAGTGCTCCCGACCACCCCAGCTCGTGTCGGGAGGCACGCGGGCCAGCGACACCACCGACGAACGTGCCTCGACGGACCGTTGTGTTGACATCACGTGCAATGTCGCAGGTTCGCGAGGGATGAGGGCACCCTGGGGCGCCGACCGGCGACACCGCCGTCGCCGGCCGCGAGTGCCGCTGGCATCGAGGGCATCGGGCATCCGGCATCCGGCCGGGGCTGTGTCAAGGACAGCGGCACTTCCTCGTGCGGACGCGAACCCCCGGGAGGGCCACGGACGCGGGACAGATCCAGGTGCTCCTGCATCTGACGTGCGTGAGCTCTCTAGCCACGGGCCCGATGACCACCTTGCCCGCAACGGCGCTGAACGGGCCGAACGCCTCTGTCGCCCAGGCGACAGTCTCACGACGATCCGCCCGAAGGGAGCGAGCGCGTGTGTCTCAGCCCTGCCGCGCGTGGGTCCTCGCGAGCCCGCGCCCGACTGCCGCGTTCGGCGGCGGTCTCGTCGTGGCGGTGGGACGCCCTGCTCCGTTCGTCGCCCGCCCGGTCCCTGTGCCCGTGGGTCGCCCCGTGGCGGTGACGGACCGTCCCGCCACGAGCCGTGAGCCGCGGAAGCCGGTCGACGCGGCGATCGTCGCCCTCGTCCCGCGCGCCGCCGCCGGCGACAGGGCGGCCTTCACTCGCCTCGTCGAGGCATTCCACGCCGACATGGCGCGCCTTGCCTTCGTGGTCTGTGGCGGGAATCGCGACCTCACCGACGATGCCGTGCAGTCCGCCTGGGCCATCGCCTGGAGCCGTCTCGGGACCCTGCGGGATCCGGAGCGCATCCGCGCCTGGCTGCTCTCGGTGACCGCCAACGAGGCCCGCCAGCTCCTCCGGCAGCAGCGCCATTCGGGCGCCGTCCGCCTCGCGTTCGCGGAAGAGCACGTGGCAGCTCCCGACCCGTTTACCTCGCCGGCTGCGCTGGACATGGCCAGCGTGCTGGCGCGGCTCAAGCCTGAGGAACGGACCCTCGTGGGCCTGCGCTATGCCGCCGGACTCGATTCCGCCGAGATCGGCGCCGTGCTGGGCATGTCGGCGTCCGGCGTTCGAAGCCGCCTCGATCGGCTCCTCGACCGACTCCGCGCGGAGCTCGAGCATGACTGACCGCGAGATCTTCGAGCAGCGCCTGGAGGCGGCCGTCCGTGGGTACGTCGAAGCGGCCCCCACCGAGATCAACGCGGCTCGACTGACCGACTCGCTGGCGACGAGCGTGCCGCGTGTGCGGCGTCTTGTTCCCCGGCCGGCCTGGAGACTGCCGAGCCTCGGGGTCGCCTGGATCCTCGTCGTCGCTGCCCTTCTCGCGGTGGCGGGGATGGGCCTCATCGCCTCTGGCGCCCTGCGGGACCTGCACCTGCTGCCGGCCCCGCCCGCGCCGAGCGTCGCGCCTGCCACGCCACCTGCCGTCGTCGCCTCTCCCGCTGCAGCAACGCCAGCACCCTCGATCCTCGCGTCGCCGAGCCCCTCGGTGGCGCCGACCGCCTCGCCGGGCTCCTCGACACCGATCGGCATCGTCGTCCCGTCGAGCTGGCTCCCGGAAGGGGCCCGGTTCCAGGCCGCGCTCAAGGCGTCGGGCTATGGCGCCCAGATCCTGTTCAGCCAGGACTCCGCCACCGAAGCGGCGGATGTCAGGGCGCTGATCGGACGGGGCATCAAGGTCCTGATCCTCACGGCGCAGGACAGCGCAGCGGCCGCGGTGGCCGTCGATGAGGCCAGGGCCGCCGGCGTCAGCGTCATTGCCAACGACCGCCTGGTCCTCGACACCGTCGCGGTCGACTACATCGTGACCTTCGACAACCCCGCGATCGGCGCGGCCCAGGCTCAGTACCTGATCGAGAAGGCCGGCGCGACCAAGGGCAACAACCTGTACCTCTACGCCGGCAATCCCGCCGACAACGGCTCCTTCGCCTTCCTCGAAGGCGCCTGGGAGAAGCTCCAGCCGCGGATCGCCGACGGCACGTTCGTGATCCGAAACTCGAGCCTGGCCGTGGCCCTGCAGGGCAATCCCAGCCTGACCCGCGACCAGCAGGGCAGGATCATCGGTCAGATCACCACCAGCTGGGACGCCAATACCGCCAGGTACCTGGCGCAGTCCAACCTGATGGCCGCCGCGGCGGCCGACAAGGGCACCGTCTTCATCCTGGCTCCGAACGACGTCACCGCCCTCGCCATCTCGGCGACATTCTCGGCAGACCCCGCCGTCACGAAGGCCTACGTTACGGGCCAGGACGCCGACAAGGCGTCGATCCAGGCCATCATCGACGGCAGGCAGGGGATGACCGTCTTCAAGGACCCCCGCCTGCGGGTCAACGCCGCCGTTGCGGGGGCCCTGGCCTTCCTCAAGGGCGGCACGCCCGTCGCGACCACCAGCTTCAACAACGGCACCATCGACGTCCCGGCCCAGACGTCCCCGAACGTCACGGTCACCCGGGACAACGTCCAGGCTGTCCTGATCGACTCGGGCTACTACCGGGCCAGCGACTTCTCCGGCACCTGGCCCGGCAAGCCATAGGCAGGGAGCCCAACACCATCCGGGTCAGCTGAAGGTCAGGGGCGGGGCTCGCGTGACGCCACGCCCCTGTCGGGCCCGACTCGAGGCAGCTCTCGTTGGCACGAAGACCTCGGCGCGGATCCCTCAGGGCCAAAGTGAAGCGGAACGGAGGGACCCTCGCCGCCTACCCCATCGCGTCGAGGATCATCCGCCGGAGCACGCGTGACGTGGCCGAACGGCGATAGGCCGCCGTGGACCGCAGGCCATCGCGCGGGTGGATGTCCAGCAGGATGGCCGCAGCGGCCCGGTCGGCCACGTCGTGGCTCGCGACCGCGCCCTCGAGGACGGCCTCCGCGCTCGGCGCCCGGATCGGGACGTCGGTGACCGTGCCGACCGCGACGCGGACATCGTGCCAGGCGGCCGAGCCATCCGCCTGCCGCCACGTGACCGCCAGCGCGACCTTGGCGAGCGCCAGCGCTCGCCGCGTGCCGATCTTGCGGTAGCGCAGCTGTCGCCGCGAATCGAGCGGGAACTCGATCCGCAGGAGCAGCTCGCCCGGCTGGAGCGCCGTTGTCCGGTAGCCGGTGAAGAACGCCGCCGCGGGGATCGCCCGCTCGCCGGCCGCCCCGCCGACCACGAGGACGGCCTCCGTCGCCAGGATCAGCGGCAGGCTGTCGCCCGCCGGTGACGCGTTCACGACGTTGCCGCCCAGCGTTGCCATGTTCTGGAGCTGCGTCGCCCCGAACACCTCCGACATCTCCGCCAGCGCGGGGAGATGGGCGGCCACGAGGTCCGACCGGCGCAGGTCCCCGTAGGTCGCCGTGGCGCCGATCACGAGTCGATCGCCGTCGACCCGGATCCCGCGCAGCTCCTCGATCCCGGTCAGGTCCAGGAGCGCCGCGCCGGCCGCGGCAGGGTCGTCGGCGAGCTGGACCATGATGTCCGTGCCGCCCGCGATCGGTCGCCAGGGGCCTTCGGCGAGGAGGGCATACGCCTCCCCGAGCGTGGTCGGACGCACGAAGGCCGGCCCCACGCGAACATCCGACCCCGGCTCGACGTTCGGCCGGGTCGCCGGCCCGGCAAGCTCGCGCGGCACCTGCGGCAGGCCGCCCCGCACCTCGCGCGGCGCCGTCGTGGCCGCCAGCGCGATCGCGTCGATGATCTTCATGTACCCGGTGCACCGGCAGAGGTTGCCGGCGATGACCTCGCGGATGGCGGCGTCCGTGGGTTCGGCGCCGGAGTCGAGGAATGCCCGCGCCGACATCAGGATGCCGGGCGTGCAGATGCCGCATTGCACGCCGCCCGAGTCCACGAAGGCGGCCTGGATCGGGTCCAGCCGCCCGTCCTCGGCGAGTCCTTCGACGGTGCGAACGTCGCGACCTTCCACCTGTCCCACCGGGACCAGGCAGCTGACCACGGGCATCCCGTCGACCAGGACCGTGCAGGCGCCGCACTCCCCCTCGCCGCAGCCTTCCTTGGTCCCGGTCATGCCGAGATCGATGCGCAGCGCATCCAGCAGCCGCAGCCCGCCGGGCCCACCGACCTCGACCGGATTCCCGTTGACCATGAAGCGCGTCGCCCGGCTGGGCGCGGTGATCGTCACGACCGGACCTCCTGAGCGTCGCGGTCGGCCGCGTCGAGCGCCGCGAGGATCCGCTCCGGCGTGGCAGGCAGCTCGTGGATCCAGACGCCGGTGGCGTCGTGGATGGCGGCGACCACCGCCGGTGCCACCACGTCCATCGGCAGCTCGCCGATCCCCTTGGCGCCGTGCGGCGCGCTCGAGAACGGGTTCTCGACCAGGACGGCAGTGATCTTCGGCGCATCGAGCGAGGTGGGAATCAGGTACTTGGAGAGCCGGTTGTTCAGGTATCGGCCGTCCTTCAGCTTCATCTCCTCGATGGTGGCGTAGCCGACCGCCTGGAGCGAGCCGCCCTCCACCTGGCCCGCGGCCATCAGGGGGTTGATGACCGTGCCGCAGTCGTCCGCGGAGACGACATGCCGGACTGCCACCTCGCCGGTGTCGAGGTCCACCTCGACCTCGACCGTGGCGGCAGCCCAGGAAAACGCCGGGTAGGCGTCGCCGACGTACGTCGCGTCGTCCCACGTGATGTTCGGGTAGCCGGTGAACTGCTCGTCGAAGCGAAGGGCGCCGTGGGTCCGGGCGTCGTCGACGTACGTCGCGGCGAACGATCCGGGGGACCGTTCCTCGACCGTGGCGCGGAGCCGATCGGCCGCGAGCGCCAGGAGGCCCCCGACGACCATCGTGGAGCGCGAGGCGACGGTCGGACCGCTGTTGGGGACGACCGACGTGTCCTGGCGCACGACATCCACGTCCTCGAACGGGATCCCGAGCCGCTCCGCCACGATCTGGGCGAACACGGTCCGCATCCCCTGGCCCATCTCCGTCTGGTCGGAGATGGCGCAGACGCGACCGTCTGCCGTCAGCTCCACCGCGGCGATGCTGGCGAGGTACGTCTCGCCGCCGCCCGTGAAGCCGGCTCCGTGCCAGCCCATGGCGACGCCGATCCCGGGTGCGCTTCGGGTCCCGCCCGCCAGGCGGTCAACGGTGCGGGCGGCGGCGAACGCGCTCCGCCGCGCCTCGAAATCGCCGGCCTCGAGGGCCGCCGCGAGGGTCTCGCGGGCCGAGACGCTCTCGTGCAGCACCTGCTGGGTCGGCGTCTGGTCGCCGACCTGGTATGCCCAGCGTGCCCGCAGCTCTGCCGGCGAGATCGCGAGCGCCTCCGCGATCCGGTTGACCTGCATCTCCGCCGCGAACTCGGTCTGGGGTGCGCCGAAGCCGCGGAAGGCACCGGTGGGCGGCGTGTGCGTCTGTACCGCGCGCGAGCGGATGCGCACGTTCGGGCAGGCATACGGGCCGCCCGCATGCAGGGTCCCGCGGGAGAGCACGACCGACGAGAGCGTCGCGTAGGCGCCCGCGTCGAAGGTGACGTCGATGTCCTGGGCGACCAGCCGGCCATCACGCGTGACGCCGGTGCGGTGGGTGACCACCGCCGGATGGCGCTTGGTGGTGACCGAGATGTCCTCGTGGCGGTCGTAGATCAGGCGGACCGGGCGCCCGACCGCCAGGGCCAGCATGGCGGCGTGGATGGCGAGCCCCGACGGGAACTCCTCCTTGCCGCCGAAGGCGCCGCCGGTGTCCTCCTGGACGACCACACACTGCTCGGCGTCGAGGCCGAGCGCGCGCTTCATGGCGGCGTGCACGTAGTACGGGCACTGCAGCGAGCCATGCACCGTGACGCCGCCGTCCGGCCGGGGTACGGCGATCATGCCCTGGGTCTCGATGTACAGCTGCTCCTGGTGGCCGACCCGGTAGGTTCCCTCGACGACCAGGTCCGCCTCGGCGAAGCCCGCCTCCAGGTCGCCCCGGGCGATCGTGTAGTCGGTGAAGACGTGGTCGGACGCGAGCATCTCGGTGACGGCCGGCAGCGGCTCCGTGCGGAGCCGGATGTGGTCGCGCGCGGCGTGCGCCAGCGCAAGGGTGGGGGCCGCGACCAGGGCGACCGGCTCGCCGATGTGGCAGATCTCGTCCGCGGCGAGGACGGGCTGGTCGTCCTTCATGAGGTGGATGACGTTCTCGCCGGGCACATCGGCGGCGGTGAGCACGACCACCCGGCTCCAGTCGAAGTCCGGGTCGCGGTCGATCCCGAGCAGCCGGGCGTGCGGCTCGGTTGCCCGAACCGTGCTGCCGTGCCATGCCCCCGGGACCACGAAGTCGTCCGTGTACCGGGTGACGCCGAGCAGCTTGGGAACCGCATCCACCCGGGGCACCGACCGCGGGTCCGCGGCGGGGTCGGGGATCCGCCGCGCCGGCGACGTCTCCGGTGGGGTCGCCACCACCGGCGCGGATGTGGCGGGCTTCGAGCGGGGTGTCCGAACCGGTGCTTGTGTCGTCATGGCTGTTGCTCGTCCTTCACGATGTGGGCACCGGCCCTGCCGAGGATCGCGTTGCGTGGACCTTCCGTGCGGTCACGTCCAGAACACGGCACTAAGGTACCCCACGGCCCGATGTGGGTCGGCGCCGGCGTCCGCGGAGGTCGCGGACGCGAGCGCGAGGCCGGACGTTGCGCCCATCGCGCGGAGGGCTGCGAGGCCCAGGACGGCCGGCTCGATGCCGCACATCCCGCAGACCAGGCCCGGGCCGGCGCTGCCGGCGCGCTCCGCGGCCTCGGCTCGTGCCAGCTCCTCGGGGAGCAATCCCTCGATCGCGGGCAGGAGATCCTGCGTCACGCGGATTGCCGTGTCGGCGGGCGGATAGTGGGCCATGTCCGTGCTGATGGCCAGGACGATGGGCGCTCCCGCGGCTCGCCGCCGGGCGAGCAGCGAGCCCAGGCGCTCACCCGCGGCGATCGCGCTATCGCCGGTCCCGGCCCCGACGGCGAGCGGCACGATCCGGGCGCCGGGCGCGACGGTGCGGAGAAGTGGCAGCTGGACCTCGATCGAGTGCTCGTCGAGGTGCGCCGCGCGGTCCGATCCGAACGGCAGGCCGAGCGCCAGGATCCCGGAGGCCAGCTCCGCGTCCACGCAGACGGTGCCGAGCGGCGTCCGCCACGACCCGGTCTCCCAGGCGCCCACGCCGTTGAGCCAGGCCGCGGTGTGGTTCGTGCCGAGCATCACGACGGTGGCGCCGTCGGCGACGAGCTGCCACGCCGCGGCTGCCACGAGGCCGCTGTAGGCGAGTCCCGCGTGGGGCACGAGGATGCCGAGCGGGGAGAGGGACGCGCCCGAGGGCCCTGGCGCGCGAGGGGGCGCCGCCGAGGCCGCCCCTTCGAGCAGCGTGGCGGTCATCCGGGACAGCCGCACGGGGTCCGCCGGGTAGAACGTCCCGGCGACCGCGGGCGGGCGTTCCGCCGC
>CAVTHS010000004.1:0-214819 GCA_963734535.1 uncultured Chloroflexia bacterium | reverse complement strand
TGGCCGGCGCGTCGATCCCCACGCTCCTGTTCCTGCTCGGCATCCGCGCCATCGGTCCCACCCGGGCCGCCATCATCGCGTTGATCGAGCCGCTGGCGGGCACGGTCCTCGCGGCGATCCTTCTCGCCGAGCTGCTGGGTCCCGTGCAGGTCGCTGGCGGCGTCCTCGTGCTCGCCGCGGCGGCCCTGCTCCAGCGCGGCGGGGAGGCTGCCGAGCCGCACGAGGCGACGAGCGGGACCGCCTGATCCGGCCCGAGAGCACGCCGAACGGGTGGGCTCGGCGGCCCTCGTATACTTGGGGTGCCCGGCAGGACGGGCCATTCGCCGCCCGTCCGGCCATCGCCCGAATTGCGAGCTTTCGAGGTTTCATGCGCGTCCGCAAGGCCGTCTTCCCCGCCGCCGGGTGGGGCACCCGCTTCCTGCCTGCCACCAAGGCCCAGCCCAAGGAGATGCTGCCGCTCGTCGACAAGCCGATCATCCAGTACGCGGTCGAGGAGGCCGTGGCGGCCGGCATCGAGCAGGTGATCATCGTCACGTCCAGCCAGAAGCGCGCCATCGAGGATCACTTCGACCTCAGCTACGAGCTGGAGCACCTGCTGGAGGAGCGTGGCGAGATCGAGCGCCTTCGCCAGATCCGCGCCATCACGGACCTCGCCCAGATCGCCTACGTGCGGCAGAAGGAGCAGCTGGGCCTCGGCCACGCCGTCCTGATGGCGAAGGAGCTGGTCGGCCACGAGCCATTCGCGGTGATCCTCTCGGATGACGTCGTGGTCGGCGAGCGACCCTGCATCGGGCAGCTGGTCCACGCCTACGGCCAGACCCGCTCGTCCGTGGTGGCCGTGATGGAAGTGCCGGCGTCGGAGACGTCCCGCTACGGCGTGATCGGCGGACAGCGCGTGGAGGGCGGCGACGGCCGGCTCTGGAAGATCGACCAGGTGGTGGAGAAGCCGGCGCCCGGCTACTCGCCGTCCAACCTCGCGATCATCGGCCGCTACGTCCTGACACCCAAGATCTTCGACAAGCTGGAGCAGACCACCCACGGCGCCGGGGGAGAGATCCAGCTCACGGACGCGATCCAGGCGCTCATGGAGGAGCAGGCGGTGTACGGCTACGAGTTCGACGGGACTCGCTACGATGCCGGCACGACCATGGGTTGGCTGAAGGCTTCGGTCGAGCTGGCGCTCGCGCGCCCGGACCTGGGGGAAGAGTTCGGCGCGTACCTCCGCGAACTCGACTTCTAGGCCTCGAAACCGCGCGGCGCGGACCCAACACCGGACGAAAGGGAGAGAGCGTGGCTGGTCTCGGCGACGTGCTCGGTGGGCGGTATCGCCTCGTCGAGCTGCTGGGCCAGGGCGGCATGGCCACGATCTACCGCGCCACCGACAGCCAGCTCGGCCGCGATGTCGCCGTCAAGGTCCTCCACCGGGAATTCGGGCGCGACCCCGACTTCGTCGCGCGATTTCGCCAGGAGGCTCACGCTGCTGCGGCGCTCAGCCACCCCGGCATCGTGGCGGTCCACGACTTCGGCGTCGACGACCAGGGCCCGTACCTCGTGATGGAGCTGGTCGACGGCGAGGATCTCGCCTCGCTCCTCCGCCGCAACGGCCCGCTCCCGCCGCGCCAGGCCGCCCGCCTGGTTGCCGAGGTCGCACGAGCGCTCGATGCGGCACACGACCGCGGGATCGTCCACCGCGATGTGAAGCCCGGCAACATCATGCTGAATGCCAACGGGCGCGTGAAAGTGGCCGACTTCGGAATTGCGCGCGCCTGGGCGGACGCCGGCCTGACGCTTCCGGGCACGACGCTCGGATCGGTCCACTACTTCAGCCCGGAGCAGGCGCTCGGGGAGCCGGCGACGGCCGCCTCGGACGTCTACAGCCTTGGCATCGTCCTGTACGAGCTGCTGAGCGGTCGCCGGCCCTGGGAAGGCGACTCCGCGGCCGCCGTCGCCATGGCCCGGATCTCCGCGCAGCCGCCGCGCGTCTCCGATGTCCGGCCCAGCGTCCCGCCGGCCCTCGAGGCGATCGATCGAAAGGCTCTCGCTCCAGACGCGCCGTCGCGCTTCGCGAGCGCGGGGGCCATGGCCGATGCGCTGGAGGCATACCTGGAGGAGGGCCGGATCGCCGGGGCGCGGCCCGCCGGGCAGGTCGCCGCCGGTGCCGCCGCGGCAGCGGGTGCGGCCGCCGGCTGGCCGGGGCCGGCGCGGTTGGGGCGTCTGCCGCCGGCGGCGTGCCAGGTGCCGCGGCGCGGGTCGCCGCCTCGCCGGCCGCGCCGACGGGACCGGGCGCCGGCCCGCGTCCGCCGTACTCGGGCCCATCCCGCACGCCCGCCTCGCGGGTGCCACCCCCATACGATCCGAACGCCTATGCCGGCGTCGGGCCGGACGCTGGCGATCCCGGTCGACGCGGCGGGACGCCTCCGCCCATCGATCCCGACGACGAGGATGGCACGAGCCCCTGGGTCTGGGTCGCCGGCCTCATCGGCCTGGTGGTCCTCGCGATCGCCGGGTTCCTCCTCTTCCGGCTCGTCTCCGCCGGCTCCGGTCCTGCCGTGACCCCCGGCCCGGGAAGCGTGACCCTGCCCTCGTATCTCGGGCAGCCCTATCTCGACGCGAACACGCAGGCCGACGACCTGGGGGTCAACCTCAAGCCGAACTACGTCAAGCGCAACGACGCGGCGGAGGGCACGATCGTCGGGCAGGATCCCCCCGCGGGCACGAGCGTCACGAAGGGGTCGGACGTCACGGTGGACGTCGTGAGCGGCAAGGACCTCGTCGCGGTTCCCTCGATCGTCGGCCTGCCGGAAGGTGACGCGGTCCGCGCCATCTCCGACGCGAGGCTGCGCCTGGGAACCCGCACCGACGACTTCGACCCGACCATCGCGGTCGGCTCCATCATCGGCCAGGGGCTGCCGTCGGGGCTGACCGTGCCCGTGGACACGCCGCTCGACTACGTGGTGTCCAAGGGCCCTGAGCCGAGCCCGAGCGCGTCGCCGTCCCCCTCCCCTGAGCCGAGCCCGAGCGCGTCGCCGTCCCCTTCGCCGACGGCGGTCCCGTCGCCGTCGCCGTCACCCGAGCCCAGCGTGGCGCCCACACCCGTCCCGACCCCCGTGCCGACGCCGGTTTCCGTCGTCGTCGGGACGTACGTCGGGCTGACCGTGGCGCAGGCCAAGGCCCAGGCGACGGCCGAGGGGCTGCTCATCCAGTGGGAGGGCGGCGGCAGCCCGGCCGAATCCGACGTGGTGGCCTCCCAGAATCCGAACCCCGGGACGGGAGTGCCGCCCGGGTCGCCGATCGTCCTCGGCACGGCCCCCCCGGCACCGAGTCCCTCGCCCTGACCGAGGCGCCGGCTCACGGCGACCGGTCGCCGACCGAACGGGCGTTCAGGCGCCAGGCTTGCCCCAGAGCGTGCCGGGTGCCGGGAACGGAGGTCCGGCAGGATCGACGAGCGGGAGCAGCGCCCCGGATTCGGATCGTCCGGGAGCCCCCGGGACCGGTCGCCAGCAGCCCCGCAGCTCATCGCCGCGGAGCGCGGAACGCCGCGAATCGAGGCCGCAGGTGCCGCCGAGCGGGCCCGCGATCGCCCGCCGGAAGTGCGTGCACGAACCGCAGCTGGTGCTGGAGCGACGGCAGACCCAGCACCGGGCTGCCTCGGGCTGCGGTGTCCGGCAATGCGGGCAGCGCCAGTTCGCCATGTGCGGATGGTAGCTGCGCCGGCGCCCGTCGCGCTAGGGGATGATGGTGATCACGACGCGACCCGACGCGTCGCCGAACTCGGGCGTGGTCAGGATGGCGAGACCGGGTCCGCTGCCCGGCGTGGCGCCGGCGGGGATCGTGGTCTGGAAGAGCGCGACGCCTGAGGCGTCGGTCGTCTCCTGGCCGGTGATGAGGGGCACGCCGGGGATCGAGAGCGTGAACGTGATGTCGCGCCCGGGCAGGCTGATGCCGCCCGGATCCGTGGCGACCGCTCGAAGCTGCAGCATCCGGGGCAGCTTCGCGGCGCTGATCCGATAGGACGAGGCGCTGAGGGCGACCTTCAGCTCGCCGGTCCCCCGGCGCACCGAGAGGACCGCCGTTGCGGCATTGCCGGCAGGATCGACTGCCGTCAGCGAGATCGCGTTCGTCCCGTCCGCGAGCCCGAGGACCACCTGGAAGCCCCCGGGGCTGTCCGCGACGCTGATCGCGGTGCGTCCATTCGCCGCGTTTCGCGCCGTGACCGTCGAGTGGCCCTGGGTCGTGCCAACGATCGTGACGGAGGTGCCGTTGACCGTCGACGCGTTCGCCGGCGAGGTGATGGTGATCTTGGGCTTCGACGTGTCCAGCACGTACGTCACGATCGGAGATGCCTCGCTCTCGCCGGCCGGGCCGATCGCGATCGCCGAGAAGTCGTTGCGGCCCGGCTGGAGCGGAACGTCGGGGATCGCGAAGTTGGGCGTCTCGCCCAGCGCGATCTCGCGGACCTGGACCGGCTCCTTCTTCGGCAGCGACACGAGGAGGCGGATCCGGATGCCGGCGCGTTGCCCGGCGATGCTCGCCGGAACGCTCCCGGTCACGGTGACCGAGGGCTGGTTCGTGGCGGTCTGTGCCGGGGCGTCGAGCACGGGAGCGACCGGAACCGGGGCCAGCGTCGGCGTCGGCGAGGGTGAGGGGAGCACGGCCCCGGCGATCCCGGAGACCGCGCCTCCGACCTTCGAGACGATCCCGGGGAGCGCCCCGGCGACCGTGAGCAGGACCACCGCCACGAGCGCGACGACGGAGACGGCAAGGGCGGCCCTCGCGGCCAGGGGCAGGCTGCGGGGCGCCTCGGGGGTGCGTGGCGGCGGGATGCGCGGGACGGCCGGCCGACGAGGCACCGGTGCAGCCGGCCGGGGTCGGCCGGAGGAGGGCGGTCGAGGCCGGACCTGGTTCGGCCGTCCGCGGCGGGGCATCATCGCGGGGAATTGTCGCATGCCGACGACCCGCGGCCGGGGCCGGGGCCGGCGCCCGCGGCCGGGCCCGCGGGCGCCGCGACGGTGCGCCGGTGCGGGGCGGTCCGGTGTACGCTGGCACGCAATGAACGCGTGTGGGAGTGTCCGGTCCGGTGCCTGATGGGATCGACGCTGGACGCCTGCCGCGCGAGTCGCGCCCGGATGCCGGTGGGCAATCCATCCGACTCGGCCCGGTGATCCGGAACCCGATCCCAGGGCGGGATGGCGCGGCCGGGATGCGTGCCCCCTACCCGGCCTCCCGGTCGATCTCACAGGGCCGGCCGCCGATGCCGGGTCGGCCGCCGATGCCGGGCCGCCCCACCGCGGTCGCCACCGGCACGCGGGAAGCCGAGACGGTCTCGCACGCGCCGCTCGCGCATCCGAACCGCCGCACAGGCTTTGGCGCGGCACGCACGGGTTTCGGGCTCCCGAGCATCCGGCGCAACGTGTGCCCCCATTTCTACATGACGGGCATCCGCGGCTCCGTGCCGATCCAGGCGCCACATCTCCTCAAGGCGCTGGTCCGGCAGGACCACACCGTCTCGCGTTGCCAGCTGCGAGGCGGCGTCCACATGGAGGAGGGGTACGTCAACGACGTGTGCCTCGGCTCCCGCTTCAACCAGTGCGTCTTCTACGAGGACGACCTGGAGCTGTGACCGGGGTGGAGGGCGGCCACCTCCCGGACACCTTCGCCGAGTCGGTCGCCGCGCTGGAGGCACGCGGGCGGTTCGGGATCCGCCTGGGCCTCGCACGCACCCGGGCACTGCTGGCCGCCCTGGGTCACCCGGAGGAGGGCCTCCGCGGCGCGCTCATCGGCGGCACCAACGGCAAGGGGAGCGTGGTCGCGCTCGTCGGTGCGTGCCTCGCGGCCGCCGGGTATCGCGCCGGCGAGACGCCGAAGCCGCACCTGGTCAGCTACCGGGAACGGATCCGGATCGCGGGGCACCCCGTCGCGCCGGACGACTTCACGAGCCTGGTCCGGGCGGGCCTGCCGGTCGCCGACCGCGTCGCCCGGCGGCATGGTCCGCCCACGGAGTTCGAGCTGCTCACCGCGCTCGCGTTCCGCCACTTCGCCGACGAACGGGTCGACCTTGCCGTGGTCGAGGTCGGCCTCGGCGGCCGGCTCGATGCGACCCACGCGTGGGACGGCGGGGTCGCCGCGATCACGAACGTGGACCTCGACCACACCGAACACCTGGGACCGACCGTCGAGCTGATCGCACGGGAGAAGGCCGCGATCGTCATGCGCGGCGATCTCGCGATGACGGGAGCGACGGGTCCCGCTCTCGGGCCGCTTCGGCGTCGAGCGCGGCGTGTGGGCGTCGCGCTCCTCGAGGTGAGACCCGTCCCCGTGCTCGCGTTCGACCGGCGCGGCCTGGTCGTGGAGCTGCCGGGGCTCGGCGCGGTCCGCCTGGGACTGCTCGGGCGGCACCAGGCCGCGAACGCCGCGGTCGCCGACGCGGTCCTCGACGCGCTGGGTCTGGCAGGGATCGCGCACGTCGGTCCCGATGCACGTCGGGCGGGCTATGCCGCTGCGAGATGGCCGGGCCGCCTCGAGCTGATCGACCTCCCGGGCGCCGGACCGCGCGGTGCCGGCGCGGAGGTCCTCCTTGACGGGGCCCACAACCCGGCCGGTGCCCGCGCGCTCGCCGCCGCGCTCGACGAGCTGCGGCCCGAGCTGCGCGGCTTCGGGGGCTCGGCCGCGAGATGGACCGCGGCGTCGCCCTCGTCGGGAGCGCCCGCCACCGCTCCGGCCGGCCCGGCCGCTCCGCCCCCGTCCGCCGGGCCCGGGTCGTCCGACGCCGGGCGATCCGCGGCCCCGGTCACGCTCGTGATCGGGACGATGGCCGACAAGGACGTTGACGGGCTGATCGCGGCGCTGGGAACATCGAGGTCGCTCGCCGGTGCCCGGGTGATCGCGACTGCCGTCCCGGGCGGGCGTGCGCTGCCGCCCGAGGCGCTCGCCGCGCGCTGGCTCGCGGCCTTCCCGGCGTCGGTTGTCGGATTCGCCGCGGACCCGGTCGCTGCGCTGGAACGGGCCGTGACCACCGCCGAGGGGCCCGTGGTCGTTGCGGGATCTCTCTACCTGGTCGGCGCCGCACGCGCGCGGCTCGTTGACGACCCCGAGCTCCGCGACCCGGGTGCCCCAGGCCCGGCGTAGGATCACGTCGCGATGCCACGCCGCCCACATCCGGTCGATCCGCCACTCGCTTCGGCGGGCGTCGTCGGCGGCGGGCGAGAGCTGTCCCGTGATCGCGGGGTGGTTCCGCCGGACCCGGGCCGTGGCGGCGGCGCGGCGACCCCGTCCTTCGCGACCCCCCCAGGTGCCTCCCGCGGGCTTCCCGGCCGCCCAGCGCCGCTCGCGATCGGGCCCCGGACGTTCGCCTGGGGCAGCCGGACCTACGTGATGGGGATCCTCAACGTCACGCCGGACTCCTTCTCCGGTGACGGCCTGATCACCGACGGCGGCGACGCCGTGCGCGCCACTGTCGCACTGGCCACGGCCATGGTCGCGGACGGCGCGGACCTGCTGGACGTCGGGGGCGAATCCTCCCGGCCGGGCCACGATCGCGTCAGCGTGGCGAACGAGATCGCCCGCGTGGTGCCGGTGGTCCGCGCGCTGCGGGAGACGCTGCCGGAGGTCCCGATCTCGGTCGACACGATGAAGCCGGCCGTCGCGGATGCTGCCATCGAGGCGGGTGCCCACCTGCTCAACGACGTCTGGGGAACCGCGCCGGACGGCGGTCTCGCCCGCGTCGCGGCCCACCACGGCGTCCCGCTCGTCGTGATGCACAACCGGGCAGAGGCGCGCTACTGGAACCTCGTCCCCGAGGTCCTCGCGGATCTCCAGCGCGCCCTGGAGCGTGCGCTCGCCGCGGGGGTCGCCTGGGAGCGCCTCATCGTCGACCCGGGATTCGGCTTCGGCAAGGCGCCACACCACAACCTGGCGCTGCTTCGGAACCTCGCGACCTTGCGCCTCCTGGGCCGGCCCATTCTGCTTGGAACCTCCCGGAAGTCAACGCTCGGCAAGGTGCTCGACCTGCCCGCCGATGAGCGCGTCGAGGCGACCCTCGCGACGACGGTTCTCGGCGTCGCTGCCGGCGTGGACATCGTGCGCGTGCATGACATCAGGCCGAACGTGCGTGCCGCCCGGATGGCGGACGCCGTCGTGCGCGGCACGGATGAGGACCCGGAGGGCGGCCCGTGACCGACCGGATCGAGCTGCGCGGGATGCGCTTCGAGGCCCGGCACGGGGTGCTCCCGGAGGAGGCCCTCGAAGCCCAGCCGTTCGAGGTGGACGTGGTGCTCGAGGTGGACCTCGCGGCGGCGGGGACGACCGACGACCTTGCCCGGACCATCGACTACGGCGACGTCTTCCGACGGGCACGGGCGGTCGTCGAGCACGGACCGCATGTCGCCCTCATCGAGACGCTCGCCGAGCGGATCGCGTCCGATGTGCTCGCGGGCCACCCGGCGGCGGGGGCCGTGACGGTGCGCGTGCGCAAGCCGCGCGCACCGCTTCCCGGGGACTTCGCCTGGGCCGGGGTGGAGATCCGGCGCGAGCGCGACCGGGCCTGAGCGCCCGTTCAGAGGTTGGCGGGCCGGGTTCCCAGGGTCAGGGCCAGGGTGATCGACGAGCCATCCCGGAGGACGTCGAGCGCGACGGTGGTGCCGGGCACGTACTCCGTGAGGATGTCGTCGAGGGGGGAGAGGGCGGTGATCTTCGTGCCGTCGACCGAGGTGATGATGTCCCCATCCTTGAGCCCGGCCTTGGCAGCGGGGCTTCCGGGAACGATCGCCGGGTCGGTCGCGCCGCTCGAGGAGGCCGGCTGGAGCCAGGCCCCCTCGCTCACGCTGAGCTTCTCCTGGTCCGCGATCTGCTGGGTCAGAGCCTGGTATCGGATCCCGATCCACGGGCGCGCCAGCTTCTGCCCGGCGAGCGCCTGCTCCATGATCGGCTTGGCGATGTTGATCGGGATGGCGAAGCCGATTCCCTCGGCGGTGCGGGCGACGGCCGAGTTGATCCCCACCACGTTTGCCCCGGCGTCGAGGAGCGCGCCGCCCGAGTTGCCGGGATTGATCGCGGCGTCGGTCTGGATCAGGTTCCGGAGCTGTGTGCCGTCCTCCACCTGGATCGTGCGACCGAAGGCGGAGATGATCCCCGACGTGACCGAGTTGGTGTAGGTGCCCAGCGGACTGCCGATCGCGATCGCCAGCTGTCCAACCTTCGCGGCCGACGAGTTCCCGATCGGCGCGGTCGGCAGGCCGGTGGCGTCCACCTTCACGATGGCGAGGTCCGTGAGCGTGTCGATCCCGTAGATCGTGCCGTTGAACTGGCGCCCGTCCTGGAGGGCGACCTTCAGCTGGCTGCTGCCTGACACGACGTGCTTGTTGGTGATGATCCAGCCGTTCGCGTTGAAGATCACGCCCGATCCCACGCCCGTCGACGGGATCTGGCCGAAGGGGTCGTTCGGATTCGGCGCGGCGCCTGACGAGGTGATTGTCACGATCGCCGGCGAGACCTTCGCCGCGGCCGTCGTGATGGCCGACTGCTCGTCGATCACGACCGGTTGCGAGGTCGTGACGGTCTGCCCCTGGACGGCGGCCGGGGCCGGGGTCGGCTTGTCGAGGGAGCCGGATGCGCGGAGCAGGCCGTAGGTCCCCATCGAGGCGAGCGTCGCGGAGACCAGTGACGCGGCCACGACGACCCCCACCAACCCGCCACGCCCGCGACCCCCGCCGCCCGGCGCGGGCGCCGGGTTCGCGGGGATCCAGCCGCCGGTCACCGCCTCCGCGTGGGCCGGCTCGAACCACCGCTCGGGGGTCGGCCGCGGTGCCTGCTCAGCGTCGACCTCGGTCGCGGCCCACGCCGGCCGGCGATCCGCCACCGGCGCATAGCTGACCTGCGGCGTGGGCGGCGTGGTGTCGTCCAGCTGGTCGGGCGCCGAGGGGATCCTGATCGTGTCGGGGGCCGGGTCGAAGGGGTCGCTCATGCGTGCGTGACTCCAGGGTGCGTGGCGGCGGGCCATGGCCGGGGCGTTCCCGTCATGGTGGCAGCAGCGCGTTCAGGCGCAAGTGCGGCGTCTATGAAGAAATCGCCACCTCGCCGCTCCCCGCAGCGCCCGAGGGTGGGGCCGCGTGCTCCGCGGCACCAGCGGCGTCCCCGGCGGTCCCCGCGCCGCTGGCAGCGGACGCGCCGCCGGGGGCCGCCGTGCCGCCAGGTTCGGCGCTGACGGGACTGGACGAGACCGCCCGCGGATCGCGGACCAGGGTCACGCTGAACGTCGACCCATGTCCCACGCGGCTCTCCACGTTGATCCGGCCCGCATGCATGTCCACGATCGATTTCACGATCGCGAGGCCCAGGCCGCTTCCGCTTCCGCGCGCCTCGTTCGCGCTCGAACCCCGGTAGAAGCGCTCGAAGATGTGGGGCAGCTCGGCGGCATCGATCCCGACACCCGTGTCCGCGACCTCGAGCTGGGCGCCGTCCCGGTGCGGTCGCAGGGCGACCACGACGCGGCCACCGCGCGGCGTGAACTTGAGGGCATTGCCGACCAGGTTCCCGACCACCTGGCCAATTCGCTGCGGGTCGTGGCGGATCCGCAGTGGAGCGTCCGGAAGCTCCAGGGTCAGCTCAACCTCGCGCCTGCGAGCCGCGGCCTCGGCCTGCTCGACCGCCGACTCCACGGTGGTCCGGAGGTCGTCCGGGCGAAGGTCCAGGGCGAGCAGCCCCGATTCGAGCTTCGAGAGGTCGAGCAGGTTCTGGGCCAGCCAGTCGAGGCGCTCCAGCTGGACGCGGCTGGACTCGAGGAACTCCCGCCGCGTCGCGGAATCATCCCCGGCCTGCCCCTGGAGGAGCTCCGTGTTCATCCGGAGCGCGGCGATCGGGGTCCGCAGCTCGTGGCTCACGTCGGCGAGGAACTCGCGGCTCCGATCCCGGTCGCGCCGGACAAGGCCAACCGATTCCTCGAGCCTTCCGGCCATCAGGTTGAACTGTCGGGCGAGGTCGGTCACCTCGGTGTACGCCGTGCCGATGTCGGCCGCCGGGACGCGGTTCGCGAGATCCCCGCCGCCGAAGCGGTGCGTCGCCTCGCTGAGCCTGCGCAGCGGGCGGGTGAAGCGGCCGGCGATCACGGCTCCCAGCACGAGCGCGGCCAGGAGGGCGCCCAGCACCGTGACCGCGAGGAGCGTGGTGACCGTGGCCAGGGTGTATGCACGCGTCGTGTACGGGTTCGAGAGCGTCACCTTGACGCCCCACGGGACCGACAGCTCGCTGCTCTGGATCGGTCCGAAGACCGCCGATGCCCGAATCGTCTCGCGGCTCTCGCGCACCTCCGGCGGCGCCGTGAGGGCCGCCCTGGTCGTCCCGCCGGGTGCCGCCGTCACGATCACCGTTCCGGATGACGTCCGGCTCGCCCCGCCGATCTCGACCGTGACGTCCGCCTTCGCGACCGCGTTCGCGAGGAAGCTCAGGAACGATGCGGCGCCGACCCGATCGGCGACCGTCGCGTTGAGGGTGTTGCCGGCCTCGACCACCGGGTCCACCCCCGAGGCCGGAACTGCGACGACGGCGACGATGCTCCCGACCTCGAGGGCCCGTGCCGTGAGCGCGCCCTCCTCCTGCTCCGCGAAGTACGCGTCGAGCCGGTTGACGACGATGGCCGACACCACCAGCAGGACGGCCGCCACCAGCGCCACGACGGTCAGGGTCAGGCGCGCCCGGAACGACCGTGGGACGAGGCGGTCCATGCGGCGCAGCCCGGGCCGGGGCGCCTCCGCGGGACCGGCGACGGCCGTCGCGTCAGCGCTCGACGAACGCGTAGCCGACTCCCCGCACGGTCAGCACGAAGACCGGCGCGGACGGGTCGTCCTCGATCTTCTCGCGAAGGTGGCTGATGTGGACGTTGATGGTCTTCTCGTCCTGGTCGAGCGCCTCGTAGTCGCGCAGGAGCTCCAGCAGCTCGCTCCGCGTGTAGACGCGCCCTGGACGGGCCGCGAGATGCCGCAGGATCTCGAACTCGGTCGGCGTGAGGTTGACCTTGCGGCCCGCGCGCTGGACGCGCCGGCGCTCGAGGTCGATCAGGAGGTCGTCGTGGCGCAGGACGCGCCCGCCGCCGGCATCCGCGAAGTCGCCGTATGCCCGCCGGAGAAGCGCCTTGATCCGGCTCATCAGCTCGCGAAGCCCGAACGGCTTGGTCAGGTAGTCGTCCGCCCCCAGCTCCAGGCCGATGACCTTGTCCACCTCGTCGTCGCGCGCGGTCAGGACCAGGATCGGCATCTTGCCGTCGGTCGCGCGGATGCGGCGCAGGACCTCGAATCCGTCCATGCCCGGCAGGCGTACGTCGAGCACCACGAGGTCGGGTGCCTGGTGCGTGGCGAAGTCCAGGCCCTCCTCGCCGGACCGGGCGACGGTGACCTCGTAGCCCTCCTGCTGGAGGGCGTACTGGATTCCACGCGCAACCGCGTGCTCGTCTTCGACGATGAGGATGGTGCTCGCCATGCCGGCCGGATCGTACACCGGCAAGGCCCGCGGCTCCGCTTCTGAGCCCGCTCGTGGAGCCCGGGGCTCGGCTCGTGGTACGCTCACCCTTCGACCGGGCGCCCGGCCCCATCCGGCCGCGCCGCCGCCCTGTCCCGAGAACGACCAGTCCGAACCGAGAGGCCCGCCGTGAGCACCGACCGCCCCACCCTTGCCGCCCTGCCCCGCACGGAGATGGGCAAGGCGACGTCCCACCTGCGCAAGGCTGGCCGGATCCCGGCCGTCGTGTTCGGGCACGGCGATTCGACGTCCGTCTCCGTGGACGCGCACGAGTTCGAGCAGCTCCGCCGCCGCGCCGGGGCGAACGCGCTGATCGACCTCCAGGTCGAGGGCGCCAAGACCACGCCGGTCGTCATCAACGGCGTCCAGCTCCACCGGGTCAATCGGACGCCGCTCCACGTGGACCTGTTCCGCGTGAAGATGACCGAGGACATGACCGTCGACGTGGTGGTCCACAGCTTCGGCGAGTCGGAGGCCGTGACCAAGGAGGGTGGGACGCTCATCCATGCGGTCGACCACGTCCGCGTTCGCGCCCGCCCGGACCGCCTGCCCAAGTTCCTCGAGGTGGACGTCTCCACGCTGACGACGTTCGACGCCGTGATCGCGGTTCGCGACCTGCCGGTTCCCGCCGGCGCGACGATCCTGAACGATCCGGACGAGGTGGTCTTCCGCGTCCTCGCCCCGCGCGTCGTCGAGGCCGAGCCGGAGGTCGTGGCCGAGGTGGCGCCGGTCGCCGCGCCGGCCGAGGGCGAAGCCGCCGCCGAGTAGCCGCGCGGCCCCGTCGCCAGGGCGGCCTCGCGCTGCTCGAACGCCAGGTTCGTCGCCGGGCTCCTCGCGAGCGTGCCCCGCGGTCAGCGATCGCGCGGTCGGATCGCCCGAGCCGCCACGAGCGGCGCGTCCCACGTGAACGCAGCGTCCGGCAGGCTCGCCAGCGCCGTGTCGAACGCGGCCAGGACGGCTGTCCGGATGACCGGCGAGAGCTGATCGAGATCGAACGCGCGGTCGTAGTCGACGAAGAGCGCGCGAGCCCCTGCCCGGTCGAACGGGTGATGGAGCCTGGGCTCCCAGGCCTCGACGTCCGCGAAGCCTGCGCGCAGGAGCTCGGCCCTGGCCGTGACGGCGGAGCCGATCGGGCCGGCGCGCGTCCCGCCGGCGGGAGCCGGCGCCGCCACCCGGTGGCGCGCCACGGTCTCGGCAAGGGCCGCGTCGAATGCCGCCTCGATCGCCCATGGCTTGCCTTCCGCCGCCCAGACCACGAACGCGAGCACGCCGCCCGGTCGGAGCACGTGCCGCAGCCCGGCGAGCGCCGGCACGCGGTCGGCGACGAGATGCAGAACGAACGACGAGACTGCCGCGTCGATCGAGGCGGGCGCGAGGCCCGCTTCCTCCGGGGCGGCGATGCTTCCCTCCACGAGGGAGACCCGCGCCCGGTCGTCCGCCGCGAGCGTGGCGTCGGCGCCGGCTCGAGCGAGGGCGAGCATGCCGGCCGAGATGTCCAGACCGACCACGTGGACGAGCGGCCAGCGACGCACGGCCGCGATTGCAAGCGTCCCGGATCCCGTCCCTGCGTCGAGCAGCCGGGCGGCCGGCGCGACTGCGATCGTGGGCTCGACCGCGTCGAGCAGGGCGAGCGACGCCGGCGCGAGGACCGGCGCCCAGCACCGCCCGTACGATCGGGCTCGGAGGTCGTACCTGGCGGCCATCTCGGTCATGTTCGTGGCCCGCTCACAGCCGCAGGATGCCACCGCGGCGCGACGCGCGCGGGAGCGCGTCCCCGGCGATCGAGTGCGGGCGATCTGACTTGGTGACGATCTGACCTGGTGCGACGATTTGACTTGGAATTCATCGGATGTAGAATTACCCGGACGGTGAACGTGCCGCCGACTGCGGCTACGCGCACGGGAGGGTGACGCGCCCATGGCATTGCGTGCCGAGCAGGACCTGGACGGCGCAGGCCCGCCGCCCGCGATCCGCGCCCACGGCCTCGTCAAGTCGTTCGGGACGCTGCGCGCCGTCGACGACGTCACCTTCGACCTTGCACCCGGCCGCATCTACGGGCTCCTCGGACCGAATGGCTCCGGCAAGACCACGCTGATCCGGCTCCTCACCGGGCTCACCGTCCCAACCGCGGGCTGGGCAGAGGTGCTGGGCTCGAGGATGCCGTCCCGCCCGAACCTGGGCCGGATCGGCTACATGACCCAGACCGACGGCGTCTACACGGCCCTGACCGTCGCCGAGAACCTTCGCTTCTTCGGCGCCGTCTACGGCGTCGACGGGAGCGAGCCGGTCGAGCATGCGCTCGGCATCGTCGACCTCGCGGACAGGCGGTCGTCGATCGTCGGGACGCTCTCGGGCGGTCAGCGCCGACGGCTCTCGCTGGCGTGCGCCCTGGTCCACCGGCCGCCCGTCCTGTTCCTCGACGAACCGACCGTGGGCGTGGACCCGTTGCTGCGTGTCCAGTTCTGGGCCCATTTCCGGGCCCTGACCGACGCCGGGACCACGATCGTCGTCTCGAGCCACGTCATGGACGAGGCGGACCGCTGCGACGAGCTCCTGTTCGTCCGCTCCGGAACGATCATCGCCCGAGGGACCGGCCAGGAGATCCGGGTGCAGGCGGGCACCGCCGACCTGGAGCAGGCGTTCCTCCGCCTGGGCGGCAACGTCGAGGTGACCCGATGAGCCGCCGTCGCATCGTCGCCCTCTTCCGGCGGGTCGTCTCGGAGATCCGGCGCGACCGCCCGTCGCTCGCCCTGCTCTTCATCGCCCCGATCGTCATCACGGGGCTGGTGACGTTCATCCTGCGCGAGAGCCAGGCGCCGCAGGTCACGGCCGTCGTCGTCAATCTCGCCGGCCCGCGCGGCCTGGCGGTCGGCAACGCCCTCGAGGCCGCCCTCCGTGCCGACGGCGCCACGGTCAGCGACATCGCGGACGAGGCGGCCGCCCGCGCGGCGATCGGGGACGGGGCCGCGTCGGTCGGGATCGTCATCCGGACCGCGGCCGGATCCGGCGCCTCGCTGGACATCACCGTGATCACGAACGGCCTCGACCCGTCCGGTGACGTGGGCCAGGTCTCCGCGATCCAGCGGTCCGTGCTGGCCGCGGCCACGGAGGCGACCGGAACGGCGATCCCGGCCGTCCACCACGCGACGGTCTATGGCACCCCCACGGACGACCCGGTCACGACCTTCGCGCCGGCGATCGTCGCGTTCTTTGCCTACTTCTTTGTCTACATCCTCACCGGGGTGAGCTTCCTGCGCGAGCGCACCGGCGGTACGCTCGAGCGACTGATGGCGACGCCGGTGACGCGCGGGGAGGTCGTCCTCGGGTACACGCTCGGGTTCGGCCTGTTCGCCACGATCCAGGTCGCGGTGCTCCTGCTGTGGGCCCTGGGGTCGCTGCACGTCGGCGCGCTCGGCCCGCTTCCCGCGTTCTCGATCGGCCTCGGCATTGCCGCGAGCGGCAGCCCGATCCTCGCCTTCCTCGTCGTCGTGCTCCTGGCAGTCGGCGCCGTGAGCCTCGGGATCTTCCTCTCGACGTTTGCCCGGACCGAGCTCCAGATCATCCAGTTCATCCCGATCGTCCTCGCGCCGCAGTTCCTCCTGTCGGGCGTCCTGTTCCCGGTGAGCAACCTGCCGTCGATCCTCCAACCGCTCGTCGCGATCATGCCCCTCAACTACGCGGTCGACGGGCTGCGCCAGGTCTTCATCCGCGGCGCGGACCTGGGCGTCCCGGCACTCCAGCTCGATCTGGCCGTCCTCGGCGTCGTCGCCGCCTTCTTCGGGACGATCGCGGCGCTCACGATCCGCCGCGACGTGGTGTGACCGGCGCGGCGCGGACGCCCGGCCGAACGGGCCGCCGGCCCGGCGCGAGCGACACGCGCTCCCGGATCCTTCTCGCGGCGCGGACGAGCTTCGGCGAGCGCGGTTTCGAGGCGGCGACGATCCGCGGCGTCGCGCTCGGGGCGGGCGTGGACCCGGCGCTCGTTCATCACTACTTCGGGTCCAAGCAGCAGCTGTTCGTCGCCGCGATGGAGTTCCCGTTCGACCCGGCGCTGATGGTCAGCCGGATCCTGGTCGGTCCCCGTGACGAGCTCGGCCATCGGTTCGTCCGCTTCGTCCTGGAGCTCTGGGAGACGCAGGCGGTCAGGTCGCTGCTGCTGGGGGTGGTTCGCTCGGCGTCCACGGACCCGGTCGCCGCGGGGATGCTCCGCGAGCTCCTGGCCGAAGGCCCGTTCCTGGCCCTCGCCCGCGCCATCGACCGGCCGGACGCGGCGCTCCGCGCCACGCTGGCCGGTTCGCAGCTCATCGGTCTCGCGATGGCGCGGTACGTGGTTGCGGTCGAGCCGCTGGCCTCCGTCTCGGCGGAGACGCTCGTGCAGGCCCTCGGCCCGACGGTCCAGCGATACCTGGCGGGCGACCTGACCGACGCCGAGAGGGTGACGGACCCGGCCAAGGCGAACGCGACGCTCACCTGAACACCCTGCCCCATGGCCCTGGGGCCAATCCCGAGCGGCCCCCGTGATCGCGCCCATTCGGTCTACCTGCCCGCGGTGCGTCGAGCGACCATTCCTCCACGCGAGCCGACCGCCCGAGGCCGACCCGCCATGGGAGTGAGCCGATGAAGAAGATTCTCCTTGCCTACGACGGCGGAGAGCCTGCCCGGCGCGCCCTCGAGACGGCGGGCGAGCTTGCCCGCGCATTCCACGCGCCGGTCAGCGTGGTGAGCGTCCTGCCCGAGTGCGGAGACGGCCCGGCCGGCGACGCCTCGATCGACGCCAGCGCTCGCGCCTACGAGCTGCAGGAGGCGAAGCGGCTGCTTGCCGCGACGGGGATCGACGTCGAGGTCCTGGAACCGTCCGGCGACCCGGCGCGCCGGATCGAGCAGATCGCCGAGGAGGGCGGGTTCGACACGATCGTCATCGGGTCCGGCGATGGCACTCCGATCAACCGCGCCTTCCGCGGCAGCGTCTCCCGGCACGTTGTCGCCCACGCCGCGGCGACCGTCGTCGTGGCGCATTGAGGCTGCGGCCCGGCGGCGCGACACCGGTCGTGTCACCGACCGTGCCACCCGCCGCGCGGCTTCGGTGCAGACGGCACTCTGCGGGCGCTCGGCGCCCTCCTACCCTCAGCGGATGACTGCCCCGCACGCTTCTCTTCCGGGCGCGCCGGACACGCGCCGCCCGCTTCGCATCACGTTCCGGGGTCGCTCGCTGCTTGGCCGCGCGCTCTACAACAAGGATGCCGCGTTCACGCACGAGGAGCGCGACTGGTTCGGGTTGCACGGATTGCTCCCCTCGCACGTCCTGACGCTCGAGGAGCAGCTGGGCCTGGAGCTGGAGCACGTCCGGCGCAAGGAGGACGCGCTCGAGCGCTACATCGGGCTCGCCGCCCTCCAGGATCGCAACGAGACGCTCTTCTACCGGCTGCTGGCCGAGAACCTGGAGGAGTTCCTCCCGATCGTCTATACGCCAACCGTCGGGCGGGCCTGCCAGGAGTACAGCCACATCCTCCGGCGCCCGCGCGGCCTGTGGATCACGCCGGGGGACACGGCCGCGTCCCGGAGCTCCTCCGCAACGCGGCGCAGCAGGAGGTCCGGCTGGTCGTCGTCACGGACAACGAGCGGATCCTCGGGCTTGGCGACCAGGGCGCGGGTGGGATGGGAATCCCGGTGGGCAAGCTGGCGATCTACACCGCCGGCGCCGGGATCTACCCGGCGCTCACCCTGCCGATCTCGCTCGACGTGGGGACCGACAACGAGGCGCTTCTCACCGACCCGATCTACGCGGGCTGGCGCCACCCGCGCCTGCGGGGGCCGGCCTACGACGCGTTCATCGATGCCTTCGTCGCCGGCGTCAAGTCCGTCTTTCCGCGGGCGATCCTCCAGTGGGAGGACTTCAAGCAGCACACAGCGATCCGGATCCTGGACCGCTACGTGGACGTGCTGCCCTCCTTCAACGACGACATCCAGGGGACGGCGTCGGTGATCGTGGCCGGGATCCTGGCCGGGCTTCGCCACCTTGGCCAGCCGCTCCGCGGCCAGCGCTTCGTCTTCTTCGGGGCCGGGGCCGCGGCCACCGGCATCGCGCGGCTCGTGCGGGCCGCCCTCGTCGCCGCGGGCGCACCCGAGGACGAGGTCCGACGCTCCGCTCGCCCTCATCGATTCCAGGGGCCTGCTTGGCCTGGACCGCCCCGGGCTCGACGCCGACAAGCACGAGTTCGCGCTCGGCGCCGCGGAGCTGGCTGCGTTCGGGCTCGCCACCGGCGCCGACCTGCTGTCGGTCGTTCGCGCGCTGCGGCCCACGATCCTGATCGGGACGACGGCCACGCCGAGCACGTTCACCGAGCCGGTCCTGCGGGCGATGGCGGAGGGCTGCCCGAACCCGATCGTCTTCCCGCTCTCGAATCCGACCTCGCGCACGGAGGCGACCCCGAGCCAGGTGCTGGCCTGGACGGACGGGCGCGCGCTCGTCGCGACGGGCAGCCCGTTCGACCCGGTGATCGTGGACGGACGCCCGCGGCTGATCGGGCAGGCGAACAACGCCTTCATCTTCCCCGGCGTCGGGCTTGCCGCGATCGTGGCCGGGGCTCGCCAGGTGAGCGACACCCAGTTCCTCGTGGCCGCGCACACGCTGGCCGGGCTCGTGACCGCGGAGCGCCTCGCCGAAGGCTCCCTCTACCCGCCCATCCGCGACCTGCGTTCGGTGTCGCGCGAGATCGCCGTGGAGGTCGTTCGGTCGTTCGGAACGGTGGACGGCCTGCCGCTGGCGGCAGGGGATCAGGGCCGCGCAGACGCCGAGGCTGCGGTCGACGAGTCGATCTGGTGGCCCGAGTACCCCGCCTACGAGCCGGCCTGAGCACGCCGCCCATCACCTGCGCCTCTCGCCGCATAATCGGGCGATGCGCCTGCCGTTCGTCCCACCCCTCGAGCCGATGCTCGCCGCCCCGCAGGCGGCGCTCCCCGAGGGAGATGGCTGGGCGTACGAGCCCAAGTGGGACGGCTTCCGCTGCATCGTCTTCCGCGCCGGGGACGAGGTCGTGATGCAGAGCCGCGACATGCGGCCGCTCGAGCGCTACTTCCCGGAGCTGATCGCGCCGCTGCTGGACGCGCTGCCCGATCGTGGCGTGGTCGACGGCGAGGTCGTGATCGCGGGGGCGAACGGGCTCGACTTCGATGCGCTCCTGCTTCGAATCCATCCGGCGGCGTCACGGGTTCGCCTCCTGGCCGCCGAGACACCCGCGAGCTTCGTCGCATGGGACCTACTCGCGATCGGTGACGACGACCTGCGCGACCGCGCATTCTCCGAGCGCCGCGAAGCCCTCACCGATGGCGATTCGCCCGGACGTGCCCGCCATCCACGTGACGCCGCTCACGCGCGACGTGACGCTCGCCCGGGACTGGTTCGATCGGTTCGAGGGCGCGGGCCTCGACGGCGTGATCGCGAAGCGCCTCGACGGGCCATACCAGCCCGGGAAGCGGGGTTGGATCAAGGTGAAGCACGCCCGCACCGCCGACGTGGCCGTGGCCGGGTTCCGCTGGCACAAGGACGAGGCCGGCAGCGGCGTCGGGTCGCTGATCATCGGCCTGCACGACGACGCCGGCACGCTCCATCACGTCGGTGTCGCAAGCGGGTTCACCGCTGCACGCCGCCGTGAGCTCGTGGACGAGCTGGCGCCGCTGCGCGACGGCGCGCTGGATGGCCACCCGTGGCGCGACTGGGCGACCCCCGAGCTGGCCGAGGCCGCATATGGGCGACGGATGCCGGGTGCCACGTCGCGCTGGAACCGCGGGAAGGACCTCTCCTGGGAGCCGCTGCGCGTGGAGCGGGTCGCCGAGGTCGCCTACGATCACCTCCAGGGCGACCGGTTCCGGCACGCGACACGTCTCGTCCGCTGGCGCCCCGACCGGGACCCCGGTTCCTGCCGCTACGACCAGCTGGAGGCCACGCCGCCGTTCGAGCTCGCGCAGATCTTCGGTCGGGAGCCGGGCGGCCGATGACGCGGGCGTGGTCGATGCAGGCGCGCCGGCCACGCCGCCGACGGTTCCTCGCCGGGGCCGTGCTCGCGGTCCTCCTCGTCGTCGGCGGCGTCGCCGGTGCCTTCCTCCTGTTCCCGGGCGCGTTCCCGGGGCCGGCTGGCGCGGTCGGGCCGGCTCCCACGCCGTCGCCCGCGCTGGCTGCCGTCCCGGCGGCAACCCCGGCGGGCTCCGCGGCCGCGGGGGAGCGGTCGCCATCAGCGAGCCCGTCCCCGGTCACGGCGGTCGCGCCGTCGCCGCGCATCACCCGTCGACGCCGCAACCGGGGCCAGGCTCCAGCGAGCGCTCGAAGCGGCCAGGAAGGCGATGGTCATCCCGGGCATCGCCGCCACCGTGATCCTCGCGGATGGGCGGACGTGGACCGGGGTCGCCGGCGATGCGGTCGCGGCGACCCATGCGAAGGTGACGCCAGAGACGCCGTTCGCCATCGCGAGCCTGACGAAGACGTTCACAGCGGCCCTGATCCTCCGGCTGGCCGAGCAGGGACGGCTCACGATCGACGACCCCCTGGCGCGATGGCTCCCGGACTACCCGAACGCGGCCCGGATCACGCTCCGGATGCTCCTCCAGCACACGAGCGGTCTCGCGGACTTCTTCCAGAATCCGAAGTTCGACGCCGCCCTGAACCGCGCGAAGGGGCGCACCTGGACGCCGAGCGAAGTCCTGCCCTTCGTCGCGAAGCCCGCGTTTCCGCCGGGCACGGGCTGGGGCTACTCGAACACCAACTACGTCCTGCTCGGCCTGGTCGCCGAGCTCGCCGGCGGCGCGCCGTGGGCGGACCAGGTTCGACAGGACTTCTTCGTGCCACTCGGTCTGGCGTCGACGTACGTCCAGGGAGTCGGGGCGCCCGCCGTGCCGCCGGCGCACGCGAACCAGATGTTCGTCGGGTACGCCGGGAAGATCCTGCCGAAGGACCTCAGCGACGGCAGCACGCTGTCGCCCTTCACTGCCGTCGCCACCGCGGCCTTCGCGGCCGGATCGATCGCATCCACGACGGAGGACCTGGCCCGCTGGGCCCGGGCGCTCTACGGTGGCGATGTCCTGGCGCCGGCCTCGCTCGCCGAGATGCTCACCTTCGACCCGAACATCGAGCGATACGCCGCCCTCGCCTATGGCCTCGGCGTCTCGCGGGT
Source organism: uncultured Chloroflexia bacterium (assembly GCA_963734535.1). Taxonomy (GTDB): domain Bacteria; phylum Chloroflexota; class Limnocylindria; order Limnocylindrales; family CSP1-4; genus CTSoil-043. The sequence continues at coordinate 193,151 of CAVTHS010000004.1, read as the reverse complement.
CAAGCTGGACGGGCGGTTCGTCGCCGTGGGCCACACGGGCGCGCTGGCCGGGACCCGTGCGTCGATCCGCTGGTTGCCGAAGCAGCGGGTCAGCGTCGCGGTCCTCTTCAATCGCGACCTGTTCACCGGCGATGACGCGACGCGCTTCCTGATCGCTGCGCTCTACCCGCGGGCGACGCCGGGTGCTTCGCCACGTGCCTCGGCCGGCCCGTCCCCGGCGGCGACCTCCGCGCCCTGACCCCTTCCCTCGGCGAGCGCGCGGCGCTACAGTCGCGAGCCTGGGGGATGAAGCACCAGGAGGGGGAACATGACCGAGCCGCAGCCACCATCGACGAGCGTGCCTGACCCGGCCGCACCGACGCCGCCCGCGCAGCCTGCCCCGACGCAGCCCGACTGGGGCCAGCCCGCACTCGCACCAGCGCCGACGCCCCCCCAGCAAGGCGGCTGGGTAGTCCCCCCCGCACCCGCTCCCGGTCCCGCGCCCGCGCCGATGCCGCCTGCCCAGGCCGGCTGGGGCCAGCCGGCACCGGCGGCGACGCCGCCCCCGCAGGCGGCCTGGGTCCAGCCTGCACCCGCGGCGGCACCGCCCGCTCAGCCCGCCTGGGGCCAGCCGGTAGCGGCGCCCGGCTGGGTCCAGCCGGCCCAGGTCCAGGCTCCGGGCCACTCGATGGGTCGCGCCTTCATTGCCGCGCTCTTCATGCTGGCAGCCGGTGTCCTCACGCTCCTGCCAGCCCTGGGGTTCGTGCTTGGCGGCAGCAAGCTGAGCGACTTCCTCAACCGCGAGCAGGCCTCCAATCTCGGCGACGTCGTCGGGGGGGCCCTGATCGCAATCGGGGTGGTCATGCTGGTGTGGGCACTGCTCGAGATCCTGGTCTCGCTCGGGATGTTCATGCGGCGAACGTGGGGGCGGGTCCTGGGGACGCTGGTCGGGTTGATCGGCGGCGTCTTCATGACCCTCATCCTGTTCGGGTCGCTGAGCGCCCTGAGGACGGTCGACACGGCGGGCTCCACGGGTGTCGGTGGCGCCGTCTTCGTCGTGATCGTCGCCGCGGTCTTCGCCGGCTACTGGTTCACGCTCCTCGCGTGCATCACGGGGGGCGCCCACTTCCGGCGCGGGTAGGGGAAGGGCGCAGGTCCCCCTGGCGGGCGAGGCCTGCGCGCGGATCGACGCGGCGCCAATTGCGCGACGCCGATGGCGCGGCGCGCATCGATCAGCTCGCGGGCGCCTTCTTCCGAGGCGTCCGATCCGGCTGGCCGACACGGCCCGGCCACTCCACCCCGGCCCACGGGTCGTAGTCGGGATCGAGCGCCTCCTGCCCGGGCCGCTGGTCGGGCGGGACGTGCTCCAGGTTGAGGCGGATCCGCGTCCAGGTGGTGGAGCGGCCACGCATCGCGTCCACCAGCACGTCCGCGGGCGCAAGCTGCGGCCAGACGTCTGGATGGCGCTCTTTCCAGCGTGCCAGGCCCGCCATCGCCTCCGCCTGGGTCGCGGCGCGCCCGATCTCGATCAGCGGCTTCGACGGCATCCGACGCTTCGACGGCGCGACCCGTGGCGGCTCGTCGATCGTCCTCGCGTAGTTCGGGGGCCATGGCGCGTCGCCCAGGCCCTCCGCTTCGTGGCGAGCCGAGAGCTCCAGCAGCGCATCGAGGCTCCCGGCATGCTCGTCGATCGCCGCGTGCGGGTCGCCCAGCCGCGCGAGCCTCCCGGGAACGGTCCACACCGTGAATGCCGCCGGGTCAACATCGGGGACATCGTCCCAGGTCAGCGGTGTCGAGACCCGCGCGTCCGGCCGCGGCCGGACGGAGTAGGCGCTGGCGACCGTGCGGTCCTTCGCGTTCTGGTTGTAGTCGATGAAGACGCCGTGGCGTTCCTCCTTCCACCAGCGGCTCGTGGCGAGCTCCGGCGCGCGGCGCTCGACGTCGCGGGCGAGGGCCAGCGCGGCGCGGCGCACCTCCGGGAACGTCCAGCGACGCTCGATCCGGACGTTGACGTGGATGCCGCGGCTGCCCGAGGTCTTCGGCCAGCCCACGAGGCCGACGTCCACGAGGGCGTCGCGGACGACGAGCGCAACCCGGCGGATGTCGTCCCACGGCACGCCCGGCACCGGGTCGAGGTCCACGCGGAGCTCGTCGGGGTGATCGAGGTCGTCGGCCCGGACCGGGTGCGGGTTGAGGTCGATGCAGCCAAGGTTGATCACCCACGCCAGCTGCGCGGCGTCCTCGATCACGACCTCGTCGGCGGTCCTGCCACTCGGGAAGCTGAGCGTCACGGTCGGAATCCAGGGGGTCGCGACTCCGGCGCGCGCTTCTGGAAGAAGAAAGGGCCGGTCGCGCCATTCGGGTAGCGCTTCAGGGCCATCGGGCGGCCGCCGGCTCCCCGCAGGGCGCCGTCTGCGACCGCGAGGTAGTACCGCACCAGGTCGAGCTTTGTGACCGGGGCCGTCGCCGCGTCGCGCGGGCCGGCCTCGGCACCCACGGGGGCGATCGCGCGTTCGACGGCATCCCGGGCCGCGAAGAAGACCTTGTCCGGGTTGGTCACGGTCACGTCGCGTCCGGCGACGTGGATGACCTCGCTGCGAGGAGCCATGGCCAGAGAGGATACGGGGTCATGTCGAGCCAGGATCTCGACAGCCAGGATCTCGTCACGATCGGGCGCCGGCGACGGAGCCCGTCCACGATGGGCGACGCGGCCTGACGCGCGGCACGAATCCGCGGATGATGGCGAGTGCGGCGTCGATCCGGGCCACCTCCGTTCGTCGACTGGGCAGAGGACGCTGTGCTCGCCACGGTCGACCCCCGGCGGATCTGGCACCGCCCCTCGCCTGCACGTTCCAGGAGGAGAACCCGATGCGCTACATGCTTCTCATCTACGGGCCCGAGATGGGGCCGGCCCAGGGCGCGCCGATGCCGGACATGGGACCCTGGAATGCCTACACGCAGTGGATGATCGACACCGGCATCTACAAGGGAGGAGAGCCGCTGGCCCCGTCCACGGCTGCCACGACCGTCCGGGTCCACGACGGCCGCACGTTGACCACCGACGGGCCGTACGCCGAGACGAAGGAGGTCCTGGGCGGGTACTACATCGTGGAGTGCCCGAACCTCGACGCGGCGCTCGAAGCGGCCGGCCGCTGCCCGGGCGCGGCGTACGGCTCGGTCGAGGTCCGGCCGATCCTCGACATGGGCGATTCGGACGTCGCGGGCGCGGGGGCGGCCGGCTGACCGCCGACGCGGTCCGCGAGCACGTCGAGCGGGCCTTCCGTGACGAGTCCGGTCGGGTCCTCGCGACGCTCATCCGCGTCCTGGGCGACTTCGACCTGGCCGAGGAGGCGCTCTCCGACGCGTTCGTGGCCGCGCTCGAGACCTGGCCGCGGGATGGCGTTCCGCGCAACCCAGGGGCATGGATCACCACCACGGCGCGAAACCGCGCCCTCGACCGGATCCGCCGGGCACGTCGCCAGGCCCTGAAGCTCGCCGAGATCGAGCGCGCCCTCGTCGACGGCGGAGGACAGGAGGACGACGTGCGCCTCGGGAGCGACAGCCGCCTCGGCGACGATCGGCTTCGCCTGGTGTTCACCTGCTGCCATCCGGCTCTCGCGATGGACGCCCGCGTCGCGCTCACCCTGCGAACGCTCGGCGGCCTCACCACGCCCGAGATCGCGCGTGCCTTCCTGGTTCCCGAGGCCACGCTCGCCCAGCGACTGGTCCGGGCCAAGAAGAAGATACGCGACGCCGGGATCCCGTACCGGGTGCCTCCCGACGAGCTCCTGCCCGAGCGGCTCGACGGCGTGCTCGCGGTCCTCTACCTGGTCTTCAACGAGGGGTACAGCGCCACGGCAGGCGACGCGCTGGTCCGCCGCGAGCTGTGTGCCGAGGCGATCCGGCTGGCGCGGCTGGTGGCGGAGCTCATGCCCGAGCAGGCCGAGACCGTTGGGCTCCTCGCCCTGCTCCTGCTCCAGGACTCGCGCCGCGACGCCCGTGTCGGTGCGGACGGCTCGCTGACGCTGCTCGAGGACCAGGATCGCGGTCGCTGGGATCGCGTCGAGATCGCGGAAGGGCTGGCGCTCGTCGACCGGGCCCTCGCCGCGGCTCTCGCGGTCGGCGGCATGCGCCCCGGACCGTACCTGCTCCAGGCCGCGATCGCGGCCGGTCACGCCCGGGCCCGGCGTGCCGACGAGACCGACTGGCGCGCCATCGTCGGGCTCTACGACGCGCTGGTCGCGCGAGGTGCCGACCCCGGTCGTCGAGCTCAATCGTGCGGTCGCCGTGGCGATGGCCGACGGGCCACGCGCCGGGCTTGTCCTCATGGACGCGCTGCGAGTCGGAGGGTGCGCTCGACGGATACCACCTGTTCCACGCCGCCCGCGCCGACCTCCTGCGTCGTGTCGGGCGGCGTGACGAGGCCGCGGCGCGCCTACCGACGCGCCGTGGACCTGGCCGGCAACCAGACGGAGCGGGCCTTCCTCGCGCGGCGCCTGGCCGAGGTCCGCGCGGACGACTGACGCCGCGCTGTCCCGTGGTCGCATGAGGCTGCGCGGTCGCAACGAGGACGAAGCCGGTGCGGACGACCCGGGAGCGGACGACCCGGCGACGCGGATCAGCAGCGGAAGGTGCCGCTCACGTTCGTGCCGTCGGCCAGGTGGCCGGTGAACGTGCCGCCCGATGTGTCGACGAAGAGGAAGACGGAGGCGCTGTCGTGGTCGAGCACGAACGAGGTGCCCGTGTGGCGGTACGTGATCAGCACGGCGTCCCCTTTCAGGGTCCCGCCGCCGGTCGCCGTCCGGACGTCCGATGCGCCGTAGGGGCTGCGTCCCGCGGTCAACCCGAAATACTCGGGTCCGTTCGGCTGGCCGATGTTGACGGCCACCCAGTCATTGCCCGGACCGTGCTCGCAGGAGCCGCCGGCGTACCCGACGGTACCGCCGGGAAGCGTCAGGCTCGCGATGGCCGTTCCGCCGGTGAAGTCGCCCTGCGCACCCGACGCCGATGGGGTCGCCCCCGCGCTCGCGTCGGACGCGGCGGGCGACGCGACGCTCGCGGACGCCGGCCGGAGGCGACGCGACGCTCGCGATCGGCTGCGACGCGACGCTCGCGGACGCCGCGGGAGAACCGGAGGGCGCGTTGCTGTCCGTGGCACTACCCGTGGCCGCGGGTCCACTGCAGGATGCGACGACCAGCCCGACGAGCAGGGCGACGAGTGCCGCCCCGTGGCGGCGTCCGTCGAGATGCCGAGCGCACCGAGCGCGGCCCACGCTCGGGCCTGCCGGCGTCAGGATGGCGTGCACCCGACGCGCGGTGGGCAGGAACCGTGCGGTGCTCCCTCCCCGATCGTGCACGGGCAGCCGGGGGCGCCCCAGCAGGCCAGCGCGTCGGTGAAGCGGGACAAGCGAATGCCTCCGGTGGGTCGAAACGATGGGTTCGAGCGGATCGAGGCTCGCCCTGCAGTGTACGACTGGCGAGGCGCGACCGGGCCTGGGGCCCCGCGGCGGCCCGCGCGATCCGTGGGACGCAGCCCGGTGACCGTGTTCCCGCGCGACGGACCCCGGTCAGCCACCCAGGGCCTCGACCAGCCGATCCAGGAAGGCCACCTGCGCGTCCTTCAGGCGAAGGCGCGCTTCGCCGAGGTCGAACCAGGCCACGCGATCGATCTCCGGGAACGATTCCAGCCGGCCCGACCTGGGTGGCCACTCCAGGCTGAACGTGTTGCTGCGTGCCGCGGCCGGATCGAGGTCGCCGCGCAGCGCCCAGGCGTGGACGAGCTTGCCCGCCGCGCTGCCGGATCGTTCCGAGTGGGGTCGGCTCGTCGGCCGGTGACGGGTGGCCTGTCTCCTCGGCGAACTCGCGACGCGCGACGTCCACCAGGTCCTCCCCGGGATCGGCCTCGCCCTTCGGGATCGTCCAGGCGCCCAGGTCCCGGTTCGCGTGAAACGGTCCGCCCGGGTGGGCCAGGAGCACCTCGAGGCGCCCGCCCCGATGTCGATGCAGGAGGATCCCGGCGCTGATGCGATCGGTCATGGGCCCGATCTTCGCAGGTTCCTGCCGGCAGGCCTGGTGGCGCGCCATCAGCCCGGGCACGTCGTCCCGCGCCCACGCCCCGCCCCGCGCCGCGCGCGCCCGGCCGCGCGCCCCGCGCCACGCGCGCGCGAACCCGCGTGCGGCATCATGGCCGGGACGCGGCCTGCCCACCGGGCGTCGCCGCAATGCGCGAGGCAATGAGGCGTGTCGGTCGATCCGCCCGAGGTCCACTCGCCGCCGGAGACGCGCCCGCCGCGCGATCCGCGGAGCGCCGCGATGCGTGCCTTTCCCATCCTCACGGCCCTCCGCGGCTATGGGCTCGCCTCGTTCCGCGCGGACCTGGTCGCCGGGATCGTCCTGTCGGCACTCCTGGTCCCGGCCGGAATGGCGTACGCACAGGCGGCCGGCCTCCCGGCGATCACCGGCTTGTACGCCACGGTCGGGCCCCTCGTCGCGTACTTCCTCGTTGGGCCGTCGCGGATCCTCGTGCTCGGCCCGGATTCGGCGCTCATCGCGCCTATCGCGGCGACGATCGTCCCGCTCGCCGGCGGCGATGTCGGTCGCTCGGTTGCCCTGGCCGCGGCGCTGGCGCTCATGGTGGGCGCGATCTGCATGGCGGCGGCCTCGGCGCGCCTCGGCTTCCTGACCGACCTGCTCTCTCGGCCGGTCCGCCTCGGCTACATGAACGGGATCGCCCTGACCGTCATCGTGAGCCAGGTCCCGAAGCTGCTGGGCTTCTCGGTCTCCGGGTCCGACTTCCTGGGGGACTCGATCGGGATTGTCCGGGGAGTCGTCGACGGCCGGGCGGTGCCCGTCGCACTGCTGATCGGGGGCGGCGCGCTCGTCGTGACGTTGGTGCTGCGCCGCGTCTCGCGGGGCCTCCCGGGGATCCTCATCGCGGTCATCCTGGCCACCCTCGCGGTGACGTTCCTCGGGCTCGCGAACCAGCTGGCCGTGGTCGGCGCGGTCCCGCGCGGCTTCGCCGCCACGGGGGTCCCCGCCGTCAGCCTGGCCGACCTTCTCGCCCTGGTCCCGGGTGCGTTCGGGATTGCCCTCATCGCGTTCACCGACACGAGCGTCATCTCCCGGACGTTCGCCGCCCGCCGCGGCGACTCCGTCGATCCGGACCATGAGCTCGTTGCGTTGGGAGTCGCGAACGTCGCAGGCGCGCTCATCGGCGGATTCCCGGTCAGCAGCAGCGCCACGCGGACCCCGGTCGCGGAGGCGGCCGGCGCAAGGACGCAGGTGACCGGACTGGTGGGCGCGGGCGTCGTCGTCCTCCTGCTGGTGGTGGAGCCAGGGCTGCTCACCAACCTCCCATCGACGGCGCTCGCGGCGATCGTGATCGCCGCGGCGCTCGGCCTGTTCGATCTCGCGGGTGCGCGACGCCTCCTGCGCCTTCGCCGCTCGGAGTTCGGACTGTCGATGGTCAGCTTCCTTGGCGTCGTCCTCTTTGGAGTCCTGCCCGGGATCGGGATCGCCGTGGGGCTCTCGCTCCTGGAATTCATCCGGCATGCCTGGCGGCCGCACGAAGCGATCCTGGGACGGGTGCGCAACTACAAGGGCTATCACGATATCGAACGACACCCGGACGCGCTCCAGGTGCCCGGCCTCCTCCTCTACCGGTGGGACGCGCCGCTGTTCTTCGCCAACGCGGACCTGTTCCGGATCCGGGCGCGGGCGGTGGTCCGCGGAGTGCAGCCGCCGGTTCGCTGGCTGGTCGTCTGTGCCGAGCCGGTGACCGACGTCGATACGACGGCCGCGGACGCACTCGATGAGCTGATCACCGACCTGGCGCTGGCCGGCATCGAGCTCCATTTCGCCGAGATGAAGGGGCACGTCAAGGACCGGCTCCGGGGCTACGGGGTCTACCAGCGCCTCGGCGACACGTCCTTCCACCCGACCGTGGGGACGGCCGTCAAGGCGTACCTCGCCGGGCACGACGTCCCGTGGCTCGACTGGGAGGACGCGGCTGGCCTCGCCGGACGCCGGCCCGGAGGACGGCCCGGCCGGCCCGAAGGAGGACCCTGACTTCCCGGCGGCCGGCCCAACCTGACCGTCGGCTTCGGGCATCAGCCCCAGAGCGCGTCGACCGAGAGGTAGCGCTCGCCGGTGTCGTAGGAGAACGTGAGGATCGTCGCGCCATCCGCGACCTGCGGGAGGAGCTGCGCGACGGCCGCCAGCGAGGCCCCGGACGAAACGCCGATGAGGAGACCCTCTTCGCGGGCGGCGCGGCGTGCGTAGGTCATCGCGTCCTCCGGTGCAACCTGGAGGATCCCGTCGAGGAGGTCCGTTCGCATCACCGCCGGGATGAACCCGGCGCCGATCCCCTGGATCGAGTGCGGGCTGTGGGTGCCGCCCGAGAGCACCGGCGAGAGGGTCGGCTCCACGGCGAACACGCGGAGCTTCGGCCAGAGCGGCTTCAGCACCTCGGCGACGCCCGTGATGTGACCGCCGGTCCCGACGCCGGTGACGATGTAGTCCAGGCCCTCCGGGAAGTCGCGCAGGATCTCGGCCGCCGTCGTGCGCCGATGTGCCTCGACGTTCGCGGGGTTCTCGAACTGCATCGGGATCCAGGCGCCCGGGATCTCGGCCGCCAGCTCCCTGGCGCGCGCGATCGAGCCATTCATGCCGAGCTCCCGCGGCGTCAGCTCCAGCTCCGCGCCGTAGCCGGTCATCAGCTTGCGACGTTCGATCGACATCGACTCGGGCATGGTCAGGATGAGCCGGTAGCCCTTGACGGCACACACGAGCGCGAGGCCGATGCCGGTGTTGCCCGACGTCGGTTCGATGACCACCGAGCCCGGACCAATGATCCCGCGGGCCTCGGCGTCCTCGATCATCGAGAGCGCGATCCGGTCCTTGATGCTGCCGCCCGGGTTGGCCCGCTCGAGCTTCGCCCACACCTCGACGCGGGGGTCGAAGAGACGGTTGATCCGCAGGTGGGGTGTCTCGCCGATCGTGGCGAGGATGGAATCGGCCTTCATCGAGCGGTCTCCTTCAGATGACGAAGTCGGAGTCCTCGAACCCGTCGCGGACGCGACGGACGCGGACCTGGCTGGACTGGTAGACGACGGAATCGGGCGGGAGGCTCGCGGTCAGGAACACGTTCCCGCCGACCACGCTGTCGTGGCCGATGACGGTGTCGCCGCCGAGGACCGTCGCGTTGGCGTAGAGGACCGCGCGGTCCTCGATGGTCGGGTGGCGCTTCGTGCCGGCGGCGCTCTTCGCGACGGAGAGCGCGCCCAGCGTGACGCCCTGGTAGAGCTTGACGTCGTTGCCGATCACCGCCGTCTCGCCGATCACGATTCCGGTGCCGTGATCGATGCAGAACGACCGGCCGATCGTCGCCCCGGGGTGGATGTCGATCCCGGTCCGCGTGTGGGCCACCTCGGCGAGGAGCCGCGGCAGGATCGGGACGCCCAGCCCGCACAGCTCGTGGGCGATCCGATGGATGGCGATCGCGAGAAAGCCGGGGTAGGCCGCGATCACCTCGTCCAGGCTCTCGGCGGCGGGGTCGCCGTCGGCGATGGCCTGGGCGTCCTGCCCGAGCCGGTCGTGGATGTCCGGCAGCGCGTCAGCGAAGGCGTCCACGATCCGGCTGGCCGCGCCCGCCTCGGCGAGGGGCGCGACCAGCCGGCGAAGATCGCGCACGGCCAGCGTGAGCCGCGCCTGCAGCTCGTCGGCCGTGCCGGCCGCGCCCTCGGAGAGCTGCCCGAAGAGGATCCCCAGCAGCTCGTCGACGAAGACCGCGACGTCGCGCTTGAGCGGGAATCCCCGGTCGCCTTCGCGTCGCTCATCGGCGAGGGTCGCAGCGAAGGCATGGTCGCGATCGTGGGGCGGGCTCATGGCGTCGACTCCTGGGTGTTCGGCCGGCCTATCGATCGCGATAGCTGATCGGCGGGCCGACGGTTGGACCGACGAGCCGATCGGCTCGTCGGAAGAGGCGTGCGAACTGGGCGGGCACCCACCAGCGGAGGACGTAGAGGCGGCAGCCGACGCAGATCCCGGTGGATGCGAGCAGGACCTGGAGGCCGGCAACGGCGCCCACGAGGAGCCAGGCCGAGCAGCGTCGCCCCAGCCACGAAGGCGATCGCGCCGAGCCCGATGACCGTGGCGCCCAGGGCCTGTGCGAAGCGGGGCGGGTACTCGTGCTCGAGCGCCGCCGGGCGAAGCCGGAGCGTTCGCCGGATCACCGGCCACAGGCGGCCGGGCAGGAAGAGACGCGTTCCGAACGCGGCCGAGACGCCGAGATTGAAGCCGACGAGCACGGCGAGCCAGGGCATGGTGAGCCAGAGCGCGACGACCAGGACGACCGCCGAGACGCCTGCGCCGAAGCGCTGGCCGCGCGGATCGACCTGGCGGGCTGGTGGGGTGAGGATGCTGGACACGAGACGGGAACCTCCGGGGGACGCGGGCCGGTGAGCGGCGACATGAAGCGCCGCTCGTACGTCGCGAGGAGTCGCGAGCCCCGGTGTGGGTGCCGGTCGATCAGCAGCCGACCGCTCGCGCACCCTGCACCGGTACTCGCCGGCGACAGGAGCAGCGGGGTCCGATCTGCAATTCGGGCTGGTTCACGGCGGGAGCATACCCGGCCTGCCGCGAGCGTGCCATGACGTGTCCCGGGCCGGCGTCGCCGCGGGTCGCGACGTGCGCGCCCGGGTTCGAGCCGACCGTCCGTCCCGGGCGGGGATCCTCGGTGTTGATGGCCCCCAGATCACTAACCAGAACGGGGCCATCGCTGGTCGCCCTCGTAGGCCCCGGGAGCCCGTTTCGGGCTTCCGGACCCTCGCGAATGCTGCGCCCGCGACGCACAAGCGACGGAATCACCGGCCACTGTCGGCTCAGCGCGTGTCCCGGGCGGCGCGGGGGTCCACTCGTCCCGGTTAGTGATCAGGGGCGAGGCATTAGCGAGGAGTGTGTGCCGCACCGGGGGTCGCTCCCCGGACGCCGGCCCGCCCCCGCCCCGCGCCCTGCGCCCGTATCAGCGCCCTACGTCCCGGCGCCGACCCGGGTGATCCGCGCCAGCCAGGCGTGGATGCGACCGTCCGGGAGGCGCGTGTCGAGCCACTCGGGGTCGATCGCCTCCACCTGCCACCCCTCGCGGAATGTCTCCCGGATCTCCCGCCGCGAGATCCGCCGCGGGCCGCGCCCGAACGGGTTGCGGTCGCTCCAGCAGAGCAGGAAGGCCCGCCCGCCCGGTCGGAGCGCGCCCGCGAGGCTCGCGGCGTACCGGGTGCGCTCGGCATCCTCGAACGTGTGGAAGAGCCCGACGTCGAGGACCGTGTCGAACGTCCTCTCGAGCGCGGCGAGATCGAGCGCGTCCGCGACGCGGAACTCGACGGGCAGGCCGCGGTCCGGCGGCCTTCGCGGCGGCGCGTTCGATCGCCGCGACCGCGAAGTCCACGCCCAGCACCGCGTGCCCGAGCTCGGCGAGATGGAGCGCGTTCTCGCCGGTCCCGCAGCCCGCGTCGAGGACGGACCCCGTGACGAGACCCGTCCGTGCGAGGCGCACGACCGCACCCTGCGGCCGCCCGACGTCCCACGTCGGCGTTCCGCCGTCGCGGTACGCGTTGTCGAAGAACCCGACCATCCGCCGCCTCCGGGGGAACGGTACCCGACCAGAGAATCAACGCTCTCCGCCCCGGCGCGCGGTCTCTCGCCCAACCCGATCAGGCCTGCCAGCTGCCGCGGGCGATCGACGAGTCACTCGCGTCACCGCTCCCGTAGGATGACCGCCGTGGCCCTCCCAATCGCGAAACGCGCGACCCGGCTATCGCTTCCGCTCGCCGGGGCGTTCACGGTCGGCGCGATCGCGTACGGCGGCCTGTACACGTTCCCGGCCATCTCCGTCGCGTTCGCGCAGGAGTTCGGGATCAGCCGGACGCTCGCCGTCACGCCCTGGACCATGTTCCTCGTCGTGACGGCAGTCGCCAGCCCGCTCCTGGGCCGCGCATACGACGAATGGGCCGACCGCGACCTCCTGACCGCGTCCATGGTGCTGCTCGCCGCGGGCTGGCTGGCCGTCTACCTCGCGCGCGACATCTCCCTCGTGATCCTGGCGTACGCGGTCTTCATGGCGCTCGGGCTGCAGCTGTCGTTCATCGGGACATCCACCGCGATCGCGCGGCGCTATGCGGGGATGTCGGGCCTCGCGCTGGGGATCGCCTATGCCGGGCCCGGGATCGGGGTCGCGATCGCGCTGCCCATCGCCGGCGGGCTGATCCAGACGGCGGGCTGGCGCTCGGCGTCGCTCGTCTTCCTTGCGACCTGCCTGGTGGGCGTGGCGTTCGTGTGGCTCATGACCAGCGGCCCGGCGATCGTGGTCCCGGCTCGCCGCGCCGAGCGCCGCCGCACCCTGGCGCCGTCCGACGTGCGGGGCGCCGCCCCGCGAGTGGCGCCACGGCCGGACGCGGTCGAGCGACCGTCACGTGTCCTCGGCGAGCCCGTGAGCGCCGGCCGGCCGACGACGCTTGCGCTGGAGGCCGGCATCGCGGCCCGCGCGTCGGGCCTCCACGAGACCTCGGGCCCCGGCGCCGTCGCGGCCGCCCTCGAGGTCCCGCCGCTCGGCAGCAGCGAGCACGCGCACAGCGTGCGGCGCGTGGTCCGCACGCGGCGCTTCTGGCTCCTCTTCACCGGGGCCGCCGCGATCGGCGTATTCGACGAGGGCGTCCTCCAGGCGTTCATCCCGGGCGCCATCAGGAGCGGCCTCGGCGCGGAGTGGGCGGCCGCGGCGCTCGGCCTCCAGTCACTCGCCTACGTCGGCGGGCAGATCGTCGGCGGAGGGCTCTCCGATCGGATCGGGCGCCGGGTCGTTGGCGTCGTGGCGGCCGTCGCCGTGGCCGGCGGGGTCATCGCGGCGCTCGGGCTCGTCGCCTCGGCGCCGGGGCTCGCGATCGCGGGGGTGCTCCTGCACGGCGTTGGGACCGGCGCGACCATCGCGGTCCGGTCGGCGGCCTTCGGCGACGTATTCGGCGGGCCCAACTTCGGGTCGATCTTCGGGCTCCTGGGGGTCGCCTACCCGGTCGGCGGCACGCTGGCCGTCTACGTGGGCGCGATCGCCTTCGACACGACCGGCTCCTATGTCGCGCTGATCCCGGTGGTCCTCGCCGCCCTTGGCCTCTGGTCCGTGGCGCTCTGGATCGCGGGGCCGCGACGCCCGCCGACGGCGGGCGTCGGACGAACACCCGAGGCACGCAACGCCTGACCACTCCTGTTTCGGCCTGACGGTGCCGCCCGACCGGCGTGTAGGCTGAACCGATGCACGACAGCGGACCGGACGGGCCGCCCGACGCGACGGACATCGCCCGCTACCGGGAGAACCTCCAGGGTGAGATCGACGGGGCGGCCATCTACGAGGTGATGGCGGCCGCGGAGACGAACCCGGCCCTGCGGGAGCTGTACGGCCGGCTCGCAGAGGTGGAGACCCGCCACGGCGGGGTCTGGCGCGAGCGGCTGGAGTCTGCGGGCATCGCCACCGGGACACTCGGACCGTCCTGGCGGACCAGGATCCTCATGTGGATTGCCCGGCGGTTCGGCCCGGCAGCCGTCGTCGCCTCGATCGCCGAGAAGGAATCGACCGACCAGCTGATGTACGACGCGCAGCCCGAGGCCACCTCGGGCATGCCCGCTGACGAGCGGTCGCACGCCCGGCTCCTGCGCGAGCTGGCCCACGGGCGCGGCCTCGAGGGGGGCACCGTCGCGCGGATCGAAGGGCGCCATCGGATGAGCGGCGGCAACGCCCTGCGCGCCGCGGTCCTCGGCGCCAACGACGGGCTGGTCTCGAACCTCAGCCTCTCAATGGGCGTCGCCGGCGCCTCGGGCGGCGGTGCCGCGGTCCTCGTCGCGGGCTTCGCAGGCCTCCTTGCCGGCGCGCTCTCGATGGCGATCGGCGAGTGGCTGTCGGTCCAGAGTGCGCGTGAGCTGTATGCCCATCAGATCGCGGTCGAGCGTCAGGAGCTCGTCCAGGTCCCGGAGGAGGAAGAGGAGGAGCTCGCCCTCATCTACCAGGCCAAGGGACTGTCGGCCGAGCAGGCGCGGACCACGGCCCACTCGATCGTCGCAGGTGACGCCGGCCGCGCGCTCGACACGCTTGCCCGGGAGGAGCTCGGCATCGACCCGGATGCGCTCGGCGGCTCCGCCTGGGTCGCGGCCGGCACGTCATTCTGCCTGTTCGCCCTCGGTGCGATCGTGCCCGTGGCGCCCTTCCTCGTCGCGAGCGGCCTGCCGGCGGTCATCGTGTCCATCGTCGTCAGCGCCGCGGCGCTCATGGCGGTCGGCGTCGCGATCACCATCGTGACCGGTGCCGATGCGTTCCGGTCGGGGGCTCGGCAGGTTGCCTTCGGTCTCCTGGCGGCCGCGATCACATTCGGGCTCGGCAGCCTCGTCGGGGCGGCGGTGCACTGAGCAGAGTTCCCCGGTGGAGATGAGACTGGCTCAGGCGGCGAGGATCACCTCGAGTAGATCGGCCACGCCGGCGAGGGACGGGACGCTGCTGAAGCCGCGGTCGGCGAAAAGCGTGCCATCGAAGCGTTCGGCCGGCGTTTGCCAGTGTCGATCTGGGTCCGGATGTGGCGGGTCGCGAGCTCGGCCAGGCTGCGCTGGAACTGGCTGAGCATCGTGCGGTGATCGCGACGAACGGCGTCCCGTTGTCGGTAATGAGCTGCGCGGCTGCGCGCCATCCTCGCGTTTGCTCGCTGGGCGCCGCCGGTCAACCCTGGTTATGCGTCTCGTCCGGCGCGCTCACGTCCACGACCGCGGCGTCGAGGAAGCGCACGAGGTCCGACGCGGCGACGTGGACGTTTACGCCCCGCGCGCCGCCGCCGATGGCCACGATCTCGCGCTCCAGGATCGTGGCGTCGGCGATCACCGGCCAGGCGCGCGCCGCGCCGAACGGGGTGATCGCGTAGCGCTCGTACCCGGTGACCGCCCGCGCCTCGTCCGCGTCGGGAAGCGACAGCTGGCGCACGCCCAGGTGGGCGCGCAGCTTCGGCCAGTCGAAGCGCCGCCCGGCAGGCACCAGGACGAAGACGTAGTCGCCCTCGCCGCGCCGGACGACGATCGTCCGCAGGAGCGACGAGAGCTCGATCCCCTGGAGCGCCGCGCTCTCCTCCGCGCTCCCCGCGATCTCGGTCCGGACCACGCGGTACGGGATGTCGACACCGGCCATCGCCGGAAGCGCGGATTCGTCGCTCATGGTTCGGCCGATGGTAGCGGGTCGAACCGATTCGCTGACGCCGACCGGCTCGAACCTGACCGTGTCATCGATCGCGGCGCGCGATCCTCGGTCACGTCCCGGCGGGCCGGAGCGCGGAGGCCACCTCCGCCTCCCGGATCGGCGCCGTCCCCAGCACGACCCGGACCCGGTGCGTGGCGCCGTCGTCGACGAGGGGGATTGCCGCGACGCCACGCGGGACGGCCGCGCCGCCGACGCCCGCGGTGGCGACAGGGATCGCCGCGCCGCCGAGCCCCGGCGCGCCGGCTCCCGGCGCGGTGCCCGCCTCCCCGCCGACAACGGGGCCGCCGCCCGGCAGGGCCGCGCCGTCGAGCTCGATGGACGCAACGCCGCGGCTGACCCCCTGCGGGTTCTGCACCACGATCGCGTAGCGGGCCGAGTGGTAGCGGAAGTCGATCTCGAAGCCGGGCCACGCTCGCGGGATGCACGGGTCGATCACCAGCGTGGTCCCGCGCAGGCGGAACCCAAGGATCCACTCCATCCCGGCCTGGTACATCCAGCCCGCCGAGGCCGTGTACCAGGTCCAGCCCCCGCGCCCGACGTGTGGCGGCTCGGCGTAGACGTCGGCCGCCATGACGTACGGCTCCACCTTGTAGCGATGGACCCCGGCCCGGGTTGCGGCATGGTTGATGGGATTGAGGATCGAGAAGAGCTCGCCTGCCTTGTCCCCGTCGCCCAGCGCCGCGAATGCGAGGACCGACCAGATGGCACCGTGGGTGTACTGGCCGCCGTTCTCCCGGATGCCGGGCAGGTAGCCCTTGATGTAGCCGGGATCGACATCGGACCGGTCGAACGGCGGCGTGAACAGCAGGACGAGGCCGTCCCCGCGCCGGACGAGGAACTCCTCCACCGCGGCCATCGCACGCTCGGCGTGGGCGGGCGTCGCGGCACCCGACAGCACGGCCCAGGACTGGGCGATCGAATCGATCCGGCACTCGGCGTTGATCGCCGAGCCAAGCGGCGTGCCGTCGTCGAAGTAGGCGCGGCGGTACCAGTCGCCGTCCCAGCCCTGGCTCTCGAGCGCCCGCCGGAGCGACCTCATGCGGGCGCGCCAGCGATCCGCGCGGGGGCGCTCGCCGCGCGCCTCCGCGATCGGCGCGAAGGCTGCAAGGACGGTATACAGGAACCAGCCCAGCCAGACGCTCTCACCCCGGCCCTCGTAGCCCACCCGGTTCATCCCGTCGTTCCAGTCGCCCGATCCGATGAGGGGGAGCCCATGCGCGCCGACGGCAAGGCTCCGGTCGAGCGCCGCAGCGCAGTGCGCGAACAGCGAGGCCGATTTCGATGACATCTCCGGCTGGAAGTAGGCGTCGGTCTGGTCGGGCCGCAGGGCCGGCCCCTCGAGATAGGGGACCGTCTCGTCGAGGATCGCCGTGTCGCCGGTGACCGCGAGGTAGCGATCGACGGCATAGGGCAGCCAGACCCGGTCATCCGAGATGCGCGTGCGGACGCCGCGGCCGGAGGGCGGATGCCACCAGTGCTGGACGTCACCCTCGACGAACTGGTGGGCCGCGGCCCGCAGGAGATGCTCGCGGGCCAGCTCACGCTTCGAGGTCACCAGGGCGATCACGTCCTGGAGCTGGTCCCGGAACCCGTACGCGCCGCCGGCCTGGTAGAACGCCGTCCTGGCCCAGAGCCGGCAGGCGAGTGTCTGGTAGATCAGCCAGCCGTTGAGCATGATGTCCATGGAGCGCTCGGGCGTCCGTACCTGGACCGTGGCCTGGGCCGCCTCCCAGAAGCGCCCCACCTCGCGCAGCGTCGACGTCGTGGTCGGCGGCCCGCGCACGCCGGACCAGGTCGGCCGCGGATGCGCCCGCCGCGGCTTCGCCGAGCAGCACCACCACCTCGGTCCGCGCCCCGTTGGGGAGCTCGAAACTGGTCTGCAGCGCGGCGCACGGGTCCATGCCGGCCCCCACGGCGCCCCGCAGCCGATAGCCGCGATCGAGGCCGGCGGGCCGGTCCGGGGCGCCGTTCCGGCCCAGGAACTCGGTCCGGTCCGCGGTCCACGCCGTCTGCCTCCCGCCGAGGTCGAGGAAGGCGACCCGGCCCGCGAACTCGGTGTTCCAGGAGTTGCGCACCAGGATCGCCCGTGTCTCGGGGTCCAGCGCGGTCACGATGCGCGGGGCGCTGGCGCCGCGGGAGGTGCCGAGCGCCCACTCGGCATAGGCGGTCACGGACAGCCGCCTGGGGCGCCCGGATCGGTTCTCGATCGTCAGCACCGACACCTTCAGGGGCTCGTCGAGCGGGACGAACTGGACGAGATGGAGGTCGATCCCGTCGTGCAGGTGCTCGAAACGGCTGTACCCCGCACCGTGGCGGACGGTGTACGTCGATTCCTCGAGGCGGATCGGCTGGGCGCTGGGACCCCACAGCTCGCCCGTCTCGTCGTCCCGGAGGTAGATCGCCTCGCTGATTGGGTCGCTGACCGGGTCGTTGGACCACGGGGTGAGCTGGTTCTCGCGGCTGTTCCCGGACCAGGTGTAGCCCGACCCGGATTCGGAGACCTGGAAGCCGAAGGCCTCGTTCGCGATGACGTTGAGCCACGGTGCGGGGGTGGACTGGCCCGGACCCAGGATCGCGACGTACTCCCGGCCGCGGTCGGCGAAGCCGCCGATCCCGTTGAAGAACTCGAGCGCAGGACGCGGCGCTGCCGCCACGCTCCTCGGCGGCCTCGGACCCGGTGGCGCCGGCGGCGGCGCGATCCGGTCGGCCGGGCGCTCGAGGCGGATGACCTGGTCGCTGAGGGTGCCCCGGCGGCTGAGCAGGACCGCCCGCGCGGCCGCCTGGAGGAGCGCGCGATCCTCGGCGGACAGCTGGTCGCCGCGCAGGATGTACACGCCACCGTGCCCCCGGTGGCCCTCCGGGACCAGGGTGGACTGGCTGGTCCGGACGAGCGCCTCGAGCGAGTCGTGGAGCTCGCCGGCGTACGTGGCGCCGTGCTCGTTGAGGATCACGAGGTCCACGTCGATGAGCTTGAGGCGCCAGTACTCGTGCGCGCGGAGGAGCTGGCGGACGATCTCGAGATCCTCCTCCTCGTCGATTCGCACCATCACGATGGGCAGGTCGCCCGAGATCCCGTGGGCCCACAGCCCGGGTGCTCCGCGTGCGTTCACGGCCAGCAGGCCCGGGGCCGGGCGAAGCGACGGGTCGGAGAAGATGATTCGGTTGGCCAGGCGCTGGAAGAGGTGGGCCTCGTCCGAGTCGATCCCCAGGTGATGGAGCTGCACCTGCGCCTGCGTCCAGGCCAGCGTCGCCGCCCGTTCGAACGTCGCCGCCTCCCGGTACTTGTCGGCGAGGTCCAGGACAGCGTCGCGCGATGCGGCCACGACCGTGGAGAAGATCGCGTGGGCGGTGGCGCCGGGTGCGAGCCGGACGCGGCACCGGACGCTGAAGATCGGGTCCAGCACCGCGCCGACCGTGTTCGACAGCGGGCGTCCGTCGATGACCGAGACCGGCGAGCGCACCGACCTGCCCCGGCCCAGGAAGCGGGCGCGATCCGTCTCGTACTGGATGACGCCCACGGCCTCGTCCTCGACGGCCGCCACGTGGGCGGCCCAGATGGGCGTCTCGTCGCGCGATCTCGGACGGCGCGTCGCAAGGAGGGCGCCGATCTCCGGGACGAACTCGGTCTGCACGAACAGGTTCTGGAAGGCGGGGTGGGCGACGTCGGCCGCCTGCGGCGCGAGGGCGACCTCCGCGTACGAGGTCAGCTCGATGTGGCGCTCGTGCGTGCCGAGGTTGGTGAGCGTCACCCGCCGGATCTCCGCGTCGTGCTCGGCCGACACGACGATCGTCAGGCCGGTGGTGATCGACCCGTCGCGGCGCGAGATCTCGGCGTGGTCCTCCGCGTAGATGACCTCGTACGTGTCCGCCTCCGCGCAGCTCGGCTGGTGGCCCGCCGACCAGACCGCGCCCGAGTCCATGTCGCGCAGGAACAGGTAGCTGCCCCACGAGTCGCGGGTCACGTCCTCGCGCCAACGGGTCACGGCAACGTCGCCCCAGCGGCTGTATCCGGATCCCGCGGCCGTCACCATGACCGCGTAGCGCCCGTTGGACAGCACGTGGGTCCGCGGGATGGCGTCGTGCGGCGAGGTGAACCGGCGCAGGACCGGCGGGACGAGGTCGCGGACGTCGGCCGCGCTCTTCACCTCCTCGGCGCGCGGCCGGGCGACCAGGACGTCGCGCGGCATCCGCTCCTGGAGGAGGAGCTCCGTCGCCTCGACGATCGGGTCCGCATGGAAGCGCTCCACCATCGCCCGGTTGTTGATCACGTTGCCGAGGGCGACGAGGGCCATCCCCTGGTGATGGGCCATGTAGCTCTTCACGATCGCGACGGAAGCGCCCTCCGGGACTCGCCTCGCCGTGAAGTCCAGGGCCTCTCGGAAGCCGTATTGCCCGCTCGCCCCGGCCGCCGCCAACCGGGTGAAGTTCCGGACGGCAGCCTCGGGCCGGATCATCGCGGCGAGGCCGGTCGCATACGGGGCGACGACGACATCCTCGCTCAGGCCGCGCTTCAGGCCGAGGCCGGGCACGCCGAAGCTCGAGTACTGGTACTGCTGCTCGAGGTCGCGCGCATTGAAGGCCGACTCCGAGATGCCCCAGGGCACGCGGAGCTCCGCCGCGTAGCTCATCTGGCGGGCCACCACCAGCCGGTAGGTGTGGTCCAGCAGGCTCAGGGCCGGCGCGCGCATCACGAGGGCCGGCATCAGGTACTCGAACATCGACCCGGACCACGAGATGAGGGCCGAGCCACGACCGACCGGCGTGAGCGAGCGGCCCAGCCGGAACCAGTGGTCCGGGGCGACGTCGCCCTTGGCGATCGCCAGGAAGCTGGCGAGGCGGCACTCCGACGCCAGCAGGTCGTAGTAGCTCGGATCCAGCGTGCCATCGCGGACCCGGAACCCGATCGAGAAGAGCTTGCGGGTCGGGTCGAACAGGAAGCTGAAGTCCATCTCGCGGAAGAGCTGCTGCGCCTGGTCGGCGATCGCCCGGAGCCGTCGCACGAGCATCACCGCGGCGTCCGATCCGGCACCGATCTCGCCGTCGGGCGGATCCGACAGCTCGGCGATCGTCGGGAAGGCGGTCGCCAGTCGTCGCCCGGAGCTCGCGAGCGTCGCCCCGGAGGGCGGTTGGAGCAGCGCCAGGTCGCGGACGTGACTCTGCACCGCGTGCTGGGTTGCCTCGGCCCACGCCACCAGCTCACCGTCGGGTCCCTCGCCACGCTCGGCGGTGAGTGCGGCCGCGACGTCCGAGAGCGTCGCGGTGTGCGCGGAGAGCTCCGCCAGGCGGGCCGCCCAGTCGTCGGGCGTCGCGGGCACCACGTGGCTCGCCCCATCGGGCAGCTCGAAGGCCTGGTCGAGCTGCCGCCGGGTGAGCGTCTGGCTGCGCCGGTCGTCGCCGATCCCGCCCGCCGCCTCACGGGCCAGCGCCATCGCGTCGCCGATCCCGGCCAGCGCCGCTGCCACGGGGAGCGGCTCGTCGATCAGCAGGCGGCACGCGTTCGACAGCGTCAGGAGGTGGCCGGCGAGGTTGCCGCTGTCGACCGACGAGACGTACGCGGGCTCCAGCCGGTGCAGGTCGCGCGTGTCGTACCAGTTGTAGAGGTGGCCACGGAAGCGTTCGAGGCTGCCGATGGACGCGAGGGTCTCCTCGAGTCGCTCCACCATCTCCAGCGTCCCGATCCAGCCGAAGTCGCGGGCCGTGACGGTCGCCAGCAGGTACATCCCGATGTTCGTGGGCGAGGTCCGGTGGGCGATGGCGGGGAGCGGGTCGTCCTGGAAGTTGTCGGGCGGGAGGCCATGGTCCCCGGGACCGACGAACGCCTCGAAGAACCGCCACGTCCGGCGCGCTATGCGGCGGAGGGACGCGACATCGGCAGGCGAGAGCTGCTCCGCGGCCGACTCGGGAGGTGGCTGGCTGGCGCGCCGCGCAACGAGGGGCGCGGCCAGCCAGAGGACCACGAACGGCGCCGCGATCGGTGCCGCCCCGGGCTTGACGGCGAGGACCAGGATCGCGACCGCCGCCGCGATCGCCACCCCGCCCGCCATCTGCCGGTAGAACTCGGCGGCGTCGAGGGCGCCGCTCGCCTTCGCCTGGGCTGCAGTCGTCCATTCGAGGAGGTTTCGCCGGGTGACGTAGAGGCGCGCCAGCGTCCGCGCGATCGCGTCGACCATGAGCCAGGCCTGGTGGGTGAGGAACGTGATGCCGAGCCCGACGTGGGCCGCAGCCAGGCTGAGGTCCGCTCCGACCGCCCGCAGGTGGCTGCGCTTGGAGATGCCCTTCCGCTGCGGCAGCACCCCTCCCATGACCGGAAGCGCAGCGGGGACCAGCACCGCCGCGAGGACGAACGCGGTCCACACCCACGCCGAGACGGAGGGCAGCGTCCAGGCGGCGACGAGCATGGCCAGCGTGAACGGGGCAGACAGGGTCCGCCGCAGGTTGTCCACCATCTTCCAGCGGGCGATGCCGGGCATCGAGGCGTGGCTTCGCCGGCCCGTGGCGTCGCGAGCCCGGCCGAGGATCCAGGGCAGGAGCTGCCAGTCGCCGCGTGCCCAGCGATGTTGGCGGGACGCGGAGACCAGGTAGTTCGACGGGAACTCGTCGAAGAGCTCGATGTCAGTCACCAGGCCGGCACGGGCGAAGACGCCCTCGAACAGGTCGTGGCTCAGCAGGGCGTTCTCGGGAACCCGGTTTGCCATTGCCGCGGCGAATGCGTCGAGGTCGTAGATGCCCTTCCCGGTGAAGCTCCCCTCACCGAACAGGTCCTGGTAGACGTCGGAGACGGCGGATGCATAGGGGTCGATCCCGGCCGATCCGGAGAAGATCCGCTGGAACGCCGATCCTTCGTGCTCGGCAGGGAGGGTAGAGGTGATCCGCGGCTGGAGCACGCCGTAGCCACGGGTCACGCGGCCGACGCGCGCATCGAAGACCGCCTGGTTGAGCGGATGCGCGACCGTTCCCACCAGCTGCCCCACGGCGCCCCGGGGCAGCCGCGTGTCGGCGTCCAGGGTGACGACGTATCGGACGTCGTTCGGCGGGACCGAGGAGGGTCGCCCGGTGGTCAGGATGCCGGTCGTCGTCGAGCCGCGCAGGAGGGCGTTGAGCTCGTGGAGCTTGCCGCGCTTGCGTTCCCAGCCGATCCAGCGGCCCTCGGCCTCGTTCCAGCGTCGCTTGCGGTGGAAGAGCAGGAACCGGGCGCCTCCCCCTGGCGCCTCGCCGTGACGCTCGTTGAGCCGGTCGATGCCGGCGGCGACCGCCGACAGGAGCTCGTCGTCGCCGGGAACCTCCTCCGTCGATGCGTCGAGCCAGTCCGAGAGCAGGGCGAACCGGATGTCGCCCTCCCGGTTGGCGAGGTAGTGCACCTCCAGGCCGCCGACCTGCGCCTCGGCGTCCGCCTCGCTCGTGAGGAGCATCGGCACGACCACGAGCGTTCGCAGCCGTGACGGGACGCCATCGTCGAGGTCGAGTCGAGGGAGCGCCTTCGGGCCGAGCACGTTCGTGACCGCCCAGTTGACGAGGTCGATGGCGAGGTCGGATGCGGGCGCGAGCGCGAGGAACGCGACGAGCAGGACGCCGAGGCCCGCCGCGCCCACGTACCAGGAGAGCGCAAGCGGCATGGCAAGCAGGAGCGCCGTGACGAGGGCGATGGTCCCGAGGTAGCTCGTCGTCGCCGTTCGGATGTAGGCGCGGCGGAGCCGCACCCGTACCGGCACGCGAGCGCCGAGGGCTCGTTCGAACTCCAGGCGGCCGTCCGAGATCAGGTAGTAGCCGGGGTCCCGGTGATGCCCGCGTTCCTCGGGCGCGGCATTCCCGGGCGCCGGCGCCACAGCCGCTGGTGCCGAGGGCGCCGGGTGGCCGGGCGAGGCGTGGACGGCAGCGGTGCGGGCGGCGGTCCGCGTTCCAGCACCCGCCTCCTCATCCTCGGCCATCGACACGGCCCGCCGGGCGACCTCGATCTCGGTCAGGTCCGAGTCCCGCGCCAGCACCTCGATGGCGTGCCGATAGCGATCGCGTGTCGCGAAGTCCATCTCGCCGAACGGGCTTCGGGCCCGGAGGACCTCATCGACCACGCTCACGCTCTCGACGAACTGGGCCCAGTCGAACCACGAGATGAGGCGCATGCTCATGATCACGTTGCGGACCGTGACGTTCATGGTCGCCTGCCGCTGGTGCTCCAGGCGGACCATCTCCTCGGCCGTGGTTCCCTGGGCCGCCAGGAGCTCCTCGAGCCATTGGACGGCGGGGGTGACCGCGGGGTCCTGGTCGCGAAGGCGCTGGAAGAGCTGGACGCGGGCCGCCGTCGGGAGCTCCGCCGAGAGGCGGCGCGAGGTCGGCCCTGTGTCCGGGCCGATCGCCTGCCCGAGGCCCAGCAGTCGATCCGCGAGCTCGTCTGCCCGCTGACGGGCCGTGCGGCTGCGCACGATCTCCTCCGCCTGGCGGCGGAGGTTCTCGACGAGGAGGATCCGGAGGCTGATCGCGATCGCCCACAGCTCGCCGATCGCCAGCGGCTCCACGGCCTGGTAGGCCCGAACCATCCGTCGCAGGCTCTCCGGGTCGAAGCGACTGTCCGTGTGCGCGATGTATGCCCAGGCGAGCCCCAGGACGCGCGGGTACCCCTCGAGATGGCCGCCGGCCAGCTTGGGGAGCTCCCGGTAGTAGTTCGGGGGGAGGTCGTCGCGGATCTCGCGGAGCTGCTCGTCGACGATCGGGAAGTTGTCGACGAGCCACTCTGCAGCCGGCGTGATCGAGCGCTCATCCTTGATCGCCCGGGCCAGGATCCGATACGAATCCAGGAGGATGCGCCCGTTCTCGGCGATGCGCGGCCCGACGGGGTGTCCTTGCCGCGGCGTGTCGGTGATCGCCTGGGCGGCTGCCAGCGTCTGCGCGTGCTGCTCCAGCCGCTCGACGCTGAACAGCTCGGCGAGGATCGGCTCATCGGGCCCGGCATCGCGACGCAACCCCCGGCGCTCGCGACCCGCCCATCGGCGATCGCGATCGCCCGGGCCCGGAAATGCCTGGTTGGATCTCATGGTCCGCTCAGAGCGCGCTCCCCCGCTGCGGGAATCCCGCCGGCAGGTGCGGACAGCAGCATGGCGCCGAATGCCTCAGGGCGCAGGGTCGCCGCGTGCGGCCCAGCTGACCCATCGTGGGCTCGGGCATCGATTGCACGCGCGGGCATCGGGATGCACGCGCGCCGCGGCTCAGGATCGCGAGGGCCTTCGCCCGCGGCGACGCCGGGACCGCGTCGGGCGGACCGGATCGCGCGGATCGGTCAGAGCGGGGATCCCGAATCCCGGGCCGGCTTCGGCTCGTCATCATCGGGACGCTCCACGTCGCGAAGCGTGCCGGTGAAGTCGATCGCGCGCGCCGTCGCGGGCCGGGGCACCCGGTCCGCTTCCCAGGGAAAGGCGACGCTGGCTTCTTCAAGAGCCCGGAACGAGCTCGCCCTGGTCCGGTTGACGAGGAGCGTCGCCACCTCCTCGGAGACCGAGTCCGGGCCGCGCTGGTACGTGACGGTCGCCTCCGTGATCGGCAACCACGCGGCGCGCCGCACGGCCGCTCCGAGGGGATCGGACGCTGGGGTCCCGTGCACCAGTCCCACGACGGTGTACGGACCGAGGTTCACCGAGACCCGGGTGGCGTGCGTGCGCAGCCGGCGGCCGAGATCACCCCGGGGTCCGCTGGCGACCACGGCACACAGCTCCGCGGACCCGACAACGATTTCCGCCATCTCCACGACGTGGCCGTCGGCCAGGCTCTCGAGTCGGGCGGCGCGAATGGACAGCTCCTGGGTGGCGTTGAGCCGATCGGTCAGGCGACCTTCCCCGGGCTCCACCTGGCCGGAGAGCCGGCAGTCGGCGGCGTAGGCATCGAAGTCCAGCACGGCCCCAATGGTAGTCGTTCGCATCGCCTCGGCCAGGCCGTCCGAGCCTCGCCGGAGAAGCGAGAACACGGTGCGCGCGCCCGGCGCACCCGGGGTGCGCGGGCGCACCGGGCGTGTGCGCGCGCGCACCGGTTGCTCGATTGGGGTCTGGACGAGACCGGGTGGGTGAGGAGTATGCTGCGCCCCCACGGTAGGGAATGCGATCAGCTGCTGGGCTTCAGGCGAGCGAGGGTGGACCGCTGGCAGCCGGTAGGCGAGGGACCAGGGCGATGGCGAAGATGCCAGGCCTGTTGCGACCGCGACAGAAGATCGACGAGGCCGAGCTCGAGCTCGACCGGATGCGTCTCGCCGCGCGCCTCGCGGACATCTTCGGCGGCGGTGACCCGACCACTCCCACGGACCAGTCGGAGGCCGACGCGCTTTCCGACGAACCCGGGGCGGACCAGTCGCCAGCGGCGGATGTGCCGCCAGCGGCGGATGGCCCGCCCGGGCCGAAGCGGCGCGGCAGGTCACACCCGGCGATCGTGATCGGGCCTCCTTCCGCAGGCGCCGGGGCGGGCGGGGCCGCGCGCGAGGGGGCGGAGACTCACGAAACCAGCACCGAGAAGCCTTCCGAGCCCCGGGGTGGAGCGATGGTCGGCGTCATGGCGGGACCTGGCTCGGTGGTCGCCGCCGCACCCGGCGAAGCGTGGTGGAGCGCCGCTGTCGACTACGCGTTGGACGGCGGTCCGGGCGCCACTGCGGCCGCGGACGGCGGCGACGCCTCGGTCGTCAGCGACGCCTCGGACATTGGCAGCGCCTCGGACATGGGCATTGCCTCGGACATGCGCAGCGCCGCGGAAGCCGACGAGGGTGCGCTTCCCGATCTCCTGGATCTGGCCAAGGCCGGCGAGGTCGGTGACCCCGGGCTGGCGCTCGAGGCAGGTCCCGTCGACGCGCCCCCGGCGGTCCCCCGGGAGGCCGACTTGGACACGCCCGCGAGCCGCGGCATCGACACCGAGCCCTCGACCCCGGCGCGGGCGAAGCGCCGCCCACCCGAGCCTCGGTCGGCGACGAAGGCACAGCCCGCCGGCAAGAGCCCACGCTCCGCGTCCGCCCGTCGCGCCAAACCGGCGAAGGCGGCAGCCAGGGTCGTGGCCGTCGCTGCTTCGTGTCCGTACTGCGCCGTCCTGCTGGAGCCGCCGCCGACGTCGAGTCGCGGTTGCCCGCGCTGTCGCCACCGGATCGTCGTCAAGCGCCTCGACGGGCGAACGGTCTACCTGACGGAAGCCGCGGTCCTCTTCTTCGAGGCTGAGCGCCGGCGGATCGCCAGCTCCCACCGCTGGACGCGGGAGCGAGAGCGCTGGCTCAAGCTCGGGGCTGAGGCCGGTGCGCCGGCCGAGCGCGCAGCTCGCCTGGCCGCCGCGCAGCTCTCCGAGGAAACGGTGGAAGCCGCTCGCGCGCTCTTCATGAACACGGTCGAGCGGGCGTTCCGGTCCGCGAAGCGCGACCGGCGCTGGGAGGACGCCTCCCGGATCCGACGCGAGCAGGCCATGGCCCTCTTCCGTCTCGCCCGCTCGCCGTCGACGCTCCCGGAGGCGATCATCACGCTGCACCGGGACGGGGTCGCGGCCGAGCTGCGCGGCATCGCGGAGATCGCCAAGGAGGCCGAGCTCGTTGGCGCGGCCTGCTGCGACGTCTGCCGGGCCGACGATGGGCGGATCTGCCGGATCGCCAAGGAGCTTCTCGCACCACGGCTGCCGCACCCGGGCTGCCCGAAGGGCCTGTGCCGGTGCCGATGGGATCTCACGGCACGCGACCGGACGATCCTGCGAAGATTCCAGCGGCGGCCCGCACGGACGAACCCGCGCGCCGTCGCTCGCGGCACCGAACCGACGGCCTGACCGCCGCGCGTCTCCCTGCCAGGCGACTCGGCGTCCGGCCGGGCTGACCGCATTCCCGGCATCCCCGCCGTCGCGCGCGCCCGTACGCTGTGCCGATGCAGGAACGCGCCTTCGGGCGGACCGGCCGGTCCGTGAGCGAGCTCGGGGTCGGCATGTGGGGGATGGGCGGAGGCATCGGCGGGTGGACCGGCGCCAACGACCGCCAGTCGCTCGCCGTCCTCCAGGCCGCGGTGGACGCCGGCGTGACGTTCTTCGACTCCGCGCTCGTCTACGGCGCGGGCCACAGCGACGAGATGCTGGGCCAGCTCGCACGCGAGAATCCCGGCCGCGACCTCCTGCTTGCCTCGAAGATCCCCCCGAAGAACCGGCAGTGGCCGGCCCGGCCGGGCGACCGGATCCGGGACGTCTTTCCACCGGACCACGTCCGTTCGTCGGTGCAGGCCATCCTCCGCCGGGCGAAGGTGCCGGCGCTGGGCCTCGCGCAGTTCCACGTCTGGCAGGACGAGTGGGCGGACGACCCGGGCTGGCAGCGCGCCGTCCAGGACCTTCGCCGCGAGGGCCTTGCCCGGCACGTCGGGATCAGCGTCAACCGGTGGGAGCCGGCGAACGTCCTCCGGACGCTCCGGACCGGTCTCATCGATTCGGTCCAGGTTGTCTACAACGTCTTCGACCAGGCGGCCGAGGACGAGCTCTTCCCCGCCTGCCGGGAGCTTGGCGTGGCGGTCATCGCCCGGGTTCCGCTCGACGAGGGAAGCCTGGCGGGCACGCTGACCCTGGAGAGCCGCTGGCCGGAGGCAGACTGGCGGAACGCGTACTTCGGGGCAGCGAACCTCGGGGCCACGATCCCCCGCGTCGACGCCCTCCGCCCGCTCGTGCCGGAGGGACAGACGCTCGCCCAGCTCGCCCTGCGGTTCATCCTCTCGAGCCCCGACGTGACAACGGTCATCCCCGGGATGCGCCGGCCGGAGCACCTGGCCGCGAACGTCGCCGCCGCGGCCGCCGGGCCGCTGTCGCCGGACCTGCTGGCGGCCGTCCGCGCTCACCGCTGGGCCGGCCACGCACCGCGCGGGTCGCTGTCGTAGGTCGAGTGGGTCATGACCGAGCTCGGCTGCTCCCCTCAGGACACGGCCGGTCTCGCCCCGGTGCCCGCATGGAGCGAATCAACCAGGCTCGGCCGGCTCGCCGAGTGGGGACTGGCATGACCACGCCGAAGCGCCCGGTCGTCGTTGATGAGGGGTTCGGCCTGAAGCTGCGCGAATGGATGGAGCGTGGACCACGGTCGCTTTTCGAACCCGCAGTCGAGCGCGTCCGCGCGTCCGTCCTTGCCACCAGGCAGGTTCCGGCCTGGCGGGCCAAAGCCCGGCTGACCCGAGGCCTCCGGGCGCTCCGGTTCGCCGGTGCTGCGGCAATCGTGCTCGTCGCGGTGGTCGTCGTCGCCTGGGCCGCCCGAGGCGACGGCCGTCCCGTCGATGTGGGTGGCCCGGTCCCGTCGCCGTCGGCCTCTCCAATCGCGGGGACGCCGAGCCCGAGCCCGGCCCCGAGCGTGAGCCCGGCCCCGAGCCCCAGTCTGACGCCGCGCGCGGACCCCACTGTCACCGGTGATGTGCTCAGCGGGGTCGCCGCTGCCACGGGTGCCACCTACCAGGTGCGCTACCCGCGGGTCAGTGGCCTCGGCGACGCGCCCGCCGGCGCCGCGATCAACAAGCTGCTCCAGGACCAGGCCGACGCCGCGGTCCGGGACTTCACGTCGGGGATCGGCAAGGATCCGCAGGCCGGCCCGAACCAGCCCTCGACGCTCCAGGTCGACTACAGCGTCGCGTACACCTCGCCGGACGTGCTGAGCCTGCGCGTGAACTCGTACTCCTACCCGTCGGGGGCTGCCCACGGCGCCGACGTGCTGAGCACCTTCACCTTCGACCTCGCGTCCGGCAGGCGCCTTGCGCTCGCGGACCTGTTCCGTCCGGGCAGCAGCTACATGGACGTGCTCGCGACCGAGGCGAGGGCACAGCTCAAGGTCACCCTGGCCGACTGGATGACGGACTCTTCCATGGCCACGTGGCTCGCGACCGGGACCGAGCCGACCGCCGACAACTACGCCGCGTGGGCGGTCACGCCGGGCGGTCTCGAGATCACGTTCGGGCAGTACCAGGTGGCCCCGTACGCGGCCGGCATGCCGGTGGTCACGATCCCCGTCACCCACCTGGCCGGGCTGATCGACCCGAGCGGCCCGCTTGCCCCGCTTGCGAACAGCCCGCTTCCGACGGTGACCGTCACGCTTGGCGTCTACTCCGGCCGGCCGGACCCGTCCTGGGCCCTGACCGAGGTGCAGGTGGCGGCGCTCGTCGGTCAGCTCGCGTCCCTGCCCGTCACGACCGGGGTCCCACCCCAGGGAGGCCTCGGGTACCACGGCTTCTCGATCCTCGTGCGCGAGAATGGCAAGGCGGACCGGACGGTCATTGCGTACCGCGGGGCCGTGACAAGCCCCGGCGACGCACCGGGCTCGTACCGGGCCGATCCCCAACGGACGGTGGAGCGGGCCCTGCTCGATACGGGACGGCCGCACATCGCCGCGGCCGAGGTCTCGATCGTCGAGGCCGACCTGACCGGACCCTAGGCCATGACGAGTTCGGGCCGGCGCCGTCAGCTCCATCCGACAGGTCCACGCGGTCGACCTGACACCGCTCGGCGGTGATCAGGGCGACAGCCGTCCCGGGGCGGTCACCTGCACCACCGAAGTGACCGGCAACCCGGCGCCTGACAACACGGGGTAGCTCACGATGCGTCACAGCACGCGAGCCGCGAACCCGAGCCGGTCGCCGGGGTCGGGGTCGCGCCTCCTCGAACCGTCGCGGGCGGTTTGCGCCTCGCGCACCGGTACGCTCGCGCCCGTACCCTGTCCGGATGCAGGAACGCGCCCTCGGGCGACCCGGTCGATCGATGTGGCGCAGGCTGGGGATCACCGCGAGCGTTGCCCTCCCCGCGATCGTCATCCGGCTCACCGGGACGGTCCTGTCGCCCGAGCTGACGGTCCTGGTCTTCGGGGCCGGCGTGGTCGCCTCCGCGGTGCTCCTCTCGTGGGCGGCCGAAGCAGCCCAGGTCGACATCTCGGGCAGCCTGGCCATCGCCATCCTCGCCCTGATCGCCGTCCTGCCCGAATACGCGGTCGACCTGTACTTCTCGTACACGGGGGGCGGCGACCCGGCGTACACGCAGTACGCGGCGGCGAACATGACGGGGTCGAACCGGCTGCTCATCGGGATCGGCTGGCCGCTCGTCGCCTTCGTGGCGTTCTGGGCGATGCGGCGCCGGCGGGGGGATGGCGTGGTCGTGGCAGTCAGCGCGGTCTCGGCGGGCCCGCAGACGATGGCTCGCAACCGCGAGCCGGCGGTCGTGCTGCCCACCCACAACCGGGTCGAGCTCGCCTTCCTCGCGATCGCCAGCGCATACGCCTTCGTGATCCCGTTCACCCGGTCGATCGCCTGGTATGACGCGGTCGTCCTCCTCGCGCTCTTCGGCGCCTACCTCTGGCGCGTCACCCGCGAGGGGCGCGGCGAGCCCGAGCTGATCGGCGTCGCGGCGGACATCGCGCTCCTCCCCCGCGCCTCGCGGCGCGTTCTCGTCACGGGCCTCTTCCTCGCCGCCGCGGCGATCGTGGTGATGGCCGCCAAGCCGTTCGCCGACGGCCTGGTTGCGACCGGGGAGGCGCTCCGGATCGACCAGTTCCTGCTTGTCCAGTGGCTGGCTCCACTCTCGTCGGAGGCCCCGGAGCTGATCGTCGCGACGATCTTCGCCTGGCGGCTCCACGCCGCCGACGGCCTCGGGATGCTGCTCTCCGCGAAGGTCAACCAGTGGACGCTCCTGGTGGGGAGCCTCTGGGTTGCGTACTCGCTCGGGGGTGGCGCGGGCGCGCCGTTGCCGCTCGACGATCGCCAGACCGAGGAGTTCCTCCTCACCAGCGCCCAGGCCCTCCTCGCGTTCGCCGTGCTCGCGGATCGCCGCTTCGGGCTGTGGGAGGCAGCCGCGATCTTCGGGCTGTTCATCGTCCAGTTCCCGTTCCCCACGACCGACGTGCGCCTCGTCTTCTCGGCCGCGTACATCCTCGTTGCGCTCGGCCTGCTGGTCCACCGCCGGCGCTACCTGCCCGGGATCATCGCGAGCATCGGCAGCTGGGATCCACCTGCGGATGCCGACCAGGCCCCCGGCACGGTCGTCGGTTCTTGACCGCTGCGCCATAGTGGCCGGCATGGGTGACCAGGGGCAGGAGGCGAGAAGCCGGCGCGAGGGTCCCGATCGGCCAGCCGACGGGCCGCGACGACGCGCGGCCCCGGTCGTTGGCCTGGCGCTCGTCGCGGTGGCAGCCCTTCTCGGCACCGCCGTCGCGATCGGGCCTGCCCGGGGCACGCCGCCCGGTCCCGGGGGGACGGGTAGCGCGGGCACTGGCGCCAGCGGGACGGGCGGCGCGTCGGCCGCTGCCGTGGCGGGCCCCGCATCCGCATCCGCCAAGGGGTCGACCGTGGCCGATCCACTCGCGTCTCCCGCCGCTCGGCGCCTGCGTCTCCCGCGGCGTCGCCGGTCGCCTCGCCCGCCGGCGCGGCGGGGGCCTCCGCGAGCCCGGGCGCACCAGCTGGTCCGGGCGCGGCCACGGTCCCGCTGGCCGTCGTCAGCGCATTCGACAACTACGCGGTGACCACCGTCAGCCGCGCGACGCTCGCTGCGCGCTTCGCTGCCGGCACGCTCATCGTCCCGTGCGGGGCCGAGGCCGCGGTCGCCGCGGTGTCTGGGGAAGGCGGGGAGCGCCGCCTCGGCATGCGTGCCGGCGGACCAGGTAACGGCCGCCCTTGGCCCGGGAAGGACCCAGCTGGCCCTGGTCCCGCCCGCGCTCGTCAGCCCGCGCGTGAAGGCCGTTGCCCTGGACGGAGCGGACCTCTTTGGCGAGAAGCCTGCCCGGAATGCCCGGTACCCGCTGGTCATCGCGACGCCCGCCGCGTGGCCGGCCGCGTGGAGCCGGTGGACCGTGGCCGACGTCCGGGTGATCGTGACGACCGGCGTCAACTGCCCGGATCGCGGCGTCAGCCACCAGACCAACGTCCTGGGTCGCGGGTGGGACTGGCTCGCGGCCGGGGGAACGGCGCGGTACACCGGCACGCACTGGGACCCGCGCTTCGGCTGGACGGTCGTCGACGCCGTCCGAACGGGCAATGCGGGCGCGGTCCGCAACCTGATCCGGAATGCCGACGTGGCGGTCAGCGACTTCGAGTGCGCCATGACCCGCAACTTCGTCCAGCACGACAGCGGAACGGTCTTCTCGATCGACCCGCGGGTGGCCCCGGCGATGGCCCGGGCGGGCTTCGACGTCGTCACGGTCGCGGCCGATCACACGACGAACGCGGGCCTGGGCCCAGTGGGCGAGACGGTCGACCTCTTCCGGGCCGCCGGGATCCAGCCGACGGGTGCCGGTCGCTCGCTTGGCCAGGCGCTCCGTCCGGCCGTCGTCGATGCCGGCGGCGTCACCTTCGGCTTCGTCGGGTTCGACTCGATCGGCGGATCCGCGTACGCGACTGCGTCATCGGCCGGCGTCGCCGCATTGACCCCCGCGAACGTGGCGAAGGCCGTCGCGAGCGCGCGCGCCCAGGGGGCGCAGGTGGTGATCGCGCTCCCGCAATGGAGCTCCGTCGAGTACCGGGCAACGTTCACCGCGTTCCAGCTCGGCGTCGTGAAGACGCTGGTGGCGGCGGGCGTGGACCACGTGGTCGGGGCCGACTTCCACTGGGCCGGGGCGCTCTCGATCACGAAGACGGGATCGACGTATCGGTACGTCGGCTCCAGCCAGGGCAACTTCTGGTTCGACCAGGACTGGAGCCGGCAGACGCAGGAGGGAATCATCACCTCCCTCACGTTCGTCGGGACGCGACTGGCCCAGGTCCGGCTCTCGCCGATCGTCGTGGTCGATCACGGCCAGCCGAACCTGCTCGACCCGGCGACCGACGGCCGGTTCGTCCTCCGCCAGGTCCTCGCGGGCACGACCCTGCCGTCGCGGTAGCACTGTCCGGACGCGCGCCCGCCCGTGGCAGGGCGGCCATCTGAGCGCGATGTCGTCCGTGAAGTCGGGCAGGCTGATGGTGATCCCCGGCCCCTGCCTGGTCACGACCGACCAGCTCGTGATCTTCGTGCCGTGGCCGTGTCATGGAAGCGCCAGTGCCGGCGTCGACGAGCAGTCCCGGCACGGAGAGCGTGACAGCCTGCCCAGGACGTACAGGCCATCCAGGCTGGCGCGGTCGAAGACCTGCTCCCACCTGCGGGCCAACGTCTCGTCCAGCGCGCCCGCGCTTGTCATGCCGTCGCCAAGGCTGTCGAGCTGAGCCCGTACCAGCCGGCCGCCACCGGCCCTGGTGAGCCCGAGGATCGTATTGAAGTCGGTCTCCCAGTAGCTCGTCAGGTTGCGGGTGAAGAGCACCTGCTGGTGCCCCCCGATGCTGAAGGAGGAGTCGCCGGGCCGCAGCGCCACGCGGCAGGGGCACGTTGAAGACGAGGGTTGAGCCGAACGCGCCACCCGCCAGCGCCACCTCGACACCAATCCGCCGCGCTGGTTACGCCCGAAGAGGGGTTGTCAGCCAACCGATGCTGGGCACTCGACCAGCGCGATCGACGAAAGGAAGCATTCGCCCATGAACCGTCGCATCGGATCCCTCGCGGCGTTTGCCGTTGCAGGCGCGCTCTTCCTCGGGGCCGTCGGCAGTGCCGCAGCTGCGGACACGGCCAAGGTCCGCGTCCTCCACGGCTCGCCCGACGCCCCGGCCGTCGACGTCGTCGTCGACGACTCGAAGGTCCTTACCTCCGTCCCCTTCGGTGTGATCTCCGACTACCTCACCATTCCGGCTGGCGCCCACCACGTGCAGGTCTTCGCGACCGGCACCACCACCGGCGCCGTCATCGACGCGAACCTCACCCTCGACGCCGGCAAGGCGTATACCGTCGCCGCCACCAACGCGGTGGCCAAGATCGAGGCCCAGGTCATCGTCGATGACCCGGCGGCCTCCTGCTCCACTGCCCAGATCCGGGCAATCCACCTCAGCGCCGATGCGCCGGCCGTCGACGTGGCACCCAACGGCTCGGCCGCCGATGCTGCCATCGTGAAGGGCCTCGTCTATCCGAAGAACACCGGCTACATGGCGGTCAAGGCGGGCGCCTATGACCTCGACGTCCGCCTTGCCGCGACGACGACGGTCGCGCTCGCGCTCGGCACGCTGAACGTCGCCGACTGCAACAGCTACAGCGTCTTCGTCGTCGGTTCGGCGGCGAGCCCGGCAGTCGGGGGGAACGGCCTCAAGGCGATCGTCGCCGTCGACGCGACCGCGACCCCGACCGCGCCGATGCCTTCGGAAACCCCGGTGGCCTCGACAGCCCCGACCGTGACGCCACCGCCGACCGCCACGGCGGGCGCGACGACGTCACCGTCCGGCACCTCGCTTACGCTGGTGCTCGGCTTCGTCGCCCTCCTCGGGGTCGTGTCGCTCGGCGCGCTCCGCCTCGCTGGAGCTCGGTCCCGCACACGCTGACCCTCCTCCTCCTCCCCCTCCCGACCGATGCCGGTCCGGCTCTGCCCGGACCGGCATCGCCGTGTCGCTCGCGCCTCGATCTCCATGGATATTGCCCTGGCCCGGTGGGCGCGGTTCCCGGCTCTCGGGCCCGAACCACGGCGGGCTCGGGTCCGCGAGGCGGCAGGCTGCTACGGCTCACCAATGCAGGGCTGGCCCTTGATGCCGATCGCCAGCTCCTTGTTGTTCGCAGCGAGGACCGTGATCGAGCTGATGTCACCCGTGTAGGCCACGTCGGCGGCGCTGTCGCAGATCGCGAGACCCGTCGCCGAATCTCCCGGCCCCAGCGACGTGACGATGGTGGCATCGTGGCACCCGCCCTCGGTCGTGACCGAGACGACGTCCGGTCTGGCCAGGTGCTGCTTGACGAGGGCAGCCGTGGCTTCACCACAGGAGCCCGAGCCCGTCCCCGCTGTCGCTGACGCCGCGACCGGAGCCGGCGACGCCGCGCTCGACGATGGGGACTGGGTGCTGCTGTTGCCCCCGCCGCAGCCCGCGATCGCCATCGAGCCGACCGCCACGAGCGTCACGGCCGCCACCCTGAAGTGCATTACGCGCGCCACGTGCGCCCGGTGATGGACACGGATTCGACCCTCCCGCCGTTGTCATCCCGGACGACCTGTTCGTCGAGGAGAACTGCGGCGTGACTCTATCAGTCTTCGTATCCAGGATGAGGTCCGACCGAATGACCTCATCGGGGTCAGGCCGGGACGCGGAGGCTCGGTCGATCATCACGCGAGATTCGAACGTAGGGGCTACCGCATCCGGGACCCGCCGTGGTCCACTACGGTCATCGGGATCGACCCGGGGGACTCGCATCGCACGGCTGGCGCGGCCCGGGCTGTTCGGTCGAGGTTCGTCTACCCGTGCCCGATCAGATCCACGTCGTCCCGTGCGAGATCAGGGGGGGGAGTGCCTGTCATGAGTGCCCTGCCGCTTCACCTCATCCGTGTCGGCGTCGACGCGGATCGGTTCGACGGTGCGATGGTGCCCGGCTGACCTTCGGCGTTCTCAACCGGACCTGGGCCGAAAGCCCGACACGATCAACCCGTCCTGTCCGGGGTCGAGCAGCCGCACGCAGGACCCGCAAGCGATGCTGCCCGTGGCAGCTACGACGCGGGGACGGCGATGCTCGTCGGCCACGGTCCCCGCCCGCGACCATCCTGCGGCCGGCCCAGGAGGTAGCCCTGGCCGTAGCGGATCGCGAGGGAGCGCAGCGTCTCGAGCTCGGCGAGGGTCTCGATCCCCTCGGCGACCAGGCGGATCTTGCGCCTCGTGGCGAAGTAGCCCATCCCGGCGACGAGCGCCTGGCGTGCAGGGTCGGCGTTGATCCCACGGATGAGACCCATGTCGAGCTTCACGAGGTCCGGCGTGAGCTCGACGATCTCGCCGGCCGGGTTGACGACCACCATCGCGTCCGGAGCGGACTCCAGGAGCCCGCGGCATCTGCCCTCCATGAGCGCCAGGTGCTCGTTGGCCACCCGAGCGTCGCGCGCGACATGGACAGGCTCGCCCGTCAAGTCGCCTGCTCTCTCAGCGAATCCACGGTGGCGTCGCTACGGGAGGTACTGGAGGGACGGGACCCTGGGGACAGGCGCCGCATTCGCCCGGAGCGTGCGGACCTCGACGATCGCCGCGGTTGGCTGCGCGACGGCGACACGGTTGCGCCCATCGGCTTTCGCCTGGTACAGCGCGACGTCGACGCGACTGAACCACTCGTCATTGCTCGCAGCGAGGTCGGCCCGACTGATCAAGGACGCGCCGACACTGACCGTCACGTGCTCGAACGGCGCGTTCGCAGGATGGAGCAGGCCCAGGTCCTCGACGGCCTCGCGGACCCGTTCACCTGCGCTGAGAACACCGCCCGACACGTTGCCAAGGAGAACGAGAAACTCCTCCCCACCGAAGCGATACACGGCATCGTCGCTGCGAACGGCGTCGCGCAGGGCGCTGGAGACCCGCCGAAGGATCTCGTCACCGGCAACATGACCGAAGGTGTCGTTGATCGCCTTGAAGTGATCAAGGTCGATCTCCAGGAGCCCGAAGCGGCCACCTGTGCGGGCAAGACGACCGCGGGCGATTCTGAGATCCTCGTCGAGCTTCTTGCGGTTGCCGGTGCCCGTCAGATCGTCGGTGCGAGCGATAACCTCCAGCGAGCTGTGGACCCGCTGGAGCTCGGCCCACTGGCGCGTTTCACGGCGCTGAAGCCTTCCGAGGGCCTGGACCTGCGCGAAGCTGCGCACCTGGCGCCGGAACACCAGCGCGTGGCCGGTGAAGGCCGCCGCCAGCGACACCAGCAGCGCGACGACCAGGTCGCGTCGCTCGGCGGCGGCAGGCCAGCCATCCGGGGCGACGGTCGCGAGGAAGACCATGACGGCAGCCCCGTAGACGGCCAGCCAGCGAACCTCCGCCTGGCTGCGCCATGGGACGACGAGCGCTACGACCGGCGGGATGAAGAGCAGGTATCCGACCGCCAGTGCGACGAGGTGAGGACCAGAGACCGCCAGGAGCATCGCCGCTGCCCCGACTGCCAGGCTCATGACGAAAGCGACGGGCTCGGGCCAGTGTCGCAGTACACCACCAAGGCACCACCAACCGAGCGCTGCCGCCGCAGCGAGCACAGTGTCGACCATCGCGATCGGGACGAATGCGGACGGATGGAGGATCGTGAGAACAACGACGTGAAGCGGCGCCCCGAATCCGATGACCAACATCGCGGCCCTGCTCGCCTGCCAGGTCACGCGACGGTGGACGGCCCTGAAGCGCGCGCTCGCGCCCACGTCGAAGTACTCCTTAGCCTCGAGGAGACTCCGGAGCCGCTGAAGTCGCAATCGCGCCTCTTCGGCGAGCGTGCCCAACACCACATCCCAAGCGTTCACGGGCTCAACACCACGCCAGAACCTGCCGTGGGATGGACCGTGGCCCTGTCTGCAGTGTGCACACGCCGGCCCCGGCGGGGAATCGACTGAAAGGCCTATGGGGTCCTGTGGGCTGCCGACATACCGCACGACGGCAAGCTCATGTACGCACCGGCCCGAGGCATTCCAGGAGTTGCGCGGACTACCCACCCCGGGCTTGAACGGCCGCTATAATGAGTGCGCACACCGTACCGTGAGTTCACTAGGTGAAACAGCGGTGACTCGGACCCTCAGTCGCGGCCTCGATGTCATGGAGACGCTGGCGCGCGGAGACGGGTACGGGCTCGGCCCATCGGCAATCGGCCAGCAGGCTGGGCCTCGACAAGGCCACCGTGACACGCCTCCTTCGGACGCTCGTCGAGGCCGGGTACGTGACCCAGAACGAGTCGACGCGGCGCTATCGCCTCAGCGGCAAGATCCTGTGGCTGGCCCACCGCGTCACGATTGGCCTGGATCTCCGGAGCATTGCGCGCCCGCACCTCACAGCCCTTCGCGATGAGCTCGGGGAGACCGTGCACCTTGGGGTGATCGAGGACCTCCAAATCATCTACGTGGACAAGCTGGAGGCCGAGAACAGCATCCAGCTGGTCTCCGCGGTCGGCCAGACGATGCCGCTTCACTCCACGTCGTTGGGCAAGGCCATGCTCGCCGCGCTCCCCGGCGTGGAGCGCGAACGGATCTACGCACGCATGGATTTTCTGCCCCGGACGGATCGGACGATCTGTGACCTGGCCACGTTCCGGGAGGAGATCCGGCGGACGGAGTGCCGCGGCTACTCCACCGATGACCGCGAGAACGAGCCGTTCGGTGCGTGCGTGGGAGCGGCGATCATCGGAGCCGACGGCAGGCCGGTCGGCGCCATCAGCATCGCGGGGCCCCACTTCCGGATCCACGATCGGCTCGAGTACTTCGGCGAACGGGTGCGGGCTGTCGCTGGGGGAATTGCCAGCGAGCTCGGGGCCGACGCGATCGAGACGGCCGAGGATGGCCGCCGCGAGATCCGCGAGGCGACGTGATGGCCGGACGTGATGTCCAGTCCAGGCTCGCCGGCGTATTCGCGCCGATCAGCACGCCCTTCGCGCCGAACGAGGACGTGGACTACGACGCCCTCCGGTTCAACCTCGCGCGCTATGCACAGAGCGGGATCCTCGGCTATCTCGCGCTTGGGTCCAACGGAGAGAACCGGAGCCTGGCGGAGGGCGAGAAGCTGCGTGTGCTCGAGACCGTCGTCGGGCACAAGGGGCCTGCGCAGGTGGTCCTCGCCGGGGCCGCGTACGACGGCCAGCGTGAAGCGGAGCGCTTCCTGGCAGCTGCGGCAGATATCGGGGCCGATTTCGGGCTCGTGTTGTCGCCGGGCTACTTCCGGGCGCAGATGACCGACGAGGTCCTCTACCGCTTCTTCTCGTCCCTGGCGGACGACGCGCGGGTCCCGCTTCTCCTCTACAACGCGCCGGGCTTCTGCGGTGTCACGCTGAGCCCTGACCTGGTTGGACGCCTCGCAGCCCACGAAAACATCGTGGGCCTCAAGGACAGCGCGTCGAGTGGCATCGAAGCCTTCCTTCCCTTCCAGGGCCCCTCGTTCCACGTGCTGGCGGGCTCGGCCAACTTCCTGTTCCGGGCCATGCTGGGCGGCTCGCCCGGCGGCACGGTCTCGCTCGCCAACTCGTTCCCGCAGCTCGCCCTGCAGCTGTTCGAGCTACGGACGTGCCCGCGACGAGCCGAATGGGGTCCCGCTCCAGGATCGAGTCAGCCGCATCAACGCGGCGATCTCGGGGACCCATGGGGTGGCGGGCGTCAAGGCAGCGATGACGCTGGCAGGCTTCCGGGGCGGCATCCCGCGACGACCGTTGCTTCCGCTCGACTCGGGACAGGTCCAGGCCTTGAAGGCGCTCCTCAGCGCCGAGGGACTCCTGTCGTGAGCGGAGACATCCTCGCCATCGACGTCGGGACGACCGCCCTCAAGATCGCCGTCTTCAGTGCCGACCTGGTGAAGCGATCCGAGGCGCAGCGCCGTTACGCCCCGCACCTCTACGACCACGGCAAGGCGGACGTCGACCCTGCGGTCTGGTGGGAGGCGCTGCGCGAGTGCTGCGCGGAGGCGTCCCCCAGCCTCGCCGGCGTGGAGGTCGTCTCCCTGTCGGTCACCACTCCGGGACTCACGCCGATGGCGGGCGACGGCACGGCGCTCGCGCCTGCCGTCCTGTTCCTTGACGGGCGGTCGCGCACGCAGTCGGCCGCCATCCGTGCCCTTGTGGGAGAGAGGAGGTTCCTGGCCGAGACGTGCAATCTTCCCGTGTCCGGCGGCTCGTCGCTGTCGTCCATGCTCTGGTTCCGGGACGAGCGCCCGGACATCTGGGCGGCGACCGCGAAGTTCGGCCACTGCAACACCTATCTCGTCAAGCGGATGACCGGCCGCTGGGCGATCGATCCGTCGACGACCTCGATCACCGGCCTCTACAACACGGCGAGCAACGACCTCACCTGGAACCAGGCGGTCCTCGGTCTGGCCGGCATCGACGAGGGCATGCTGCCGCCGCTGCGGCAGTCCCATGAGCCGGTCGGTCCCATCCGGCCCGCCGTCGCCGACGAGCTTGGCCTGCCTCGCGGCTGCACGGTCCTCTGCGGTGGCAACGACGCGGTGCTCGCCGCCTTCTCCGGGGGCCTCACCGAGCGCGGCGACATCAACATCATCAGCGGGACGTGCGACATCGCCAGCGTGTGCACCGACCGCCCCATCGCATCCCCAACCTTCAACGTCCGCTGCCACGTCATCCCGGGTCGGTGGCTCACGTTCTTCGTGCTGAATGCGGGCGGCGAGGCGCTGGACTGGTTCCGCCGGACCGCCTGCAGCGAGCTGGACGCCGACGAGTTCTACGGCCACTACGTTCCCGGCGTGCTTGATGCGTTCCTCCTGGGTCCGGATCCGGACGCCCGTGAAGCCGATCTCCCCGAGTACGTCCCCTACATCGGCGGCAGCCGGTACTCCCTCGAGCCTCTTACCGGCCGCTTCAGCGGCCTGACGCTCCAGACCACGCGCGACGACCTGTTGCTCAGCGTCGTCCGCGGCAACGCGAGATACCTGGGCGGGCATCTCGCAGAAGTCGCCGAGGTCGTCGATCTCGGCCACAGGGTGGGGATCTCCGGCGGCGGGGCCAGGATTCGGGGGATGCTCGAAGCCAGGCGGCGCTGGACCGGCGACTTCGAGTACCAGTTCCAGGACCAGTCTTCGCTGCTCGGGGCGGCGATCCTCGGCCAGATCAGTCAAACCGGACAGCTGCCGGGCTCCAGGCAGATCAGTCCGGAAACGTTGCAGGAGGCACTCTCATGAGCGGCATTGGAACCGGCAGCACGACGTCCACGGATCCGCGGGCGGCGGCAGCCGAACTCGTCTCACAGGCGAAGGCCGGGCTGGAAGGCGCCCCGACCCTGGCCATCCTCTTCGCCACGTCGCAGTACGACACGGATGCCCTTGCGAGCAGCGTCTCCGAGCTGCTCGGCGGAATCCCCATGTGGGGCGGCTCGTCGTCCACCGGCGTGTTCCGGGACGACGGCTGGGTCACGAGCGCCGGCGGGGCGGCCAGCCTGATGCTGATCGCCGACCGGGCGGGGGCGGTCGCGGTCGTGCCCGTTGGCGATGACGCCTTCGCCGCCGGCAGGAAGGCTGCCGAAGAGGTCGTGAAGCAGCTCGGCAGCACCCCAGGGGCGCTGCTGACCCTCGCCTTCATGGGGCCGGAGGAGGAGCTGCTGCGCGGGATCGCAAGTGTGGCCCCGGGCGTGCCGGTTGTCGGCGGTTCTGCTTCGGACCACGCTGCGGAGAGCAAGTTCCAGCAGATCGCCAACGGCCACGCGTTCAAGGACCACCTGGCCGTCGCCGCCCTCGGCGGCGAGGTCGGCTACGCGTTCACCAACGGCTATCGGGTCACGGGCAAGAAGGCCAAGGTGACCCGGGCCTCGGGCCGGAAGGTGTTCGAGCTCGACGGCCGGCGCGCGATGGACGTCTACTCCGAGTGGGTGGCCAAGCCCGAATCCGAGATCGGCGGCGGCGCCCTCGTCTCGTTCAGCGTCCAGTATCCCCTGCTGTTCCGGCACGGCGGGATCGCCTACTCCGCCCACCCGGTCAACAGCAACGCGGACGGCTCGATGGACTTCGGGGCGGCCATGGAAGACGGGATGGAGCTGGAGCTGGGCGAGGCATCGGTGAACGGGCTGGTCGCGGAGGCCGGCAATGCCGTCCACGAGGCGGCCAAGGGCGTGAAGCACCCCAAGGCCGTCCTGCTGGCCCATTGCGGTGGCCGCGCGATCGCGCTCGGCGACCGGATCCGGGAGATCCCGGGCGAACTCGAGCACACCGTCGGCGTCCTGCCCACGATTGGCTATCTCGCCTTCGGCGAGCAGGGCTGCTCGGAGCCCGGAAGCCCCACCCATGCCGACCTGAGCCTGTCGGCGCTCGTCCTCGGCTAGGTCTGCGTCTGATGTCAACGGCGGGCGCGGAGCGGGTGGAGGGCTGACCCCGCTCCGCGCACTGCCACCCACGGTCGTGGCCGCGCCCCCAGGATGCGGCCGGTCAACACGGAGGATCACGATGGCTGTCGCTACCCGCCTCTACCAGAACTACGTGAACGGTCGCTTCGTCAGCGCCTCGGGCGAGAAGACGCTGGCGGTCGAGAACCCGGCCACCGGCGCGGCGGTCTCGAACGTCCCCGATTCGTCGGTCGAGGACGCGCGGGAGGCGATCGAGCTCGCCGACAAAGCCCAGCGGAAGTGGGAGAAGCTGGCCCCGATCGAGCGGGCGAACGTCCTCCACAAGATCGCCGCGGGGATCCGGAAGGACGCCGACCACCTCGCCCACGTCCTGTCCGAGGAGCAGGGGAAGCCCCTGGACCAGGCCCGGGGTGAGGCGAACGGCACGGCGAACTACTTCGACTACACGGCGGAGTGGGCGCGCCGCGTCGAGGGCGAGGTCATCGCCAGCGACGAGCCGAACGACATGCAGCTGCTCCTGCGGCAGCCCATCGGCGTCATCGGCGGGATCGTGCCCTGGAACTTCCCGCTCTACGTGCTCGCGCGCAAGGTGGCGCCCGCGCTTCTCATGGGCAACTCCATCGTCGTGAAGCCGAGCGAGATCACGCCGAACAGCACCCTCGAGCTCGGCCGCATCTTCGACGAGGCGGGCGTGCCGGCCGGCGTCGCCAACATCGTGTGCGGCTACGGCCCGATCGTTGGCGAGGAGCTGGCCTCGAACCCGCTCATCGGCATGGTGACCGTCACCGGCAGCATCAGGACGGGCTCCCGGGTCATGGAGCTCGCCGCGCAGAACATCACGAAGGTCAGCCTGGAGCTCGGCGGCAGCCACCCGGTCATCGTGATGCCGGACGCCGACCAGGACCTCGCGGTCAGGTCCATCAAGGCGGGTCGCCTCCTGAACACGGGCCAGGTGTGCGGCGCACCCGACCGGACCTACGTGCACGAAAGCATCGCCGCCGAGTTCACCGACCGGCTGGCCGCGGCCATGAGCAAGGCAACATACGGGAATGCGCTCGTCGACGAGGGTCGCGACCTGGGTCCGATGGTGAGCGCACGGCAGCTCGACGCAGTCAGCGGACGCGTGGAGCGAGCCGTCGCCGACGGGGGCCAGGTCGTGACGGGCGGCAAGCGTGCCGAGGACAAGCCGGAAGGCCACTACTATCCGGCGACCGTCATCGCCAACTGCCGGCAGGACATGCCCATCGTCCGGGAAGAGATCTTCGGGCCGGTGATGCCAGTCGTCACGTTCCACGACCTCGACGAGGCGATCGCCTGGGCGAACGACTCGATCTACGGTCTCGCCTCGTCGATCTTCACCAAGAACGTCGACGTGATCATGCGAGCGTGCAAGGAGCTCCGGTTCGGCGAGACGTACGTCAACCGCGAGAACATGATGGAGAACATGCAGGGGTTCCACGCCGGCTGGCGCAAGTCAGGGATCGGCGGCGCGGACGGCAAGTACGGCGTGCTCGAGTACACCCGGACCCACGTCGTCTACCTGCAGTACGACCTGGCGGCCGGGCGGGCGTAACGGATCCCGGCCCTCGGCGGACGCGCCGCCGAGAACCCCGTCGGCGCCTCGACGGCTCACCGACGGTTCGCCAGTCAACGCACCCGGCGGGGGCGCCCTGAGCAAACGCTCGGGGCGCCCCCACGCCTTTCGGGCCGGACTACGGGTCCGTCGAGGAGGCCGCCCGTCCCTTCAGCCGGTCGAGCTGCTTCCAGTGCGCCGCGGTCCGCTCCCTGCCGGCCGCGGTCAGCGAGGCGCTGGTATTGGGGCGCTTGCCGACGAACGACTTCTCGATCCGGACCAGGCAGGCATCTTCCAGCTGGTCACGTCACCCAGACCTCGTACAGGCCGGGGGCTGCCTGCACCACGGAGGCCTCCGTGCCGATTCCGCTGACGGGCTCCGGAGTGAAGATGAGCGCGACCTGCTGGCGGTGCGTGACCTCGTCGTCGGTCACGAGGTTCACGAAGGCGCCGACGATGGAGGGCTTTCCAGCGAACACGACGAGGTATTGGCAGACGACGGCCTTTCCGGTCGTCACGTCCTTCTGGGTGTCGGTGCTATCAAAGGTCGCGACCCCCTGCGGATAGGTCGCGGCCTCGATGTCGGCCTTCGTGAGCGCCGAGCAGACGTCTCCGCCGAACTGGGCAGAAGTGTCGCCCGACGATCCGGAGATCGGACGCACTCGGCACCGCCGACTGCTGGCCTGGCGCAGCGCCCGAGCTGGAAGGCGCGCCGGAGGTGGACGGAGCTGTCGAACCGCCACCGGCACACCCGGCGAGGAGCGCTGCTGTCACGACCGCCACGAGGATAACCGGGCGTTTCAAGATCGACCTCGAG
Source organism: uncultured Chloroflexia bacterium (assembly GCA_963734535.1). GTDB lineage: Bacteria > Chloroflexota > Limnocylindria > Limnocylindrales > CSP1-4 > CTSoil-043. Next base: position 148,750 of record CAVTHS010000004.1, on the reverse strand, counting down.
GTGGAGATCAGCGGGTGCGCTGTCGCGCCCCCTGATCGGCCACGGTACACGTGCCCTGCCGAGATCGCTTTCGGCGAGATCGATCGAAGCGGACGCGTCGAGCCACGGAGAGTCGCGGACCCGCTTTCGCTCGTGAGATGGCGCCACGCGGGCTCGCGTGGCCTCCACGGGCGCGTCTGGTCCGCTTACCGCCAGCCGAGATCCCTGAGGATGGGACGGCCACGCGAGGAATCTCTGGGACGTCAGGCTCCTGCTACTCCGGCCGAACGTCGGCTTGCATGCCGGTCCCAGCCCTGGCGCACAGCGAGAGCCAAGGCCCTTCGGGGCCTCGCGCGGCGTCCGCCGTCTCCCACCAGCCGATGGCTTGCAGCAGGCCGATCAGGAGGATCACGAGGATGCCGTTGACGAGCAAGATCGTGGTGAAGAACGCCACGCTGAACAGCCCATCCCGAAACGCCCGTGCATCCGCCCCGCGACGATCCAGCTGCCCGCGGCCGATCGGTTCTCCTTGGTCACGCAGGTCCATCACCCCAGGTAGCGGATCCAGAGGTACCCGGTCGAGATGAGAAGTGAAACCACGACGACGCCCAGTCCGTAGCGGAGGAACTGCATGAACGTGATCGGGTGGCCGTCACGCGCGGCCAGGTTGGCGACCACGATGTTCGCCGAGGCGCCGACGATGGTCAGGTTTCCGCCCAGGCAGGCGCCGAGTGCCAACGCCCACCACATCGGATCCGCCTTGAGGCCGGTGTCTGCCAGTTGCTGGACGATCGGGATGGCCGTCGCGGTGTACGGGATGTTGTCGACAACGGCCGAGGCCAGCGCCGAGAACCAAAGAGTTCCCATCGTCGCCACAGTCAGGCTCCCGCCGGTCGCATTGGCCAGGGCGTCGGCGATCCCGCCGATGATGCCGACGTGGACGACAGCCTCGATGAGCATGAACAGGCCGACGAAGAAGAAGAGCGTGCTCCACTCGATGTCGCGCAGCGCCTCGTGCGGATCGAGCCCGCCAACGATCATCAGGACGGTGGCACCGAGCAGGGCGATCGTGGCGGCCTCAAGTCCGAGGAGCGAGTGGAACAGGAACCCGACGATCGTCAGGCCCAGGACGACCAGCGCCCGGATCATCAATGGCCGGTCCCTGATGGCGGCGCCGGGATCCACGGTGGCGAGGATGTCCAGGCGGTCGGCGTCGTCGTCCATGTGTCGGGCGAAGGCCAACCGCATGATCACCAGGAAGGCGACCATGATCAGGAGCACCACCGGCGCGAGGTTGAGCAGGAAGTCGCCGAAGTCGAGGCCGGCCGCCGAGCCGATGAGGATGTTCGGCGGATCCCCGATGAGCGTGGCCGTGCCGCCGATGTTCGAGGCGAAGATCTGGCTGATCAGGTACGGGAAGGGCGACACCCTCAGCGTCCGCGCGATCGAGAGCGTGACAGGGGTCAGGAGGACGACCGTCGTCACGTTGTCGAGGAGCGCCGCGAGGGCCGCCGTGACGAGGGTCAGGATGACCAGCAGGCGAAAAGGCTCGCCACGCGAGAGGTGGATGGCGTGGCCGGCGACGAACTCGAAGAAGCCCGTCGTCGCCAGGCCACCGGCGAGGACCATCATCCCGGCCAGCAGGAAGATGACGTTGAAGTCGATCGCCGCAAACGCCTCCTCCTGGTCGATGACGCCGAGGGCGACGACCAGCAGACCGCCGAGCAGGGCGATCAGGGTCCGGTCAAATCGCTCGGACGCGATGAGTGCGTAGGCGACCAGGAAGACGCCGCCGGCCAGGAAGACGTCCACGGTCAGGCCGCCCCGGTCGCGCGGGAGCGCGGGGTCAGATGGACTGGAAGGTCAGCAGCGGCGTCGAGCCGGCGGGTCGGGAAGCAGGGAGGAGTTCGGTCCTGCCTCATCCACCCGGGCCGTCGCTGGCCGCCACCACCAGCGACGCGTGCCCGAGGCCCACGTTCATCATCTCGCGTGCATCCATGACCGTCACAGGATACATGGGCCGTCGGCGGGCTAGCGGACCCGGGTCGCGTACCGCAGGATCAGGTAACCGCCCACGCCGGCGACGACCGATGCGACCAGGATCCCGACCTTCGCGAGCGCGAGGATCGGCCCGCCGCCAAAGGCCAGGTCGCTGATGAACAGGCTCATCGTGAAGCCGATGCCGCCAAGCCAGGCCGCACCATAGATGTGCTTCATGGTCACGCCTGAAGGCAGCGATGCGAGACCAGCTCGCACGACCAGCAGGGTCGCCGTCGTGATGCCGACCTGCTTGCCCGCGATCAGACCGATCGCGACACCCAGGACGACAGGATCGCCGAGCATCGTCCCGACGCTGCCGCCCAACGCGACGCCCGCATTGGCCAGCGCGAAGATCGGGACGACGACGAAGGCCACCCAGGGCTGGAGCGCATGCTCGAATCGGAGCATCGGCGCCTGGGCACGCTCGGTGATCGTCTCCAGGTCCCAGAGGGCGTCGTGGTGCTCTTCCATGGTTGCCGGCTCGTCGCTGTTCTCGCGCCGAACCAGGTGATCCACGATCCGTCGGGCACGAGCCGCGAAGTCGGCGCTGTCGAGCCTGGTTCGAGCCGGGATCGTCAAGGCGAGGAGCACACCCGCGATCGTCGCGTGCACGCCCGACTGGAGGATCGCCAGCCAGAGCGCGAGCCCGAGCACGCCGTAGACGGCCGGCCGGCGGACCCCGAGCACGTTCGCTGCGGCGAGCGCTGCGAGACAACCTCCCGCCGCGGCGAGCGCGGTGACGGAGACGTCGGACGTGTAGAAGAGGCCGATGATCACGACTGCCAGCAGATCGTCGACGATGGCCAGGGCAGCCATGAAGACGCGAAGGCCGATCGGGATACGATCGCCGAGCAGGGCGAGCACCCCGAGGGCGAATGCGATGTCGGTCGCCATCGGGATGGCCCAGCCGCGAGCGCCCTCGCCGGACCCGGCGATGAGAAGGAAGACGAGCGCGGGCACGAGCGCCCCACCAAGCGCAGCCGCGATCGGGAGTGCTGCGCGGCGAACCGACCCGAGCTCGCCGACGAGGACTTCGCGCTTGATCTCGAGACCGACGACGAAGAAGAAGACCGCCATCAGGCCGTCGTTGATCCAATGTCCGAGGGTCTTCGATAGCACCGCGTCGCCGACGCCGATCGTGAGATGCGTGTCCCAGAGCGCGACGTAGGAGAAGGCGAGTGGCGAGTTGGCCCAGAGCAGCGCGATGACGGCCGCGGCCATCAGCAGGATCCCGCTTGCGGCGCTGCTGCTGGTGAACTCGCGGAATGGAGCGAGGAGTCGGTCGATCGCCGGGATTGCCTGACTCACCGAACGATGATGACGGGCAGTCCCTGTGGAGGAAAGTTCCCGTTTGGACCCGCCAATTCGTGCGCGATGGTTGGGCCGGAGATCCGCGCCAACGAGGTCGCCGGCGCCGCGTGGTCATACGGATCACGCGACCCGCTGATCGCCGAGGCCGACGCTGCATCCCTTGCCGCGGGCGGCCGCGAGCGACCGCGAGCGACCGCGAGCGACCATGCGTCGCACGACGCACTCATCGCGCGGCTTGCAGTCGTCGACAGCTCGCGCAGTCGTCATCGATCCGACACGAGGCCGTCATTCCGACGTCATCCCGATGGAACACGCTCGGGGCCGACCCGGAGGCGTCTCCGGGCAGACTCGAGGAGATTTCGCCGTATGCGTCGCAGGTTGATGGCAGGACTCGGACTCCTTGCCGCCCTACTGTCCTTCAGCGTTCCCGTGACGGTTGCCGCGCACGACTTCGATGGCGGCGAAACCGTCTACACGATGACCAACTCGGCGGCCGGCAATGCCGTCCTGGCCTATGCGCGAATGGCTGATGGCAGCCTCAGCCTGCGCGGAACCTTCCCGACCGGCGGCCTGGGCACGGGCGTCGGTCTCGGCTCCCAGGGCGCGGTGACGCTCAGCGCCGATGGTCGGTGGCTGGCCGCCGTCGATGCCGGCAGCAATGACGTGGCGCTCTTCGCCGTCGGGCCAAAGGGCGACCTGCACCTCGCCGACAGCATTGCATCCGGGGGCACCAGCCCGATCAGCGTCACGCTCCACGGTCCCATCCTGTACGTGCTCGACGCCGGGGGCAGCGGCAACATCGCAGGCTTCGCCCGGATCGGCCGGCACCTCGTTGCGCTCCCCGGTTCGATCCAGCCGCTGAGCGGAGCGGGGACCTCGCCCGAGCAGATCGCCTTCGGACCCGACGGCCGCGTGCTCGTGGTCACCGAGAAGGGCGCCGGTGAGCTCGTCACCTACCGCGTCGGCTTCTTCGGGATCGCCGGTCCCCCGAGCGTTCATGCCTCGGCAGGCGCTGCCCCGTACGGCTTCGCCTTCGACGGTCGCGGCCGGCTGTTCGTCACCGAGGCGGCCGGCAGTGCGCTGTCCTCCTACGCGGTCTCGCGCGGAGGCGTGCCGAGCGTGATCTCGGCCTCGATCGCCAACGGTCAGCAGGCGGCCTGCTGGGTGACCCTCACACCAGACGGTCGCTATGCGTTCACGATCGACGCCCACAGCCCTGCCCGGATCTCCTCCTATGCCATCGCCGCCGATGGCAGCCTCACGCTGGTCAACGCCACCGCGGGCGGTTCGTCCACAGCGCCGCTCCTCGACGCATCGGTGAGCGGTGATGGGCGCTTCCTCTACGTCGTCGACGTTGGGGCCGGCGCGATCGATTCGTTCCGGATCGGTCCGGGCGGCAGCCTGACCTCGACCGGAAGCACCCCCGGGCTGCCGTCCGGCTCGGGCGGCCTGGCGGCTTCGTAGCCAACCCGATCCACGTCGGCTGGGAAGCGGCGGCGCCGGCCGCCGCTTCCGGCTGTCGATGCCCGGTTGCGAGCCCCACTGTCTGACATAGGATGGCCGCGTGACGACTGGCCCGGCACCCATCCTCGTCGTCGACGACGATCCGAAGATCGTCCGCCTCGTGCGGACGTACCTCGAACGCGAGGGACTCCGCGTGGTCGAGGCAGCCGACGGGCGGAGCGCACTCGCAGCCATTGCCCTCGAGGCGCCTGCGCTCGTGGTTCTCGATCTCATGCTGCCCGAGATCGATGGCCTGGCGGTGATCCGGGCGGTCCGCCGCACGGACCCGACCCCGATCCTGGTCCTCTCCGCCCGGGGGACCACCGCCGATCGCATCGCCGGGCTCACCGAGGGCGCCGACGACTACCTGCCAAAGCCATTCTCGCCCGCCGAGCTCGTGCTCCGGGTCCGGCGGATTCTCGAGCGCACGGGGCGGGCGGGATCGGAGGTGGGGTCGAGCCCGCCATCGGAGCCGCTGCGGCTCGGCGACCTTGTCGTCGACCCCGATCGCCACGAGGTGACTGTCGCCGGGCGGCCGGTCGCGCTGACGGCCGTCGAGTTCCGCCTGCTCACAGCAGTGCTCGCCGCCGGCGGCCGGGTTCTCACCCGCGACCAGCTGCTCGACGCGGTCTACGGACACGGAGACTCGGAGGTCCTGGACCGCACGATCGACGTGCACGTTCGGCGGCTCCGCCAGAAGCTGGGCGACGATCCCAACCGCCCCCGCTATGTCGCGACGGTGCGCGGCGTCGGGTACCGGGCGGCGCCGTCCGCGCCCGAACCGTGAGCCGACGGATACGCGGCGGGGTCGCGCTGCGCATCGCAGCGGCGGCGATCCTCGTCGCCGGGGTTGCCCTGCTCATCCTGGCCGCCGGCGTGATCGTGGTCGGCTCGCAGTCGTTCGCGGCCCTGATGGCGAGCCACGGCATCAGCACGGCATCGAGCGACGCGATGTTCCAGAGCTCGGTGGTCCAGGTGGTTCTGGTCGCTGCGTCCGTCGCGGTGGTGGCCGCGATCGCGCTCGCCGCGGTGATCGCCGCCCGCCTGGTCCGGCCCCTGCGGGAGATCGGGGCAGCGGCGCGCAGGATCGCCGAGGGCCGCTACGAGTCGCGCATCGATCGGCGGGGGCCCGAGGAGATCCTCAGCCTGGCCGACTCGTTCAACCAGATGGCGGCCTCACTCGAGGAGCAGGAGCGCATGCGCCGCGAGTTCATCGCGAACGCGGCCCACGAGCTCCGGACCCCGCTGACCAACCTCAAGGGATATCTCGAGGCCCTGCGGGATGGGGTCATCCCACCTGATCGGGCCACGTTCGAGTCGCTCTGGGAGGAGACGGAGCGCCTCGTCCGCCTCTCCCGGGGGCTCGACACCCTGGCCGACGGGGACGCTGCCGGACCGCCGGCGCCGGTCGACGTGGACCTCGCGATCGCAATCCGCTCCGCCGTCGAGCTCGTCCTGCCGGCGGCTCGAGCGTCCGGGCTCGAGATCACCCTTGCGGTGCCGGCGCGGCTGCCGGCCCGCGGCAACCCCGACCAGCTTGCGCAGGTCCTGGGCAACCTGCTCCAGAACGCCGTTCGGTACAGCACGCCCGGAGGGCAGGTCGGCATCCGGGCGGAGCGGCGGCCGGCCGACATCCTCGTCTCCGTTACGACGAGTGGGGATGGCATCCCTGCCGACGCCCTGCCGCATGTCTTCGAGCGGTTCTACCGCGTCGAGAAGTCGCGGGACCGGGAACGGGGTGGCGCCGGCATCGGCCTGTCGATCGTGAAGCAGCTCGTGGAAGGCCACGGCGGCAGGGTCGGGGCGGAGTCAGCCGACGGCGTGACGCGCGTGTGGTTCAGTCTCCCGGGGTGACCGCCCCGACATCTGGATCAACCTGCTGGCGGCCTACCCCGCGGGCATCACCTGGCACTTCGGGCAGCTGGTGTCGGCGAAGGTGCCCTTTCGGACGTGCTCGGCGTGCGCGCTCTCGATCGCGACGCACCCCGCGCATGAGGTGTCGGCAAACGACCCCATCCGGAGATGCTCCGCGTGGGCGGTCTCCTGTCCCTCGCTGAAGTGGCCCGGCGCGTCGTCGGCAGCAGCATGCGGGGTGGTCCGCTCGCCGTCCGCGAACGAGCCCATGTGGTCCTGGTCAGATCCGCTCATCGGGCAACCCCCCAGCCAGGTCGCGTCCGGCCTGGCACGTCCATGCCCCGGTGGCGACACGGAACCCGGCCGCTCAACCCGGTGCTTCAGGCGGGGAGTCTACCTTGACGGCGGACCGTCGGGCGAAGTGGTCCTCGGCCCATGAAACGCGAGATTCGACCACAGCAGTCGTGTGCGATCTCGTCGCCTTCGGCCCGATCGGTGCGGCGTTCCTGCTGATCGAGATCGCGATCCCACTCCCCACGCGTGCCGCGGCGGCGGTGTCGATCGTGTGGGGAGTGGATAGGTTCCACATGGAACCTATCTGGGATATGATGAGGACGTGCCCGAACTGCCGATCGACCTGCTCGAGCGCCTCGTCGTGGGCGCGGTGGCGATGACCGAGCGGGCGATCGCCGCGGCGGGTGCCGACCTGACGTTCGTGCAGTGGCGCGTGCTGCTCATCGTCGGTGAGCATCCCGGGCGGCGCGACCGTCGGAGAGATCGCATCGCGGATCGGGGCGAACGAGTCGCCGGCAAGCCGGCTCGTGTCGCGCCTGAAGCGTCGCGGCGTCGTGTGGACGGCACGGGACGCCACCGACGGCCGCGTCACACGGGTCGGCCTGACCGAGGCCGGCCAGGCGATGCGCACGCAGGTGCTCGACCACCGCCGGCGCGACCTCGCCGCGGTGATCGGAGCGGGGCCGATGACGCCGGCCGAGGTCGGGGCAATCGCCAGGCTGGCCCGATCGTTCGAGCCGTTCCGGTGAGCGGCGCCCTCCTCCTGCGGAGACTCCGGCGTCAGGTTCGCTCGGCTGCGTACCTCCGCAAGTGGGTCGTGCTCGGGGCGGTCATCGGGGTCATCAGCGGCCTCGGGGCCGCGCTCTTCTTCCTCGCGCTCGAGGCCGGGACCCGGTTCTTCCTCGGCACGCTCGCGGGGCTCGTGCCGGCCTCGCCGCTCGGGGAGGGCGCGCAGCCGATCACGGACGCCGCCCGGCCGTGGGCGCTTCCGTTCGTCGTCGGGCTCGGCGGTCTCCTCTCGGGGATCATCGTGTTCCGCCTCGCGCCCGAGGCCGAGGGCCACGGCACGGACGCCGCGATCGCAGCCTTCCACCACGGGGCACGCCGGATCCGCGCGCGGATCCCGCTCGTCAAGCTCGTCGCCTCGGCCATCACGATCGGATCGGGCGGCTCGGGTGGCCGCGAGGGCCCGACGGCCCAGATCGGGGCCGGGTTCGGGTCGTTCCTCGCCCGCGTCCTCGACCTCGACGCCCGCGATGCGCGAATCGCGGTCAGCAGCGGCATGGGCGCCGGGATCGGCGCGATCTTCCGCGCCCCGCTCGGCGGTGCGGTTCTCGCCGCCGAGATCCCGTATCGCGAGGACGTCGAGTCCGAGGCTCTCGTGCCGGCCTTCGTCGCGTCGATCGTCGCGTTCTCGATCTTCGGGGCGCTCGTCGGCTTCGCTCCGATCTTCGGCCGCGTTGCCGGCGCCGGGTTCACCGATCCGCGCCAGCTCGCCTACTACGCGCTGATCGGCGTCGCCGCGGGGCTCGTGGGCCGGCTCTACATCGGCGGCTTCTACGGCCTGACCCGCTGGTTCGCGGGTTGGTCGATCCCACGCGAGCTGCGGCCGGCGATCGCGGGGTTCGGCGTCGGGTGCATCGGGATCGCCCTCCCCGGCGCGCTCGGCACCGGCTACGGCTGGGTCCAGGCCGGGCTGGATCGGACGACGCTGCTCGGCCTCCCGCTGTGGGTGGTCCTCGTCCTCCCGTTCGCCAAGATCCTGGCGACCTCGCTCTCGGTCGGCTCCGGCGGGTCGGGCGGGATCTTCGGCCCCGGGATGGTCATCGGCGGCCTCCTCGGCGCCGGGATCTGGCGCCTCCTCGAGCCGATCGCCCCGGGCGTCCCGGTCGATCCGTCGACCTTCGTGATCGTGGCGATGATGGCGCTCTTCGGGAGCATCGCCCATGCGCCGCTGGCGGTGATGCTCATGGTCGCCGAGATGACCGACAGCCTCGCGATGCTCGGTCCGGCGATGCTCGCGATCGGCCTCGCCACGCTCATCGTCGGCGACCGCTCGATCTACACCTCGCAGCTCCGCAGCCGGGCCGAGTCGTCGGCGCACCGGTTCCGGTTCGCGCTGCCCCTGATGGGGGCGATCCCGGCCAGCGACGCGACGCGGGCCCCGCGCGCCGTGTTGCGCGCCGACGAGATGGCCGGGGTCGGGCGCGCACGCCTCGAGGCCGCGGGCGTGCCCGGCGCCCCCGTCGTCGACCGGGACGGCACCGTGCGTGGCAGCCTCGACCTCGCGAGCCTCGTCGCGGCGGACCCGGCCGTTGCGGTCGGGGAGCTCGGCCCGGACGGCCCGATCGTCGAGGCCGACGATCCGCTCGACGACGTCCTCGGGCTCCTCGCCGACGCGCACCGCTCATGGGCTCCCGTCGTGGCCGGCGACCGGCTGGCGGGGACCATCTCGGCGCGCGACGTGGTGGGTGCCTATCGCCGCGCCCTCGCCGCCAACGTGCGCCAGGTGCGGGCAGTGGGGTCCACCGGGACGCTCCTCGAATCCGAGGTCGCGCCTTCGTCGGTCCTCGCCGGAAGGATGGTCGAGGAGGCGGCCTGGCCAAGGGACAGCGTGCTCGTCTCGATCCTGCGCGGCGATCGGGTCATCGTGCCCCGCGGGGACGTCACGCTCCGGGCGGGCGATCGCCTGACGGTCTTCTGCGCCCCCGGGGCCCGCGAGCCGCTCGAGGCGCTCCTCGGGAGCGAGATCGCAGCTGGGGAGGTCGAGGGATGAGCGAGACCGACGTTGTCGTCAGGATCGACGGCCTCGTCAAGCACTACGGGAAGGTCGAGGCCGTGCGCGGGATCGACCTCGAGGTGCGCCGGGGCGAGGTCTATGGCTTCCTCGGGCCGAACGGCGCGGGCAAGAGTACGACCATCCGCTGTCTGCTCGGTCTGCTGCGGCCGACTGCCGGCCGGATCGGCGCCTTCGGGCTGGATTCGACGCGCGACGGGGTAGCCCTGCGCCGCCGGCTCGCCTACCTGCCGGGCGAGCTGCGGCTTCCCGAGCGGCTGTCCGGCATGGAGCTCGTCGCGAGCATCGGGCGGCTGCGGGGCGGCTTCGATGCAGCCCGGCGCGACGGGCTCGCTGAGCGCCTCAAGCTGGACCTGCACCGTCCGCTGCGCGACCTCTCGAGCGGCAACCGGCGCAAGGTCGCCTTGCTCCTCGCCTTCCTCGCTGACGCCGAGCTTCTCGTCCTCGACGAGCCCACGAGCGGTCTCGACCCGTTGATCCAGCACGAGTTCCTGGTCCTCGTCCGCGAGGCCCGCGCCGCCGGGGCGACCGTCTTCCTCTCCTCTCACGTCCTCTCCGAGGTCCAGCGGGCGGCCGACCGCGTGGCCGTCCTGCGGGCGGGCAAGGTCGTGGCGGAGGGTTCGGTGGCCGAGCTGCGGGGGCGCGCACGCCAGCGGATCGAGGTCTGGTTCGAGGACGAGGCGCCTGCGGCCGAGCTCCGCTCGCTGTCCGGCGTCGTCGACCCGATCATCGACGGCCACCGGTTCACTGCCACCCTCTCGGGGTCGATCCAGCCGCTCCTCGACCTGCTCGCCCACTGCCACGTCAGCTCCATGCTCGTCGAGGAGCCGGATCTCGAGGAGGCCTTCCTCGACCTGTACGCGGGTGCCGCATGAGCGCCCCGCTGCGGGAGCTCGTCATGGGGCCCCTGCGAGCCATGCGGCGAGCGACGTTCTGGTGGTCGGTCGGGCTCGCCAGCATCGTCGGCATCACGGTCGCCTTCTGGCCGGCATTCCAGGGCTCGTCGGGCATCTCCGCGGCGATCGACCAGCTCCCGGCGGGTGTCGTGCAAGCATTCGGGCTCGAGGACTTCGGCACCCCCGCGGGCTTCCTGCGCGGCAACCTCTACGACTTCTTCCTGCCGCTGCTGCTCGCCGCCGCGGCCGTGATACTCGTGAACGGCCAGACGGCGGGTGAGGAGTCAGGTGGCCGCCTCGAGCTCTACCTCGCCCAGCCGGTCGATCGCCGGATGGTCTTCCTCGGCCGAGCGATCGCCACGCTGGTGGCCCTCGCGGTGATCACTGCCGTGATCACCGGGGTCCAGGTCGGGGCGGATGCGGCCGTCGGCCTGCAGATGGAGTCGAGCTACCTGCTCTCCACGATCGCGCTGTGTGCCTTGCTCGCGGTGTTCCACGGCAGCCTGGCGCTCGCCATCGCCGGCCTGTGGGGCCGGCCGTCCCTGGTCATGGGCATCGGCCTCGCAGTGGCGTTGACCGGGTTCCTCGTCGTCGCCCTGTTCCCGCTCAGCACCGTGCTGGCCCCATGGCAGCATCTCTCGCCCTGGGACTGGGCGTTCGGAGGCGACCCGCTCGAGCACACGACGGGGGCCTGGCGCTACCTGGCGCTCGCCATCCCCTCCCTCGTCCTCGCGGGAATCGGCGTCATGAGCGTCGCCCGGCGCGACGTCGCGGCCGCGTGACACGCGCCTCGGTACCGGCGCGAATCGTGCAGTCGTCGGGATTGGAATCGGAGCGTGCCAGCATGTCCGGACGGTCACGACGGTTCGACAAGCAACTCGCGGATCACCTGCTCGGAGCCGTCGTAGTCGCCCTCGCCGAAGTGGGCGTGCCGGATGCGGCCGGATCGATCGATGAAGTACATGGCGGGCCAGTAGCTGTTCCGGTAGGCATTCCAGGTCGCGAACGCGGGATCCACCGCGATCGGGTAATCGATGCCGGCCCTGGTGACCGCCTCGCGCACGTTGCCGAGCTCGCGCTCGAACGACAGCTCGGGTGTGTGGACGCCAACCACGACAAGGCCGGCGGACGAATAGCGATCGTGCCAGGCCGTGATGGACGGCTGGACGTGGACGCAGTTGATGCAGGCGAACGTCCAGAACTCGACGAGCACCACCTTGCCATGCAGCGAGAGCAGCGTCAGCGGGGTGGAATTGATCCAGGCCTCGATGCCGGTGAAGTCCGGCGCCGGACCGAGGTCTTCGAGCTCGACGCGCCCGGGCAGGGGCTGCGCGATCGGCGCCGGCAGTGTGGTGGCCGCGCCGCCCGGGCCCGGGGCCGAGGCACGTGGAGCGCCCCCCGGTCCCCCCGTCGCCGCCGAACCGGCTCGGAGCAAGTTGAGCTCCCGCTGGACCTCCGGCTGTGCCTCGACTCGCGCCAGCGCGCTGCTCAGTCCAGCAGGGAGGAACGCTGCCAGGCTGCCTTCGACCACGACGTCCTGGCCGGTGAGAACGAGGAGGGCGCTCGCCAGCATCAAGACACCGAACACTCGACGCAGGCGCCCATCCCGCGCGACGCCGCTCGCCACGTCCCCCGCCCGGCTGCCCCAGCGTGCCACGAGCGTGAGAGGGAGCGCCACCCCGGCGACGTAGGCGTTCGCGATGAGCAGCGTGTCCAGGCCGGGACCGCGAACGGCCGCTGCGGCGATCACGCCGGCCATGATCGGGCCCGCACACGGTGCCCAGATGACTCCGATCGCGCCGCCGAGCACGAGGCCTCCGGCCAGGCCGTCCCCAGGCCGTCGGCGCGCCGCGCGGTCGGCCAGGTTCGCGAGCGGCGCGAGGCGCTCGCCCAGGTGGGATCCGATGCCCGGCAGGGCGACCGTCAACCCGACGAGGCCAAGGAAGACGGCGCTGGCCATCCGAAGGCGATCGGTGGTCAGGCCCGTCGCGGCGAGGGCCGACGCAAGGATGACCGTGACCGCGAGGAATGCGAGGCCGAACCCCGAGAGGATACCGAGGGACCGTCTCCGCCCGCCGGTGGATGCCGCCCCCAGCACGAGGGGGACCACCGGCGCGATGCAGGGGGCAAGGATGGTGACGATCCCGGCGATGAAGGCACCGACAAGGAGGAGGAGCACGGGGACATCTTCGGCGCGCCGAATGACGACCTGATGACGCCGGCCGGATGCTCCTGGGCCCGGACGCGCCGTTCCGGGGCGGTGTCATTTCAGCCGGGCAGGCTGATCCAGGACCGGTCAGGCCTTCGCCGGACTCGGCGCCGACGAGGCCGCCTGCCGACTCCACGAGCTGTCTGACGATCGCGAGGCGACCGGGGTCAGCGTCGGGGACCTACTGCAGCGGCGCGGCGGCGATCGCGTGGGCCATCTGCGTGTCCCACAGCACGACGGCGTGGTAGGTCATGGCGTTGGCGGAAGCCGGGACCGCGAAGTCCTGCATCCCGCTCGTCCCCTTGAGCGGCCCGAGGTCGACGATCGACGCCTTGTCGATGTCGCCGTCTGCTTTCACGTCCTTGTTGGGGACGAGGATGACGTTGATGTTGGCCGCGCTCTCGATCGAGAAGCTCTCGAAGGTTACGACGAAGGATCCGTCGGGCCGGTGGAAGAGGCCCGCGGTCCCGGTCGCCGTGCCATCGACGGCGTGGAACGTCCCCATGGAGACGGGCGATGGGCTCTCCTCCATCATCGCCCCGCTCGGCGATGGGCTCTCCTCCATCATCGCCCCGCTCGGCGATGGGCTGGATTCGATCATCGCCGGGCTCGGCGACGAGGTTGCGCCGGCGCTCGTACAGGCTCCCGCAACGAGGGCGACGGCGAACCCGGCGGCGGCAAGCGAAGTAAGTCGTGAGGTCGGATGCCAGTCCATGTTGTCGTTCTCCAGTCGCTGAGGTGTGGGTGCACGACAGGCTGCGGCCGGTAGATGACGGCCTGATGACAGACGCACCCGACGAAGCCCGAGGTCCTGTCATCGGCCGGTAACACGCGGCGGATACGGTGTCGGACATGAGCAATCCGAACGCGCGCCGCCTCTCCTTTCGCTGGCCCGGCGCCGTCGCAGGGGCCCTCGCGGCGGGCGTGGCGATCGCGGCGTCCGAGCTTGTCGCGGGCCTGGTCCAGGGCGCGCCCTCCCTGGTCGCGGCGATCGGGTCGCTGGTGATCAGCCTGCAGCCACCCGGCGCCAAGGACCTCGTGGTCAATCTGTTCGGGACCAACGACAAGGTCGCCCTCAACGTCGCCGTGGTCGTCGTCGCGCTGGTGCTCGCCGCCCTCGCCGGCATCCTCGCGGCGCGACGGCGCTGGCTGGGGGTGGTCACGTTCGGGGCGGTCGGGCTTCTCGCGGGCGCGGCCGCGCTCCGCGACCCGCTCGCGTCACAGGCGCTCGCCGTGGGCAATGCCGCCGTCGCGGTGAGCGCGGGCATCGTCACGCTGCTGGGCCTGCTCGGGCTCGCGAGCGCCGCCGCCGCCCGGCGCGGCACCGACGACCCGGTCACGGCCTTCGAGAGCCCCGAGTGGAACCGTCGCCGATTCCTGATCGCGAGCGCAGGCACGCTCGGTGGCGTCATCGTCGCGGGCGGGGTGGGCCGGTCGCTCATCGACGTGCAGCATGCCGACGCGGTCGTGAGCTCCTCGAAGATCCCGGCCCCGTTCCTCGCGGTTTCTCCGCTCGCGGCCGACCAGGCGCTGGCGGTCCCGGGCATCACGCCGCTCGTGATCCCGAACGCCGACTTCTACAAGATCGACACGACGCTGCTCGTCCCGCGCGTGGACCCCGCCACCTGGAAGCTGGACGTGAAAGGCATGGTCGCGCATCCCCTCACGTTCACCTACGACGAGCTGCTCGCGATGCCCCTCTACGAGCAGTACGTCACGATCGCCTGCGTCAGCAACCGGGTCGGCGACCACCTGGTGGGAAACGCCCTGTGGACCGGGGTGCGCCTCAAGGACGTGCTGGAGAGCGCAGGCGTCGCTCCCGGCGCGACCCAGATCGTGGGGCGCTCGGTCGACGGCTTCACGGTGGGGTTCCCGACGGCCTGGGCGATGGCGCCCGGGCGGGAGCCGATGATCGCGGTCGGCATGAACCGCCAGCCGCTGCCGACCAACCACGGCTTCCCGGCCCGCCTCATCGTGCCCGGGCTCTACGGCTACGTCTCGGCGACCAAGTGGCTCTCGGAGATCGAGCTCACGACCCGCGAGGCGGTCGATGGCTACTGGGTGCCCCTCGGCTGGGCCAAGGACGGGCCCATCCTGACCCAGTCACGGATCGACGTGCCGGCCGACGGTGCCTCGGTGCGGGCGGGCGTGGTTGCCATCGCGGGCGTCGCCTGGGCGCCCGACCGCGGGATCACCGCGGTCGAGGTGAAGATCGACGACGGGTCCTGGCAGGCGGCCCGGATCAGCCGGCCGATCTCGACGGCAACCTGGGTCCAGTGGACGCTGGCCTGGACCGCCACGCCCGGCGCGCACAACCTGGAGGTCCGCGCCACGGACGGAAGCGGGGACGTCCAGACGGACCAGCGCTCCGATCCCGCCCCCGACGGGGCACGCGGGCACCACCGGATCCTCGTGATGGTGTCCTGACCGGACCAGACTCCCTTCGAACCTGCGACACCACGCGTCGGTGGCCCGGCGGGAGGCCCACCTCCGTCATGAGCTCCGGGGTGGCGAAGGAGCTGACGGCTGCGTGATCGCAGTGCGCTCGCGCGAGGGGGCGGCGACGCGAGCGCTGCGTGGGCGGGCTCGCCGATGTCGAGCACATCCGTCGGGCTGATCGCCCAAGGGTCACCGTCGGGGTCCATGCAAACTGATGCAACAGGAAGCCGGCCCCAAACGGCCGGCTTTCACCTTCAGATCGCTGGAGCCGACACTCGGATTTGAACCGAGGACCTGCTGTTTACGAAACAGCTGCTCTACCGCTGAGCTATGTCGGCGCGGACGGTCATCCTACCATGCGCCTCTCCGCTCGAGATCGGCCCTGCCACCGGGGCCGGCGCGGCCCGCCAGATCGCGGCGGCACTGCCAGTCATGGCGGGGCCGGGGTGAGCAGGATCAGGCCGCTGCCTGTTCGGCCGCCTCTTCGAAGGGTTCGATCGCGAAGCGGTCGTGCAAGCACGCCGAGAGGTAGAGCCGAAGTCCGCTCAGGGATCGCAACGTCCTGCACTCGATCCACAGCCGCGATCCGTGCGTCTCGATGACCATCGGCATGCCGCACTCGTTGCAGAACTCGTAGTTGCTCCAGGCGAGCTTGATGCGCTCGCGCAGGGGGTCGGCGTCGGTCGCTGGGGTGTGGGTGTCCATCGTGTCTCCTGTCCCGGCCGATCGCGTGCGTTGGGTTCTGGATCGGTCAAGAACAGGACCATCGTACGCGACGGGTCTGGATCGGTCAAGATGTGTGTCATGAACCAGGGACCGAAGAGTCGCCGCCGGCTGACGCTGCGGGACCTCGCCGAATCCCTGGGCGTCTCCAAGACGACCATCTCCAACGCGTTCAGCCGGCCCGATCAGCTCTCGCCCGACCTCCGCGACCGGGTGCTCGAGGCGGCGCGCGCGGCTGGATACGCCGGGCCGGACCCGGTGGCCCGCATGCTCCGAACAGGCCGGGCCGGGGCTCTGGGCCTGGTCCTGCCGGAGTCACTCCCGTATGCGCTGGACGACCCGACGACGAACGAGCTGATCCGCGGGATCGCCGACGCGTGCGAGGAGCGGCGCCTTGGGCTCCTCATCATCCCCGGCGCAATCCGGGCGCGGGACCCCAGGGACATCATCGACGTCGCGGTCGACGGGTTCATCGCCTACTCGCTGCCGCGCGACGTCCCTGTGCTCGCGCAGCTGCTGGTCCGCGGCGCCCCCGTCGTCATCGTCGACGAGCCCAGGATGGCCGGGGTCCCGACGGTCCGCGTGGACGACCGGGCGGGTGCCCGCATGGCGGCCCAATACCTTGTCCAGCTGGGGCATCGGCGCTTCGGCATCGTCGCCCTGCCGTTCAAGCCCGACGGGTACACGGGCCCCGGGATCGCCGGCCGGGTCTCCGAATCCACGTTCGATGTCTCGACCCGCCGTCTCGAGGGCTACCTCGCGGCGCTCGGCGAGGCGGGCCTCTCCGCCGACGACGTACCGATCTACGAATGCGGCCACAGCAACGCCGACCTGGGAGAGCAGGCCGGGCGCCACCTCCTCGAGGGCTCCGATCCGGTGACCGCGATCCTCGCGATGAGCGACCGCCTTGCCCTCGGTGTCCTCGCTGCCGCGCGGGAGCTGCGGGTCGACGTCCCGAAGCAGCTCTCCGTGGTTGGATTCGACGACATCGCCGCCGCGTCCCATAGCCGCCCTTCGCTCACGACCGTGCACCAGCCGCTTCGCCTCAAGGGCTACGCGGCCGCGCGGCTGCTGCTCGACGCCCCGGGCGTGCCCAGCGCGGCGGAGGCGGGCCGGGCGGCGGCGCCCGCTGCCGAGCCCGCGCGGGACGAGCTGGACCTGCCCGTGGAGCTCGTGGTCCGGCGATCGACATCGGCTCCCACCGGGGCCTGATCCCGGTGCTGCGACGCGGCCACCGGGAGTCCGCCTGAGTCAGCTTGCTTCGGCGCGCTGCCTTGCATGCCTCGGCGCCACGGGCTACCCTCCGATCTTCCACGACGGCCGTTGGATGAAGCGTCAAGGGGGGGACCCATGCAACGTCGACCTGCTCGTTCCATGCGTTCGGTGCTCGTCTCGCTGGCGCTCGTGGCGGTGGGCTTCGCGCCGGCCGCACCGCTTGCCCTCGCCAAGGACGGCCCGAGGGAAGGCCCGAAGAGCGGCCCGCTGGACCACTTCAAGCACATCGTGGTCATCTACGAGGAGAACCACAGCTTCGACAACCTCTACGGGAACTGGGGTTCGGTGAATGGCCAGCACGTGGTCGGCCGGGCCGATGCGACGGCGGCGCACACGACGCAGGTCGCCCAGGACGGCAGCGCCTACCAGTGCCTGCTGATGAGCGACGTCAACCTCATGTCGCCCCCGCTGTCGCCCGACTGTAGCAGCGCCACCTTCTCCTTCGGGACGGGCAAGCCGACGACGGCGTATCACTTCGGCAACGCGCCGTACAACATCGACCGGTTCATTCCCGCGACGGCGGCCACCTGCCCGGACCGGGGTCACCTCTTCAGCTTCACGTTCGGGATCCTCGCGGGCGATGCGGCCGGCAATCCCGGCGGATGCACGCGCGACCTGGTCCACCGCTTCTACCAGGAGCAGTACCAGCTCAACGGCGGGCAGATGAACCGGTACGTGACCGGCAGCGACTCGGCCGCCATGACGATGGGCTACTACGACACGACGAAGCTGCCCATCTACGCCTACCTCCACCAGAAAGGCGCGCCGAGGTACGTCATCGCCGACAACTTCTTCCAGGCTGCGTTCGGCGGGTCGTTCCTCAATCACCAGTACCTGATCGCCGCGGCGCCGCTCCCGTCGACAATCGGGACGCACGCGGTCCTCGACGCGAGCGGGTTCCCGAACAACACCTACCCGCTCTACCATCCCGCCACGAGCGTCGTCGACGGCAACCTGACGCAGGCGTGCGGGCTCCCGACGACGGTCACGGGCTTTGCCTGCGGCAACTACGCCGTCAACACCGTCCAGCCTCCGTACCAGCCGACCAGTGTCTTTGGCACCCAGATGGCGCCGGTCGACGACACGACCAAGGCCATGACCATCGGCGACGAGCTGAGCGACGCCGGCGTGAGCTGGGCGTGGTACTCGGGTGGCTGGGACAACGCCGCGGGGATCACGACCGGGCGTGGCTGGACGAACGGGAGCGGGCCGACCTGCGCGGATCCGAACTCGGCACCCGCGGCCACGGTCGGCACGGCGACCGGCGGCTTCCCGTTCTGCCCCGACAAGTCGTTCCAGACGCACCACCAGCCGTTCAACTACTTCGCACGCTACGCACCGGGCCAGCCCGGCCGCAGCCACCTCCAGGACGAGCAGGACTTCCTCGCGGCCGTGAAGGCTGGACGGCTGCCCTCGGTCAGCTTCGTCAAGCCGCTCGGGATCGACAACGAGCACCCCGGATACACGAGCGAGCCGAACGGCAGCGACCACCTGGTCGACCTGATCAACGCGGTCGAGACCGGCCCACAGGCCGGCAATACCCTCATCGTCGTGACGTATGACGAGTTCGGCGGGCAGTGGGACCACGTCTCGCCACCGGGCCTCGGCACACGTGCGGCGCCCGGCCAGTCCGACCAGTTCGGCCCTGGCTCCCGCGTGCCGACGCTCCTGGTTGCCCGCAGCCTCACCCGCTCGGGCGTGGATCACACGGTCTACGACACCACCTCGATCCTCCGGACGATCGAGAAGCGGTACGGGCTGCCGGCCGTCTCGACACGCGACGCGGCCGTCAATGACCTCGGCTCGGCGCTCGCGGGGGGCCGCCCCCCGCACGAATAGCGCTTGATCGCCGCTCCGAGCGGGCCGCCGGGTCCCGCCAACCCAAGGGCCGTCGGCATGCGCCGGCGGCCCTTCTTCTCGACCCGGACTTCGGGATGTGCCCGCAGCCCGCACCTACCCGGCCCGACCGGGCCGAACCCACGCCAAACCGAGCCGAACACGGCCCGCCGCCCGGGCGCCCGATATCGGATGGCGCGATCAGACGCCCGCGGCACGCTGCCGGTTGCAGGCAAACCCGAGGTTCGTGCGCGCCCACGCTCCTGGCTCCCGAATCTGATCGGCTCAGCCGATCGTCGTCGTGTGCATGGCGCAGCGGCCTCGATCGACCGCGCGGCCGGGGCTCCGGCTCCCGTTGATTCGGCGGAGTCGTCGCACGGCCAGCCGGCCCCACGAGAGACGACGTTCGCGTCGTCAGTGAAGCTCAGCGCGCGTCGAGCGCCCTGCGAGGCGCCCCGGATCGTCGACGTCGACGAGCGCTCGCATCGGTCGCGACGACCAGGCGAGCTCGTCGGCTGCCTCGGAGGGAAGCCAGAACCAGCGGAGGTGCTCGAAGTCGGCCCCGACGTCCAGGGCGTCGTCGAGCGTCGCGTCCCCACCGAGCGTGGCGCCGACATCGAGTGTGTCGCCGTTGCCCGCCGCGCCGCTGTCGGGCGCCACGTTGCCGTCGAGGGCCGCCCCAACCTCGAGCGAGTCTGCGTCGAGCATCGTGCCGCCGCCGGGCGTCGCCGACGGCAGGCCGGCCAGGAGCGTCCGCGCCTCCGCGAGGTAGTCGGCCAGGCGTGACTCGGGCTCGCGGTGCCGATGCGCGGCATAGCGCATCGCGCCGTCGTCATACCGAATGGCGCCGAGCGACAGCGGTGGCTCGACGGACCCGCCGCGGTGGCTCCAGAAGCCGCTCGCCGGGTCGAATCGGTACGCGGGGAGGAGCCGCCAGCCTTCGGATGCCACCAGGTCGACCGCGTCGAGAACGTACGCGAAGACTGCCTCGCTGATGAAGTAGTTGAAGTTCACCCGCACCCAGCCGGGCTTGATCCCCTCGCAGCCGCGCGCGATCTCTCGCTCGAACGCGTGCGAGTGCTCGAGGTCGATCCCGAGCAGCCGGTGGCCGTACGGACCTGCACACGAGCAGCCGCCCCGCGCCTGGATCCCGAAGAGATCGTTGAGCAGCGCGACCAGGTAGTTGTGGTGAAGGTAGCGGGCTGGCTCGTCGCCCCGCCGATGGCGCACCACGAACGAGACGATCGAGAGCCGCTCGGCGCGCGGGTTGCCCAGGATCTCGAGGTCCGGGTTGGCCGACCATCGGGTGATGGCCCGGTGGATGAACGACTCCTCGCGCGCACGGATCGCCTCGACGCCGACCGCCTGCTTCAGCCCGAAGACGAGGCCGGCCCGGATCGATTCGACGATGGCCGGCGTGCCGCCCTCCTCGCGCTGCTCGATGTCGGCGAGGTAGAGGTGCTCGGACGGGTTGACGTAGGCGACCGTCCCGCCGCCCGGCACGGACGGGACGCGGTTCCGGAACAGCGCCTTCCGGGCCACGAGCAACCCGGGGGTGCCGGGCCCGCCGATGAACTTGTGCGGCGAGACGAAGATCGCGTCGAGGCCGTCCCCGGCCATGTCGATCGCGACGTACGGCGCGGCCGCCGCGTAGTCCCAGCATGCCAGCGCGCCGTGCGCGTGGAGGATCGCGCTGATGCCACGAACGTCGGACAGGATCCCGGTGACGTTGGACGCGGCAGAGAACGAGCCGATCTTCAGCGGGCGGTCCGCGTGGCGCTCCAGCTCCGCGACCAGGTGCCCGGCGTCGATCCGCCCGTCCTGGTCCTCGTGGATCACGACGACATCGACGAGTGACTCGCGCCAGGGCAGCTCGTTCGAATGGTGCTCGTACGGCCCCACGAGCACGACCGGGCGCTCCCCCGGCGGGACCATCGCTCGCAGGCCGTAGCGCTCGTCGAGGTCGGCTGGCAGGCGAATCTGCAGGACATCCACGAGCCGGTTGATCGCGCCGGTGGAGCCCGAGCCCACGAAGATCACGGCGTGCTCGTCGGTTGCCCCCACGGCCCGCCGGATCAGCTCGCGCGCCTCTCCCCGGAAGCGGCTCGTCTGCAGGCCGGTCCCGCTTGATTCGGTGTGGGTGTTCGCGTAGAGCGGCAGGACCGCGTCGCGGAGGTAGTCCTCGATGAACGTGAGGGATCGGCCCGACGCGGTGTAGTCGGCGTAGGTGACGCGACGGACGCCGAAGGGTCCGGCCACCGCCTCGTCGTCGCCGATGACGGAGCGCCGGATCGTCTCGATGAGCGCGTCCGCGGGATCCATTGCCCACGATCGTACGCGCTCAGGGAGCTGATGATGACTGGCCGGCCATCCGGGCACTTCCGGGAAGGGCCGGCCACGATCATCCGTTCGGCGTCGACCCCGCCTCGAAAAGGGTCCAAGTGGACCGTCCGACGGGCCGGCTTGCCCACGACCCGTCGCGTCGCAGCCGCTAGGCTGGGCGCCGGACGCAATCGCGAGCGGAGCCGGTCGCAGCACCGAGTCGCCGCGCCGAATGGAGAACCACGCGGCCATGAGCCTCCAGATCACCGACCTCCGGAAGCGCTTCGGCGAGACGCAGGCCCTCGACGGGATCAGCTTCGCGGTCGAGCCCGGCCAGGTCTTCGGCTTCCTCGGCGCGAACGGGGCGGGCAAGACCACGACGATGCGCATCGTCCTCGACATCCTGCGCGCCGACACCGGCACCGTCACCTGGCAGGGCAGGCCCTCGACGGACCTTCCGCGGCGGACGTTCGGCTACCTGCCCGAGGAGCGCGGCCTGTACCCGCGGATGCAGGTCCTCGAGCAGCTCGTCTTCTTCGCCGGCCTCTACGGCGTCCCCCGGAAGACGGCCGCGGCCGACGTTCGCGGCTGGCTGACGCGGTTCCGGGTGCCGGAATACGCGGATCGGCGAGCCGAGGAGCTCTCGAAGGGCAACCAGCAGAAGATCCAGTTCATCGCGGCGGTCCTCCACGACCCCGACGTCCTGATCATGGACGAGCCGTTCAGCGGCCTGGACCCGGTCAACGTGGCGCTCCTCAAGGCCGCCTTCCTCGAGATGCGCGAGCGTGGCAAGACCCTGATCTTCTCCACGCACCAGATGGAGACCGTCGAGGAGCTGTGCGATGCCGTCGCGATCATCGATGCCGGCCGCCTGGTCGCGAACGGGCCGACCGCCGACGTGAAGCGGTCCAGCGGGAAGCGCGTCGTCCGGCTGGGGGTGACCGGGGACCCGGAGATGCCGTGGCTCGCGGAGCTCGACGGCGTCCGCGTCGGCCGGTCCGGGCGTGACTACAGCGAGATCGAGGTGGTGCCGCCGCGCGACCCGGAGACCATCCTCCACGCGGCGATCGAGCGCGGCGAGCACGTCACCCTGTTCGAGATCGCGGATCCATCGCTGGAGCAGGTCTTCGTGGACCTGGTCGGCCGGCGGGCCGCGCCCGACGAGGAGCGCACGCTCGCCCACCTCCCCACGAACGGGAGGGCATGACGATGAACATCCGGATCGCCAACATCGTCACCATTGCGCGCCGCGAGTACCTGGTCCGGGCGCGGACCCGCTCCTTCAAGGTCGCGACCGTCTTCCTCGTCGTGGCCGCCGTCCTCGTGACGCTGGCGCCGCTCGCGGTCCGCTGGCTCGACCGCGACTCGACCGCCAAGGTCGGCATCCACACGTCGACCACGCTCTCGTTCGACCCGATCGCGCGCCTCGACGCGACCATCAACCTGCCGGCCACCCCGGGCGGCAAGGGCCCGTTCACGTTCAGCACGGTCTCGGACTCCGCCGCCGGGCGTGAAGCGGTCGAGAAGGGCGATCTCTCCGCCGTCCTCGACATGACCCGGGACCCGGCCGGCGACCTCGTCTTCACGATCGTCTCGAAGGACGGCCCCACGCTTCGGACCCCGCTCTACCTGCGGCAGGGCGCCAGCGTGCTGGCCACCACGGACCGGCTGCTGCGCGGCGGCTACCCGGCCGACAAGCTCGATTCGCTCGGCGTCCCGCCCTCGGTCACCGTGGTCGGACCCACGCCTCCCAAGCCCGGAGAGCAGCCCAAGGACTTCGCCGGGGAGATGAGTGGGCCGCTGACCGGCCAGGCGCTCGTCATCTTCCTGTTCATGGCGATCATCCTCTACGGCCAGTGGGTCGCGATGTCCGTCGCGGAGGAGAAGAGCAACCGGGTCATGGAGATCGTCCTCAACGCGGCGAGCCCGTTCGAGCTGCTTGCCGGCAAGGTGGTCGGCGTCGGATCGCTCGGTCTTACCCAGTACGTGGCGGCGATCATCCCGGCAGTGATCGCGCTCATGCTCCAGGACCGGATAGCGGCGATCCTCCTCGGCGACGCGGCAGCGGCGGCTGCACCCGCGGCGTCCGGCCTGACACCAACACTCCTGTTCGCGTTTGCCGTGCTGTTCGTGCTCGGTTTCCTGCTCTACGCAGTCCTGTACGCGGCCGCCGGGTCGCTGGTGAGCCGGATGGAGGACATCAACTCCGTCGCCGCGCCGATGACGCTCGTCGGCATGGCCGGCTACTTCATCGCCGTGTACACCTCGTCCGGGCTCATCCCGGCCGATGCCGGCTGGGTGGTCATCCTCTCGTACGTGCCCTTCGTGAGTCCCTACCTGATGCTCTCGCGGTTCGCGACCGGCCTGGCCGGCCCGCTGGACCTGGCGCTCGCGTCCGGGCTCCTGGTCATCGCGATCGTCGTGTGCCTGTGGGTCGCCGCCCGCATCTACGCCGCGGGTGTCCTCACCTACGGCCAGAAGCCGAGCGCCCGCGCGCTCTTCACCGCGGCGTTCGCGCACCGCGGGTAGGGCGCGGAGCAGCAGCAGCGCCTCTTCGCGACCGGGTGATCAGTACGGGCGGGTGCGCAGGTCCGAGGAGAAGTCCACGACGCCGCGAAGCCAGGCGAGCGCCTCGGCCCAGCCCTCGAGCGCCTCGGCGTACGCGTCGAGGACGCCCGGGACGCCCAGGTCGAACGGGCCGTCCGTGAGGGTCAGGAGCGTCCCGTAGCCGGCCGGCTCCAGGCGCACCGAGACCGTTGTCTCCCAGCTCTCGCCCGGCAGCCACGGCCAGCGGAACTCGAAGCGGCGGTCGCTCTCGACGACGGTCACGTCCCACCAGACTCGCTGGTCGGGGAAGACCAGGGTGCTCCGGGTTCCCACCGCAAGCGAGCCCTCCACCCGCTGCGGGAACCAGCGGATCAGCTCCTCGGGCACCGTCCAGCAGCGATACACGCGCGACGGTGGGGCCCCGAATCGCCGGACCATGTGGACGCGGCGTGGCGCGAGAGAAGCTGGCTCTCCGCGCGGTCCGGCGTCAGCGTTCATGGCGTGCTGAGGCTACCACGGTCAGGCGTCGGAGCCGACGTCGCCCACCGGTGTCACGTCATCCGCGGTCCGGGGAGGCGCCGGCGCCCGGCGGCGGCGAGGCTTCTTCGCGGCGCCGGTCAGCGTTGGCCACCAGTCGCACGTGCAGAGGCCGCGCGGGCAGCCGGCATGTGGCAGCCGGGGCGTACGAAGCTCATCGGCGATCCGGAAGATGCGCTCGTTGTCGGCGCGACACGCCTGGCAGCAGGAGGCCCCGACGAGCTCCGCGTCGCGCGAGACCTGGGCGAGCTTCCGGAGGGTGGCCGCGACGCCCTCGCGATAGAGGGCGACGATCTCGTCCGACGGCGGGAGATGGGCGCCCGCCTCCTCGTGGAGCGCGGTGGCCTGGCGCCGCCGGATCTGCGCCAATTCGGCCCAGCGCTTGTCGCGCCGGGCTGCTCGTACGGCGTGCTCGGCAGCGGCCAGGTAGAGACTCCTCGAAGCCGTGACCGACGCGGCGGTCAACGCAGCGGCGGCCAGGCGCCGCCGTCGTTCGGGCGGGGCGCCAACACGCTGTGCCAGCTGGAGCCACCTGCGCCGTTCGCGTGCCCACAGCTGCTCCTCGATCTCGTGCTCGCGTTCCGCTTCGAAGACCTCCACGGCCGCCGCCGTCAGGTAGATCGCACGACCATCGGAGTGGCGGACCACGATCTGGCGCCGGCAGCGTGGGCACCGTCGCGTGTGATCGGGAGGCGGGTCCAGCGCGATCCCGCAGTTCGGGCACGCGACCGACGTGATGGGCGCGGGCGCGGTCGGCACGGGCTGCGGCGACGCGACCACCTCCTCGGGGTCGAGCGTGACCTCCGGGTGGTCCAGGCCCAGCAGCCGCCGAAGGAATGCGATCGAGATCACCTCGGTTCGTTGGCGGACGCCACCTGGCGCCGTTGCACTCCCGCCGCCGCCGCCGTCGCCGTCGCCGCGTCAATTCCACTCCACGGGCAGACCCGCGATACGCTCAGGGTACTCCGGCGCTCGACAAGGACGAGGCCGCCGATCCTGCCGATTCCATGGGCAGGTGGGCCAACATGGTCGCGAAACGTCGGCACGAGGTGCCACCTCCCAGGTGCGTGGCCCAGGGTCGTCCCGAGCGGACCCGCACGGCTGCGGTACGATGGGAGCACCCCGGCGTGGCTCGGACCCTGTGGCAGGCAACGGCGCGGGCCGGAAGCGCCATGCTCCGCGGCGGGGGTGCGCGGCCGCGTACTCACCGTGGCGGGCCCCGATCGCCGTCGCGGACATCCATGCAGGACGGAGCCGTACGATGACCGAGCAACCTCGAGCCGACGCCAGCCAGGCGTTCGCGGACTCCGCAGATCGCGACGACCAGATCGTGGACGGCGACGCCGCGACGCACCTGGAAGCGCTGGTCTTCGGTGCGGTTGCGCCGGAACCCCCGCAGGCCGGGGCCGAGGGGCTCCCGATCGAGCTGGTGGGCCAGCACCTGCGGCTATCGGGGACCGTGATCATCGGCTTTCATCGCCGGCTTTCCGATTTCGTGAACAACCACGAAGGGCTGATCTCGCTGCGCGACGTCACGGTCCTCCGCCGCAACGGCGATCCGACGAAGGTGACCTCACCGAACCTCTGGGTGAGCCCCGAAGAGGTGACCCTGATCGGGCAGGCGACGGACGTCGACGAGCGTGAGACGGCGGGTCTGGAATTCATGGATAAGCGCGCCTTCCAGCTCATCGTGGTGACGCCTGGTCACACGCTCACGGGTGAGGTCCATCTCAATCGGGAGGCCGTCCTCGCGTCCTTCATCGAGTCGCCCAGCCCGATGTGGATCCCGATGACCGACGTCCGCACCCGCTCGCTCGCGGACCGCCGGGTCATCTCGCGGTATGGCTTTGCGCTGGTCAACCGTCGCCACATCGTCGCCGCGACCGAGCTCCAACCCGGCATGGTTCGAGGGCGCAGCGTTCTCTAGCGAAACGCCGAACGTCGCGCGGGCGACCGGCTCCTGCCGGCGCCCCGGAGGGCTATCCCTCGGTGGGGGATTCCGCCGGGAGCGACAGCGTGAACGCAGCGCCGGTCGCGGCCGACGCGTCGACCGAGCCCGCGCGTTCCCCGTCGGCTGATCGCCGGACATCCGGTCCAGCGGGCATAGCAGCAGGTCGCCGCCGTTGGCGCGCGCCAGCTCGCGCGCGACGTAGAGGCCGAGGCCCGTGCCTTCGGCGCCGAGAAGCGTGCCCCGCGCGTAGCGTTCGAAGAGGCGCCCGCGATCGGAGTCGGTGATCCCGGGTCCCGCGTCCGCGACCCGCATCCGCAGGGTGCCGCCGCCCGCCGGCCGCCCTTCGGCACCGCCCTCCGCGTCGCCCTCGCCGCGGACGAGCGACACGCTCACCGTGATCGGTGACCCTGCCCCGTACTTCACCGCGTTGTCGAGCAGACCCCAGATCACCTGGTCCACCTGGTCGGGGTCGGCGAGGGCAAGCCAGCCGCCGGCGCGATCGTCGAGCGTGAACGGGACCCCGACTGCACCGAGTGCCTCCCACGCACGCCGGACGCGCGGTCCGAGCGCGAAGACCTCGGCAATGGGGCGGAGGACGCCGGAGTCCAGCCGGCTGACGGTCAGGAGCTGGCGCACCATCCGCGACAGCCGGTCGCTCTGCTCGGCGATGATCCCGAGGCGTCGGTCGGGGACCTCGGCAGCCAGCTGATCGGCGTAGGCGCGAATCCGGGCCAGCGGCGTCTGGAGGTTGTGGCTGACGCCGCGCAGGAAGTCGTCCTTCGCCGCGTCCAGCTCCCGGAGCCGGTCGTTCTGGTCGGCCACGCGGGCGAACAGCTCCGCGTTGCGCAGGCCGACGCCAACGACCGCCGCGAACAGCTCGAGGAGGTCCTGGTCGGCGCGATCCCACCGCGCCGTCGCAGAAGCGTGGCCGACGAGCGCACCGAGCGGCTCGGCACCGGCCAGCAGGTCTGCGCGCACCGGCAGTGGGTCGCCCGGGACGCGTTCCTCGATGGGGATGTCCGACGGGTCGCCGAGCACGATCCGAGCGTCGATCAGTCCGAACGCCGACCGCGCATCGGCGATCGCGAGGTCCACGAGGCGGTCGGCGCCCTCGCGTGGTGAGTAGGTGCCAACCGCGTCGACGACCTTCGCAACCTGTCGGTTGCGGCGCAGGAGGTCGCCGGCGAGCTGGTTCTGGCGCTCCGCGAGACGGCCCAGCTCGTCGTCCGCAAGAGCGGGGAGCGGCGCGCTCGTGTCGCCCGCCGCGATCCGGTCGAGGGCCGTGGCAAGGGCTCGAAGGGGTGCGGTGAGACTGCCGGCCACGACGAAGGCGATTCCGAGGCCGACCAGCGCGGCGATCACGAACGACGTGAGCAGGATCCGGAAGAGGCTGCCGTCACTGTCCGGCCGCCCGGTGATCACGAGCAGCGCGCCGAACGCAGAGAGCGGTGCCAGCGCCGCGATCAGCAGGGCGGCCAGGATCCGGATCCGGAAGGGGATCACCTCGCATCCGCCTCGAGGCGGTAGCCGATCCCGCGGACGGTGATCAGGTGGCGGGGGCGGTTCGCGTCGGGCTCGATCTTCTGCCGCAGCCGGCGCATCGTGACCCAGACGTACGAGGGATCGGCACCGTCCGTGTCGGCCCAGCCTCGGGCCACGAGCGTCTCGGTCGTGACGGTCTTGCCCAGGTTGGCAGCGAGCGCGTACAGGAGCCTTGACTCCGTTGGCGTCAGCGACACGTCCGCACCGTTGACCGTCGCGGCGCGCCGGCCGAGCTCGAGCGCGAGCTCAGGTCCCAGCACGATCCGCTGGCCCGGCAGGCGGTCGCCCAGGCGTCGAAGCACGCGGTTGATCCGTGCTCGCAGCTCGGGGTAGTGGTACGGCTTCGTGACGTAGTCCTCGGCCACCTCGTCGAGGAGCTCCGCCTTCGAGTCGGCGGCGTCGATCGCGGTCAGGACAATGATCGGAAGGTCGGCGCGGGCCTTGATCTCGCGCGCGAGGGAGATCCCGTCGAGGCGCGGCATCATCATGTCGAGCAGGACGAGGTCGGGCCAGGAATTCTCCAGGCGGCGCAGCGCCTCGATGCCGTCGCGCGCCGTCGCCACCTCGTAGCCGTCGGCGCGCAGCTGCTCGGCGAGGACGACCAGCAGGTTCGCGTCGTCGTCGACCAGGAGGAGTCGCGCCGGGCGTTCGCGGCCGCCCGGCCCACCGGGGATCAGCACGCTCGGAGGATAGCCCACGCTCGTGCAGGCGATGCCGGGGACGCGTGAGGAAGCTCGTCGGCCGCCGCTTCCCCTCAGGCAGCCTTCGGGTCGAAGAAGCGGCAGCGAGGGGCGATCGGGCAGCGGTCGCAGGCGGGGCGGCGGGCGTCGCAGGTCCGGCGGCCGTGCTGGATCAGCAGGACGTGGGCCGCGTAGAACTGGTCGGGGGCGAGGAGGTGCGCATAGATCTCGTGCTGCTCGTCCGGGCCCGCCGACGGCGGCGCGAGCCCGATCCGCCTGCTCACGCGTTCAACGTGCGTGTCGACGGGCATGAGCGGCATCCCGAAGCAGAAGAGCAGCACGATCGACGCGGTCTTGCGCCCGATCCCCGGGATCGCGACCAGCCAGTCGCGGGCGTCGCGGGGCGGCAGCGCGGCAAGGAAGCCCAGGTCGTAGCCGCCGCTGCGTTCGCGGATGGTGCGCAGCGCCGCCTGGATCCGCGGCCCCTTCTGGTTCGCAAGCCCGCCGATCCGGATGACGTCGATCACGGCGCCGACGTCGGCATCCTCGACCGCCGACCAGTCCGGCGGCGCGCCGGGCGCCAGCCCGATGCCACCCCAACCCTCCGGCGGGGCCTCCGCTCCGTCGGGCCCGACCACGCGGTGGGTCGTGACCGGCGCGCCCGACGGGTAGGCCGCGCGGAGCGCCTCGAAGGCACGCTCCGAGTTCAGGTCGGCGGTGTTCTGGGAGAGGATCGTGAGGACAAGCTCGCTGACCGGGTCCAGGCGCTGCGCGGGCGCCGGGACGCCGTAGAGGCCGCTCAGCCGCTCGATCATGAACTCGACGAGCCCGGGCCGGCGACGACGCAGGCTGCGGGCCCAGGTGACTGCGGGGTCGGGCCGGCGGCGCGAGCGTCGTCCCGCGGGCGTCGGAAGCCGCGCCCTCACGAGTGCTTCTCGAACTCCGCGCGAGGGTCGTGTGCGTTGTCCTGGATCACGACCTGGCCATGTCCGGGGACGCGCGGCGAACGCGTATCCGGGGCAGACATGTCCCGCCCGATCCCGACCAGCCGCGCGAGGCGCTCGCCGCAGCGTTCGAGGGGCGCCGCGCCGGCCGCCATCGCCTCCTCGACGGACTGCGGGCGCTCTGCCACCGGCACCGCGATCGCGCCGACACCGGCAAGCGCCAGGATCCCGTCCGGTTCCACGCCGCCGCCGACGGCGATGCACCCGACCCCGGCCGCGGCGGCTCGCTGGGCCACGCCGAGCGCGGTCTTGCCGAATGCGGTCTGGCCGTCGATCCGGCCCTCGCCGGTGACGACGAGATCGGCCCGCGCGAGCGACGCCGCGAAGCCCGCGGCGTCCATCACGAGCTCGACACCGGGCCGGATGGCGAACCCTGCAAAGCGGTCGCGCAGGCAGGCGAGCCCGAACGTGGCCCCGCCGGCCGCGCCGGCCCCGGGCGTGTCGCGCTCGCGGCGACCGGTTGCGGCCTCGAGGGCATCCGCCCAGCGGCCGAGCGCCCCGTCGAGCTCGTGCACGTCGGGCGGGCTCGCACCCTTCTGCGGCCCGTAGACCGCTGCTGCGCCGCGCGGCCCCAGGAGCGGGTTCGTCACGTCGCACGCGATTCGCAGGGAGACCTCCGCGAGGCGCGGGTCCAGCTCCTCCAGGTGGACGGCAACCGCCGGCTGGATCGTCATCGCGAGCCCAAGCGCCGCGAGGATGCCGAGACCGCCGTCGGTGGTCGCGCTGCCGCCGACGCCCAGGTCGATCCGCCTGACCCCCGCGTCGAGGACCGCACGGAGCACCTCTCCGGTCCCGTACGTCGAGGCGCCCGCGGGATCCCGTTCCGCGGGCGACAGTCGCGAGAGGCCGGATGCCGCCGCGAGCTCCACGACCGCGCGGGTTCCGTCGGTGCTGCGGAGCCACCTCGCGGTGAGCGGCCGGCCCAGCGGATCGTGCGCTTCGGCTTCCTGCCACGTCCAGCCGCCAGCGGCCTCGATGGCGACGAGCGTCCCCTCCCCGCCGTCGGCGAGCGGCGCGAGGACCAGGCGGTCGTCCGGGCGAGCGCGCGCCCAGCCGGACGCGAGGGCCCGCGCCACCTCGACGGACGTCAGCGACCCCTTGAAGGAGTCCGGCGCGACGAGAACGGTGAGCGGTCGGCCGCGCGGGCCGACACTCGCGCGGACAGCCGTGGCGGCGCCAGGCCCGTCATCCTCCGCCGGCACCCGCTATCCGCCCTCGTTCGCGGCGCGCTTCTCGAGGTACTCGGGGATGCGGACCATCGGCGGGCGCTCGCGGTCGGCGAGCTCGATGACCTCGAGGCCCAGCCGGTCGGCCCCCGAACGAGGCAGCTTCATCGTCGATCCCATCTCCGCGAAGAGCCGGGCGCGGCGGCGCTCCTCCAGCCGCTTCATGACGGCCTGGATGATCACGAAGCTCATCCGCGAGAGACCCTCGAGCTCCTGGTTGCGGTGGATGCGGCGCTCCAGGTCCACCTGGCCAAGCGCCTCCAGGCCGGCCCGCTCCGCGATGTCGATGAGATGCCCGATCTCGACGGCGTAGCCGGTGAAGAAGGGGATCGACTCGAGCAGGCTTCGGCGCCCGGCGTACTCGCCGGCGAGCGGCTGGATGAACCCCGAGAGGTCCGGGTAGAACAGGTTGATCAGGGGCCGCGCGACCAGCTCGGTGACGCGGCCCCCGCCGCCTTCGCGCAGCACGCCGCCCTCCACGATGGGGCGCTGGTAGTAGCCCTTGACGTACTGGATCCGGGGCTCGACGAGGAGCGGCCCCAGGGTCCCGTAGGCCATCCGCGGGTGCCAGTTGCGGACGTCGGTATCGCACCACACGACGATGTCGCCAAAGGACTCGTAGAGGCTCTTCCAGAGTGACTCGCCCTTCCCACGGTAGGAGCCGTAGCGGGTCAGGACGTCCGCGTGCTGCACGACCCGGGCGCCCTCGCGGGCCGCGATCTCGCACGTCCTGTCATCGGATGCCGAGTCGATCACCAGCAGCTCGTCCACGAGCGGCACGGCCTCCATGAGCAGCATCCGGGCACGGCGCACGATCGGCCCGATGGTCGCCCCCTCGTTCAGGGTCGGTAAGATGAGGCTCACGGTAACGCCCTGCTTCTCCTTGAGCGCGACGAGGCGTCGAAGGTCGCGGAACTCCGCGTGGTGGAAGTTCGATTCGCCGAACCAGCGCTCGACACGGGCGGGCACGGCCCGGGATTCCTCCGCGGCTCGCTCGGCGGCGGCGAGTGATTCGGCCCGAGCGGCGAGCTCCTCGAACGTCGCCGTGTCGATCCGCTCCCGCGTCTTCACCACGATGACGGGCGGCCTGGCGCGCGCGGCGATCGTCTCGGGGAGGACGCCGAACAGGAAGTTGTCGTCGACGGAACCCTCGGGCGCGGCGGACGCACCCATGATCACGAGATCGGACTTGTCCGCTTCGCGAAGGATCGCGTTCCGCACGTTCGGGGCCTCGCGCAGGAGCCCGTCGGCATGGCCGCGCACGTGCTGCTTCAGGAAGAGGGCCAGTGCGTGCTCCGCCTGGGTCCGGACCGCGGGGGTCAGGCCGGGTGGCACGACGTGGAGCACCGTGACGCGGGCGCCGTGCCGGCGGGCGAGTGCGTCGGCGAAGTCGAGGGCAAGCTCCGCATGCGGTCCGCCGCGGACGGGAACCAGGATCCGGTGGATGTCGGTCATCGGGCGCTGCTTGACGACGGCGATATCGCAGGGCGACTCGCGGACCACCGCGTCGATGGTCGGGCTGAAGACGGAAGCGGCCGGGACCGCCGCGTCGGCGTCGCCGGACCCTGCCTTCGCCGCGGCTCTCGCGCTTCTCGTGGAACGACCGCCGACGCGGCCGCCCCAGCCGAAGATGACGAGGTCCGCCTCGAGCTCGATGGCAGCCTCCACGATCCCTTCGGCCGCGCGGCGCCCGATCCGGACCACGGGGCGGACGTGCGTACCCTCCGGTGCGTAGTCGAGCACCTTCTGGAGCAACCTGCGGGCCTGGCGCGCCTTCGTCGCGCCCTCGGAGAGCGGCATCTCCTCCGGGACCTCCACGATCCCGAGCGCGGTCAGCTCGCCGGAGCGCGGATCGAGGAGTGCCGCGCCGATGCGGATCAGCTCCTCTGCAGTGGCGGGGTTCGCGACCGGGATCAGGATCCGGCCGGGGAGCGGCGGCCGGGGCGTCACCCTGCGGCCTCGCCGGCGCGGAGGCTCGCCGAGGCATCCAAGGCAGCCGCATCCGCCGCGATGCGCGCCTCCTCCGCCGCATTCCAGCGCTCGACGAGATACGGCTTGCGAAGCTCGAAGGCGCGCGCCTGGCGCTCCACTCGTTCCTCCGCGTCGGCCTGGCCCATGTGGCGGGCCTCCACGATAAGGCTGCCGACCCGCCCGAAATAGAGCGGGACGAGCGCGGCCACGAGCGTCTCCAGGGGCAGGACCTTCGCGTGCGCCGCGACGACCAGGTCGTAGACGATGCCGGCCCACAGCTCGTCCGGGAAGCAGTAGGGCGCAACCGCCTCGGACATCTCGTCCGTCGAGACGGGGTGGTCCGGGCCGGCCTCGCCGCCCAGGCCGAGGCGCCTCGCGGCCGCCTCGGCAAGCTCCCCGGCAACCTCCGAGATCTCGATGGCGGCGCTCGCATGGTTCGGCGCGAGCATGGCTCGCCACGTCGGCGCGAGCGTCAGCCGCCCGGCGTCGAACTCGGAGAGCAGGCGCAGCGTGTTGACGTGGAGCGGGGTGGGCTCGACCCAGCGCTCGAAGCCGTAGGCCGGGATCTCGTGGCTGGCGTGGACGTCGAGCCAGGCCTCGGGGTGGCGGCCGGCCATGGCGAGGATCGTCCCGACGACCTGGCGGAACATCGGCCCAAGGTCACCCGAGGGGTCCTTCGGGTCGTGGATCTTCGCGCCGAGTCGCGCCTCGCAGACGGCGAAGCCGCCGGTGAGCGCGTGGGTCGTCATCCAGATGTCGATCCCGAAACGGCTCACCTCCGGGGTCCAGTCCTCCTGGGCGAGGTAGTGGCGGACGAGATCGCCGGACACCCCGAAGTCGCCCCCGATCGGCTGTCGGATCCGCCGGCCGTAGAGCGCCCGGGTGAGCGGGTAGGTGACCGTGTTCGTGATCGTGCCGTCGTACTTGTGACGCGCGTAGAGCGGCGTGACGAAATCGAAGCCGCCCTTGAGGATCGGCCCCGAGAGGAGCTCGACCCATTCAGGGCCGATCGAGCGAAGGTCGGAGTCGACCACCACGAGCGCGCGGACCTCGAGCGCGGCCGCGATCTCGAAGATCGTGTGAAGCGCCGCCCCCTTGCCGCCGATCCCGTTCACCTCGGGATAGGTCAGGGTCAGGCGCTCGAGGCGGTTGGTGGGTCGCACGAGCAGGATCCGCTCGACGTAGTCGGGCGGCTCCGTCTCCGCGACGACGCGCTGCGTCCCGTCAGGCGACCCGGCATCCGCGTTCACGAGCAGGGGCCGAAGGTCCGGGAAGTACTGGACCAGCCCGGCCTGCGCGGCGCGCACGACATGGCCGATCGTCGCCGCGTTCTTGAAGCTGGGAATGCCGACCATGATGTCGGCGTGTCCCAGGCGCTGGAGCTCGGCCGAGATGGCCGGGGTCAGGAGGGAAGCGGGCACGGACGCACCGTACCACGACGGCCGGGATCGTCCGCGGCGAGGCGGTCGCGATCCGGCTCGACCGCCGCGGCTACAAGCGCCGGTCGCGGTCCTCGGCGCCGGCCGCCATCGTCAGCGGCGCGGCATCGGCGTCATGCACCAGTCGTCGTTGGCGCTGCCGGGGAGGTAGCGGCTGTTCGCGGCCTTGTAGGCGAGGCCGCCGAAGCCGAACGAACGCCAGGTGATGATGAACGTGCCGGCCGGCTCGCGAACGTACGGAGTCCGGCGCACGAGGTCGCCCTCCCCGAGCGCGCTCTCCAGGAGCCGCTTGCGCTCCAGGAGCGGGATCTCGAACAAGGGCACGCCATCGAGCTCGACCAGGTCGACGGCGACGAACGCGACCGGCGCGTCCTCGAGCCGCTCCTGCTCGTCGGCCGCCCGGCCAAGGTCGGTTCGGCCAGGACGGCCGCGTCCGCCCAGCAGCTCGGAGCCCTGCCGGCCCAGGAAGAACTGGCTCGCATGCTCGCTGAGCGACGGGATCTCGCTCGTCACGATCGCGCGACCCTCGCTTGCGCGCGTCGCCTGGTCGGTGAGGTAGCCATCGACGATGGCGCTGTCCGCGGTGAGCGCGGCGAGCAGCGCGCGGGCGATCGGCGCGTGGTCCCGGGTCAGGTCGTCGCCGCTCGAATCGCGGATCGCCGCCCGTGCCGCTGCGACGTCGAGATGGGCAAGGACCCGGACGCCATCCCAGGCTGGTTCGATCACCGGATCCGCAACATCCCTGACGCGACGATTCCCGAATGCCTGCGGGCGCAACGCGCGCGGTTCTGGCTTCATGGCCGCGATCATACGCGCCGGTCATCGCGACCCCGGCGGATTGCCCGCGCGCGAGCTCAACCCGGCGCGACGGGTGCCGGGCGCACGGCGGAGTGCCCGCGTGGAGCACACGAACGCCCCGGCCAGGAAGGTCCGGGGCGTCCAGGGTTCGCTCGAGGACGTGTGACGGGCCGAACACCGGCCCGGGTTCAGGCGAGGCGGTGGGCCATCTCCACGCAATCGACCGTGCACCCGCGGGCGTCGCGACCCGCGTGGCCGGCGAAGTGCCACCAGGTGCGAGCGCCGCCGAATCCGCTGTCGTCGACGCTGTCGCGGGTGGTCAGGCGGCAGCCACAGGCGTCACAGACGACGGTGCCGGTCTCGAGCCGGCTCGCGACGGCAACCTGGCGGGGCATGCGCAGGTGGGAGGAGATGGAGGCCTGCAGGTCGAGTGCGCTCATGGGTTCGTCCTCAGCTGGGCGGTGGCCCGCAGGACAGCGACGCGGCCAGCAGGCCTGCCGCCGGGGACAGCGTCCCGGGAGGATGACCGTACCTGCAGCCCTGCGTCCTGGTCAGTGACACCCGGGACGCGCTTCCGTTTCGATTCGGTTGCAGGGATGCCGCGGGTGCGTTCGGGTCGCTCGCGCAATGACCGGCTCGGGGTCAGGCGCGATAGCCGTCCGGGTGGGCCGCGCGCCACGCCCACGCGGACCGGACGATCTCGATGATGTCGGGATGCTCGGCCCGCCAGCCGAGGATCTCGCCCGCGCGGCTGGCATCGGCCACGAGCACCGGGGGATCGCCCGCGCGCCGCTCGCCGATCGCGTGCGGGATCGGGCGACCGACGACGGCCTCGGCCGCCGCGAGCACCTCGCGGACGCTGAAGCCGCCCCCATTCCCCAGGTTGATGGTGAGCGCCGCCGCACCGACATCTTCCCCGGGCAGGCTGGGATTCGCGGCCGTGCGCAGATCGTCCGGCGCCGTGGCCTCGAGCGCGAGCACGTGGGCGCGCGCGAGGTCCTCCACGTGCAGGTAATCGCGAACGCACGTTCCGTCGGGCGTCGGGTAGTCGGTGCCGAACACGGTGAGCGCGGCATGCCCATCGGCCGCGGCCAGCACGTTGGGGATGAGATGCGTTTCCGGTACGTGAACCTCGCCGTTGCGTTCGGACGCGCCGGCAACGTTGAAGTAGCGCAGGCTCACGCTCCGCACTCCGTAGGCAGCCGCGTACCAGCGAAGGCCACCCTCGAACGTCCGCTTCGTCTCCCCATACGGGTTGATCGGGGCAAGCACCGCGTCCTCGCGGATCGGGATGCTGGCCGGCGTCCCGTAGACCGCGGCGGTCGAGCTGAAGACCAGGCGGCGGATGCCCGCCACGCGAAGCGCCTCCAGGAAGGCGACGCCCCCCGCCACGTTCTCGCGGTAGTAGAGCGCCGGGTTCGCGATCGACTCGCCGACGAGCGAGCGTGCCGCGCAGTGGAGGACCGCGTCGATCGGCGAGCTCGCGAGCAGCGACGCGACCGCCGCCCCATCGCCGTAGCTGCCCTGCACGAGGCGGACGCCATCCGGGAGCGCGTCCCGGTGCCCCGTGGAGAGGTCGTCGAGGACCACCACCTCGTGGCCCGCCGCGACGAGCGCCTCGACCGAGATCGAGCCGACGTAGCCGGCGCCGCCGGTGACGAGCACGCGCATCTCAGGATCTCCCGGTGAGGCGGCGCAGGAAGCCGCGTTTCGGTGCCGCGACGGGCTCGGCGGCCCTCGTCGGAGAATCGGTGTGCGGGATCGCCGAGGATCCGATGACTACCCGCAGGATCGCCGCTGGCGGGACCGCGTCCCCGCGCTCGCGCATGACCTCCTCGAGCCGATCGGCCATCCGGCCCGCCTGCGCGTTCTCCGGGTCGATCGAGAGGGCGCGCCGGGCGAGGTCCAGGGACGCGCGTTCGTCGCCGCGCTCGAGGGCGACGCGCGAGAGTCCCACGACCGCGATCGCATTCGCGGGGTCATGGGCCAACGTCTGCGCGTAGATCTGCTCGGCCTGGTCGAGAAGGCCGAGGGCGAGCGCGTTCTCCGCCCGGAGGAGCTGCTCGATCACGCCGTCCCCATGTCGTCCGAGGCGCCGGCATCCCCGCCACCGGCATCCCCGCCACCGAGTGTCTCGTTCCCGGGCGCGACGATGCCGGGCGCCACGAGCTCACGCGCCATGGTAAGCAGACGCGAACGGTCGTTGAGCATCGGGTCGAGGACCACCATCTCCAACAGGCGATCGAGGAGACCGCCCACCGCCGGCCCGGGGGGGATGTCGAGGGCCTTCATCAGGTCGTCGCCGTCGACAGCGAGGCCGGACAGGTCCAGCGCCACGCGCGCCTCCAGCTGCTCGTGGCATCGCGCCCGCAGCGATTCCAGGCCGTCGACCTCCGCCGCGAGCCCGCTCCCGACGTTGTCGGCCGCACGCAGGTCCAGGAGGTCGTCGACGGCGGTCGCGCCGCAGCGACGAATGAATCGGCGCACGGCCGCGTCGGTCCAGCTCTCGTCGTAGGCGAACATGTGGTGGCGGACCAGGTTCGCGGTGTCAGCCGTCAGGAACCGCGGCGCGTGGAGCTCCGTGAGCCATGCCTCGCTGAGCGATGCGCCGACGGCGTCGTGGCCCACGAAGTGGCCGTCCGCGAAGGTCGCGGGCTTGCCGACGTCGTGGAGCAGCGCCGCAAGGCGGAGCAGCGGCGGCTCGTCGGGCCGCGGCCGGGGCGCGGCGTCCACCGTTCTGCAGGTGTGGTCCCAGAGATCCTCGCCGGGCACCTTGCCCTGCGGCACGCCCCGCTGCCGGGCCAGCTCCGGGGCGATCGCCGCAAGGAGGCCGGTCGCCTGCGCGAGCCGCAGCCCGACGGAGGGCACGGGTGCCGTGAGCAGCGTGAGCAGCTCGGCGAGCACCCGCTCGCCGGAGAGAGAGCCCGCGAGCGGCGCGTTCGCCTCGATCGCCGCGAGCGTTCGCTCCTCCACGGCGAAGCCGAGCGTCGCCGCAAACCGGACCGCGCGCAGCATGCGCAGCGAGTCCTCGCGGAACCGTGCCCCGGGATCGCCGACTGCCCGCAGGAGCCTCGCGGCGAGGTCGGCCCGTCCGCCGAACGGGTCATGGATCCCACGGGGTCCGGCCACGTGTTCCGGGCTGTCGTCCGTGCCGGGCTCGCCCCCCGGTTCTGCCGACCCGGGTTCCGCGCCGGGCCCTGGGCGCGATTCGACCCCGGCCCCCGCGCCCACGTCGAGCGCCATCGCGTTCACCGTGAAGTCCCGCCGCGCCAGGTCGTCGTCGAGCCGCTCACCGAACATGACGGCATCCGGCCGGCGGTGGTCGGTGTACGGGCCGTCGTGCCGGTAGGTCGTGACCTCGTAGGTCCCGCCGTCCTCGTCGATCTCGACCGTCCCGAACCGGTTCTCGTACCGAGCGCCCGGGAAGAGCGCGACGACCTGCTCCGGTCGCGCGTTCGTGGTCAGGTCCCAGTCGGCGGGCTCGACGCCGCGCAGGAGGTCGCGCACGCAGCCGCCCACGAGATGCGCTTCGTGACCGGCGGTCCGGAGCGTCGCCGCGATGGCGCGCACGGCGGCCGGGATCGGGTCGCGCGGACCGGGCGACGGATCGGCCGTTGCCCCTGCCTCGAGCGGCGAGTCGGCCGCCGGCGCTGGTCCTTCTGGTGCGTCTGCCCCGGCAGCGGGCTCGGGCGGCGTCAATTCTTGCCGAGGAAGAGGTAGTCGCGCCAGGGCTCGTTCCGGACGTCCGCCAGGAACGGGGTGAAGATCGAGTACACGTCACTCCGCGGCTCGAACGGTGGGCGCAGCAGGCGAAAGCGGGCCTCCTCGGGGGTGCGGCCGCCCTTTCGGTGGTTGCAGGTGCGGCAGGCGGTCGCCAGGTTCTCCCACGTGTGGAGACCGCCGCGGTGACGCGGGACCACGTGGTCGAGCGTGAGGTCGTTGCCCTGGCGCCCGCAGTACTGGCAGGTGTGGTGGTCGCGGGCGAAGACCTCGCGACGGCTGAGCTTGACGCGCGGACGGGGCCTGCGGACCTGGTGCTGGAGGCGGATCACCGACGGCGCACGGTAGGCGGCGCGAGGCGTCCGGAACGTCTGGTGGTCGTACTCCACGACCTCCGCCTTGAACCCGAAGACGAGGCGGAATGCCCGGGGCACGTTGCAGACGTTCAGCGGCTCGTAGTTCTGGTTGAGCACGAGCACCACGCCGTCCATGCGGCCGGATCGTAGCAGGAGCGCGCGGCACGCGAGTCGGGCGGGCGCGCCTGGGCGGCCGGTCGGGCGGGCGGGCAATCGCGCTCATATCGAGGATCCCGGACCGCTGCTCGCGGTGGCGATCGACCGTCCATTCGCGCGGAATTGCAC
Source organism: uncultured Chloroflexia bacterium (assembly GCA_963734535.1). GTDB lineage: Bacteria > Chloroflexota > Limnocylindria > Limnocylindrales > CSP1-4 > CTSoil-043. The sequence goes on along the minus strand of CAVTHS010000004.1, from coordinate 109,216 downwards.
GTGAAGTCAACACTCCCGGGACGGGCTGCGCTCGGGATGACCACCTCGCGCCCGCGGGACGGCGACCCGAACCGCAAGGTGCCGGCTGCCGCGATGCTCCGGCCGGCGCCGGTGTTCAGATGACGTGCGATTCCGCAGGTTCTCGCGAGGTCGGGCGTTCCCCGGGCGGACGCACGGACCGCTGCCGCTACCAGCCGGTTGCCTGGGTCGCCATTCGATCCCGGCGCACCCAGACCCAGAGCGCGACGAGGAACCGGAGGACCAGGCTGATCCCGTACGACGCGCACCAGACGCAGATGGCGTCGATCACGAAGACCTGGAGGTACGTGAAGTAGGCCTCGAACGTCACGCCGACCAGGCTGAACCCGTAGTGGGTCGCGAGCAGGCGTCGATCACCCGTCCTCCACCAGCCGATTGCGGCGACAAGCAGGATCAGGCTGAGGCCGACCCCGAACACGGCCACGGGGATGCCGTTGATTCGGCTGTACTGGGACGTCGCCACGATCTCGCAGCCCTTGATCGGGCCGCAGACGGGGACGCCGCCGCCGAGCTCGACGACGGACAGGTAGGAGGCGACCGCGAGACCGAACAGGTCGAGCGCAATGAGGATGAGCGCCGGGTGGACCCGGCGGAGACGCATGAACATGCTCCGAGGGTGGCCTCCGGGTCACGGGTTCGTCAATGGGCCGAAGGGCACGGGGTCTCGGGCCGCGTGGCGTGACCCCTGGGCGCCTGCGGCACGCTCGGCCGGGTACGCTGCGCGGATGCTGCTTGGCATCGACCACCTCGTGATCGCCGTTGCGGATCCGGATGCCGCCGCGGCCGACCTCGAGGCAGCGCTCGGGCTCGCCGCCACGGGTGGCGGCCGCCACGAGAATGCGGGCACGTTCAATCGGCTCATCTTCCTGGGCGACACGTACCTCGAGCTGATCGGCGTCTGGGATCGGGCCCGTGCGACCGCGAACCCCATCGGGGCTGCCGCGCTCGCCGCCCTCGACGCGGGGACGCCCGGCCTCGTCACGTGGGCGATCGCGACGGACGACGCGCGTCGAGAAGCGGCGGTGCTCCGAGAGGCCGGCTCGTCGATCGGCGACGCGCAGCCCGGCGAGCGAGTCCGTCCGGATGGCGGCGTGGTTCGCTGGCACGTGGCGATCGCGCCGCCCCTGGCCTCCGAGCGGCCGCCCTTCCTGATCGAGCACGAGCCGGGCGGCCCCGAGTGGAGCGACGAGGCGCGCCAGGCGCGCGCCGCCTTCGTCCACCCGTTCGGCGGACGGGCGCGGATCGTGGGGCTCGAGCTGGCCGTCGCGCGGCCCGCCGACGTCGCAGTGGCATTCGCGAGGACCATCGGTCTCGCATTTCGCCCGGCACCCGCCGCCGGTCCGGGCGAGCTGGAGGCGCTCGTCGGCGACCAATCGATCCGGCTCGTAGCAGCGACAGCGGCGCCCGCCTCGGGAGCCATGGCCGCCGCGGGAGGCATGGCCGGGTCTGGCCGCGCGGCCGGGACCGAGCCCGGGCTGGAATCCGGGTCCGGGCCGGCATCGGGCATGGGATCGGCATCGGGAACGGGATCGGGGCCCGCCGACCCGACCGCCCGCGTCGGCATCCTGGCGACCGCTGGCGAGCACCTGCTCGTCGAGCTCTATGGGGTGCGTTTCGCGCGATTGTGAAGCCGCCAGGCCATGGTGAGACTTCCGTTACCGGGGCGGTGCCGCCGCGACTGGCGGGAGGCGAGGGTGCTCGTCGCCTCGGTGGCCGAGGTCGCGGCGGCCGCCGCCGTCGCCGCAGTCGCCGTGGTTGCCGGGAGCCTACCGTCGCCGCGGTCGCCGCCGAGGCTCTCCGGGCCCAGGGTCGATCCGCGGGCCTACCCGGTCGCCGCGATCACCTCGACCGCGTCACCGGTCGCGACCGGGCCCTCGACGATCACCCGCGCGTACCAGCGCGCATCCTCGGGGTGAATCTTCGGGCTGATGCGCGCGATCTGCCGATCGACGAACCAGTGGGCGATCGTCTGGCACGGCGCCGCGTGTTTCGTGAGCTCGACGAGAAGGCCCCCAGCGCCGATCGCGAGGCGGTCGCCCGGGCCGAGGCTCGACCACTCGATGCCTTCGAGCGTCAGGTTCTCGCCGTACGCGCCAGGGAACGCCTGGTGGCCATCGGCGGCGACCCGTGCGATCGCTTCGACGCAGTAGAGCGAGACGGCCTGCGGCTCACCGCCATGGATCGGCTCGGGTTCCGTGTGCCCGTCGCCGTCGAGGCCGAGTCGGCGCACCTGCGTGCCGGCCACGGGCAGCTTCGGCACACCGCCCCTCGAGACGTTGACCTGGTTGACGCGGCCGGTTCGGCCGGGGACGCTGGTGCTCATGACCGGGAAGGCTACCGGAGGTCGCCGCGGGCTGCGCCCGCCAGCGCGACCGCTCGCGCCAGGACCGCGTCGAGCATGGCGGCGGTCAGGCGGCCGGTGAACGTGTTCTGCTGGCTCGGGTGGAACGTGCCGAGGAGCGTGTAGGGGCCGGCGACCACCTCAACGCCGTGGCCGAAGCGCGGCAGCGGGCGCGGCATCGGAGCGCCGATGGCCTCGATCGCGCGGAGCGCCGCGGCCCAGCCGAACGCGCCGAGCGCGACGATCACCCGTGCGTCGGCCAGCAGGGCGAGCTCTCGGTGCAGGAACGGCGCGCAGCGGTCGCGTTCCTCCGGCGTGGGTGCGTTGGCCGGCGGCGCGCATCGCACGGCGGCGGTCACGTAGGCGCCAGAGAGCCGGAGGCCGTCGCCCGTCCGGGTCGAGGTTGCCTGGTTCGCGAGCCCGGCCCGGTGGAGCGCGGCGAACAGGAAATCCCCGGAACGGTCGCCCGTGAAGACGCGGCCGGTGCGATTGCCGCCGTGCGCGGCCGGAGCCAGCCCGATGAGCACGATCCGGGCCGCGGCGTCTCCCCAGCCGGGGACCGGCCGCGCCCAGTACGGCTCGCCACGGAACCGTGCCGGCGGGTTCCCAGCCGCATCCTCGCGCCACGCCACGAGGCGCGGGCACGCGCGGCACGCGGCGATCTCCGCGGCGAGCGCGTCGAGGTCGTCCTGCATCACCCGATCGTACCGAAGGCCCGGGGCGGGGGACACGCGGGTTGCGTCGTCGCAGAGCGTCCCGGGATAGCAGCCACGCGACTGCTAAGCGCGCCGGACGCGCGGTCTGCGCCCCGAGTGGGCACGGGCCACGCTCGGAGTCGTCGCCGGGGGACGGGCGGAGCCGTGATCCGGGCTGCGAGACGCGCATAACAGCAGCGGGACGCATATGGCGAGCAAATCGGCCGTCAGGCGCGCCGGGTAGTCGTCCCACGGATGTCGCGCACGAGGCGGGCGGTCGTGGGCGCCGGGGGAGTCGCCCACGAGAGTCGCCCACGAGAGTGCCCACGAATATCGCGGAGCGGGCTCCGAGCCCGCCGCGCCGGGACCCACGCCCCGAACGGCACCTTCCGGGTGCTCCCGGGCCCTCGGCTATAATCGGGCAACGCGCGCGGGCGACGGCGCGACCCAAGGCGGGCATGACCCCCCGGTCGGTTGCTCCCGGAACCTCCGCCCACCAGATCAGGGAACGCTGCCAGACATGACCGTCGAAACGTCCACCTGGGCCACGAAGAAGGGCCTCGCCCAAATGCTCAAGGGCGGCGTCATCATGGACGTCGTCACGCCCGACCACGCGAAGATCGCGGAGGATGCCGGCGCGGTCGCCGTCATGGCGCTCGAGCGCGTCCCGTCCGACATCCGCGCCACCGGTGGCGTCGCGCGCATGAGCGACCCGGCGATGATCGAGGGGATCATGGCCGCGGTGAGCATCCCGGTCATGGCGAAGGCCCGCATCGGCCACTTCGTCGAGGCGCAGATCCTCGAGGCGCTCGGGGTCGACTACATCGACGAGTCCGAGGTCCTGACGCCGGCCGACGAGACGAACCACATCGACAAGCACGCCTTCAAGGTCCCGTTCGTGTGCGGCTGCCGCGACCTGGGCGAGGCGCTCCGCCGGATCTCCGAGGGCGCCGCCATGGTGCGCACGAAGGGCGAGGCTGGCACCGGCAACATCGTCGAGGCTGTCCGCCACATCCGCACCGTCAACGCGGAGCTGCGGCGCCTCGCGTCGATGCGCGAGGACGAGCTGTTCGTCGCCGCGAAGGAGCTGCGCGCGCCGATCGAGCTGGTCCGCGAGGTCGCGCGGGCCGGCGGCCTGCCGGTCGTCAACTTCGTGGCAGGCGGCATCGCCACCCCCGCGGACGCGGCGCTCGCCATGCAGCTGGGCGCTGACGGCGTCTTCGTCGGGTCGGGCATCTTCAAGAGCGAGGAGCCGGCCCGCATGGCGAACGCGATCGTCCAGGCGACGACCCATTTCGACAACCCGAAGATCCTGGCCGAGGTCTCGAAGGGCCTGGGGGCAGCCATGCGCGGAATCGCGCTGGAGGCAATCCCCGATGCCGAGCGCCTCGCGACCCGGGGCTGGTAGTCGACGACACCCGACGCGCGCCTCGGCGGACCCGGCCGGTGACCTCGGCCGTCCGGACCCCGCCGCGACGTCCCGCCGGCGATCGACGACCCCCGACCGGAGCAACGTCGTGAAGATCGGTGTCCTGGCCGTGCAGGGCGCCTTCCGCGAGCACATGGCGACCCTCGCCGCGATCGGCGTCGAGGGCGTCGAGGTGCGCCTGCCCGCGGATCTCGACGACGTCGCCGGCCTGATCCTGCCCGGTGGCGAGAGCACGACGATGCGCCACTTGATCGACCGGTGGGGGCTGCGCGAGCCGATCCTCGCGCTCGGCCGATCCGGTGCGCCGATCTTCGGGACGTGCGCCGGGATGATCATCCTCTCGACCGAGATCGCCGGCGGCGAGCTGCCCGTGCTGCCGCTCCTCCACGTCGTCGTCGAGCGCAACGCGTTCGGGCGCCAGCTCGATTCCTTCGAGACCCAGCTCCACGTGCCGATCCTCGGTGACACGCCGGTCCACGCGATCTTCATCCGCGCCCCGATCGTCGAGGAGATCGGCGCTGACGTGGATGTGCTCGCGCGTCTCGACGACGGGCGGATCGTGGCGGTGCGCGAGAAGAACGTGATCGCCACCGCGTTCCACCCGGAGCTGGCCGGTGAGACGCGCTTCCACCGCCTGGTCGCGACGATGGCGGCGGAGCACGCGGATCCCGGTGAGGGGAGCGGCCGGCGGCACCACCCCACGCGCCGTGCGAGGACCGAGCCATGATCGGCCGCCTTGACCACCCCACGCGGCGCACGAGGGCCGGGTCGTGACCGGCCGGCCCGGATCGTCCGCGGGTCGGGGCGGCAAGGTTCGCCCGGCGCGCCTCACCGACCTCTCCGCGCTCGGCGAGCTCTCGCGCCTGGCCCAGGCCGAGGGCACCGGCGCTCGCTCGCTGGGGCTTCCGCTCGCGGGTCCGCCGATCGGCGTGTTCACGCTCTTTCGGCTCCCGCTGGGCGCGTTCCGTCCGAACGACCTGCTCTACGTCCACGAGCGCGACGGGCACGTGGGCGGGCTCCTCCGCGTGGAGCGCGACAGCGCGCGCGACGAGTGGACGATCGTGGAGCTCGACGCAGTGGGCCTGGCCGACGCGGGCGACATCCGCTACCGGATGGTGCAGGCGTGCCTCCGCGACGGCACGAAGCGCGGGGCGACCCGCTTCCACGTCGCCTGCGCTGACGTGGACGGCAACGTGGAGCTGTTCATGCAGGCCGGCTTCATGCGCTACGGGGACGAGCTGGTCTCCTTCCGCCCATCGAGCGTGCCGCTCCCCGAGCCGTTCACGGACCAGGAGGCCGGCGAGCTGGGGATTCGCCCGGTCGGGGGGACGGATGCGGTCGCGCTCTTCCGCCTCTACAACGCGGTGACGCCGGCGCCCGTTGCGCGCCTGGAGATCCACCGGATCGCCGACTGGGAGCGCCACGGCTCCGGGTCGATCGATGCCGCGCTCCAGCCTGACCCCGATCCTCCGCTTCGCCGACGTCGAGTCGTTCCTGCAGGAGGCCCCGGAGGGCTCCGCCGACCCGACCCAGCTCCAGGGCTTCGTCCAGGTTGGCGTCGCCAAGGAGGACCAGCCGCACTACCTGCGGGTCCTGGTCCGGCCCGGGACCGACGCCACGTCGCTCATCCGGTTCGGCCTGGGCGTGATCGGCGCCCGGGCGGAGAAGCGCGACCACGGCCACGACCACGGCGTGATCTGCCCGATCCGCACGTACGAATCACCGCTCGAGCACCGGGTCGAGGAGGCGGGATTCGCGACCGTCGCGACCGTCACGCTCCTCATGAAGGAGACCCTGGTCCGCGTCGCCGAGCCGGCCATGGTGCCGGCCATCCGCTGAAGGGGAGGGAATGGCCGACCATCCGACCCGCGAACTGATCGACGACCTCGACGCGCTCCTCGGCGCGCTGCCGCCGGAGATCGTGGCGGCCATCCATGCCCTGCCGAACCAGACCGCGCTCATCGAGGTCGTGCTGGACCTGGGCCGCGTCCCGGAGGCGCGCTTCCCCGACAGCGAGGTGACCCTCCTGGACCGCGAGGTGACCGAGGCGGACATCGCCCTGGTTGTCGAGAAGATCGGCTCGTTCGGCGACGACAACCGGGCCGGCATCGAGCGGACGCTCCACCGCATCTCCGCGATCCGGAACCGGGCCGGCAAGATCGTGGGGCTGACCTGCCGGATCGGGCGCGCCGTCTACGGCACGATCGAGATCATCGGCGACTTCGTCGAGTCGGGGAAGTCGATCCTCATCATGGGCCGCCCCGGCATCGGCAAGACCACGATGCTCCGCGAGGCAGCCCGCGTGCTTGCCGATGACCTGGGCAAGCGGGTCGTGGTCGTCGACACCTCGAACGAGATCGCGGGCGACGGCGACATCCCCCACCCGGCCATCGGCAAGGCCCGCCGGATGCAGGTCCGCACGCCGTCGCTCCAGCACGAGGTGATGATCGAGGCGGTGGAGAACCACATGCCGCAGGTCATCGTCATCGACGAGATCGGGACGGAGCTGGAGGCGCTGGCCGCCCGCACGATCGCCGAGCGGGGCGTGCAGCTGATCGGGACGGCCCACGGCAACAATCTCGACAACCTGATGCTCAACCCGACGCTCTCCGACCTGATCGGCGGGATCCAGAGCGTCACCCTCGGGGACGAAGAGGCGCGCCGCCGCCGGACCCAGAAGAGCGTCCTCGAGCGCAAGGCGCCGCCGACGTTCGACGTGATCGTGGAGATCCAGGACCGCGAGCGGGTCATGGTCCACGCCGACGTCGGCGAGACGATCGATGCGATGCTCCGCGGCGACCCGGTCGCGCCGGAGCTGCGCTGGAAGGACGAGGGTGGCGTCCATCGCTCGCAGTCGCGGCCACGGCCGTCGCCGCGCGAGCAGCTGGGCCGCGAGCGATTCGCGGGCCTGGTCGGCGCGGGCGGCGGCGGCTGGCGGCAGGAGCCCGGCTGGCGCGGGGACACGAGCTACCGGAGCGCGACCTGGGAAGGGGATCGCGGGTCGGTCCAGCCGACCGCCGGCGTTCCGCCCGGGCGCGAGCGGCGGCTGGCGCGAATCGAGGGGTGGCCGGTCGTCCGGGGGCGGCGATCGGTCCGCGACCGGCGCCGAATCCGGCCGGACGATGCCCGGCGAGCGAATCGCGAATCGCGACGATCGAGGGCCCGTGGGCGGCAGTTCGGCGGATGACGGCCCGCCTGGCGGCGGACCGCCCGACGGCCGCGCGAGGAGCGTCAGGCCCAGTCACAGAGCAGCCAGCCGCCTCGCGATCACCGACGCACCGTTCGTCGCCGGCGAGATCGCCGACCGCGGCCCGGTCGAGCGGGCAGGCACATCCGTCGCCGCAGCGACACCCGGCGCCGCAGCGACACCCGGCGCCGCAGCGACACCCGGCGCGGCTCCAGCGTCCCTCGCGGCAACGGAGGTTCGCGCACGCGAGGCCCGCGAGCTCGACCGCCACCGCGAGTGGCGTGACCAGGCCAGCCGCGCGCTGGAGGCGTTCAAGGCGGAAGAGGGGACCGGGCCGGTGAACGCGGCCGACCTCGTCGCCGATGACGAGGCGCTCGCAGATCGGGCGATCGCGGCGGCCCGCGACGAGGACGGCCCGGCGCTGCGCGTGGAGCACGGCATCCTCCCCACGCTGCGGGTCTTCCCGTTCGGCATCAGCCGCAAGCGTCTCGAGCAGGCGATCCGCGAGCTCCAGCTCCCCGTGATCGTGGCGCGGGATCTCGACGAGACCGATGTCGTGATGACGCTGCGCAGCGAGTATCGCCAGAAGGGTCAGACGATCCGGGACGCCGAGAGCCGAGCGCTCCCGATCTACGTCCTGAAGGCGAACACGACGATCCAGATGCAGGCGAGCCTCACCTCCGTCTTCAGCCTGGAGGTCGATCCGCGCCAGGCCGCGCTCCTCGAGACGGAGGAGGCGATCGGGATGGTCGTCCGCGAGTCGCAGGCCGTGGAACTGGCACCGCAGAGCGCGTACATCCGGCGGCTCCAGCACCAGATGGCAGAGCGGGCGAACCTCGTCTCGCGCTCGCGCGGTCGCGAGCCGTACCGGCGAGTCCGCCTCTACCCCGACGAGGTCCGCGGCTGGCGGTAGGCCGAGATGGCGGAATGTGGTCCGCTCTCGGTGACGGGGTTCGTCCATCCCGCCCGTGTGCGTAACGTCGCCCCAGGCGACCAGAAGGCGCAGATGAGGACGGCGCGGGTTCGTCCGCTCACCCTGGGCGCCAGTACGTTCGCGTCCCACGAACAGGACGGAACTACAAGCCACCGAGATCCTCGAAGACTCCGGCATACGGGCGATCTGTTCTCCCGTGGGAACGGTCGCGGGGCAGAGCCGGATGGAAGGCTCGCACGGCCGATCACTCCGTCGCCTTTGGAGTCCCGCGTGCGTCCTCGGTAGCAACGCGCCGGCTCACGTCGGATCGTCGAGCGTGAAGCTTCCCGCCTGGCTCGCCTCGACGCCACTCGACCGGGACAGGAGTTGGGGGAGCTCCGGCTCGGGCTGGGCGTGCCGCAGGCTGAGGTCGCGCGCGATCGGTGTCAGCGGTGCGGGCGCCCGGCCCGGACGATTGTCGACCGACGTTCGACTCGAGGCGCTCCGGGAGGCCGTCGCGATCGAGGTGAAGACGCACATCCGGGCGTGGGATGCGGTCGTCCGGCGCTGCCGCGAGAAGCGAGAACGAATCCGTGACGCAGCCGGCGGACCAGCGGTAAACGTGAATCGGTCCCTGTCGCACGTCCGTCCATCGGACCTTGACCCGCGGCCGTACGCTCCGCGGGTGAGTGCCGCCTCGCCCATCAGCGACCCCACGCTCCCGACGCCGCCCGACGACGCGGGCGGGCACGCCGAGCCTGCCGACGCCGCCCCCGGCGCGGCTGGCAAGAGGACCGGAGACACGGCCGCGGACGCCACGAGCACAGCGGCCGCCGACGCGATCGTCGCGGGAACGCCGGCAACCGGCCTGACCGAGGCGGAGGCAACGGCCCGGCGAGCCGCCGGCCGTGGGAACACCGCCCCGCTCGCCACCGGCCGGACGTACGCCCAGATCGTCCGGGAGAACGTCTTCACGTTCATCAACGACGTGATCTTCGTGCTCGGCGTGCTGCTCGTCATCGTGGGTCGGCCGCTCGACGCCGCCGTCTCGCTGGGCGTGATCGGGGTGAACATCGCGGTGAGCGTCGTCCAGGAGGTGCGCGCGAAGCGGACGCTCGACCGGATCGCCCTCCTGACACGGCCGATGGCGGCGCTCATCCGCGACGGTGCCGAACGGTCCGTGGGACCCGAGGAGCTCGTCGTCGGCGACCTCCTGCGCGTGGGCGCGGGCGACCAGGTCGTCCTCGATGGGCGTCTGACGCTGGGCCGCCTGGAAGCCGACGAGTCGCAGCTGACCGGTGAGTCGGACCTGATCCCGAAGCTCCCCGGCGACGCGGTCTTCTCCGGCAGCTTCGTGGTCAACGGCGGCGGCAGCTTCGTGGTGACCGCGGTCGGCGCGGACAGCCTGGCAAACCGGATCACGGCGGGCGCCCGGACGTTCCGCCGGGTCCTCACGCCGCTCCAGTCCGAGATCAACCTCGTGATCCGGATCGCCCTCGCGGTGGTCGTCTACCTCGAGATCGTGCTGGTCCTCAACAACGTGCTGAAGCTCGTGGCGGCTGGCCGGACGGTGGGCGAGGCGGCGCTCCTGGTCGGCCTGGTGCCGAACGGGCTGTTCGTCTCGATCGCGATCGCCTACGCGCTCGGCGCGGTCCGGATCATCCGGTTCGGGGCGCTGGTGCAGCAGGCGAACGCGATCGAGTCGCTGAGCAACGTCAACGTCCTCTGCCTGGACAAGACGGGCACGCTCACGGCGAACAAGCTCTCCGTCACAGAGATCGTCCCGCTCGAGGGCAGCGAGGTGGACCTTCGCACGCTCCTCGGCGACGTCGTGGCGAGCGCGGCCGTACGCAACAAGACGGCCGAGGCGATCGCCGCCGCCTGCCCGGGGACCGCCAGGCCGCTCGCCCGCGACGTGGCGTTCTCGTCTGCGCGAAAGTGGAGCGCCGTCGCGTTCGCGCCGGACGCCGGACCCGATCGGGTGGGGGCGGCCACCGGCCCCGGCCGGACCGGCGTGGTGGCGATGGGGGCGGCGGAGTTTCTCCGGCCGGTCCTCGGCCGCGGGATGGAGGACGAGGAGGCCTGGACGGAGCTCCGGGCGCGCATGGAGCCGTACACGAGCCGCGGGCTGCGGGTGCTGGTGGTTGCGGCGTTCGACGACCCGGGCGGCCTCGCCGGCGAGGACGACGCGCCGACCCTGCCGGCCGGGATGCGCGCGATCGGCTTGGCCGTGCTGGCGGACGAGCTGCGGCCGGATGCCGCCGCGACGCTCGCCCGCTTCGCCGCCGCCGGCGTCACGCCGAAGGTCATCTCCGGCGACGACCCGGAGACCGTGGTCGCGCTGGCCGTCCAGGCCGGGCTTGGACCGGATCTCCGCTCGATCGCGGGGCCGGCGCTCGACGCGATGGACGACGAGCAGCTGGCGGGCGTTGCGCTCGAGACCACGGTCTTCGGGCGGATCACGCCGGCCCAGAAGGAGCGGCTCGTGGACGCCCTGCGGTCGCGGGGCCGCTACGTGGCGATGATCGGCGACGGCGTCAACGACGTCCTCTCGCTCAAGAAGGCGAACCTGGGGATTGCCATGCAGAGCGGAAGCCAGGCGGCCCGCGGTGTCGCGGACATCGTGCTGACGAACGACTCGTTCGCCTCGCTGGCGCCGGCGGTCGAGGAGGGCCAGCGGATCCGGAACGGGATGCAGGACATCCTGCGACTGTTCCTCAGCCGGATCACGACCGTCGGCCTCCTGATCGTCACCTCGCTCGTGATCGGGATCTTCCCGATCGACCTGCGGAACGGCTCGGCGCTCGTGCTGTTCACGGTGGGGATCCCGACGGCACTCCTCGCCGTCTGGGCGCAGCCAGGCGCCCGGGACCACGACTCGCTCGGCCGGACCCTGGCCCGGTTCGTGGTGCCCGCGGCGGTCCTCTCGAGCCTCGCCGGACTGGCGGTCCTGTTCGGCGTCATCGTCCACCAGCTTGGCGGCCTCGAGGCGATCGCGGGCCGAGGATCGGTGGACCCGGCTGACCTCGACGCGGCGGTCACCATCGCCCAGTCGGCCCTCACGTCGTTCCTGGTGTTCGCGGGCCTCGTGCTCGTGGTCTTCGTGGAGCCGCCGGTTGCGTGGCTCGCGGTCATCGAGCCGCGGTCACCCGATCGGCGACCGACGATCCTGGCCGGGGGGCTCGCCGCGCTCTACCTGGTGATGCTCGCGATGCCGGCGGGGCGGACGATCTTCGCGCTCCACACCCTGGGCGCGGCGGAGCTCGCGATCGTCCTCGTGGCGGTCGTGGCCTGGGCCGTGGCGCTCCACGCCGTGTGGCGGTACCGGGTCGTGGAGCGTTTCCTCGGCATCTGAGCCGCGCGGAGGTGGCAGCCCTGGTGGTGCGGCGGACGGCCGCCAGACCGGGCCTTCCTCGTCAATGCCTCGCGGGCAATCACTACCCCGGTAACGCGGGCCGATCGCGCCGCGCGACCGAATCGGCGCGCACGTCCGGCCGTTGTGGATGCGCCGTCAGCCGGAGATTTCCTCGCCTGTGCGTCGCAATCGCCGCATTGAGGAGAGTTCCCGACGCCGGCGCCGGTTCTCGCCGCCGCCGAGGGCGTGCCGGACCGGATCGAATTCGGATAGTGATGCAGCAAACCGCATTGGCGAGGATTTCGAGTCGACCGCCGTGGCCCGTGCCCGGCGGCGAAGGGCCGTGACCGCCGATGCCCGTGGCCGGCGGCGAAGCGCAGCACCGGCGGCCAGGGCCGCGCCGGCGGTGCGCGTCAGGCCGGCTCGACCGGCTGGCGGATGAGCGTCCGGAGGCGCTCGGGCGCCGACCGCCGCGGGTCGCCAAGGTAGAGCTCGTGGTGCCGGCCCCGCGGGCGCAGGCCGGCGGCGGCGATCGCCGCGTGGAGCAGCTCGATCGTGGGGCGCTCTTCCGCGTACGGGCCGAGGTGGAGGACCTGGGCGACTCGGCCCTCCGCGATCGTCTCGATCCGGAGGTTGGCCGCGAGCTCGGGCGGAAGCTTCGCTCGTCCGCCGGCAAGCGCGGACGCGAGCTCCTGGTCCGATGCCTCACCGGGCAGCGAGATCAGCACGGTCCAGCGCCACGTATCCCGGTCGGGCCCCAGGATCGCGTCGAAGTCCGTCGATCCGTCCGCCATCCAGAAGAACCCCTCGAGCATCCCCGTGCGACGCTGGACGCCGCGCCGCTTCAGCGCGAAACGGAGCCCGTACGCGGTCGCGAAGAGGCCGGGCATCCGCGGGGCGAAAGTCGTCTCGCCCACCTGGCCCTCGCCGTCGATCATCACGGCGCGGACCGGGGCGATCTCCAGGAACCGGACTTCGCCGGGACGGCCCCGGACCTCGGCATCGCGATCGGCGGGTCGATCGAAGGCGACGGCCAGCGCCATCGGATCGCTCAGGCGCCCAGCCGAAGCGCAGGGAGAACCTCGGCGCCGAAGACCTCGATGAACTCGGCCTGGTTTCGGCCGACGTTGTGGAGGTGGATCTCGTCGAAGCCCATGTCGACGTAGTGCTGGATGTTCGCGACGTGGACCCCGAGGTCCGACGACATCAGGACGCGGTTGCGGAAGTCCTCCGGCCGCACGAGCTTCGCCATCGCCGCGAAGTCCTCCGGGTTCCGGATGTCCTGCTTGGGGAAGGGCATCCCGCCGTTGGGCCATTCGCGCATCGCGGCGTCGACGGCCTCATCCTCGGTGCGCGCCCAGCTGACGTGGATCTGGAGGAGCTTCGGCATCCCGGCCGGATCCTTGCCCGCCTCGCGGGCGCCCTCGTCGAACTTGCCCCAGAGCATGCCGATCTTCTCGTCGGCCGCCCCCACGGTGATCATCCCGTCGGCGAACCGGCCGGTCTTCTTCGCGTTGAGCGGGCCGGCCGTTGCCACGTAGACGGGGACCGGTGTCTCCGGCCGCGTATAGAGCCGCAGTGACTCCAGCCTGAAGTGGTCGCCGCGATGCCGGACGACCTCACCGCTGAAGAGCCGGGTGACGATCTCGATGGCCTCGAACATCATCGCCGAGCGGACGCCGATCTCCGGCCACTGCACGCCAACGACGTGCTCGTTGATCGCCTCGCCCGCCCCGAGCCCCAGCCAGAAGCGCCCCGGGTACATCGCACCGAGCGTGGCCGCCGCGTGCGCGATCACCGCGGGGTGGTAGCGGAACCCGGGGCAGGTCACGGCGGTCCCGAATCGCAGGCTGGTCCGCGTTCCGAGCGCGCCCATGAATGCCCACGCGAACGCGGCCTGGCCCTGCTGCGGCGTCCACGGCTGGATGTGCTCGGAGACCATGAAGCCGGCTGAAAAGCCCGCCCGCTCCGCGGCCGCGCACCAGTCGAGCAGGTCCGTGGGGTGGAACTGCTCCATCATCGCCGCGTAGCCGATCTTCGCCATCCGACCGATCTCCAGCTGCAGCCCCGGCGGTGCACCGTGCGCCCCCGCCACTCTCCCACATCAGGCCGCCACGAGTGTGCACCCGGGTGACAGGGCGGTGCGCGGCTTCGGACCGCTCAATCTCCGTCAGCGAACCGTGAGGATTCCTGTCATGAAGCTGTGGATGGTGCAGAAGAACGTGTAGGTCCCCGCCGTGAGGGCCTGGACCGAGTACATGGTCCTCGAGGGGCCCGTGATCGGCGTCCCCGAAAAGACGGACGCTCCACCGGCCGCATGAATGGCGACGCTGTGCTGGACTCCTGCCTCCTGGTTCGAGAATGCGATCCGAATCGGCGCGCCGGCGGGAGCCGTGAGCGCACTCGGCGTGAACGCCAAGTCGCGGGCGGTCAGCGCGAGCGTCACGATGGCCGGCGGAGCGCTCGGCCTCGGCGTCGGCTTGGGCGTGGCCTTCGGCGTGGGCTTCGGCGTCGGCCGAGCTGTCACGGCAGGCGTTGGCGTAGCGGCAGCGGTCGCGGTCGCGGCAGGCGTGGGTGCCGTCGTGCGGGCCGGCCTCGGCGACACGGCCGCGAGCGGCGTGGGCGTCGGTGTCGACGCGGGTGGTGCGGTGACGGTCGCGGCGATCGGCGACGGGCTGGGGAACGCCGAAGACGGGGAGGAGACCCCCGCCGGCGATGGCGACGCGGTGGGCGCGTCGCTCGACGGCGCAGGCGCTCCACCGCAGGCCGCAGCGAGGACGGCAATCGCGACGATGGCGCGACGCAGGGACGCACGCATTGGCGGATGCTAGCGCAGGATCGCGCCATGATCCGGGGACGAGACCGGCGCTTGCCGCGGCTCCACCGGCACCGGCCGGACTCCTCCCGGGCGCCGAGCCTCCGACTCGCCGCTGCGCCCGCGGGAACGTCCCGGTGTTGCGGCCGGCACGCTCCGGCCAGGTCCCGTCAGTCGGTGCCGGTCGTCCCCGTGAAGCGCCAGCTTCCGAGACGGACCGCGGGCACGAGGACGCCACCCAGGAAGCCCTTGAGCAGGCGCCGCTCGCTGCTCACGGCCTCCACTGCCGCGAGCGCGTCGAGGTAGGACATCGTGTAGCGGAGGTTGCGGACGGGACCGGCGATCTTGCCATCCTCCACGAGGAAGGTTCCATCGCGGGTCATGCCCGTGATCACGGCGAGCTTCGGGTGGACCGGGTTCGTGTAATGGAACCGCGTGACGAAGAGTCCGCGGCGGATGCCGCGAAGCAGCTCGGCTCGAGGCGTGGTCCCCGCGGCCATCTGGGCGTGGAGCGGGAACGGGCCGTACGGGTTGGGGGCCGGCAGGCCGTGGCCCGTCGAGCGGCGCCCCGCGCGTGCCGCCGTGGCGCTGTCCCAGACGAGGTCCCGGCAGATGCCGGATTCCACAAGGGTCACCGGCTCCGATGCCACGCCCTCGTAGTCGAACGAGGCGGGCAGGCCGGCGGGGTCCCGCGCGTCGTCGCGGATCGTGACGAGGTCGCTCCCGATCCGCTTCCCGGGCTCGTAGAAGGAACGCCCCTCCTCGACGGCGAGGGCGCTGAAGCCGAGATAGCCGAGCATGTCCAGGATGTCGACCACGGCGTACTCGGCGAGCACGACCGGATAGTCACCGGGCTCGAGCGCCGCGGGCCGCGCTGCCCGCCGGGCAGTCTCGGCCGCCTCGCGCCCCAAGTCCGCCGCGTCGATGGTCGTGGCGTCCACCGCGGCCGCCTCCGCGTAACCGGTGCCATCCTCGGGGCCCATCGAGACCGTGATGAGCTGGCTGCTCGTCCGCGACTCTGCGGCCCGGATGCCGCGCGAGCTGGCGATGGCCACCGTCTCGACGGTCGTCGCGAACGAGCCGTAGGCGGTCACGCCGGCAGCATCGGCCGCCGCGATGACGGCCCGGGCGCCCTCGGCGCGCAGCTCCGGGGAGGCGGTCGCGGTCCCCTCGGCGAACGCGCTCGCCACGAGATGGATCGGGCCGGGCTCGGGCAGGCCGGTCCAGTCGGCGGTCTCCTCGACGAGGTCGCTGATCCGTCCGGCGGTCTCCGCCAGCCGGCGAAGGGCGTCCCCGTCGGTGCGGCCCGTGGCCGCGACCCCGACCCGCTTCCCGCGCACGAACCGGAGGCTGACACGTACGTTCGCCTCGGCGACGTTCTGGTGGATCTCGGAGTTCGCGAAGCGGGTCAGCGCGGCGTCTTCCGCGTCGACGAGCACCTCGGCCTCGGTCGCACCGGCCGCCTCCGCGTGGCGCAGGACGATCTCGGCGATCGCGAGCCGCTCGGCCGGCGTCCCGCCCGTCCGCATGTCGACGGCGCTCACTTCATCACCCCGACCTGGACGTTTCGGAACCGGGCGCCCGAGCACGCATGCCCCACGTGGCCGACCTGCGACGGCTCGCCCTTGCCGCAGTTCGGCGTGCCGAGCATCACGTAGCTCGACGCGTCCCCGACGGCGTCGCAGCTCCCCCAGAACTCGGGCGTGATCCCGGTGTAGGTCGCGTTCCGGTAGAGCTGGCCAAGGCGGCCGCCCTTGATCTCGTACGCAAGCTCCGTTGCGAACTGGAAGTTGAGGCGCCGATCGTCGATCGACCAGCTCCGGTTGTGGGCGAGCAGCAGGCCGTCATCGGTGTCGTCGATGATCTGCTCGAAGCTCATGCCCGGCTTCGGCAGCAGGTTGATGTTCGTCATCCGGATCAGCGGGATGCGGTTCCAGCCGTCGGCCCGCATGGCGCCGCCCGACTCGCGGCCGATCCGCGGGGCCGTCTCGCGGCTGGTCAGGTAGCCGGCCAGGATCCCGGCCTGGACCAGCGGCACCGCCTGGGCGGCGACGCCCTCGTCGTCCCACCCGAACGTGCCCATCCCGCCGGGCGCGGTGGCGTCCGCCACGATGTCGATCAGCTCCGAGCCGTACCGGAATCCGGCGCCGAGCTTGTCGGTGGTCAGGAAGCTGGTCCCGGCGTAGCTCGCCTCCGTCCCGAAGACGCGGTCGAGCTCCGTCGGGTGGCCGCAGCTCTCGTGGATCTGCAGGTAGAGCTGCGAGGGGTGCAGGACGATCGTCCGGCGTCCCGGCGGCAGCATCGGCGCGGACAGGAGCGCGACCGCCTCGGTCGCGACCCGCTCCGCGTTCGCCGTAAGCCCGAGCGCACGGATGTATTCGTACCCGGCACCCTGCCAGCCGCCACCCGCGTCGGGAAAGCTGCGGCGCTGGAGCTCGTCGCCGTCCACCGCGTTCGCCTCGATGCCCGAGCCGACGTGGGTGATCACCTGCTCGGTGTAGCTTCCGTCGGTCGCGGCGAACGTCTTCCACTCGCGCTGGGCGCCGTACGACGAGTCGGTGAAGGCGATGCCGTCAACGCGGCGCATGGCCGCGTCGGCCGCGAGCAGGTCCGCGATCTTCTCCTCGAGCGGGACGGCGAACGGGTCCTCGGCGACGGGAGTCTCGAACCGGCCCTGGGCGGGCCGGCGCCCGTCGAGCACGGTGGGCCTGCGGATCGCGGTCGCCGACGCCCGCGCGATCCGCACGGCCTGGGCCGCGACGCGATCCGCCTCGGCGGCCGTGAGGACGTGGCTGGCCGCGAAGCCCCACGCGCCGTCGACGAGGACGCGGACGCCGAACCCCTCGCTCTCGTCGGTGGAGACGCCGGCCAGCGTGCCGCTCTTGACATCGATCGACTCTTCGAGGCGCCGGACGACCCGCACGTCGGCATAGGTCGCGCCCCGGCCTCGGGCGGTGTCGAGCGCCCGGTTGGTGATCTCGCGCATCCCCGAACGGTAGCAGGACCGCCGGTGCTGCCGGGCCTGCCGGCGGCGGCGCGCGGGTGCATGATCGCGGCGGGGACCAGCCCGGATCGGCAGACGCCCGCACGGGCACAGCGAAGGGACGTACAGCACATGCCAAAGCTCCGCAGCCTCGTGGCCGTCGTCGCGGGGACCGTCACGCTCGGGGGAGCAGCGATCTGGTTCACCGTCCGCCCGTGGTGGCATCGCTGGGGAGTCGATCCCGACGAGGCCGCGAGGGAGCTCCCGGGCGATGACATCATTCCGGACGCCCCGATCAGCGATACGCGCGCCATCACGGTCGCCGCGCCGCCTTCCGCGATCTGGCCGTGGCTCGTGCAGATGGGTTTCGGGCGGGGCGGCTGGTACAGCTACGACGCGATGGACATGAAGGGCTCGAGCGCCGACCGGATCCTTCCCGAGCTCCAGGAGCTCGCGGTCGGCGATGTCGTGCCGACCAGCCCGGGCGGCGGCTTCGAGGTGAAGGCAATCGAGCCGGGGCACGCGCTGGTCCTCTACCTGGACACGAAGATGGTTCGCGCGCAGGCGGACGCGGCGAAGGCAGGCACCGCGGAGGCCGCGCCGGTCAACCTCCAGGCCGGGGGCGCGCTCATGGGCGTCGCCCAGCCGACCGAGTTCGCGGCGACATGGGCCTTCGTGGTGGAGCCGCTCGGCGACGAGCGCGCACGCCTGGTCGAGCGCTTCCGGATCCGTTTCGACGGGGGCGACAAGCCCTGGATGAAGGTCACGCTCCCGTTCATGGGGTTCGGGGTCTTCGCGATGGTCCGCCGGCAGCTCCTGGGAATCAAGGCGCGGGCCGAGCGGGTCAACGGTCTCGAGGCGGGACGGGTCGAGGTGGTCGCCCAGGTCGAGCCGGACCGGGCGAAGCCGGGGCAGTCTTCAGAGCCGGAACAGCCGGTCGAGTCGGAGCAATCGCTCGCGGCGGAGCAGTCGCCGCCGGCGCCCGCCGGGTAGCGTCGCGCAGCGCCGCGTGGAAGTGGTCGACCGATCGGGCCGGCTGAGGGCGACCAGTCCGGTCCGGGAGCTCGGGATCGTGGCGGCGATCATCGCGATCGTCGGCGGCGTGGTGGTTCTCCTGACCCACCCGCCGATGGTCGACCTGGAGATCCCGCTCCGGGCGGCCGAGCGGTGGGTCCACGGGGGCGAGCCGTACCTCGCCTCGAGCTTCAGCGCGCCGGAAGGCTACGGCCTCCCGTTCCTGTACCCACCGCCGGTGCTTCCGCTCCTCGCGCCGCTCCTCGCCGTGCCGCGCGGCGTGGTGGTGGCGGCGTGGCTCGCGGCGACGCTCGGCGCCGCCCTCTTCGTGGCGCGGCGGCTGGGGGTGCCGTGGCGTGCCGTCCCGGTTGCGCTCTGCTGGGTGCCGTTCGCCGAGGGCCTCGTGGGCGGCAACGCCGAGGTGCTCCTGGTCGCCGCGTTCGTGGCGGTCTTCTTCGACGCGCCGACCGGCCCGTGGCATCCGACGCCGCGCGATCCACGCGACGGCGGCCGGCCGGCCCTCGTCGACGGCACCCTTGCCGCGATCACGCCCGCGCTCAAGCTCACCCAGCCGCATGCGTGGGTGGCGCTCCTGCGTCGACGGCCCGCCGCTGCGCTGCTCGGCCTCGGTGCGGCGGTTGCGGTCGCGCTCGCCACCCTGCCACTCGTCGGGATCGGCGCATGGCAGGCCTGGATCGCGCAGCTCGGCCGCGCCGCGGACCCGGCCTGGGAGCTGCGCGGCTCGTCGCTGGTCCAGCTGCTGCCGGGACTCCTTTCGCCCGCGGCGACCGCGGTGACGGTGCTGATCGCGATCGTGGCGCCGACCCGGCGCGTCGGGGCGGCTGCCGGCCTCCTCCTGGTCCTCGGCTCGCCGTCGCTGCGGTCGTACGGCGTGCTCTTCCTGCTCCCGGCGATGCTCGCGATCCGGCGGGACGTGGCGCTCGTGGCCGTGATGCTCGTCGGCACCGGCGTCATGCCCGGGATGTGGGCGGGGATCCTGCTCGTGACGTTCGCGTTCGCGGCGCCGGCCAGGCTCGACCAGATCATCGCTGCCGCTACAGGACGATGGAGCCGGCCGGCGCCTGCGAGGTGATCCGGAGCCGAGGGCCAGCACCGCAGCCGCGGTCGACTGAAACGGTCGTGGGCCGGGGTACACTCAGGTCGTGGTGGAAGGCAGGCGAGGGTCGAAGGGCTGGTTCGTGACCCTCGAGGGCCCTGAAGGCAGCGGCAAGTCGACCCAGTCCGAGCGGCTCCGGGAGGCCGCCGCCGCCGCGGGCCAGGACGTCGTGCTGGTCCGGGAGCCCGGCGGGACGGCTGCCGGCGAGCGCGTTCGGGCCATCCTCATGGACGCCGGCCCGGTGGGGATTCGCCTGACACAGCGGACGGACGCGCTGCTCTTCAGCGCCGCGCGCGTCCAGCTGATCGACGAGGTGATCGGGCCGGCGCTCCGTCGAGGCGCCCTCGTGATCTCCGATCGGTACGCGGACTCCACGCTCGCGTACCAGGGCGGCGGCGGCGAGCTGCCGCTCGACGAGCTTCGGTCGGTCCTCCGGTTCGCCACGGGCGGGCTGCGACCCGACCGGACGATCCTCATCGACCTCCCTGTCGAGGTCGGGCTCGCACGGAAGTCGTCCGCGGAGACCACCCGGTTCGAGGCGCACTTCGATCGCGCGTTCCACGAGCGGGTTCGCGCCGCGTACCTCTCGTTCGCGGTCGCGGAGCCGGACCGGTGGGTCGTCGTCGACGGCACCGCGGCCCCGGATGACGTCTTCGCCGCGCTGTGGAGCGTGCTCGCCGGGATCCCGGGCCTCGGGCCGCGCCTCTCGGGACGCCTCGCGGCGGTGCGGCCCGGTGACCGCGAGGCTTCCTCCGGCGATCCGCTCGCGTGACGCGACCGTAAGGACCCGAACGAACCGAACGGCGTGCGCCGGGCCGTCTCCGGCGTCTGTCGGCCCGTCGCGGACGCGCTCCTCAGCCGGTCGCGGGCGCGCTGGCCAAGCGCCGGTCAGCCCGTTGCGGGCGCGCTGGCCATGGCGCCGATTCCGACGTGACGCGCCGCCTCCAGCGCGTCGAGGGCGCCCGCGACGATCTCCTCCGGGCTGGCCCCGTCGACCGGGAAGCGCGCGATGCCCGCCGAGACGGAGACGGGCCGGCCATCGACCGACGGCAGCGCCTGGATCGCCCGGATCACGCGCTCCGCGACCGCCGGCCCGCCGTTCCCCGGCGCGACCACCACGAACTCGTCGCCGCCGATGCGCGCGACCGTGTCCACGAGCCGGACCTGCTCCGCGATGACCGCCGCGACGGCCCGCAGGACGATCGTCGCCCGCCGCATGTCCCGCTGCGTCGTTCGTCTCCCGGAAGGCGTCGATGTCGAAGATCGCGACGGCGACCTCGCTCTGCAGGCGGGCCGCGCGCGCGAGCTCCAGCTCCAGGACGCGGTCGAACGTGCGCCGGTTCGCGAGCCCGGTAAGCGGATCGATGTGCGCGAGGCGCTCGGTCCACTCCGCGCGCTCGGCCGCTCGGGCGGCAAGGTTCGCCCGGTCGATCGCGATTGCGGCGAGGTCCGCCAGCGCGACAACCAGCCCGGGCGTCGCGAGCGGCGTCGAGGGCGCACCGGTCGCGGAAGGCCGCGAAGCACCGGACGTCGTCTTGGTCGCGGACGGAGCCGCGGCCCCTGGCGACGCCGAGCTCCAGCCCAGCGCCAGCACCCCGACCACGTGATCGATCCCGTCTCGGGCGACGACGAGCGGCAGCGCCTCGAGCCGGGCGAGGCCCAGGCGGTCGACGAGCCCACGTTCGCCGGGGCCTTCACGCGGGTCCGTGGCGCTCGACTCCACCAGCCTGTGCTCGGCCGCGGCGACCGCCAGGGGATCGGCGGGATCGAGGGCGGACGCCTCGACGATCGCGATGTCGCCCTCCGCCAGGCCGCGGCTTCGAAGGACGTGCCGCCCCATCCCATCGTCGCTCGCGGTTGCGACCAGCGCGAGCGCAGCCCCCTGCACCTCGACGGTGCCTCGCAGGATCTCGTCGAGCGCGGAATCGAGGCCGTCGCCACGGCCGACCGCACGGACTGCCATGGCCAGCGATCCGGCGTCACCGGATGGATCGAGCGGGCGCACGAGGCCTCCACGTCTGGGTCTGGCGGCGTCCCGGCCACGCGGGCGGGGATCGCTCGGATGATACGCGCCCTCCATCGGGGAATTGACCCTGTCGAGCCCTCCGGCCCGCCACGCGGGTCGCCGGCGCCGGGAGCGCCGCCTATACTCGGCCGCGTGAAGCTCGTCGTCGCGATCGTCCACACGGAGGACGCAGGCCACCTTGTCGATGGGCTGCTCGAACGCGAGTTCCGGGCGACGCGCCTGCACAGCTCGGGCGGCTTCCTCAAGCAGTCGAACGCCACGGTCATCCTCGGGGTGGAGGACGACCAGGTCGAGGCGGCGCTCGCCGTCATCCGCGACAACTGCCACTCCCGAACGCAGCTCGTCAACCCGATGCCGCCGATCATGGAGCCGGGCGAGTTCTTCCTTCCGTACCCGCTCGAGGTCGAGGTCGGCGGCGCCACGGTCTTCGTGCTTCCCGTGGAGCGGTTCGAGCGGATCTGACGCCAGCCGGGCCGGGGCCGCCAGGGATCTCGTACGATCCGCCCATGCGTGAATCCAGCGACTGGCTCGCGCCCCTCGAGCCGCTGGCGCCGGATCTCGTTGCGCCGTTCCGGGCCCTCGCCGACAATCGCCCTCTCGCGGTTCGACGCGAGGTTCGGCGCCTGGCGGGCGCTGGATCCGCGGGGCGGCTCCTTCCCCAGCACGAGGCCATTGCCGACGCGTTCGAGGCGTGCCTCCGGTCGCTCCCGGACGCCGCGTTCTCGATGCCGGGAGGCGAGGCGGACTGGACGGTCGCCGAGGCGGTGGGGCACGCCTTCGAATCGCGGCGGGGCCTGGCGCTCGCGGCCGCGCTCGCTGCTTCCGGGCGATGGCCCGCGGGCGCGCCTGTGGTCACTCCGGGCGTGCCGGGGTCCGCCGACGCCGGTCGCGACGACCTCCTCCGGCGGCTGGCCCGGAGCAGCCGACACCTCGAGCGCGCGAGCCGCTCGATTGCCGGCCACGAGCTGGACCCGTGCCCGCTCGAGCATCCGCTGGTCGGGAGGCTTCGCTGCGGCGAGTGGTTCCTCTTCGCGGGGGTCCACGACCTGCTGCATCTGGGGCAGCTCGCCGCGCTCGAGGCCGCGCTCGATGACGGGTCTGCGGCTGGTCGCATGATCGAGCCTGGCGTGACGCCTGGCCGGCCCGACGACCGATGAGCCCGGTTCGGCCCGACCTCGTCGAGTGCTGGATCTTCCGCCTGCCCGAATCCGGCGGAGTGGAGGTGCTGCTGATTCGCCGGTCGGCGAGCCGCATCTTCCCGGGGCTCTGGCAGTGCGTGACCGGCGGCCTCGAGGCCGGCGAGCGAGTCCCGATGGCCGCGCTCCGCGAGGTGTCCGAGGAGGTCGCCTTCGGGCCCGCGGAGATCGAGGCGTTCTACGACCTCGACCAGGTCAACCAGTTCTACGACGAGGGCCCGGACGCGGTGGTCGCCGCCGCGACCTTCGCAATCCGGGTTCGCTCCGACGCGACCCCGCGGCTTTCGCACGAGCACGACGCCGCGCGCTGGATGGCGGCCGCGGAGGCAGCCAGGGTGGCGGTGTGGCCCTCCTACCGGCGGACGATCGAGCGGATCGTTCGGTCGCTCACCGACGCGTCGGCGGCCCCCTGGTTCGAGCTGACGATGGACGGTCGACGGCTCGCGCGCCCTCCCCGCGAGGGCTGACACGCTCGCGAGGTTGGTCCCGCGACACGGCGGCGCGAGGTTCGCGCCGCGCCACCTCGCGGGGTTCGCACCGCGGCACGGCGGCGGGCGACGGGCGACGGGCTTGGGCCGTTCGCGCGGTAGAATGCCGCGCAACCCGCCCGCCGCAGGGCACCCCAGGAGGCCGGAGTTGCTCGACCAGAATCTCCCGTTCGCCCCGGCGGCCCGGCGCGCCTTCCGTTCCAAGGTCGACTCGATCCGGCCGACCTACGGCTTCGAGGACGTCTCGCTGGCGCCGGGAACGGAGACGGTCGAGCCGAACGACGTCCGCCTGGCCCAGGACTTCTGCGGCATCGCGCTCGCGATCCCCGTGCTGGCTGCCGCGATGGACGCGGTCGTCGACCCGCGGAGCGCCGGCGTCCTCGCGGGGCTCGGCGGGCTCGCATTCCTCAACCTCGAGGGCGTCCACGCACGCTACGAGGACCCGGCGCCGATCCTCGAGCGGATCGCGACGGCAAGCGACGGCGAGATCCAGGCGGTCCTCGCGGAGGCGTATGCGGCCCCCATCCGCGACGAGCTCATCGGCCGCCGGATCGCGGAGATCCACGCCGCAGGTTCGAAGGCAGCGGTCTCGGCCACGCCCGCCGCCGCCCGCCGGTTCGGGCCGGCCTGCGCCGAGCACGGCGCGGACCTCTTCCTGGTCCAGAGCCAGGTGAGCAGCGCGCGCCACCTGGCGTCGGAATACGAGCCGCTCAGCCTGTCCGAGTTCACCCTGATCATGCCGATCCCGGTGGCCGTCGGGAACACCACGAACGCCGAAGCCGCGTTCGCGCTCATGGAGCAGGGCGCGGCCGCGGTCTTCGTGGGCGTCGGGCCCGGCGCCGCGTGCACGACCCGCGAGGTGCTCGGAATCGGCGTCCCGCAGGTGACCGCCGTGAGCGACGTGGCCGCCGCTCGCGACGTCTACTTCGCCGAGACGGGCCGCTGGATCCCGGTCGTGGCCGATGGCGGGATGAAGAAGGGCGGCGACATCGCGAAGGCGATCGCGGCCGGCGCCGACGCCGTCATGCTCGGCTCGCCGCTCGC
Source organism: uncultured Chloroflexia bacterium (assembly GCA_963734535.1). Lineage (GTDB taxonomy): Bacteria > Chloroflexota > Limnocylindria > Limnocylindrales > CSP1-4 > CTSoil-043. The sequence continues at coordinate 84,574 of CAVTHS010000004.1, read as the reverse complement.
CCGGGCCGATGAGGCGCCCGGCCGCGGCACGAACTGGGGGATGGCGGCCCCATCGCCGGTGCTGCCGCGCGGCACCCGGATCACGGTCGGGACGGTCGGCCCGATGGAGCAGATCCTGTTCGGCCCGTCGCACGTCACGGACGGCACCCAGAACCTGGTGGGCGCCCTCCGGCAGTCGATGGCGGCGCTCGGCGCCCGGACGCTTCGCGAGATGCAGGGGGTCGAGATCGTCTACGCGCCATCGGTCGTCACCGAGGGCAAGTCCTGGCAGCTCCGCGGCAGGTAGGCCGGCCGCAGGCCGGACGGCAGGAGCCCGCTCCGGTGCCAACAGATCCATACGGCGAGCAGCTCGTCGGCTGGGAGAAGGCCGTCGCGATCGAGACGCGGGGCCGGGCCTCCGGCCGGAACGTCGTGGCGGCCGTCGGCTTCGTCCCCGAGCCGGATGGCTCGCTCCTGGTGGCCGCCGGCGATCCCGGTGCGCACTGGGCCGCGAATCTCCTGGCCGAGCCGCGCTGCGTCGCCAGGATCGGCACGCTCGAGGGCACGTACGTCGCCGAGGAGCTCGATGGCGCGGCCAAGGCGCGGGCGATCACGGAGCTGATCCTGAAGTACGGAACGCCGGCCGAACGATTGGGCGCCGGCCCAGCCTTCCGGCTGCGGCCCGCTTCGCCGGGCTGACGCCGCCCGTACACTTCGGACGACGGGCCCGCCCGCGACGGGAGCCGAGCGAGGGAGGAGTCGGCGGTTGGGAGAAGCGGCGGAGCACCAGGCGAGCGCGGCGGAGCAGGCGCTGGACGCGGCCGAGCAGCAGTCGGATCGGGCGCGCGCAGAGGACGACGGCGCGGCGCTCCCGGACGTGGCGCCGGACGATGCCGGCCCGGCCCGCGGAGCAGCCCCCCGTCCCGACGTGCCCGCCCCGAACCCCGTCCCCGCCGAACCGCGTCCCGACGACCACGAGGCTCCCCGGCGGGAGCGCGGCAAGACCGTCCATGGTGAGCTCGCCAATGCCGGCCATCGTGTCCTTGCCCCGGACGACGCGGAGGTGGAGGCGTACCTCGAGACCGCCCTCAACGCGCCGGCGCCGGAGCGCCCGGCGCTGGACGTGCCGGGCGGCGCCGTCCCGCGTGGCGAGGGCAGCCGCGGCGAGCCGGACACCGTGGTGGTGCTGGACTTCGGGAGCCAGTACGCGCAGCTGATCGCGCGCCGCGTGCGGGAGCTCCACGTCTACTCCGAGCTCCTGCCCTTCGACACGCCGTGGCCGGAGATCGCGAAGCGACACCCGCGCGCGATCATCCTGTCCGGCGGCCCGTCCAGCGTCTACGAGACCGACGCGCCGCGGCCTGATCCCGCGGTGTGGAGCGCGGGCGTCCCGGTCCTGGGGATCTGCTACGGGCTCCACCTGATGGCGCGCGAGCTCGGCGGCGATGTCGTCTCGGTCGCGAAGCGCGAATACGGTCCGGCGACGATCACCTTCAGCGACGACAGCCCGCTCTTCGCCGGGCTGGGCCGCGAGCAGCCGGTCTGGATGAGCCACGGCGATTCGATCGTGGCGCCGCCGCCCGGTTTCCGGGCCACGGCGCAGACGGCATCAACGCAGTTCGCCGCCATGGCGGATCCCCTCCGCGGCCTCTACGGAATCCAGTTCCATCCCGAGGTGGGCCACACGCCGCGCGGACGCGACGTGCTGCGCAACTTCGTGATGGAGATCGCCGGCGCCCGGCCCACGTGGACCGCCGCCAACTTCATCGAGTCGACCATCAACGAGATCCGCTCCCGGGTGGACGCCCAGGCGCGCGACACGGGCGGTGACGGCCTCGTGATCTGCGCGCTCTCCGGCGGGGTCGATTCCGCCGTCGCGGCGAGCCTGGTGCAGCGCGCCGTCGGGGATCGGCTCACCTGCATCTACGTGGACCACGGCCTGATGCGCAAGAAGGAGTCGGAGCTCCTGCGTGTCACGTTCGAGCACAGCCTCGGGATGCGCCTGGTGATGGTCGACGCGCGAATGCGCTTCCTGGCCCGTCTCTCCGGTGTGACCGACCCAGAGTCGAAGCGACGGATCATCGGCGACGAGTTCATCCGCGTCTTCGAGGAGGAGGCCGCGAAGCTCGGTCGGATCGACTTCCTGACCCAGGGGACGCTCTACCCGGACGTCATCGAGTCCACGACGCCGGAGACGAAGGCGGCCCAGAAGATCAAGACCCACCACAACGTCGGCGGGCTGCCGGACGACCTCCGCTTCACGCTCATCGAGCCGCTCCGCTACCTGTTCAAGGACGAGGTGCGGCTGGTCGGCCTCGAGCTGGGCCTGCCCGAGGCGATGGTCTTCCGCCAGCCGTTCCCGGGTCCCGGCCTCGCGATCAGGATCATCGGCGAGGTGACCGCCGAGCGGCTCGACACGCTTCGCGAGGCGGACTGGATCGTCATCGACGAGATCAAGGCAGCCGGCCTCTACCGGAGCCTCTGGCAGTCGTTCGCGATCCTGACCCCGGTCCGGAGCGTCGGCGTGATGGGCGACAATCGCACGTATGCGAACGTCGTCGCGATCCGCGCGGTGACCTCCGAGGACGGCATGACGGCCGACTGGGCGAAGCTCCCCTACGAGGTGCTCGGGACGATCAGCTCCCGGATCGTGAACGAGGTGCCGGGCGTCAACCGCGTGGTCTACGACATCAGCTCGAAGCCGCCCGCCACGATCGAGTGGGAGTGAGGCGGGCCACGGCCCACCCGCCGAGGCGACGCTGCGCGTCGGTGCGCGGACGCGCCGGATCGGTTCGCGCGGAGTGCTCGCAGGAGCATCCGGTCCGGTAGCATCGCTCCAGCATGGCTGAGAACGAACCGCCCGACTCCGCCGTCCCGCCGCAGGAGATCCCGCTTCCGCCGCCCGCCGACCCTGCTGCGCGGTGCCCGTGGTGCTCGGCGGCGGTCGCCAGCCCGGATGCCGTGACGTGCAGCGCGTGCGGTGCAACGCTCCGCGGCGATGCCCAGGTGGAGATCCCGGGCGTGACGGCGATCGATGGCGTGCTCGCATCGCGCCCGACGGCGCCGCGCAAGGTCCGCCGGACCTTCGGCGCGCTCTTCGTCGGCGGCGACGACGCGATCCCGCCACCGACGCAGGCCGAGCTGCCCGCACTCGCGATGCCCGACGCTGACGTGCGGCGCGAGATGCTTCGCATCCGCCTCGACGCGGAGCTCGCGGACCTCACCGCGCGGGTCGAGGCCATGGCCGCCGAACGGGGCGTCCCGATGCCGGTCGTGCCCGACACCGCACCAGCGCCGGACGGCGAGTCGCAGCCCGAGGCTGCACCGGAGCCGGGCGAAGGACCGGCCGACGCGACGCCTCCGGGCGAGGACGCCACGCCGTAGACACCCTGGCGCGCGGGCAGTCGGACGATGCGGCCCGGGCTATCCTGCCCGCGATGCCCCGCCTGCCCCCGCCCGGACCCTCATACATCCGCGAGCACGAGGTCGTGCTTGGCGAGCGTCGCGGCCGCGCCGGCATGGACCGCCCGACCGAGATCGAGGGCTGGTGGCTCGCGGTCCTCTGGGTTGCCGACGCGGACGGGATCGTGGCCTGCCGGGCAGCGGCGCCGGCCGCGGGGCCGCCCCCGGATCCGCCGCTCGCCCGGCTCGGGCGGCTCCTTTCGGGCGGGCTGTCGGGCTTCGTCCTCGAGGACGGCGGGCGCCAGCAGATCCGCCTCCGGCTGCCCGTGCCGCCCGACGATCCCGACCATCCGTGGTCGGCACCGCTCGTGGTCCAGGCGGCGATCCGCTGGGAGCCGGCGCGTGCCGCGGCAATGACGCCAAGCGCGCTCGCCGACGTGGCCCTGGCCGCCTTCCGACGCGCGGTCGAGGGCCTTCACCGGCCCTGAGCGAATCCCGCAGGCCGGGGGTCCCCGGGCGGGCCGGGCGGAGGCGTACACTCTGCCGGATGCGCGACCTCTTCGACGATTTCATGAAGGAGCTGGCCGAACGCCAGCGCCAGGCCCAGGCAGCGGCGCGTGGGGAGCGGGTTCCGCCTCCCGGCGACCCGTCCGGCGACGCGACCCCAGGGGACGACCCCGGCACGACCGACGCCGTTGACGGCCCCCCGGCCGTGGAGGAGGACCCGGTCGCGGCCGATCGGCCGGATCGCGATCCCTCGTCCGATACGGACGACGAGCTGCCGCCTCCGCCGCGGCCACGCCCGCTCCCCGGCAGCCACCGCGGGCCGCCTTCCGGCTCACCGCCGCGACGTCGCGGCCCCGGCGGCCCGAACGATGGCGGTTCCAGGCGACGCCGCCTCCGCGACCTCGGCCCGCAGGTGGTGCTCGGCGCCGTCGCGCTGATCCTGCTCAGCGCCATCTTCCTGGTGGGGATCGGCCTGGAGCTCGTCACCGACGCCACCTGGTTCAAGAGCGTCGGCTTCGACCCGGTCTTCTGGACGCGAATCGGATCACAGGCTGGCCTCTTCGTGGTCGGGCTCGTGGTCGCCCTCCTCTTCCTCCTCGTCAACATCTGGCTCGCCGGGCGTCTCGCGCCCCCGCCGGGGACCGGCGCCGGGGAGCGCTTCCGGGCCTTCGTCGACCGGCTGGGCCAGTCGGCCCGCACGACCGGCGAGAGCCCGTTCCGGAATCGATACGACCCGTTCGGCCAGGCCCGGCGCGGACCGTTCGGCAGCGACGACGACAGCCGCCCCGGAGGGGTCCGGCCGGCCGGGCCCAGCCTGACCACCGCCGACCTTCCGGACCTGCGGCCGCTCGGCGTGATCGTCCTCGTGGTCCTCGCCGTGCTCGTCGCGCTGGGCACGGCCGGCGCACTGTCGGGGAACTGGGAGACGGTGGCGCTGTTCGCCAACCGGGTCCCGTTCGCGACGGCCGGGGCCGCACCCGTGGTGGACCCGGTCTTCGGTCGGGACATCAGCTTCTACTTCTTCGACCTGCCCTTCCTGCGGCTCCTCCAGGCGACGGCCGGCGGGCTCCTGCTCGCGGCCCTCCTCTTCTCGCTCGCCCGGTACGTCGTGGCGGCGCTGGGCGGAAGCGGCTTCACCACGCCGGTCCGTGTCCACCTCGGCGCGCTGGCGGGCCTCTACCTGATCACCGTCGCGGCCGGCTACCAGCTGGACAAGCTCGAGCTGGTCTACAGCACGCGCGGCGTGGCGACGGGCGTCAGCTACACCGACCAGGCCGCCCAGTTCTTCGCCCTCGATGCGCTGACGATCGTGGCCGGGATCGTCGCCGCCCTGCTCGTTGCCGGAGCGTTCACGCGCTGGGTGGCGCCGCTCGGGGCAGGGGTCGCGATCTGGCTCGGCCTCTCGTTGCTCCTGGGCACCATCTACCCGGAGGCGATCCAGCGGTTCACGGTCGAGCCCAACCAGTACGCCCAGGAGCAGCCCTACATCGCCAACAACATCGCGATGACGCGGCTTGCGTACAACCTCGGCCCGTGGCAGGACCAGACGTACAGCGGAGCCGTGCCTTTGACGGCCGACGCGCTGGTCACCGACGCGTCGACCTTCCAGAACGCACGGCTGTGGGACTACCGGCCGCTCCAGACGACGCTGGACCAGATCCAGACCGTGCGCCAGTACTACCAGTTCGTCGACGTCGACACCGACCGCTACGTGATCGGCGGGCAGGACCGCCAGGTGATGCTCTCGGCCCGGGAGCTGGCCCCCGAACGCAACCCCCAGGGCGGAAGCTGGGTCAACCAGCGGATCGTCTTCACCCACGGCTTCGGCATCGCCATGGTGCCCGTGAACGAGGTCGACTCGCAGGGCCTTCCGCAGCTGATCATCCGTGACATGCCACCCGTGGCGAGCGCGGGTGCGCCGGTTGTCTCGGAGCCCCGGATCTACTTCGGGGAGCGGCCCAACGACTGGGTGATCGTCGACGGCCGCCAGCCCGAGTTCGACTACCCGATCGGGACCGGCGACCAGGCCTCCCCAACGGACCTCACCCAGACGCGCTGGCAGGCCTCGACCGGCATCAAGCTCGACTCGATCCTGACCCGCCTCCTGTTCGCCGCCCGCTTCCGTGACCTGAACCTGCTGATCTCGGACCAGGTCACTGCCGACTCGCAGCTGCTCATGAACCGCAGCCTCGGCGAGCGGCTGCAGCTGATCGCGCCGTTCCTGGCCTACGACAAGGATCCGTACCTGGTCGTGACGGGCTCCGGCCGGCTCGTCTACGTCCAGGACGCCTACACCATCACCAACCGCTTCCCGAACGCCGAGACGTTCGACGGTGACACGCTGGGCCAGACGAGCGGGCTGGCAGGTCAGTCCTTCAACTACATGCGCAACAGCGTCAAGGTGGTCATGGACGCGTACGACGGCTCCATGACGTTCTACGTCGCAGATCCCGCCGACCCCCTGATCCGGGCCTGGCAGGGCGTCTTCCCGACGCTCTTCAAGCCGCTCGCCACGATGCCCGCGGACATCGTGGCGCACCTCCGCGTCCCGGAGGAGCTCTTCAATGTCCAGACGCAGACGTTTGCCCGCTACCACGTGACCGACCCGGCCTCGTTCTACCAGGGCGACGATCTCTGGACGGTGCCCCAGAACCAGGCCAACAGCGCCACGGGCCAGCTCCCGCTGGAGGCGTACTACGTCTACATGCGAATGCCCGGCCAGCCGAAGCCCGAGTTCCTGCTTCTCCAACCGATGGTGCCCAAGGCCCGGCCGAACATGATCGCGTGGGTCGCCGCCCGGAACGACGCGCCGAACTACGGGGCGGTCAAGGTCTTCCGGTTCCCGCGCGACACGTCGATCTTCGGTCCAGCCCAGATCGAGGCCCGCATCGACCAGGAGCCCGAGATCAGCTCCCAGCTCACGCTTTGGAGCCAGGCCGGCAGCACCGTCGTGCGCGGCAACCTGATCGTTGTCCCGGTCCAGGATTCGATCATCTACCTCGAGCCGATCTACCTCCAGTCGACCGGCTCGGCGATCCCCGAGTTCACCAAGATCGTCGTGGCCAGCCCGACGAAGATCGTGTGGGCCGACACGTTGAGCGAGGCGCTCAGCTCGCTGCTCTCCGGCACCGGCTCCACGCCGTCGCCCAGCCCGACGCCGGGTGGACCGTCGCCGTCGCCGGGCGTGAGTCCCACGCCGGGCGCATCCGCCACCCCGGTCCCGAGCGGCGGCCCCGGGGTCACGCCGCGACCGGACGACGTCAAGGCGCTCGTCGCCTACGCGAACACGCACTTCGAGCTTGCCCAGGCGGCGCTGCGAGCGGGCGACTTCGCGACCTACGGCGTCGAGATCGCAAAGGTCCAGGCGACGCTTCGCCAGCTCGGCGTCGTCGTGGTCCCGAGCCCGACCCCCGCGCCCTGACGGGCAGCGCGCCGCGCCGATGACCGCGCCGCCGGTCGGCGTGCTCGAAGAGCTCGACGGCGGGCAGATCGGCCCGCGGCCCAATCCGCCGCGCGCGGCACCCTGGCCCCGTGCGATGGCCGCGGCGACGCGCCTCGCGGCAGGCCGGCCGCGGCTGTGGGCCTTCGCCCTTCTCGCATTCCTGGCCCGCGGCGGGCTGGTCGCGCTCGTGATCCCGATGCTGGTGCTGCCGTCGTTCGTGGGCCTCTCGAACACGGTCGGACCGACATCCGTGACCGCCGCCGGCCCGACGCCGCGGCTCATCGCCCTCGTCGCCGCGTGGCTCGGGATCGCGCTCGCGTCGATCGTTGCCGGGACGCTCGTCGCGGCCGCGGCGGAGGTCGCCCTCCACCGCGCGACCGTCGAGCTGGCCACCGGCGGCACGATGGGCCGGCGAGTCGCGTTCCCCTCCCGGTGGGTCGCCGCCGCCGCGCCGCCGCGGAACGACGCCGGGAACCCGACGCCGCGCGGCGCCGTGCGAAGGGTCGCGGTAGCCCGGCTCCTGCTCCTCGTGCCGGTCGGGCTCGCGCTCGTCGCCGCGGTCCCGGGCTGGGTCCAGGTTGCCTACCGGGAGCTGCTCCTGCCGACGGACCTGGCCCTTCCGCTCCCATTCCGCGTGATCGCCGGGGCCCCGATCTCGGCCGTCGTGGTTGTCGGGGCGTGGCTCCTTGCCGAGGTCATCGGCGGGCTCGCCGCGCGACGGATCGTGCTCGGCGGGTCGTCGGTCGCGGGCGCTCTCGGGGCCGCGGCGGGTGACGTCGCGCGGGCGCCGGGATCGATCCTCCTGACGCTCGTGGTGGCGATCGGCGGGACGCTCCCGTTCCTCGTGCCGGCCGTGGTGGTGGTCGGCGTCGCCTGGGATCGTGCCCGGGTGGCGCTCGTGGACGCCACCGATGGCGTCGGGCGTCATCATCGCCACGCTGATCCTGGTTGCGGCCTGGGCCGCCTGCCTCGGCGTCGCGGGCGTCACGTCGGCCTGGCGATCTGCCATCTGGACCGCCGAGCTTGCGCGATTGGCCCGCGCCGCCTGAGCGTGTGGCGTGAGGGATTGACCGTCGGGACTGGACGCCCGTGCGACACTCGGGGCGCACGCACCAGGTGGGAGCCTCGTCCGATGATCGAGTCGCGGGCATGTCCGGAATGCGGAGCCGAGGTGCCGATCGGGCGCCTCTCCTGCGGGGCATGTGGCGCGCTCCTCGCGTCGGTCGACCGGCACGTGGCAGCGGGCCCGGCGTCCGAGCGCGGCACGACCGTCAGGCTGGGCTGCCGCAGCCGCGGCGCCGCCCACGACCCAGGTGGTGGCTGCCGCTCCGGCCACCGCTTCGACGCCCGATGCGCCGCCCCTGGACGCTCCGCACGTGGCCCCAGGCGAGGTCCCGGCGTCCGAGGCTCCGCCCGCCGCCACCCGGGACGAATCGCCGCCGGCGACGTACGCGGCGCCCGAAGCCATCGAGCCGCCCCGCCCGCCGATGCCCCCGATCCCGGGCGCCTACCTTGCGCCATCGGTCGTGATGCGGAGCATCCCGATCGACGTCACCCGATCGATCGCGGTCGCGCCGGCCTCGCAACCGGCGCCGCCCGCGCACCCGGGGCCGGCCTCCGCGTCGGGATCGCCGCCTGGGGGACCCGCGTCGATCTCGCCCATCGAACCGGCAGCCGGATCTGCCGCTCGCGTGCCCGTGCTCGAGCTGCCGTTCGCGATTGCGCCCGGGATCGGTCCGCGGCTCGTCGCAGGCGGGGCCGCTCTGGCGGTGCTCGCGTTCGTGCTGCCCTGGATTCCCGACGGCGGCGTGGTCATCGGCGGGGCGTTCGGCAGCGGCTACTTCGCGACGTGGGGCCTCGCCGCGGTGGGCAACGTCCCCCCGTTCCTCCTCGCCTGGGTGAGCCTCGTCCTCGCCGTGCTGCCGAATCGCGTACCGCGCTTCGCGTCGCTCGGCGTGCTGCCGCTCCTGCTTGGCGGGATCTACGCGGGGCTCGGCTGGACGTACCTGATCTCGCCGCTTGGGACCGGGATCGGGATCTGGGCGCTCGCAGCTGGCGCCCTGCTCCTCGCGGCTGGCGGGACGCTCGTGCTTCGCGGCGAAGAGCCGGCCGCGTAGCCCGGCCGGGCGGCCGCGGGGCGTCCCGGCCTTGCTCGGCGCCATCCTTCCCGAGTCCCGTGTACACGCTTGGGCGGCGGCGCCGCCCGGGACGGCTGGTACACTGCCCCGAAGTCGGGCGGCCGATCCAGATCTGCACTGGGAATGAGCCGCCACGTGGGTGAAGAGGCCGCATGAACCTCGACTTCCTCTCGGGCATCGGTGACGCGATCGGGTCGTTCTTCGCCACGCCGATCGTCCAGCTCGGGATCAAGGCGATCGGCATCTACATCGTCATCGTCTGGCTCGCGGCGGCCTTCTGGGCCTTCCGCGACATGCAGCTCCGGACGGCCAACCCGATCCTGCCCTATCTCGCGGCGGCACTCGTCATCGGCTTCACGCCCGTCCTCTTCCTGTTCGCGGTCGCGATCTACAAGATCGTGCGGCCCCAGGAGCGGCTGGGCGAGGCGTACGAGCGCGGTCTCGCCGAGGAGGCGCTGCTCGCGGAGATCGACGCGATCGAGCACTGCGCGACGTGCGGCCGGAAGGTCCACGAGGAGTGGATCCTGTGTCCCACCTGTCGAACGCGGCTCAAGCGTGTCTGCCCGAACTGCAACCGGCTGGTGGGATTCGAGTGGTCGCTGTGCGCGTGGTGCGGCCGTGACTTCGACCGCCCGATTGGCGCGATCGGCGCCGTCCCGGCGCCCGCGATCCGGGGCGGGGCCGGGCCGGCTGCTGCTCCCGCGGCCGCGCCCGCGCCGGTCGCCCGCGTCCGGACCCGCCGAGCCGCGCCGGCGGCGGCGGGCGCGACCGCGCCCAGCCCGACGCCGCGGCCCTGAACCCGATCGACCCCGCGGAGACGGGCGCACCGGCCGTTCCCGGACCGGTTCGGCGCGGCGCGTTCGACCTCGATGGTCGGGCTGCCCCCGGCCTGTACGCAGCGGCGCTCGGCCTGACCGCGCTCGGCCTCGCCGCCCTCTTCGTGGGCCTCGCCGCCGGGGGCGGTGGCGCGGGACCGTGGCTGTTCGTGGGCGGGTTCGGGATCCTCTCGCTCGGCCTGGTGGCGGCCGCCGGTGCGCAGGGCCTCCAGCGCACGGCCGACGGGGTCGCGGGGTACGCCGGTCCCTCCCCGTACCTCGTCTTCGTCGCCGCATTCCTGGCCAGCCTGTTCGTGACCAACGTGGTGGCGGTCGCCCTCGACGCCGGCGGGGTCCGGATCGGCGACCAGGCCGCCGTCCTTCTTTCGTCACTGATCTCGGGCCTCGTGTCGGTGGGCCTGATCGGCCTGCTCGTCGTGGGGCCCGGCGCCCTGCGCTGGGCCGACCTCGGGTTCCGGCGGCCCGGCGCCCGGCGAGGGCTCGCTGGTCGAGGACGTCGCCTGGGGCGCCGCGCTCGCCGTTCCCGCGATCCTTGCGGCGGCGTTCCTCGCTGCCCTCCTGATCGCGCTGCTCGGCGCGGCCCCGGACCCGACCCTTCCGCCGACCCGCGACCCCTTCGGGGCGACCTTGAACCTGGTGGCTGCGGTGGCCGTCGCGCCGTTCTGGGAAGAGCTGTTCTTCCGCGGCTTCACGACCACCGCCTGGGCACGGACCGCCGGCCCGCGGGCGGCGATCGTCCGCGCCGGGCTCTTCTTCGCCCTGGTCCACGTGATCACCGTTCTCGGCAGCGACTTCTCGACGGGGCTCCGCGTCGCGCTCATCGCGTTCGCGATCCGGATCCCGGTCGGGCTCCTGCTCGGCTGGGTCTTCCTGCGCAGGCGCACGCTCGCGGCGCCGATCGCCCTGCACGCCGTCTACAACGGGATCCCGCTCGTCCTCTTCCTCCTGGCGGGCTCACGGGTCGCGACAGGCTAGGCAGCTCGGCCCGCCCGCCCCGGTCGCCGGCGCGATGATCGGCGGACCCTTCCCCGGACCGGGCGTCCGCCGACCGGTCCGCCGGTCCGCCCGCCGGGCGCCCGGTCTGCGATCGCCCGGTTGAGCGCCCGGCAATGTCGCGTTGAGTCCGCGGTGATGCTCCCCGGATAGGATCCGCTGCGTTCTCGGGTCCGGATGGCGGAGGAATTGGCGGGCTCCGTTGTTCGGGCCCGGGAACCCCACGACCAGACCGTCAAGGAGGTGCCCGGTGATCGACCCCGGTTCGGCCGCCCCGGCCATTCGACCGGCTGGCCGGCGGCTCCGCGAGATCCCGCCGGCGGAGCGCCCACGCGAGCGCCTCGCGGCCCGCGGGGTGGCCGGCCTGTCTGCGGCCGAGCTGATCGCGCTCGTGTGGGGCTCCGGCGCCCATGGCGTCAGCGCCCTGGGTCTCGCCGAGGAGGCGCTGTCGCGCCACGACGGCCTCGCGGGACTGGCCCGGGCGGGAGAGCTCGAGCTCCGCGGCCTGTCCGGCGTCGGGATCGCGAAGGCAGCCCAGCTGACTGCGGCCTTCGAGCTCGGTCGTCGCGCCGCGGAGGCGTGGCCGCAGGGCCGCTGGACGGTGCGCGCCCCGCGCGACGTGGCGGAGCGACTGATGGTGGAGATGGGCTCGCTCGAGCGGGAGGAGCTGCGGGTGGTGCTGCTGAACACGAAGAACGTGGTCCTCCGCGTCGTCACGGTCTACCAGGGCAACGTGAGCGCCTCGCTGGTCCGGATCGGCGAGCTGTTCCGCGACGCGGTCCGGATCAACGCCGCGGGCACGATCCTCGTCCACAACCACCCGAGTGGCGATCCGACCCCGAGCCCGGATGACCTCCACCTCACCGCGGAAGCGCTCGCCGCCGGCCGGATCCTCGACATCGACCTGCTCGATCACCTCGTCATCGGCCACGCGGCGTTCGTCTCGCTTCGCGATCGCGGCATCTCGTTCGACCGGCCCGGCTCGCAGCGGCCTGCGGGCCGCGGCCGGCTGAGCGGCGCCTGGTTCGACGGGCACGGACGTCGACGGGGACCCGCCAGGGATCCACCCCCTGACCGAACCGCCGCGGGCGGTATACTCCGCGGGCGTCCGCGCCCGGTCGCGCCGCCTCGCGCCGGTCGCCCTCACGACGCGCCCCGAGCTCCACCCGAACTTTCAGTCCAAGGAAATCCGCCCGCATCATGCTCGACGCGCTCCTCGGAATCTTCTCCCGCGACATCGGGATCGACCTCGGGACTGCCAACACGCTGGTCCACGTCCGCGACCGTGGGATCGTGATCAGCGAGCCGAGCGTCGTCGCCATCGACGCGAAGACCCGCAAGGTCCTCGCGATCGGCGCCGAAGCGAAGCGGATGGTCGGCCGGACCCCGGCCAACATCGTCGCCATCCGCCCGCTCCGCGACGGGGTCATCAGCGACTTCGACGTGACGGAGCAGATGATCAAGTACTTCGTGCACCGGGTGCACGACCGGATCGGCCTGATTCCGCGACCGCGGATGATCCTGGGCGTCCCGTCGGGTGTCACCGAGGTGGAGAAGCGCGCGGTCCGGGACGCCGCGCTCAACGCCGGCGCACGCTGGGCGCGCCTCATCGAGGAGCCGATGGCGGCCGCGATCGGGGCCGGCCTCCCGGTCTCCGAGCCGACCGGCAGCCTGATCGTCGACATCGGCGGCGGCACGACCGAGGTCGCCGTGATCAGCCTGGGCGGGATCGTGGTGAGCCGCAGCATCCGCATCGGCGGCGACGAGATGGACGTGGACATCGTCAACTTCGCCCGTCGCGAGTACAACCTGCTCCTGGGCGAGCGAACGGCCGAGGACATCAAGATCGCGATCGGGTCGGGCTATCCGGGTGACTGGGACAGCCAGCGCGTCCTGCTCCGCGGTCGCGACCTCCTGACCGGCCTGCCGCGCGGCGTCGAGGTGGGCGCCGACCAGATCCGCGAGGCGATCGAGCCGTCCGTCCAGCAGATCGTCGACACGATCAAGGACACGATCGAGGAGACGCCGCCGGAGCTGGTCGCCGACATCATGGACCAGGGCGTGGTGCTCGCCGGCGGCGGGGCGCTCCTCCTGGGCCTCGATCGGCGCGTCGCGGAGGCCACCCAGATGCCGGTCCACATCGCGGACGACCCGCTGACCTGCGTCGCACGCGGGACCGGCGTGGTGCTCCAGGAGCTGGATCGCATGAGCCGGGTGCTGGTCTCCGACACGTACGCCCGGCCGCCGCGCTAGGCAGCCGAGGGTCGACGATCGTGTCGGGCCGCCTCCTGGGATACGGGCACCGGACGCCGCGGGTGGTGCGACGGCGCCTCGTCGCCTACGGGATCCTGCTCTCCGTCTCCATCCTGCTCATGGCGACAAGCTCCACGTCGGTCGCCCTGGAGCTCCAGCGCGGCCTGGCGTTCGCGCTCTCCCCGGCCCAGGACGCGGTCAACGCCGTGGGTGTCCAGGCGCGGTCCGTGATCGACGCGGTTGCCGAGATCGACCAGCTGCGACGCGACAACGGGACGCTCAAGGCGGAGAACGAGCGGCTCACGGCGGAGAACCTCCGCCTCGGGGCGCTGGGACCCGAGAACGAGCAGCTCTCCACGCTCCTCCAGATCCGCGGCTCGTTCCAGTACTCGACCGTCGCCGCGCGCGTGATCGGGCGCGACGTGGCCGACGTCAGCCGGGTCGTGACCATCGACCGCGGGACCCTGGACGGGCTCGCCGTCGGCGACGTGGTCGTGGGCCGGGGCGGCGCGCTCGCGGGGCGGGTCACCCAGATCGGATCGCATGCCGCCCGCGTGGTGCTCATCAACGATCCGACGTCGACCGTGATCGGGGAGGTCGTCTCGAACCGCGCGACCGGCGAGGTGGTCGGGGCGCTCGGGGGGCAGCTCGTCATGGACAAGGTGGATGCCACGCAGCGGGTCACGATCGGCGACGAGGTCGTCACGGCCGGGATCACGCTCGGCAGCGGGATCCGGTCCCCCTACCCGAAGGGACTGGTCATCGGCCAGGTGGTCGATGCGACCCGCGACCCGAATGCGGTCATCCAGACGGCGTACCTGGACCCGGCAATCGACCTGGATCGCCTGGAGGTGGTGCTCGTGATCACGGACTACCAGGGCGGGATCCCGGATGTGACGGACCTGCCCACCGACCAGGTGAACCCGGATGGGACGCTGCCCGGCTCGGAGCAGCCGTTCGCGACGCCCGCCCCGACGCCGCGCGCGACGAAGCGCCCCACGGCGTCGCCGTCGACGAGCCCGGCGCCATGAAGGGCGTGATCCTGGCGGGCGGCACGGCGACCCGGCTCTTCCCGCTCACCATCGTGACGAACAAGCACCTCCTGCCGATCTACGATCGCCCGATGATCTACTACCCGCTCGAGACGCTGGCGGGGATGGGGATCCGGGAGGTGATGGTGATCGTCGGCGGGAAGAGCGTCGGCGACGTCGTGGAGCTCCTCGGCGACGGCGAGCATTTCGGGCTCCGCCTCACCTACCGCTACCAGCGTGGCGCGCTCGGCATCGCCCACGCCATCGGGCTGGCCCGCGACTTCGTCGGCGATGACGCCTTCTGCTGCGTCCTTGGTGACAACATCCTGCGGGGCCCTGCGCTCACGGCCGTTGCCCGCGAGTTCGAGTCCGGGTCGTGGGGTGCCGGGACGCTCCTCTTCCAGGTGCCGGACCCGGAGCGCTTCGGGGTCGCCGAGCTGGCCGCCGACGGCAGCGTCATCGGGTTCGAGGAGAAGCCTGCACACCCGAAGAGCGACCTGATCCCGATCGGCGTCTACTTCCTGCGCCCGGATGCCTTCGGCGTCATCGACCGCCTGGCGCCATCCGGGCGGGGCGAGCTCGAGATCACCGACGTCCTGAACCACTACATCGGCGCCGGGGGCCTGTTCGCGCCGCGGTTCGAGGGGCACTGGGCCGACGCCGGGACGGTCTCGTCGCTCCTCCGCGCCGCCGAGCTCGCCTCCGCGGCCGACGACGCCGGCGAGCTCGCCGCACCGCCGCAGCGGCCGGTCGCGTGAGCGCCCTCGGCCCGGGCGCGCGTCTCCTCGTGGCCGGGGGCGCCGGCTTCATCGGCAGCTGCTACGTCCGCGACGTCCTGGCCCGGCACGACGGCACACACATCACGGTGCTCGACAAGCTGACATATGCGGGCAACCGCGCGAACCTCGCCCCGGTGGAGGCAGACCCGGAGCAGGCCGCACGATTCACGTTCGTGCGCGGCGACATCGCCGATCCCGAGGTCGTCGGACCGCTCCTGGCCGACGCGGACGCCGTCCTCAACTTCGCCGCCGAGTCCCACGTCGACCGTTCCATCCTGGACCCGTCCGCGTTCCTGCGGACCGGCGTGGACGGGGTCCACGTGCTGCTCGAGGCCATGCGCCGGGAATCCGAGCGGGCCGCGGCGGGCCAGCGTCCACGCGCGCCGCGGATGGTCCAGGTCTCCACGGACGAGGTCTACGGGTCCGTTGCGGTCGGCTTCTCGCGCGAAGGCGATCCGCTCGGGCCGCGCTCGCCGTACGCGGCGGCAAAGGCCGCCGGTGAGCTCCTCGCCTGGAGCTACCACGTCACGTACGGGCTGGACGTCGTCATCACCCGTGGCTCGAACACGTACGGGCCGTACCACCATCCCGAGAAGCTGATCCCGCTCTTCGTCACGAACGCGATCGACGACCGGCCGCTTCCGCTGTACGGCGACGGGTTGCAGGTTCGCGACTGGCTGTTCGTGGCCGACCATGCCGGGGCGATCGACCACGTCCTGCGCCATGGCACGGCGGGCGAGATCTACAACGTGCCCGGCTCCCACCTCGTCCCGAACCGCGACGTCGTGGCGCTCCTCCTGGCGCATCTCGGGAAGCCGTGGTCGCTCGTGCGCTCCGTGGAGGACCGGCCGGGACACGACCGGCGCTACGCGATGAACGGCGCCAAGCTGGCCGCGCTCGGCTGGACGAACCGGGTCGCCTTCGCCGACGGCCTGGCGGCCACGATCGACTGGTTCCGGGCGAACGAGGCATGGTGGCGCGCGGCACGGTCCGGGGAGTGGGACGCGTACTACGAGCGCCAGTACGCCGATCGGATCGCGAACGCGGGGCCCGCGGCTGGCGCCACGGTGGGCGGTTCCGCGTCCGCGGAGGGGGCGGGGGGCTGATGCGCGTCGCGGTCACGGGCGCCGGGGGACGGCTTGGCCGGGCGCTCATCGCGGCGCTCGAGGACGCCCCGTTCACGGGTCCGCTCGGGCCGCTCGCCTGGAGCCGCCCCACCTACGACATCGACGATCCGGAGGCGGCCGCCCGCTGTGTCCGGATGACGGCGCCGGAGGTCGTGGTGCACACCGCGGCCTGGACGGACGTGGACGGCTGTGCGCGTGAGCCCGAGCGCGCGATGCGCCGGAACGCGATGGCCGTCGCCGAGCTCGCGGAGGCCTGCGTCCAGGGGGGCGCGGACCTCGTCATCGTCTCGACGAACGAGGTGTTCGACGGACGCCGGACCGACGGCCGCGGCTACGCCACCGGGGACCGGCCGAGACCCCGCAACTCGTACGGTACCAGCAAGCTCGCCGGCGAATCGGCGGCGCAGGCTGCCTTCCTGCGGCACGGCGCCGTGGTCGATCGCTCGTCCGCCGGCATGCCTGCGGGCACGGGCGCAGTGCCTGCCGCCGATCCGGGCACGGCGTCGCCACCGGCCGTCCCGCAGCTCGCGATCGTCCGCACGGCGTGGCTGTACGGCCCGCCCGGCAACGACTTCCCGGCCCGCATCCTGTCAGCCGCGGACCGGGCGCGGGCGGCGCGCGAGACGCTCAAGGTCGTGGGTGACGAGGTCGGCTCGCCGACGTTCGCGCCCGACCTCGCGGAGGCGATCCTCGACCTGCTGGCCGCCGGGACCTTCGCGGGCATTCACCACATCGTGAACGGCGGCTCGGTCTCGCGGGCGGGCTGGGCCCGCCACGTGCTCGCCGCCGTCGGCGTGGACGTCCCGATCGTCGAGATCCCGCTGTCGTCGTGGACGCGGCCCTCCTCACCGCCCGCGTGGGCCGTCCTGGAGCCGACCCTGCCGCCATCGGGCGAGCACCTGCGCGCGTGGCAGGCCGCCTTCGCCGACTACGTGCCGATCCTCGTGCGTGACCGCGCCGCGGCGGCCCGCCGGTGAACCGCCCATGAGCGACCCGACCCGGACCGGTGCCGCCTCCGCGATCCGCGGCGTCCGCTGGGGCTCGATCGCGCGCCACGCGGACGAGCGGGGGAGCTTCCGCGAGCTGTGGCGGGCAGGCTGGTTCGCCGGCTCGGCCGGGATCGGGGATTCGACCGCGATCGAGGCGCTCGCCGGGAGTGGCGGTCCGACCGGAGCCGCGATGCCGGAGCCTCGCTTCATGCAGGCGAACCTGTCGACATCGGCCGCGGGCGTTCTCCGGGGTCTCCACCTGCACCGACGCCAGCTCGACTACTGGGTCGTGGCAGACGGCCGCGCCTGGGTCGCCCTCGTCGACGCGCGGCCGCTGCTCGACGGCAGCGGCACACGGCCGATCGTCGAGACGCGCGAGCTGGTGGCCGACTCCACGGTCACCATCCCGGCCGGGGTGGCCCACGGCTTCCTCGCGCTCGAGGCGCTCGCGCTCGTCTACCTGGTGACCGCCGAATACGACGACACCGACGAGCTCGGCTTCGGATGGGACGATCCGCTCGCCGCCGTCCCGTGGCCCGTCGTTCCCGGCCAGGCGGATGGCCGCCCGATCCTGTCCGGGCGAGACCGTTCGAACCCGTCGCTGGCCCAGCTCGTGGAGCGCCTCGCGCGCGGAGTGACGCCACCAGCGCGCGGAACCCGGCGCGCTGCCGCGCGCCCGACGCCACGCCCTGCGCGCCGGAGGGTGCGCTGCGCACCTCGGTGCCGCAGACCGCACCGCACCGAGCCGGCCCGCACTCGGCTCGCCCTGGTTTCGTGGCCCGCGGTAGCCCGATGGTCGGGGGCCGGTCGCGCCGACCGGGCGATTGAGGCGGCCTCGCTCGACGGCCAAGGTAGTCCTGCTTCCCACGAGACAGGAGTGCCTCTTCGTGCGCCGACTGGTTCCCGTCCTCATCGCCGGCCTGCTGGCCGTCTCCGGCATCGTCGCGCCCTCCCCCGGCGTGCGGGCCGCGGAAGCCGCCTCTGCCGACCCGAAGGTCGTCCTGATCGTCGGTGCCACCGAGTCGACGACGTCCTCCTACCGGGCATACATGGACACGGTCTACGCAACCGCGACGCAGTACTCCTCGAACGTGGTGAAGGTGTACAGCCCGAACGCGACGTGGTCGGCCGTGAAGGCCGCGATGCAGGGCGCGAGCATCGTCGTCTACATGGGCCACGGGAACGGCTATCCCAGCCCGTACCTCTCGACGCTCTGGCCCGATCGACAGGACGGTCTCGGGCTCAACGCCGCCGCCGGCCAGGGCGACAGCAACAACCGCTACTACGGTGAGTCCTACATCGGCGGCGAGGTGCGGCTGGCGCCTGGTGCGGTCGTGATCCTTGCGCACCTCTGCTACGCGTCGGGCAACTCCGAGCCGGGCCAGACCGCGCCGAGCCTGACGGTCGCGAAGGCGCGGATCGACAACTTCGCGGCCGGCTTCCTGCAGGCGGGCGCCCGCGCCGTGATCGCCGACGCGCATTCCGACACCGCGTGGTACGTGGACCAGCTCTTCACGACGCACCAGACCCTGGACCAGCTCTTCCGGACGAAGCCATGGGCCGCCGGCAACACCTTCACGTTCGCGAGCAGCCGGACGCCCGGGCTGACGGCCTACTCGGATCCCGACGTTGCCGCCCCGCCCAGCGGGTTCTACCGTTCCATGGTCGCGCTGCCCGCCCTCCGTACCGACGACGTCACGGGCGCCCGTTCGCGCGGGCCCGTCGTCGAGCCCGGTCGCGCTGGTCGTGCCGGGCGCGGCCGAGGTGACCGGTGCCGGCGGCGTCGGCATCTACCCGGACGCGAACCTGGCACCGGACCCGGCGACGGGCGCCGCCCCGGCGCTCCTTCCGGATGGCACGCACCTCCGCCTTCTCGCGTCCGTGTCCGCGCCGACCGGCGGTCTCGCCTACCGCGTGGCCACGGTGGACGGGGCGCGGGCGGGCTACGTGGGTCCGGCAGGCCTGAGCCCGCGCGACGGGACGCCACCCGCCATCCGCGACCTGGCCGTCGCCCCGTCGGCGTTCAACCCGACCCTGGGCGCGGTCGTGACGATCTCCGCCACCGCGAGCAAGGCCGTCGACTGGTCGGTCTCGATCGTCAGCTCCGCCGGCGCCAGCGTCGCAACCTTCGCCGCTTCCGGTCCCACCCTGAGCAGCCGCGTGGGGCGGCCGCGATGAGACGGGGCGTCCTGCCCCGGACGGCTCGTACACCGTGGTCGTCACGGCGGGCGATGCCTGGGGCAGCCCGCCGGCGATGGCGCGGGCCGCGCTCACCCTGGACGCGACCCCGCCAGTGCTGACGGCCAGCGGTGTCCCGGGCGCGCCGATCCTGGTGACGCCGAACGGCGACGGCATGAACGACTCCGCTGGCCTCGCGTTCACGCTCTCGGAGCGCGCAGCGGTCGCGGCCACGATCCGCGACGCGGCCGGCACGACGGTCCGCACCATCGCCTTCGCCGCGGCGGCGGGACCAGGCGCGATCACCTGGGACGGCCGCGCCGACGCCGGGTCGCCGGTGCCGGACGGCCAGTACGTCCTCGACGTCACCGCCAGCGACGCGGCCGGCGGCGCCAGCCCTCGCGTCACCGCGCCGGTCGTGATCGCCACGACCCGAAGCGGCGTGGCCGCGGCGCCCGCCTGGATCGCGCCCGCGGCGCGCGGGACGGACCCGCGGGTCTCGACCCTCACCGTCGCGCTCTCGCGCCCGGCCACCGTCACCTGGCAGGTCACCACGGCGGCCGGACTTCCCGTGCGGACGTGGTACACGGCGGCACAGCTCGACGCCGGCCCGCACGCCGTGCGCTGGGACGGCCGCACCGACACGGGAGCGCTCGCGCCGAGCGGACGATACCTCTCGCAGGTGACCGTCGCCGACGGGACGACGACCACGACCGAGCAGACGTGGGTCTACAGCGGCGGGATCCGGATCCTGGCGTCCGACACGACCCCGGCCGCGGGCCAGACCGTCACGATCACGCTCGTCTCGGTTGAGGCACTTCGCGCCAACCCCTCGATCTCGGTCACTCAGCCGGGCCGGTCGCGCGTCACCTACCGGACGGTGAAGGTCGGAACCGCCACGTATCGCGTCAAGATCCGGTTCGCGGCCGGACCTGCCGGCGCCGTGACCGTCCGGGTGTCCGGCGTGGACCGGTTCGGCCGGGCCGCCGGCGCGAGCATCGGCTACCGGCTGCACTGAGCCGCCCTGCAGGGGCGCCCGGGGGGCGCAGGCCCACCCGTTCGTGGAAGGACCTCGGGTCGGTGTCGTCCGGGGTCCTGCGAGGCGTACCATGACCCGAGCCATCGACGTGAAGGTCGTCTCCTGGGGCGGTGCCCTCCCTCCGGTCGACATCAGCGCCACATCGCGCCGCCACGATCGCCGTGCCGGTGCCGACGAGGACCGCTCGTGATCCGTGCACGCCGCCCCGCCCGCTCGCCGTCGCGCCGCCGTGGCGCCGCCGTGGTTGTGGGTATGGCGATGCTGGCCTCGCTCCTTCCGCCGGCGGCCGCCGCCCGGTTCGGCGAGCCGCCGGCACCCGCCCCCGCGATCGCGATGCCCGACGCGGCCCCGGCGATGCCGGACGCAGGTCCCGGCGCTTGCGACGCCCGACGAGGCTCCGACGGGGCCCGACCTCAGCCCGTACGTCACGACGCCCGGCCAGGGCCCGAGCGAGATGTACCTCGATGCCCAGGAGCATGCCGGGGACCGGACGCCATTCGTCCCCGGCGGCCGGGTGAGCGTGGGCTTCGCGCCTCGCCCCGGTGACGGAGACACGGTCGGCGGGCGGGCGCCGCACGCGCTGCCGGCCGGCCGCCTCAGCGGCACGCAGATGGCCGATGCCCCTGCGCCCGCCGCGTCGTCCACTCCCCGGGCGCCGGCGACGGCCGGTTCCGGAAACGCCCGCGGCACCGGGATGCCCGATCCCATCCCGACTCCCGGCGCGCGGGACCAGCCTGGCCATTCCCGCGGCCCGTGCGGCCGACGCGCCGGCCTCGACCGGTCTCCGCCGCGACGTCTACGGGTTCCTGCCCTACTGGGAGGTCTCCGATCCGTCCACGCGGCTCAACTTCAGCGTGCTCTCCCACGTTGCCTACTTCTCGCTGGGCGTCGACGGCGCGGGGAACCTCCTGAAGCGCAACAGCGATGGATCGCTGTCCGACGGCTGGGCCGGCTGGACGAGCGCGAGCATGACCGACGTCATCAACGCGGCCCACGCCGCGAAGACTCGCGTCACGCTCACGCTCTCGGTGTTCGCCTGGACGGACAACCAGGCGGCGATCCAGGAGGCGCTGCTGGGCAGTGCGACCGCGCGGGCGAACCTGGCCCGGCAGGCCGTGGCGGCGGTTCGCGATCGCGGGGCCGACGGGATCAACCTCGACTTCGAGCCGCTCGTGCAGGGATACGAGGACGAGTTCGTGGCCCTGGTCCGGGCGATCCGGGCCAGCTTCGAGGCGATCGGTCCCGGCTACCACATCTCGTTCGACACGCTCGGGCAGCCGGCCAACTACCCCCTCGAGCAGGCGCTGGGGCCGGCCGCCGCGGATGCCGTCTTCGTCATGGGCTACGACTACCGGACGGCCGGCTCCGCCAACGCCGGTTCGGTCGACCCGCTCGACGGTCCTGCCTACGACCTCACCGAGACCGTGCAGGCGTACCTGGCCCGGGTCCCCGCGAACCGGATCATCCTGGGCATCCCGTACTACGGCAGGGCCTGGTCGACGGTCTCCGACGCGAGAAACGCACGAACGCAGAGCGGCGCGACAGCCGGCTACTCCACGGCGGTCACCTACGACAGCGCGGTGGCGCTCGCCGCGCAGCACGGGCGTCGGTACGACGACCGGGAGGTCTCGGCCTGGGTGGCCTACCGGAAGCAGAGCTGCACCTCGGCCGGCTGCACCACGACCTGGCGCCAGCTCTACTACGACGACGCGCAGACGCTTGCGCGCCCGCTACGACATGGTCAACCTGTCCGGGATCCGCGGGGTCGGGATCTGGGCGCTCGGCTACGACGGCACCCGTCCCGAGCTGTACAAGGCCCTTGCCGACAAGTTCCTGACCGACACGACGCCGCCGCTGGCCGGGATCGTGATGCTGCCGGCCGTGCAGGGCGACGAGGGGTTCGGCGTGAGCTGGACGGGGATCGACGACTGGCACGGCGTGGCGTCGTACGACCTCCAGGTCTCCACCGACGGCGGCCCGTGGCTCCCCTGGATCTCGGGCACGCAGGCCACGACCGACGTCTGGCTGGGTGCCGACGGGCACGCCTACTCGTTCCGGGTCCGCGCGCGCGACGGCGTGGGGAACCTCTCCGGCTGGAACGTCACGAGTGTCTACGCGGCGGCCCCGGTGCTCGCGGCCGGCGGCTTCGGCCGGGTCACCGCGTCCCAGCTCAACGTCCGGTCCGCGCCGGGCACCTCCGCGACGCAGGCTCGGCTCGGCGGCACGCGGCGACGTCTTCGCCATCACCGGCGGCCCGTCGAGCGTCGACGGGTACACGTGGTACCAGGTGAACGGCCCGATCACCGCGTGGCAGCCGGCGGGGTATGTCCGCACCAACGCCTGGATCGCGGCAAGCGGCAACGGCTCCTCGAACATGGTGGCAATCCCCGCCCCGAACAGCACGACGGTCGCGGCGACCCTTGCCGGCATGCGCTTCGGGTCGGCGCCGAGCCCCGCGGCGAGCACCGGGGCGGGGCCTGCGGCGGTCGCGGCCCGGTCGTTCTCCCCGAACGGCGATGGCTCGAAGGACCGTCTCGCGATCGCCTGGACGAACGGGCGCACGCTCGACAGCCTGGCTCTCCGGGTCTTCGGCCCGGACGGGAGCCCCGTTGGCTCGCTGCCCCTGTCCGCCAACCGGGCGGGAGGCGCGCAGGCGACGACCTGGGACGGGACGCTGGCCGGCGCGCGCGTGCCCGACGGAAGCTACGTCCTCCAGCTGGTCGGCACCGCCGCGGGTGTCCCACGTGACGTGGCCGGCCACGAGCCCGGTCACGCCGGGCCTGCGAGCGGCGGTCGGGATCACCGTCGACACCGCGCCGCCGACGCTGGGCCGGCCGGCGATCAGCGGCACGCGCCTCTCGCCGAACGGCGACGGCCGGTATGAGACGGTCACCGCAACCGGGACCGGCTCCGCCGATGCCGTCGGCTGGTCGCTGGTCGTCGCTCCCGCCGCCGGCGGGCCGGCGGTCAGGACGCTGGTAGGTGCCGGCGCGACCGTCTCCGCGACCTGGAACGGCCGAGCGGACGACGGGTCGGTCGTGGCGGACGGTTCGTACAGTCTGACGCTCGGGGTTCTCGACGCGGCCGGGAACCCCGCGACCCGGACCTGGACGGTCGTCGTCGACTCGACGCCACCCGTGCTGAGCCTGACGCCGACGCCGCCCGCGTTCAGCCCGGATGGGGACGGGACGGCGGACAGCGTCCGGCTGGCCTGGACGGCGAGCGAGACCGGTACCGGCTGGCTGCGGATCCTTCGCGGCAAGACGGTCATCAAGACGTGGGCGCTCAGCGGGACCTCCGGGGCCGCCACGTGGACCGGCCGCGACGCGGCGGGCCGCGCCACTCCCGACGGACGGTACCTGCTCACCCTCGACGTGATGGACGCGTCGGGGAACCGGGCGACAAGCAGCGCACCGCTCCTCGTGGACCGGACGGTCGGGTTCCTGCGGACCGCACCGGGCCTGTTCTTCCCGCAGGACGGCGATTCCCTGGCCGCCACGAGCACGCTCTCGTTCCGACTGGCGCGAACCGCCAAGGTGACGCTCGCGATCCTCGACGCATCGGGCGCGACTGTCCGGCGCGCAATGACCGGGTCCGCCCGCGCTGCCGGGACGTGGACCTGGCGCTGGGACGGCCGGGTCACGGGCGGCGCGATGGCGCCGCGCGGGACCTACGTCGCCGCGCTCAGCGTGGTCGGTCCATACGGCACGACCGTGCTGCGCCGGTCGATCGTGGCCGATGCGTTCACCGGCACGCTCTCGGCCACGACGCTCGCCGCGGGCGACACGCTGACCGTCCGGTTCCGCTCGGCGGAGCCGCTCGCGGCCCTGCCGAAGGCGACGCTCCGGCAGGCCGGCATCGCCCCCGCGGCGATGGCGGTCGTGAAGCTGGCAGACGGCTCGTTCCGCGCGAGCGCCACCGTCGCCGCCAGCGCGCCGGGCCCGGCAACGATCGTCCTGGCTGCCCGCGACGCCCTGCGTCACGTGAACAGCTCGACGCTGAGCGTGACCGTCCGGTAGCCGTGCTGCCAGGCCGTGCCAGGCGCGCGGCACCCCTGGCGTCACGTCCGGCGGCGTCGCGTCCGGCATTGGGTCACGTCCGGCGGCATCGAGAGGGTCACGTCCGCCGGCGGGGCCGGCTCGCCTACACTGCGCCCATGATGGAAGCCGAGTCGCTCACCGTGCCGCCGGCGATGCCGGGATCGGGATCGACGGTGTCCGGATCGGCACCGGCCGCGTCCGGATCGGCGACGTCGGAGGCCCGGCCCGGGCCGTGGATCATCCTCCCCACGTACGACGAGGCGGAGAACCTCGACTCGATCGCAGCGGCGATCCTCGGCGCGCTCCCGGACGCGACGCTCCTCGTCGTCGACGACGGGTCGCCGGACGGAACGGGGGAGATGGCGGACCGGCTCGCGCGAGGCCGACGCCCGCGTTCGGGTTCTCCACCGGACCGCGAAGGCCGGCCTGGGCCGGGCCTACCTTGCCGGGTTCCGCGTCGCGCTCCAGAGCGGCGCGACGGCGGTGCTCCAGATGGACGCCGACTGGTCCCACGACCCGGCCGCGCTGCCGGGTCTCCTCGCGCCGGTCGTCGAGGGCTCGGCGGACCTCGTCATCGGCTCGCGGTACACCCCCGGCGGCGGCGTCGTCGACTGGGGAATCGCACGCCGCGTGATCAGCCGGGGCGGCAGCCTGTTCGCCCGTCTCGTGCTCGGCCTGCCGGCCCGTGACCTCACCGGGGGCTTCAAGGCATGGCGGGCGGGAGCCCTGTCGGCCATCGATTTCGACGGCGTCCACGCGGGCGGCTATGTCTTCCAGATCGAGATGACCTACCGCGCGAACCGCCTGGGCGCCCGAATCCGCGAGGTCCCGATCACGTTCCGCGACCGGCGTGTCGGCCAGTCCAAGATGAGCCGTCGCATCGTCGTCGAGGCGCTGGTGGTGGTCTGCCAGCTCCGCTTCGACGAGATCAGGGGCCGGGGTCCCCGGCGCGCGCCATGAGGCTGGGCGATGGCCCCGCCCCGGCGGACCCGGCGGGCACCCGCGTCCTGATCGACGTCCGGCCGCTCCAGGATCCCGACCGCGCACCGGTCACCGCGGCGTACCTTCGACGGTTGCTGGCTGCCTACGCCGCGACGCCGTTGGCCGGCGAGTCATTCGTGGCGCTCCTGGACCTCGGGGCCGCGGATCCGACCGCCGAGTTCCCCGGCCTCGCGGTCGCCGGCCGGCGCCGGCTCCCGCCGACGCGGATCTTCCGTTCGGGAGCGCTGACGCTCGACCCGTTCTTCGTCCGCGGGGCCGGCCTGGGAGCGGGTCGCGGTGCCACGTCATCGGGTGCCGTCGGGACAGTCGCCCATGCCGTCGCGGGGGCGCTCCCGATCGGCCCCGGCCTGCCGGTGGTCGCGACGCTCCTCGACCTCGCGTCGTGGGAGCTGCCGGAGCAGTACCAGCGGACCCCGGCCGCCCGGTTCGGGCAGCGGCTCCGGGCACAGCTCCTGCGCGATGCGGCCTGCGTGGTGGTGGGCAGCGAGGCGGTGGCGGGTGCGGCGGTCCGCCTCCTCCGCCTGCGTCCGGCGCACGTGCGCATCGTGCCGCTCGCCGGCGACGATGCGCTCCGCCCGCAGGAAGCCGCCGGCACGCCGGAGGGCGACGCGACCCGGGCGCGCCTCGCCGCCGAGCGTGAGCGGTTCGGCCTGCCGGAGCGGTACTTCGTCTACCCGGGCCGCTACGACGCGCGGCAGGACGTCGGCACGTTGCTCGCGGCGCTCGGGCGCCTCGCCTCCGCCGGCCGGCCGGCCCGGCTCGCACGGGCGGTGGCGTGGCCGCCGCGCGTGCTCGTGCTCGGTGCCTCGCCCGATGACCGCGCGTCGCTCGCCCGCCAGGCGTACGAGGCGGGCATCGGCGATGTGCTCGCCTTCGCTCCTGGCCTCGCCCCGGAGCGGGCCGCGCTGCTGCGCTCGGGCGCTCGAGCATCGCTCCACCCGGTGCTCGCGGACGCGACCGCGCTGCCGGTCCTCGACGCGCTCGCGACCGGGACGCCGATCGTCGGGAGCGCGGTCGGAGCGGTGCCGGAGGCGGTCGGATCGGCCGGTCTCCTCGTGCCCCCGCGCGACCCGGACCGGCTGGCCTCGGCGCTGCGGGCGGCGTGGACCGAGGAGCGCGTGCATCACGCCATCGCCGCCGCCGCAGCCGAGCGCGCGGCCCCGGGGCGGCGCACGTGGGCGGACGTGGCGCGGGGAACGCGGGAGGCCTACGCGGCCGCGGTGGTGCGTCGCTCCCAGGCCTAGGTGCGGGCGTGTCCGGTCCCGGGCGGGGTCTCGATGACGCGAGTGCCCGCGACGATGCGGACGGGTGTGCCGGGGGGCACGACCTGGATGAACGTCTGGCCGACGGTGAGGGTGACCTCCTTCCCGTCGCTCCCGTAGAAGCGGGTGGGGCCGTCGTTCGATGCCTTGCGCCAGGTGCCGCGGATCGTGATGCCGTTGGCGGCGATCCAGGCGGGCCCCTTGCCGACGACCTGGGCTTCCAGGCGCTGCTTGCTCGGGTTTCCGTCGTTGAGCGGCCCGAAGACCACCGTCATCACGACGACGTTCGCCGGGGCGACCTGGCGCCCATCACCGGCGTCGACCTGCGGCTGCCCGCCAACGAAGCGGAGGTACGTGTTCGAGGCGCGATCGTAGCGATAGGCCACCTGGCTGGCCGGGTACGTGATCTCCAGGCGGGCGTCGGCGGGACGCTCGGCGAGGGGCGCTCCCGGAGCGAAGATCCACGCGGGCCCGGCCGCGGGCGCCGTGGCCCCGACCCGGCTGGCGAGGGCGCGGAGATGCTTCCCGTCCGTGTACACGTTGTGGGGCGGGAACCGCTGCGTGATCCGCCACAGGTAGGTTCCGCCCCAGCGGAACTCGTCGGCGTTGTAGACGAGCTGGCCGGAACCGGACGCGGCGAGCGTCGCCAGGGCCTGGGGCGAGCCGCCGACGTGGACGTAGAGCGCGTGCCATTCGGCGGCCCAGGTGATGAAGTAGAGGCGCGAGCTGCGGACAGGCCCGACCGCCGGTGGGTCGCCCTCGCCGAAGATCAGCATGTAGCGCGGAATGCCGCCTTCGGCCGGCGCCTGCCAGACGACCGAGGCCGCGTTGAAGCCCGACTGCGGCCGTGCGTCCGCGTGGTCGTCGACCATGACGGCGATCGGATGGCGTGCGGCGAGCGCGGGTGTGACCATCCGCCCGGTCAGCGGGGCGGGCACCAGGGCCGGCGCCGGGCTCGGGGCCACGCTCGGGGACGGAGGGGCCAGCGGGCTCACTGACGGGGAGCTCGAGGCCGCTGCGGCCGGGCCGGCGGTCGGCGATGCTGCCGCGGACGTTGGGGCGCCGATGGATGCCGTCCCTCCAGGCATGGCGGGGTTCAGGGGCGCCGGCCCGGCCAGGGCCGCGGCGGCCATGGCGACCGCAGCCACGACGCCCGTGAGGATCAGGCCGACGGTTCGTCCACGCATGCGGTCGGCAGGATACCCCGCCGGACAGGCGGCCGTCGCAGTAGGCTGGTGGGGACCGGGCGCATTCGGCGCTGCTGGCGCTCGGCGAGGAGAATCCGATGACCGACGAGCCCATCCTCGCACCCGGCGACATCCCGCCGAGGCGCGGCCGACGCTCCGCGCACGCCGCATCAGCGCCCGACGCGCCGGCGTCCGACGCGCCCACGTCCCCAACGCCCGCCGCCGACGCGCCAGCGCCCGGCGTGGCTGAGGCCGGCACGACGCCCGCGGCCGAAACCCGGGCGTCCCTTGCATCGAAGCGGGCCCCGCTCGTTCCGCCGATGCCGGCTGCGGTCGAGCTCGCGCGCGGCGCCGTCGGCGGAATTCGTGCGCAGGATGTCCACGTCCGCAGCGGCGTCGTCGGCGGGATCGCCGGAGACCATGCGTCCGTGGAGATGGGTTTCGTGGGTGGCATCGCCGCGCGCGAGGCGAGCGTCTCCCAGGGCGTGGTGCGATCGGTCCTCGCGCAGGACGTGCGCATCGAGCAGTCCATCGTCCGGTCTGTCGTAGCCAACCAGGTGCAGGTCGGCCCGACCACGGCGATCGGCTTCGTCCTCGCGCGCCGGGTCGACGGCAACCCGAAGGTTCTCCTCGACTGGCGCGGCGCGCTCGCCCTCGCCGCCGTGTTCGGGGCGCTGGCCGCCGTGTTCCGGGTTGCCCGTCACAAGGCGTGACCGCCGGTCCCGCCTGTATACTCAACACCCCGGTCCGCGCGCGATCATCCGTTCGCCCCGCGCCTGCGCGACCCGACAGGAGGCCGCAGACCGCACGTGATCGATCCCTCTGCCCGAATTCATCCGACCGCGGACCTCGAGCCCGGCGTCCGCGTCGGTGCCGGCTCCAGCGTCTGGCACCGGGCCCAGGTCCGCACCGGGGCGCGCATCGGCGCCGAGTGCATCATCGGGCGCGACGCGTTCATCGACGAGGGAGTCACGATCGGCGACCGCGTCAAGATCCAGAACGCTGCGCTCATCTACCACGGCGTGAGCGTCGAGGATGGCGTCTTCATCGGCCCGAACGCGATCCTCACCAACGACCGCTTCCCGCGCGCGATCACGCGATCCGGCGAGCTGGCCCGCGCGGACGACTGGACCGTCAGCCCGATCCTGCTGCGGCGGGGATGCTCGATCGGGGCGGGGGCCGTGGTCGTGGCGGGGACCGTGGTCGGCACGTTCGCCACCGTCGGCGCGGGCGCGGTCGTCACCCGCGACGTGCCCGATCATGCCCTCGTGGCCGGCAACCCGGCCCGGCGCATGGGCTGGGTCTGCTTCTGCGGCCAGCGCCTCCGCGCCGCGGGGGACCTGCCGGCGCCCGGCGATCTCGTGGGCGACGCCGCCTGCCCGTCCTGCGGGACCCGCTTCCGGATCGACCGGGACTCCTGCGTCGCCGTACCGGAGGAAGCCGTCCTGTGATCCCGATCTCCCGCCCCGACATCGGCCCCGCCGAAGAGGAGGCCGTCCTCGAGGTCCTGCGCTCCGGCATGCTCGCGATGGGGAAGCGGACCGCCGCCTTCGAGGAGGCTTGGGCCGCCTATTGCGGCGTGGGGCATGCGATCCTGATGACCAACGGCACCGTTGCCCTCGAGGCGATCCTCCACGCGCTCGGGATCGGCCCCGGCGACGAGGTGATCACGGTCTCCTTCAGCTTCAACGCGACGGTCAGCGCCATCCTCCGCGTCGGCGCGACGCCGGTCCTCATCGACATCCGCTCGGACGACTTCTGCATGGACCCCGCGCTCGTGGAAGCCGCGATCACGCCGCGCACGAAGGCGATCCTGCCGGTCCACCTGTACGGCCTCATGGCGGACATGGACCCGCTTGCGGCGATCGCGGTGCGCCACGGCCTGCAGCTCGTCGAGGACGCGGCCCAGGCGCACGGCGCGACGTACGGCGGGAAGCGCGCGGGCCGGTTCGGCGCCGCCATGTTCAGCCTGTATGCCACCAAGAACCTGATGACGGGCGAGGGCGGCTTCGCGACGACCGACGACGACGAGGTGGCCGATCGCCTGCGTCTCTTCCGCAACCACGGCATGCGGGTCCGCTACCACCACGAAGCGCTGGGCACGAACTTCAAGCCCACCGACCTCGCCGCGGCGCTCGGGCTCGCCCAGCTGGGCCGGCTCGACGAGCGCACCGAGCAGCGCCGCCGGAACGCCGCCTTCCTGACCGAGCACCTGGGCGCCGACTACCTGGTCCCGACCGAGCCCGCCGGTCGCGGCCACGTCTGGCACCAGTACGTGATGCGCTTCCCGGGGGAGCGCCAGCAGGTGATCGACGGCCTCGCCGAGCGCGGCATCGGCACCCTCATCTACTACCCGGTTCCGATCCATCGCCAGGCCTACCTCCAGGCCTACCTTCCCGGCGCCGCGGACCTGCCGCTGCCGGTCACGGACCGGCTCTCCGACGAGGTGCTCGCCGTCCCGGTCCACCCGCGGCTGTCCCAGGAGGATCTCGAGGCGATCGTGGCCGCGATCCGCGCGGTGGCAACTCCGGGCGCGGGGCGATGAAGACGATGACCGAGCCGGCCCGGCGCCGATGAGCACGCCCGCGCCGCTCCGCGTCGCCCTGGCCGGCCTCGGCTCGATGGGCCGCAACCACCTCCGCGTCATCGCCGCCCATCCGGAGTGCCGGCTCGTGGCGGTAGGGGACCCCGATCCCGAGATGCTCGGCGCGGCGACCCGGCAGACCGGCGCAGCGGGCTGGGGCGACCCGATCGCGATGGTCAACGAGGCCGAGATCGACGCGCTGGTGATCGCTGCGCCGACGACCGCCCACGTCGCGCTGGCGCTCGCGGCGATCGAGCGCGGCATCCCGATCCTCGTCGAGAAGCCGCTGGCGGCAACGCCGGCCGAGGCGCTCGGGATCGTGCGCACCGCCAGGGCCTCGGGCGTCCCGGTCCAGGTGGGCCACGTGGAGCGCTACAACCCCGCGGTCCTCGAGCTCGGGCGGCTCCTCCACGCGCGCTGGCTGACCACGGTCTACTCGATCGCGAGCCGCCGCGCCGGCCCGTTTCCCGCCCGCGTCCGCGACGTCGGGGTGACGGTGGACCTCGCCACCCACGACGTGGACATGCTGTGCTGGATCGCGGGCGAGCGCCCAACCCGCGTCTACGCGGAGCTCGCGAAGCGCAAGCACGCCTCCCACGAGGACCTGCTCTTCGGCCTGCTCCACTTCCCGTCCGGGGCGGCCGGGATGCTCGACGTGAACTGGCTCACGCCCGCCAAGCGGCGCCAGCTGGTCGTCGTCGGGGAAGAGGGCATGTTCGAGCTCGATTACCTGACCCAGCGCCTGACCTTCACGCGCTCCGACCTCGCGCACCCCGAGCTTCTCGGCGGCTACGCGCCGACGTTCGCCGGCGACGTCGCCGAGATCCCGGTCGAGACCCACGAGCCGCTCGCCGCCCAGCTGGACGCGTTCGTCCGGGCCGTCAGGACGGGGGAGCGCCCATATGTCGACGGCGAGGATGGCGCCTGGGCGGTGGTGATGGCCACCGCGCTCCTCGACGCGGCCGCAACGAGGCGCCCGGTGGACCTGCCGCCGGACGGGAAGCTGGGCGAATGACCATCGTCGGGCGCCCGTCCGCCGGCGCGTCGATGCTCGGCGGGTCGATCCACGTCACGCCGAACCCGTGTCGCCACGCCCCGGCACACCTCGTCCACCGCTGGACCGGCGAGGAGGCGACCGCGGGCATCGTCGCGGTGGTCGGGGCCGGCAAGATGGGCCTGCCGCTCGCGGCGCAGTTCGCGACGCACGGCTGGTCGGTCATCGCGGTGGACATCAACCCCGATGTCGTCGCGACGATCAACGCCGGCCGCTCGCACGTCGGCGACGAGCCCGGCCTCGCGGAGCTCGTGAGCCGGGTCCACGCCGAGGGCCTGTTGCGCGCCACCCTCGATGCGGCAGCGGCCGCGCGCGAGGCGGACGTGGTCGTGCTCATCGTGCCCGTGATGCTCGACGCCGAGCAGCGGCCCGACTACCGGTACATGGATGCAGCGGTCGCCTCGATCGCGCCCGGGGTCCACGCCGGGAGCACCGTGATCTTCGAGACGACGCTCCCCCTCGGCGACACGCGTCAGCGCTTCGCCCCGGCGCTCGAAGCCGCGTCCGGGCTGGTCGCGGATCGCGACTTCTTCGTGGCCTTCTCGCCCGAACGGCTCTTCTCGGGCGCCGTCCTCGAGAATCTCGCCGTCTACCCGAAGCTCGTGGGCGGGATCGGCGCGGCATCGACGGACCGGGCTGCGCGCTTCTATGCGAGCGTGCTCGACGCCGAGGTCGTGGCGATGAGCAGCTCCGAGGCGGCCGAGTTCTCCAAGCTCGCCGACACGACGTACCGCGACGTGAACATCGCGCTGGCGAACGAGTTCGCCCGCGCCGCCGACCTGCACGGGATCGACGTGCAGGAGGTGATCGCGGCCGCCAACAGCCAGCCGTACAGCCACATCCACCAGCCCGGCATCGGCGTCGGGGGGCACTGCATCCCGGTCTACCCGCACCTGCTCCTCGCCCGCGCCCCTGGCCTCTCCGTTGTCGAGACCGCGCGCCGGGTCAACGACGGCCAGGTCGACCGGGCGCTCGCCGCCCTCGACCCGCTGGTCGGCGGCCTCGCCGGGACTCCCGTTCTCGTCCTCGGGATGACCTACCGCGAGGGCGTGAAGGAGCTTGCCTACAGCCGCGCGATCGCCGTGATCGACGCGCTGCGGGCAGCCGGGGCGCGCGTCTCCGCGTTCGACCCGCTCCTCGCTGACGAGGAGATCCGGGCGCTCGGTGCCGAGCCGTGGCACTGGGGCGAGCCCGGCCCATTCCGGGCCATCGTGACGCAGACCGCGGACCGCGCCTTCGCGGCGCTCGACGCCGCCTGGTTCCCCGATCTTCGGGCCATCTACGACGGACGCAACAGCCTCCGCGCGCTGGCCCTTCCCGGGGACGTCGCCTACGTCGGCGTGGGCGTGCAGGCCTCGACCCGCAGCGTCGCCGGCGGCTAGCCGGGGACCCGGCTTCCGACGCCCATGCGCATCGTCAGCGTCGTGGGAACCCGCCCGCAGCTCATCAAGGCCGCGGCCCTCGGGCCGGCCCTGCGCGACCGCCATGCCGAGGTCTTCGTCGACACCGGGCAGCACTGGGACGAGCGGATGGCTGGCGCGTTCTTCGCGGAGCTGGGCCTGCCCCGGCCCGACCACAGCCTCGGGGTCGGCGGCGGAGGGCACGCCGACCAGACCGGGCGGATGCTCGAAGCCCTCGAGCCGATCCTGGTCGCCGAGCGGCCCGACGCCGTCCTTGTCTACGGCGACACGAACTCGACGCTGGCCGGGGCGCTCGCCGCGGCGAAGCTGGGGATCCCGGTGGCGCACGTCGAGGCGGGCCTTCGCAGCTTCGACCGGCGCATGCCCGAGGAGATCAACCGCGTCGTCGCCGACCACCTGGCGACATGGTGCTTCGCGCCGACCCCCACGGCCGTGGCGAATCTCGCGGCCGAAGGGATCACCATCGGCGTGGTGGAGGTGGGCGACCTGATGCAGGACCTCGCGTCGCGCACCGTCGCGGAGGTCCGGGACGCGGCTGCGCTTGCGGCCCTCGCGTCGCGCCTGGGCATCCCGCTCTCCCCGGGCGGGTACCTGTTCGCGACCATCCACCGCGCGGAGAACCGGACGCCGGGGGCGCTCGCGACCTGGCCCGGCATCCTCGCGAGTGCCGCCCGCCCGGGCAGGCCGGTCATCCTCGCGCTCCATCCGGGGACCCGTGCCGCCCTCGACGAGGCGGGTGTCGTCCTGCCGCCTGGCGTCCGCGTCGTGGAGCCCCTGGGTTACCGGACCACGCTGACGCTGCAGCTGCACGCCGCCGCGATCCTCACGGACTCGGGCGGGGTCCAGCGCGAGGCCGCCTGGCTGGGCACGCCGTGCCTGGTGCTGCGGTCCACGACCGAGTGGTCCGAGGCGGTCGGCGGGTCGGGCGGCCGGATGGTGCTCGTGGGGCTGGATGCGGACCGTGCGCGGGATGCGCTGGACCGGCTTGCATCGCCGAACGGGTCTGCGGAAGATGCCCGGGCCCGTGCTGCGTCGCTCGACCTCGCGCCGTCAGGCGCCGCGGGGGCCATCGTCGCGGCGCTCGCCGCCGCCGAGGGGGCCGCGTGAGCCGCGTCGTCATGTTCGTCCTCAACGACTGCCGAACGGACGCGCGCGTCCTGCGCGAGGCCGGCACGCTGGTCGGCGCCGGTCACCAGGTGACGATCATGGCGCGCCCGTCGGACCTCAACGACCAGCGGAGCGAGACGGAGCAGCGCGACGGATTCGAGATCGTCCAGAATCCCCGTGCCCCTGCGGTGGCGCCGCCGCGTCCGGCTTGCCGCGGCGCCGTGGCGGGGCTGGCGCCTGGCCGGCTGGTGGGCCCGGGACCAGCTGCGAGCCGGTCCGCTCGGGTGGGTCAGGCTGGCCCTCGCCGGGATCGCGGCGCTCGTGGCCTTCCCGTTCGTCGTCGCGGGCGTGCTCGTGATGGTCCTGGTCCGGTCGCGCTGCCCGGCACCGCGCGGCTCCGCAGCGGCATCGACTGGCTGGTTCGGTGGCGATCCTCGACGGAGGAGTGGGATCGTGCCGCTGCGGCGGCCGCGCCCGGCGCAGACGTCTTCCACGGCCACGATCTCAACGCGCTCCACGCCGCGGTCCTCGCGCGTGCCCGGGCGGGCGGCGCCCTCGTCTATGACAGCCACGAGATCTTCCTGGAGTCGGGTTCGCACGCCACGCGACCGGGCTGGGCGCGCAGCATCTTCCGCCGGCGGGAGGCCGCCTGGGTGGGCGCGGCAGACGCGCTCGTGACCGTCAATGACGCACTTGCGCGGGAGCTCGGCGAGCGCTACCTGCCACGCCGCGTCGTCGTGGTCCACAACTGCCCGCCGCGCCCGGGACCCGCCCCGGAGGCACCGGGGCCGCTCGCCGACGCGCCCCGGCAGCTCCCGGTCTCCGGGCCCCTCCGCGCCGCGCTGGGCATCGGGACCGACGTTCCGCTGGCGCTCTACCACGGCGGCTTCTCGAAGCATCGCGGCCTCGAGGAGCTCGTCGCCGCGGCCGCGCTGCCGGTCCTCGATGGGACCCACGTCGTCTTCCTCGGCTACGGCTCCCAGGCCGCGGAGCTCCGGGCGCTCGCCGCCGCGTCACCGGTGGCCGACCGCGTCCACGTCCTGCCGGCGGTGTCGCCGGACGTCCTCATCGACTGGGTGCGGGACGCGGACGTCGCCGTGATGCCCATCCAGGACTCGACCCTGAACCACCGCCTGTCCACCCCGAACAAGCTCTTCGAGGCCCTCGCGGCAGGCGTCCCGATCGTCGCGTCCGACCTGCCCGAGCTGCGTCGAATTGTCATGGAGGACCCGGCCGGGCCGCTGGGCGTGCTCTGCGACCCGACCGACCCGGCGTCGATCGCCGGATCGATCGCCGGCCTGCTCGGACGCCCGACCGACGAGCGCGCGGCCCTGCGCGAACGCTGCCTGGGCGCAGCGCGGGATCGCTGGAACTGGGAGACGGAGTCCGCGCGGCTGGTCGAGCTGTACGCGGACCTGGCCGCGTCGAGCGCATGATCGGTCCCGCGAACGCGCCCGGGGAGGTGCCGGCGGAATGGCCGCCGGCATGTCCAGCGGCATGACCGGTCCGGAAGCCGTGGATCACCCGTCGTCGATCGTCCCGCAGCGTGCGGTCCTCGTCCTCTCGACGCCCGAGCACCACGATTCGCGGAGCCTCCGGATCGCCGCCACGCTCGCGGGCCGGGGCCACCGGGTTACCATCCTCGCCCGTCGCGGCCCCGGCGCTGCGGCCCCGGACGGCGCTGCGGCCCCGGACGGCGCTGCGGCGTCCCTGGACTCGCCGGGCGGGTATCGCGTCGTGCGCGTCGGGGCGCCCCCGGCCGCCCGCACCTCGCACGCGGAGGCGTCCCTGGGACGGGTCCGCGGCGAGGTCGAGCGCCTCGCCGGGATCGGCCTCGCCCTGCGGCGCCAGGTCCGAGAGGCCGCGGCCGTCGACCCCGGCGCCGACCTCTACCACGGAATGGCGTACCAGGGGATCCCGATCGCGCTCTCGCTCGCACGCCGCGCTCGCGCCAGGGCCCTGTACGACGCCCGGGATCTCTACCCCGAGTCGGGCAACCTGGCCCGGATGCCGGCGCCCGTTCGTTCGCTCGCCGGCCTTCTCGAGCGACGCTGGGCCCGCGGATCCGACGGGATCATCACGGTGAACGACGAGCTGGCGACGATTCTCGCCGGGCGATTTGACCGGCCGCTGCCGGCGGTGGTCATGAACTGCCTGCCCGCGTGGACGCCGCCCTCGCGGCCGGACCGCCGGTTCCACGCGCTCCTGGGGCTTGCGCCGGAGACCCGGGTGGTCCTCTACCACGGCGGATTCCTGCCGAGTCGCGGCATCGACGTCCTCGCGACGGCCGTTCTGTCGGTCCGCGGGGTCGCGCTGGTCTTGATGGGCGACGGCCCGCTGCGACCGACCCTCGCGCGGCTCGCGGGTGAGCCCCGTGCGGACGGCCGCGTCCACGTGCTGCCGCCCGTGCCTCCGGCCGAGCTCGTGCCCTGGATCGCGGCAGCCGACGTGGGGGTGATGGTCAACCAGCCGATCTCGAGGAACGAGCGCATCTCCACGCCCAACAAGCTGTTCGAGTGCCTGGCGGCCGGCGTTCCCGTCGTGTCGTCCGACTTCCCCGCTCGACGGCGGATCGTGATCGACGACCCGGACGGCCCGCTCGGCGCGGTGTGCGACCCCACCGACCCCGTCGCGATCGCAGCCGCGCTCCGGGTCGTCCTCGACCGGTCCACGGAGGAGACGGCGGACCTCCGCCGTCGCGTCCTCGCGGCCGCCCACGCTCGCTGGACGTGGGAGCGGCAGGCCGCCACGCTCCTGGAGGTCTACGGGCGGCTCACCGGCAGGCCGTGGTAGGGCGACCGCCGCGCGCGTCGTGACGGTACGGCCACCGGCCGCGTGACCGGAAGAGTCCGGCGTTACGGCCGGCCGGCGGCGTCCCATGCATCTGCGAGCCAGCGCAGCCCGCCCGGGGCCAGCACGCCTCCCACGCCGAGGGCGTCCGCCGATGCGACGACGTCCTCGGCGCCGAGCGCCACGACGATGACGCCGCCGGCCCCGGCCTCGCCCGCCCCCGCCCCACCCGTGAGCGCTCGCCACGCGCTCAGGACCCCGTCGCGCTCGGCGGCGGCTCGCAACGCCGGTCGCTCGTCGAGCAGCTGTCGGCGCAGCACGCTCCGGCGCGGGTGGAGGCACGCGGCCACCAGGCGCTGCAGCGTCGTGCGGCGCACGTCGAGCGGGCCGCCGAGCCCGGCAAGCCGGCGGGCATAGGTGTCGTCCAGGTCGATCTCGATCCAGCGTGCGCCCGGCGGCAGCGCACCATCACGCTCCCCGGCCTCGACCGTTGTGACCACCGTGAGACGGGACGCCAGGGCCGGCGGGAGCGCCGCGACCCGGCGCGCCGCGATCGGCCTCCGGAGGCCGACGACGAGAACCGACGGCAGGAGCGCGCCGGCGGCTCGGGCCTCCTCGCCCGCCTTCGCGGGACGGGCGGCCGCCGGCCGCGTTGTCGTGCCGGCGACGCTGCGGCCACGGGTCGCCGGCAGCTCGGCTGCCGCGTCACGTGCGTGGCCGAGGAGCGCCGCGACCGTCCCGGCCGTCGGGAATCGACCCGTGACGGCCTCCCGGATGGCTGCCGGGTCGACCTCCGCGAGACGGGACCGCAGCCGCAGGATGGCGGCGGCGAGCGCGGCCGCATCGTCGCCAGCGGCGAGCTCGGCCCCGGCTGCCTCGCCCGCGAGGATCTCCTCCACGCCCCCGGACCGTCGCGCCGCCACGGGGAGGCCGCTTGCGAGCGCTTCCGCCGCGACCATCCCGAAGGTCTCGTAGGGGCTGGGATGGACGAAGATCCCCGCGCGGCGCATCGCCGCCGCGACGCCGGCCCGGTCGGTTGGCGGCTCGAAGACGACCGCGTCGCCCAGGCCGACCTGCTCGGCGAGCTCGCGCCACGGCCTGTCCCCGGCCTGGTCAGGCGCACGTCCCACGAGGCGGAGGTGCAGGCCCGGCTGCTGTGCGCGGGCGATGGCGACCGCCCGGATAAGCACGTCGGTTCCCTTGTGCTCGCGGCGAGCCCCCACCCAGAGGAGCTCGTCGGGGTCGCGATCCGCCGGCGCCCCGAGCGGGAAGCTCTCGAAGTGGATGATGTTCGGGACGACGGGGATCGTGCCGCGCTCGAGCCCCAGTGATGCCTCCAGCCTTGCAGCGAGCGCCCGGCTCACGGCGACAACCCGCCGGCCATCGCCGCGGAGATCCAGGTACGCACTCCTGGCGTCCTCCTCCTCGAGGAGCGCCGCGGCGCTCGACGAATGCTCCGTGACCAGGAGCGGCAGACCGAGCGCGGCGGCGACCCGGGCGGCCGCAGCGCCGTCGGGGATGCCCACGTGGGCGTGGACGAGGTCGAACGGCCATCGTTCCGCGAGCGCGGTCGCGAACGGCACGAGAAGCGCGGCGTGCGTCTCGATCGCCACGCGAGCTGGAAGCCGCCCGCCGGTATGCAGGGCCGGGAGCCGGGCGACGGGAACTCCGGCGCCCCACGCACGCGGCGCAGATACCGCGTCGGCCTGTGCGACGGCACGCGCCCAGGCCGCGACCGCCGGCCGGCGGATTGCCTCCACGTCCTCATCGCGGGATCGGAGGTCGGCGTTCTCCCAGGAGGCCACGACGACGTCGATCCCGGCCGCGCGGAGCGCCGCGACCTGGTCGCTCACGAAGCTCCCGCTGCCCGCGTCGTCGTGGCACGGATACCAGCGTGCGACCACCAGGATCCGGCGCGGCCACGCTCCGCCGGTCGCTCCGGCCAGCACCAACCCGGGCGCCGAGGCGGGGTCCACTCCCCTCAGGCCGTGGCCCCGGCGAGGATCCGGGCGACTTCCGCCGCCTTCTCGGCCCGTGAGCGCTCGGAGCGCTCCTGGTGGATCGCGACGACCTCGGCGGGGTCTCCTTCGGCGACGACATGACCCTGCTCGATGAGGATCGCGCGGTTGCAGAACTCGGTGACCCAGTTCATGTCGTGGGTCACGAGCACGACGGCCTTGGCCGCCGCGGCGATCTCGAGGACGCGCGCCTTGCTCTTGGCCCGGAAGACCTGGTCGCCGGTCGAGAGCACCTCGTCGAGGAGCAGGACGTCGGGATCGACGGCGGTTGCGATCGCGAACCCGAGGCGCGCCCGCATTCCCGACGAGTACGTCTTGATCGGGGCGTCGATGAACTGGCCGAGGTCTGCGAAGTCAACGATCCCTGCGCTCCGGTGCGCCATCTCCTCGCCCTGGATCCCGAGGAACGCGCCGGCGAGGAAGATGTTGTCGCGGCCCGTCAGCTCCTGGTCGAAGCCGGCGCCCAGGGTGAGGAGGCTCGACACGTTCCCCACGACGTCGATCGCACCCTCCGAGGGCGTGATGATCCCGGCGAGGACCTGGAGGAGCGTGCTCTTCCCCGCGCCGTTGGGGCCGATGACGCCCAGCGACTCGCCGTGGACGAG
Source organism: uncultured Chloroflexia bacterium (assembly GCA_963734535.1). Lineage (GTDB taxonomy): Bacteria > Chloroflexota > Limnocylindria > Limnocylindrales > CSP1-4 > CTSoil-043. Next base: position 44,811 of record CAVTHS010000004.1, on the reverse strand, counting down.
GCGGAACGAGACGTCCCGGAGCGCCCAGAACGTCCGGTCCACGCCGCGCCGGCGGTGGGCGAGGCGCGTGAACGAGGTCCGCAGCGTGTTCTTCCGGGTCAGGCGCAGGTCGTACTTGACCCCGACGCCGCGGACGTCGATCGCGTACGACGCTGCGCCGCCGCGCAGCACGTTGGCCACTAGAGCACCTTCGCGAAGGCCGGCTCGACCCGCTTGAAGAGGATCGTGGCGAGGGCGAGGAAGATCACCGAGACGCCCGAGAGAACCAGCAGGCCGGTCCAGTCGGGCCCGGTCGGAGCGCCCGTGGTCGACCCGTAGATCACGTTGCGGTACGAGGTGAAGAGGACGTAGAAGGGGTTCAGCTTGAAGAGCTCGATCAGGGTCGGATGCGAGCTCGCGATGCGGTCGATCGCCGACGCCCCGTAGAGGGCCGGCGAGAGGTAGAACCACATGCGCAGGGCGTGCCGGCTGACGTTCTCGACGTCGCGGTAGAAGACGTTGACCGCGGCGACGACGTACGCGAACGCAAGGGTGAAGAGGAACTGGACTGCGGCGATCGCCGGCAGGAAGACGAGGTTCCCCGAGATGCGATCGCGGTACAGCAGCACGAGCAGGAAGCCGAGCGGGATCAGCCCGAAGACGAAGTGCAGGATCGCCGCCACGGTGGTCGCCGTGGGAAGCACGATCTTGGGGAACTTGAGCTGCTTGATGAGCCGGTCCTGGGTCGTGATCGAGCCGATCGCGTCGCTCACCGAGCTCATGAACCACTTCCAGGGCAGGATCGCGGCGAAGATGAAGAGCGGGTAGTCGGGCTGCGAGTTCTGCAGGATGACCGACACGAGGATGACGTAGACGAGCATCTGGAGGAGCGGATCGAGCACCCACCAGATATTGCCCAGCAGGGTGTCGGTGCCCTTCTTCTTCGCATCCGCCCGGACCAGGTAGCCGATGAGCTGTCGCCGGGATCGGATGTCGTCGACCGCCTGGCGGAGGAGCGCGATCGGGCCGGGCCGGGCCGCGGACGAGCTGAACGAGGCGTGCGTCTCCGAGGTGGTCATGAGCCGGGAAAGGGTATCACCCCAGCCTTCGTGAACGTCGTCTCACGGTCGCCCGCGGTCGCCGCGTCCGCTGCGGGTTGCTACGATGAACCGACGGCATGTGCGCCCGTTCTCGCCCGTCGCGGGCCTGACCCGCACCGCGTCCCGGAGGTGCAACGTCCCCGACTCGTCTGTGGCCATCGAGGCTCGCGGGTCCGCGCCTGCCGCGGCCCGTCGGGCGCGCGGCGTCGCGGTCCTGGCGCACGCCTACTACGAGGAGGACTCGCGGGTCCGCCGCGAGGCCGAGGCGCTCGTCCGCGCCGGGCGCCCGGTCGACGTGTTCGCGCTTCGGCGCCCCGGCGACCCGCCGGCGGGCGTCCTCGACGGCGTCTCGATCCACCGCCTTGATGTTCGCCGGCACCAGGGAGCCGGCATCGGGGTCTACGTACGCGAGTACCTCGACTTCCTCGTGCGCGCGACGTTCGCCCTGGCCCGGGCCCACCCGGAGCGCCGGTTCGCGCTCGTCCACGTCGACTCGCTCCCGGACTTCCTCGTGTTCGCGGCCATGCCGCTCAAGCTCGTCGGTGTGCCGGTCCTCCTCGACCTCCACGAGGCGATGCCCGAGTTCTTCCGGGCCAGGTTCCCGCGGCGCGCATCGCGCCTCGCCCAGGGCCTGCTGCGCCTCCAGGAGCGCGCCTCGATCGCCGCCGCCGACGCGATCGTGACCGTCAACGACGCGCTCGGCGACCGGCTGGTCACGCTCGGAACGCCGGCCGCCAAGGTGACGGTGATCCTGAACACGCCCGACGTCGCACTCTTCGATCCGGCCGCGCACGAGGAACGGGCGTTCATGGCGGATGGCGTGCTGCGCCTCGTCTACGCGGGCGCGCTCACCCCCACGTACGAGATCGACGTCGCGGTCGAGGCCGTTGCCGCGCTGGCCGCGTCACGGCCGGAGCTGCCCGTGATCCTCGAGGTCTACGGCCGCGGCGACGCCGAGTCGAGCCTCCGCGCCACGGCCGCCGGCCTCGGGGTCGCGGATCGGGTGCGGTTCCACGGCCGGGTCGCCCTCGAGGCGGTGCCGGCTGCGATCGCCGGGGCGGATATCGGCCTCGCTCCCACGCGCCGCACGCAGTTCACGGACTTCAGCCTTTCGACCAAGCTCTTCGAATACGCCGCCATGCGGAAGCCGGCCGTCGCGTCCGCCCTCCCGACCGTGGCCCGCTACTTCGGGCCCGACACGATCGCGACGTACCGACCCGGCGACGCCGCGGACCTGGCGCGCGTGGTGCTCGGGCTCGTGGATGACCCGGAGGAGCGCGCGGCGCGTGTCGCCGCCAGCGCCGCGCGGGCGCGCGAGCTCGGCTGGGACGGCGAGGCGAGACGCTACTGCGCGCTCGTTGAGCGCCTCATCCGCGAACGCTGACCCGCGCCCCTGGCGGCTGGGGCGCGCTCGGGGCCGGCCACCGCGCCGATGCGGCCTGGCGTGCCGATCCGATCCGGCACGACCCACGGCGCCACCGCGGCCAGCAGCAGCGCGAAGTTGCCGACCAGGACGACCGGCGAGCAGTAGATCACGACGAGGATCGTCAGCAGGAACGAGACGCGGGCCTGCCGGCGCGTCGCGTACACGAGCGCGAGGCCCACGATCGTAGTCACCATCGTCCCGAGGTTCGCGAGTTGCGGGTCCAGGCCGAGCCGGGTATGGAGGATCCAGGCCACGCTGAGCGACGAGGGGCTGACCCCGGCGCTGAGCGTCAGCCGGGCGAACGCGAGGTTGGCATCGAGGCCCGCCCCGACGAGGCCCACGATCCCGAGGGCGAGAACGGTCACCGCGAACGCCTTCACGGCCGGCCAGTCCCGGCGCACCACGAGCCACCAGACGAGCGCGAACGGACCGAGCTTCAGCATGGCCGCCAACCCCGCCGCCGCCCCGGCCAGCCAGGGGCGGCCCCGGCCCGTCGCCCACCAGGCCAGGACGCACAGGCCGGTGATGAAGCCGTTCAGGTTGCCGGAGAGCGCGGCGATCGAGACCGGCGAGTAGTACCCCGGGTAGCGATAGCGAACCGCGAGCACCCATGCGATCGGCAGGCCGAGCGCCAGGATCCCTGCGAGGCCGGCCAGCGTCCACCGGCGGCCCACCATGGCGAACCAGACCGCGAGGATGACCACGAGCGCGAGGTCGACCGCCCACCAGATCGTCATCGACACGTCGCCGAACGCGGCGAGCGGGCGCCACATCACGGCGCTCAGCGGCGGCGACAGGATCGGCGCCGGGTAGAGCTTCGGGTACCCGGGCACCGGCCGATCCGTGGGGAGAAGCGGCCCATACAGGTCATGGCCGGCGTTCAGCCGCTGGCCCGCGGCGAAGTAGTTGGAGGTGTCCGTGCCGAGGTCGGTCGGGTGCATCAGCCCGGGCAGCTGGACCGTCGCGGTCACGTAGAGCTCACCGAAGATCGCCAGGATCAGGGCGATGCGAACGAGGATCACGGCCCACGGTGGCGGGGAGAACGGGAGCCGAGCGCTGCCGGATTCCGCGCTCGGTGGCCCCGTGCCGAGCGAATCCGGGTGGGCCTCTGCGGTCACGGAGCGGCAACCTGCAGGAGCCAGGCGCCGTCAGCCGGGTCGGAGAGGAGTGGCACGAGCCGGACGCCAGCGACCGTCCCGGGCCCCGACAGGCGAAACGCGGCAGTCGCCGCGGACGGTGCCGACGGGTCCACGTCGATGAGGATCAGCTGGCCCGGCCTCGGCGCGTTCGCTGCCCAGCTCGTCGCGTCCCGGTAGGACCCGACCTGGTCGAGGGATCGATCGAGCTCCACGGCGACTCGCGGGCGGACCGGGACGGGCACCACGATCAGGCCCGATGGCGTGCCTCCAGCGCCCGCCGACGCGCCGGGGCCCCCTCCACCCACCGCCCCGCCGGCCAGCGCCGTCCGGATCCGGGGCACGGACCGGTCCGCGGTTCGAGCCAGGTGGCGGGCCGACGCGATCGTGACCCGGGTGGCCCGATCGAGCGGGCCGATCGCGGGTGCGAACGCGATCGCGACCGCAGCGACGACCACGCTCACGGCGGCGAGGTAGGCGGTCGGTCGCTCCCTCGCGGACCGCTCGCCGAGGGCTCGCAGCCGGCGGCCGAGGAGCGGGACGAGATCAGGGACCACGATGCCGCTCAGCCCGACCGCCGCGGCGAAGATCATGGCCACGGAGATCGGCACCAGGTACCTCGGGTCCACGAACGTGTGCCGCGCCGCGAGGAGGAGGAGGAAGGCGGCCATTCCCGGCCCGAGCGCCAGCACCCCGACGAGGATCGCCCAGCGGGCGCGCGCCGCCAGCACCGCCACGCCGACGACGGCAAGGATGGTGACCGCGGCCTGCCCCACTGCCAGGTCCGCAAGATCCTGGGCAACCGCGCCCAGGCTCGGGAGCCGCCCTGCGCTCTCCGCCGTCGCGGAGTAGCTCGCGGCCACCGATGTCCAGAAGAAGGGATCGCCCGTCAGCAGGATGTCGTGGAGGCACATGATCGGCAGGGCCAGGAGCCCGACGGCGATTCGCCATGCCCCGGCGGGCACTGGCCGCCTCCATCCGGGGGGACCGAACCGCATCGCCGCCAGGACCGCGAGCGCGAGCCCGATCACGAGGAACGTCTCGAGTCGCGCGAGAGCGGCCAGTCCGAGCGCCGCGCCGGCGATGCCCCATCGGGGCCGCACGGCCGTGACCGCCAGGCCGGCGACGATCCAGAGGAGCAGCGCCCAGACGCTGCCGAGCGCCCACGAGGTCTCGAGCAGCAGCCGCGGCGAGACGACGAGGCTCACGCCGGCGAACGCGGCGGCGACCGCGCCGCCGAGCCGCCACGCGAGCAGCGCGCCACCCGTGACGCACAGGCCCCAGGCGCCGAGCGCTACGACGGAGATCGCGCGCCAGTCGCCGGTCGCCGAGTAGACGAGCCCGTACACGATCGTGAGGAGTGGTTTCGGGGTCGTCGAGAGGGCCTGTTCGAGGTGGTGCCCGGACACGATCCGATCGAAGTGGAGGACCGAGGCCGCCGTGTCGAACGCCAGCGGCGCTGCGATCCAGGGGCGAATTGCGGCGGCGGCGACCGCGACCGAGGCAATGAAGACTGCCGCCAGCAGGGCAACGAGAGCACGGCGGTCGCGCGCACCTGGCATTCCGCGGAGTATACGAGCGCCACTCCGCAGCTGGCCGCCGGATCGGGCCGCTGCGTCGAGCAGGCCACGCGCCTCCGCGTCCCGGGCGTACCGGAGGACCGCCGCCGGGCGCCCGGGTATGATCGGCCCTGCCCAACGACCATCGCCGGATCCGGAACACGTGTCCCGACGCCGGTTTCGTCCGGCGCGGCCGGCGACGCCCCACGACGATCACCGAGGAGGTCGATGCGCACGATGCGGCGAAGGCTGGGGGCCGTGGTCGCGCTCGCGGCTGCCGCGCTCGTCCTCGCCCTCGTGGTCGACGGGGGGTCACCCGGCGGTGCCGTACCTCGTCCCACGTCGGCGGCGAGCACCCCGCCGGGGATCGCCTCGCCGGGGACCCCGCCCGTCGGGCACCTGGCGCCCAGCCCGGCTCCTCCCGCCCCCACTCCCGGCGCGTCCGTGGGTGCGGCATCGTCCACCTCGCCGGGCGCCGCCGGGATCGACACGCTCGAAGGCATCGACGGACGCGTCCCGATCTCGCTTACCGCCGGGGTCGAGGTGTACGCGGGCGCCGTCTCGATCACGCCGGGGCAGCAGCTCATGCTCCACGTCTCCACCGTGGCCGCCCAGTACACGTACGCCATCGAGCGCCTGGACGCGACCGCACGCTCCGGGCGCCAGGTCGTCGCCCGCTCCACCGTCCGGGTCGGCCACGACTATCGATCGCTGGGCACGTTCGACGCCCTGGATCGGACGGCACGAGCGAACTGGCCGGTGACGGACACCATCGAGACGGCCGGCTGGGAGCCCGGGGTCTACGTCGTTACCGCGGACGACACGAGGGGGACGAGAGGCCAGGCGATCTTCGTGGTCCGGACACCGGTGCTCGCCGCGGGGGCGCCCACGTTCGTCTTCACGGCCCTGACCTACCAGGCGTACAACCTGTGGGGAGGCGCGAACCTGTACGCCTACGCCGGGCCGCGTGCGGTCCGCGTCAGCTTCGAGCGGCCGTACGCGCTCGAAGGTGGCATGGGCTTCTGGGGGCGTGGCGATGGCCGCATCCTTCGCTGGCTCCAGCTGCGCGGGCTCGGCGCTCCAGTACACGACCGACTACGACCTGGCGCTGCATCCCCCGGCAGTGGCGCCGCGCCTCCTGGTCCTCCCGCGCCACGCCGAGTACGTGACTGCTTCGCTGCGGGACTGGGTGGAGCAGCATGTCAACACGGCCGGCGACATGAACATTCTCGACTTCGGATCGAACGGCTTCTACTGGCAGGTCCGCCTGGCCCAGCCGCGGACCGCGGGCGCACCGATGGACATCGTCTGCTACCGGAGCGCGGCCGGGGATCCGTATGCCGCCGTCGATCTCACGCTCGCCACGACCCGCTGGCGAGAGTCCCCGCTGAATCGACCCGAGGGCATGGTCTTCGGGGCGCAGTACGTGGCAGTCCTGGGCAATGGCTTCACGCGCTTTGACTTCACGGTCACGGACAAGGTCCCGCCCGAGCTCATGGCGGGAACGGGCTGGCAACCCGGCACGGTGATTCGGGGCCTGCTGCAGGGCGAGGGCGATCTCGTCTATCCAGGCTCGGGCGGGATCGCGATCATGGACGGCCAGGCCGCGACCTCGAACGGAACACCCCTCGCGACGAGCGTGACAATCCGGACCTCGCCCGCCGGCGCTCGGGTCTTCAGCGCGGGCACCTTCGCCTGGGCGGATGGGTTCGATCCCGCGCGGGTCGATCTCGGTGTGACCGCCGCGAGCTTCGATCGCTTCAACCGCAACGTGCTGACCTGGCTCGGCTTTCCCCCGGCCTCGTGACCGGCGCCGAGACAGACCGCGGTCCAGGCGGGCCCCCGAGCCGCTATGCTCGCGGCGATGCAGGATGCCCCGCCGGCGTACGACCCCCGCGCGTACTGGACGCAGCTCCACCGCGAGGGGAGCCTCCGGTCCGTGGGCCAGTCCGGCCTCCCGATCGACCTCAACGTGTGGCTCTACCGGGTGCTGGAACGGAATCTCCGCGCCTTCCTGCGCCGGCATCGGCTCCTGTCCCCGCCACCGGCCCGGGTCTTCGAGGTCGGCGTGGGCACGGGCTACTGGACCCCGTTCTGGTACCACCTCGGCGCCGAGCGGGTCGACGGCTGCGACCTCGCCGAGGAGGCCGTCGCCCGCCTCCGGGAGCGGTTTCCGGCCGCGACGTTCACGGCGGGGGACATCGTCGACGAGGGCGTGATCCCGGCCGACGGCTCCTACGACCTCGTCACTGTCTTCAACGTCCTCCTGCACATCATCGACGAGGACCGGTTCGCCGTTGCCGCCGGTCACGTCGCGACGGCGGTTCGCCCAGGGGGCCATCTCCTGCTCGTCGAGCCGGCCCTGCTGCTGGAGGCGTCCGTCCGCCCGCTGCGGGCCGGGGCAAGCTCGACGGCGCGCCCGCTCGCCCGTTACCGCGAGGTGCTCGAGGCGGCCGGGCTCGAGCTCGTGGTCGCGTCGGCGAGCACCACGGTTGCCAACAACCCGATCGAGCACGGGCTCCCGCACATCGGGCGCTTCGTCTGGTCGTGGCGCACGGCCGTTCGCCAGGCCCGGAAGGGTCCACGCCGGGCGCGACTCGTGGGCCGCGTCCTGTCAGTGGTCGATCGCATGGTCATGCCCACCGGGGTTGCGCCGTCCGGCAAGCTCCTCCTGTTCCGCAGGCCGGACGCTCCCGCCTGACGAGCAACCCTCCGCCAGGCGGCCGCCGCGCCCACCGGGCCGCGCCGGCCTGCTCCTCCCGTCCGGTGCGGTACGATGCCGCCGACCCCATCGCCGCGCGCGGCCGCTCGTTGCGCGCCCAACCAGAGAGCATCCACCACCAATGACATTCCGCGCTCGCCCCACCACGAAGCCGACGACCCGCCGCCGCGGCAGCCACGCCGACGACGGACGACGGAACCTGTACATGAACATCGGCTTCGGCCTGATCGTGGTCGTCGCCGTCGTCCTTCTCGTCGGAGCCGGGGCGGCCAGCTGGATCGGCGACCACCTCGCGCCGGTCGCGCGGGTGAACGGGGCCTCCATCACCAAGGACCAGCTCCGCGAGCGGGTCAAGATCGAGTCGTTCCGGCTCGACGATGCGGAGTCGCGAACCCGCGAGGCGGTGCAGGCGGGCCACGAGTCGGCGGCGCAGGGCCAGCAGGTGATCCAGTACATCGCGCAGCAGAAGCAGCAGGTCGCGACCGTCGCCCTCGAGGACGAGATCGACACGGAGCTCCTCCTCCAGCTGGCCGCCAAGCGCGGTGTCACCGTGACCGACGCTGACGTGCAGGCCCAGATCACGACCGATGCCACGACCCTGGAGAGCCGCCACGTGTTCCAGATCGCGATCGCCCCGGTCGTGAGCCCTGGCGCGAAGGCCGCGACGGATGCGCAGGTTGCGGCGGCGCAGACGAAGGCCGCGGGCCTCCTCGCCGACCTCAAGGGCGGCAAGACCTGGGAGGACGTCGTGAAGGCGTCGGGAGATGCCACGGCCGCGGCCAACAACGGCGACCTCCTCTTCATCAACAAGGGCAGCACGACCCCCGACAAGGCGTTCGTGGACGCGATCTACGCGCTCGCGGCGCCCGGCTACACGGACGTGATCAAGGGCAGCGACGGGACGTTCCGGATCGGCCGGCTCACGGAGATCGCTCCCGAGCAGGTGGACCCCGACTACACGAAGCGAATCGGCGACGCGGGCATCAGCCTCGACGCCTACAAGCGCGTGGCCCGCGCCGTCGCGCTCAAGACCAAGGTCGAGGCACAGGTGATCGCCGAGGTCGTCTCGGCTCCGTCCGAGCAGCGCGAGGTCTCGGTCATCGTCCTGGAGAACAACAGCGGCCAGACGGTCCCGCCCGACGCGGTGCTCGTCAAGCACATCCTCTACTCGCCGAACAACGACCCGAACGGGGCCGCGAACGTGAAGGCCGACGACCCGGCGTGGGCGAAGGCCAAGCAGGAGGCGGACGACACCTACGCGAAGCTGAAGGCAGGCACCGACACGTTCGCGTCCCTGGCCGCGACCAGCGCAGATACCGGCTCCGGGGCGGCGAACGGGTACCTGCCGTACTTCTCGAAGAGCGATACGACCACGTCGCTCGACCCGGCGTTCGCCGCGGCCATCTTCGCCCCGGGACTCACCGCCGGCCAGCTTCTCCCGCCGGTGAAGTCCGCCTTCGGGTGGCACGTCATCGAGTTCGTCTCCGCCGCTGACCCGCTGACGCGGGCCGCCCAGCTCGAAACCGCGGCTGCGGCGCCGGGCGCCGACTTCGCGAAGCTTGCCGAGGACAACTCGATCGACCCGTCTGCCACGAAGGGTGGTGCAATGGGCTGGGTCGCCAAGTACCAGCTGGCGACCGAGCAGGAATCGGCAATCGACGCCCTCGCGGCCGGCGGGATCAGCGGGCCGATCACCGCGAGCGACGGCATCCGAATCTTCAAGGTCACGAATGTGCAGAGCCGCCTGCCCGACGCGGCCCAGGCCGAGACGTTGAAGAGCGACGCCTTCAACAACTGGTACCAGAGCGTCAAGTCCGATCCGAAGCAGACCACGATCGAGCGGCTGGTCAGCACGTCCACGACGGGAGCCTGACGGCCCGGCGATGCTGGACGCGCTTCTCGCCGAGGCGCGCATGCGCTGGGCGTTGGACCCGGCTGACGGCGTCGCGCTGCTCCCGGCCGAGCGGCTGGTGGAACTCCCGCTCGAGCCCACGCGGCCGGTCATGATCGTGCCGCTGGCCGTGCTCCGCGCCGCGGCACCGGCCACGCTTCCAACGGCCCTGCCCGGGCGACATGGGCACGGTGCCCAGGACCCGATCGCGGTCATCCGTCGGCTCTACCCGCCGGACCACGCCGTGGGCCGCTTCGGATCGCCGGACGCGACGACTGTCGGCGCCCTGACCGCGCTCGACCTGGCCGGTCCCCTCTACCTGGCCCCGCTCGCACCGGAGGCCGCGTTCGCGTCGCCCTGGGGGATGCCCTGGATCTCCAACCGGCTGCGGGCCACGGACGGCTGCCCGTGGGACCGGGAGCAGACCCACGAGTCGCTCCGCAACCACCTGCTCGAGGAGGCGTACGAGGTCTACGACGCGCTCGCGGACGGGGCCACGCCGGCGCTGGCGGGAGAGCTGGGCGACCTCTGGCTCCAGGTGGTGCTCCATGCGCAGCTTGCCGCGGAGGCGGGTGTCTTCGACCTCGCCGACGTCCAGGCAGCGATCGCGAGCAAGATCGTCCGGCGCCACCCGCACGTGTTCGGGGATGCGGAGGCGCGGACCGCGACCGACGTGAACCGGCAGTGGGAGCGGATCAAGCAGGCGGAGCGGGCCGCCGAGGCCTCGGCGGGCGACGGGTCGCCGGCCCCGAAGAGTGCGCTCGAGGGAATCAGCCGGTCCCTGCCCGCGCTGGCCGCGAGCCAGGAGATGCAGGAACGGGCGGCCCACATCGGCTACGACTGGCCCAGCATCGTGGGCGTCCTCGCCAAGGTGGACGAGGAGCTCGCCGAGCTCGCCGAGGCCCGGACCGCCGCGGAGCGCGCCGAGGAGGTCGGCGACCTCCTGATGGTGCTCGTGAACCTGGCGCGGCATCATGGCGTCGACGCGGAGGCCGCGCTGCGTGGCGCGAACGGCAAGTTCCGGCGACGCTTCGGCATCGTGGAACGCCTGGCGGCGGCGCGCGGCGTGGCGTTGCGGGACCTCTCGTTCCCGGAGCTCGACGTGCTGTGGGACCAGGCCAAGGCGGAGCTGGCCGAACATGGTGAGCCGGCTATCGTCGGCGAGGAGACGGGATCATGACGATCGGGAACCGCGCGCCGGTCGTGCGCCCCTCCGGGCGACGGCCCGACGAGCTGCGCGCGGTCAGCCTCACGCTAGGGCTCCAGAAGTGGGCCGAGGGGTCCTGTCGCATCCGCGTCGGCGACACGGAGGTCCTCTGCGCCGCCACGATCGAGGACCGCGTGCCGCCCCATCTCCGGGGGAAGGGCACCGGCTGGGTCACCGCGGAATACGCGATGCTGCCCCGCGCGACCGCCGAGCGGACTCAGCGCGAGTCGACGGCCGGGCGCGTCGGCGGACGCACCCACGAGATCCAGCGCCTGGTCGGGCGGTCCCTGCGCGGGGTCGTTGACCTCTCGCGACTCGGCGAGCGGACGGTCACGGTTGACTGCGACGTCCTCCAGGCCGACGGGGGCACCCGCACGGCCAGCATCACCGGCGGGTACGTGGCGCTGGCGGCGGCGCTCATCACGTTCGGGATGGAGCGCCTGCTGATCGGGAAGGTGGCGGCCGTCAGCGTGGGCATGGTGAACGGGGCGAACGTGCTCGATCTCGATTACGCGGAGGACCACGTCGCACAGGTGGATTTCAACGTGGTCGGGACGGACGCCGGCCGCTATGTCGAGCTCCAGGGCACGGCCGAGGGCCGCGCGTTCTCCCGCGAGGAGCTCGACGGCCTGCTCGACCTCGCGCACCTCGGGCTCGGGAGACTGTTCGAGGCGCAGGCCGCCGCGATCGCCACCGTGAAACGGTGACGACCGCGCAGCGAATCCTCGTCGCGACCCGCTCCCGCCACAAGCTGGGAGAGCTGCGCGACCTCCTCCGGCCGGCCCGCGCCACCCTCGTCTCGCTCGACGACGTGGGGATCGCCGACGATGCCGAAGAGACGGGCGCCACCTTCGCGGCAAACGCGGCGCTCAAGGCACGCTTCTATGCGCGGCGCTCCGGCCTGCCGACGCTGGCCGACGACTCCGGCCTGGAGGTGGACGCCCTCGGTGGCGGCCCCGGCGTTCGGACGCGCCGCTACGCCGGCGAGGACGCGACCGACGAGCAGAACAACGCGAAGCTCCTCGCGGCGCTCGCCGCCGTGCCGGTGGCGCGGCGCGGCGCGCGCTACCGGTGCGTCCTGGCCCTGGCGCTTCCAGCGCGAGCGGGCCCCCGGGGCGGCCTCCCGGTGGTGTGCGCTCGCGGCACGTTCTCGGGCCGGATCGCCCTCGCGCCCCGCGGCTCGAACGGATTCGGGTACGACCCGATCTTCGAGCCCGCCTCGGAGCGAGCTGGTGGCGCCACGGTGGGGGAGTGGCCGCCCGAACGCAAGCAGGCCGTCTCGCACCGCGCCCGCGCGGCGCGCCGGATGGCCCCGATCCTGGAGCGAATCGGGTTCTGACAGGCCAGCTGGCCGGCATCGATCGCGCCCCGCGGCGTCACCCGGGAGGAGGGCTCACGGGGCGAGGCTCGCCGAGCCGGGACGGCCGGCCCAGGAAGGCGCCGTATTCGCGGGCCGCCTCGACGAGCCCCTCCCGGACCCAAGCGGACAGTGGCCCAAAGGGCAGCGGTTCGACCAGGATCTCGCGCGCCCTGACCGTGCGCTTCCAGGTTCCCACGACCTCGCCAGCGGCCACGATGGTGGGCATGAACATCCCGTTGCTGCCCGGGACGACCGCGGCGCCGTGCTCCGGGGCGAGGGCCGCGCTCCGATCCTGGTACCCAAGCAGGTACTCATCGAACCCCGGAAGGAGGTACACGCGTGGGGCTGGCGCGGCGCTCGACAGGGTTTCCGGCGCCAGGTGGTACGTCACCCCGTCGAGCTCCAGGTCGGCGAGCATGCCCCTGCTGACGGCGACGCCGCGGCGCACGTCGCGCATGGTGAGCCCGGACCACCTCGCAAGGTCGCGCAACGTGGCCGGCCCGTGGCTTCGGAAGTAGCGGAAGGCGAGCTCACCGAGCGCCTCGTCGTGCTCCAGCCTCCGCGGCTCCGGCACCCACTCGTCGAGCAGGGCGAAGGTCTGCTGCCTGCCCGCGGTCGCTCCCAGGACGAGCGTGCCGGTCTGGGCGAGGTACCAGAGGAGGTGATAGCCGCGCTGGCCGTCGGTGCTCACGCCACCCGCGGCGATGGCGGCGAGGATGGCGTCCCGCGCGAGGATGCGGCCCCCGGACAGCGACGCGACGGCGATCGCGCGCGCTCGCTCGACGTCGGCATCGGCGATCCCGAGGAAGGCGCGACGAGATGCGGCCGAGGCGAGCGCCCGGGGCGCGGTGAGCTCGAGCATCCAGCGGAGATCCTCGGCGGGCACGAGGTGCAGGGTCCCCCGCATCGGCCAGGACCGGACGATCTCCCCGGCGTCGCACGCCGCGTCAACCGAGGCCTCGGTCGTCTGGCGCGCGCGAAGCCCGACCGACCACTTCGCGCCAGGCAGGTCCTGCGCCTGCATCGCGAGCATCCAGCGGACGCTCTCACCGGGCGTCGACGGCTCGCGTCCGCTGATCCGCTGCGCGGAGAGGCGCAGGGATGCAAGGCGTCGGCGACCCGGAGTGAACGCGGTGAAGGCCACGCCCCAAGTATCGACCCGGACGAGGCGTCGCCGCGACCGGTGGCGCGGCCGTGCGGCCGCGGGCCGATCGCATCGCATTGCACGGCCGAAGGACCCTGTGATGGGGGAAGAAGTACCGGGTCGCGGCCCGGCGACAGCCGCTACGGTTCGGACGCGTCTCGTTGCCGATCGAGCCCGCCTGCGTGATCGGGAGGGCACCACGTTCGACGAGCGATCCGGTGACCCATCGAGCCCATGGGCAACGAGGAGGGCCGGCGTGATGGATTGGCATCACCGCCCGGCCGGTCGGAGGGAGCCCCTGCCATGACCAGCCGGTCGTTCGGCGCCGTCGTCCTGTCGTTCGTCCTTGTCGCGGGCTGCTCGGGCGCCCCGGCAACGGCACCATCGAGCCCGCCGTCGTCGGCCGGTGCCGCCGCCACCGCCGCGCCCGTCGAATCGAGCCTGCCGGCGGTCGACACGCCGATGGCGGGCCCCACCGTCATCGACGTTCCCATCGATGTGGTGAGCACCAGCGTCGTGACCACCGCCGGCGCATCCATCGCGGCGGACGGTGTCACGCTCGCGATACCGGCGGGAGGCGTCACGGGCGACACGAGGGTCGTCGTCTCGCGGCTCAACGCCCCATTCCACATGAACGTCTTCGCGCCGTCCGCTCCGAACGACGTGTCCGCGATCCCGATCGGGCACCCGTACGACTTCGGGCCGTCGGGCGTGCAGTTCGCGCAGCCGGTCGAGGTCACGCTGCCGTATGACCCCCAGTACGTGCCGGGCGGCACGGATGCCGGCAGGCTGGGCGCGGCCTACTTCGACGGCACCCGCTGGGTCGTGGCCGGCGGACAGGTGGATATCACCGCGCACACGGTGACCGTGCGGTTGAAGGCGTTCAACGGCATCGCCTGGATTCCCGTCCTCGCCGTCGGGCTGACCCTCGGCGCCCTCGCCAACGCCGGCGTCCACTGGTACTACGGCGGCGAGGGCACGAACAGCGACCCGATCAGCGACAAGCAGGCGTCGAAGTGGATCGCCCCGACCGACCCCGCGGTCTCGGCGGCAGCCGCGACGGCCACGGTGGGCGGCGTTCCCCTCGGCGACCCGAAGAAGCTGGGCAACTACCTCCAGACGAACGCGAGCGGCGTTGCGCCGGTGACGCTCGTCGGACCCGACGGGAAGCCGATGACACTGGGCGGGCGCTACTCGGATGCGGCCGGCACCAACTGGCAGAAGCCCGGCGCCTTCCTCACGACGGGCAACATGAGGGGTGACTGCACCGACGTCACCAACGCGCTCGTCTCGATGTTCCGGGCCAAGGGCTATCCCGCGAAGGGCGTCTTCGGCTACGCGGGGGATAGGGATCACCCGCACGCCTGGGGCGAGGTCCTCATCGGCGGGAAGATGTACCTCATCGACGAGGATGGCCAACTCCAGAAGCTGGACCAGGCGATCAAGTCGATGTACCTCCTGCGCCCCGAGCCCGGCGATCCGCGCGCCTTCATGTGGGACGAGAACGGCGAGACGCCCTACGAGACCGCCTGGTGGACGAAGGCGGTCGACATCAACGGCACGTGGGCAGGGACGCTCACCTTCACCGAGGTGAACGTCGACCCGGAGATGCAGAAGGAGGCCGAGGCGCAGGGCTGCACGCTGGACATGCTCGACGCGCTGAAAGGCAAGCCGCTGCCGATGAGCATGACCATCACGATGGGGGTCATGACCAGGGGCACAGCGGTGATCAAGATCGACATGTCGTCGCTCAAGGACGCCAAGGGCAAGCCGCTCCAGAGCTCGCCCCAGACCCTGCCATTCACGTATGTCGGCAACAAGCTCACCTTCCAGCTCGAGCAGTCGAGCGGGTCCACGAGCGCGATGTCCGGCGTCGTCGTCGACAACGGTGGTGGCATCGTCATCCAGGGAACGATGACCGTCAGCGGCAAGGGCTTCTCGGCCAAGGCCGCCTGGACGGTCGATCCCGCGTAGCGACCGCTGTCCCATGTGGCCGATCCTGGCGACTGTCTCCCTGGGGGACGCGACGATCGACGTGCCGGCGTACGGCACGTTCTTGGTTCTCGCGGCTGTCATGGCGCTGGCGCTCGCCGCGCGCGGCGCGGCTCGCCTGGGTGTCTCTCCGCGGGCCGCCGTCGCGGGCTACTCGCTCGCGATCCTCGCGGGGCTCGTCGGAGCGCGACTCCTCGACGTGGCCCTCGACTGGGGCCCGTATGCACAGGACCCGGGGCGCATCATCGCGCTCGAGCCCCGGGGCTTCGCGCTTGCCGGCGGTCTCGCCGCGGGCCTCGTCGTGACGTCCCTTGCGGCCCGGCGCTGGCGCCTCTCCATATGGTCGCTGGCCGACTCGGCCGTCCCGGCCGTCGCAGCGGGTATCGTCCTCATGCGGGTCGGGTGCTTCCTCGCCGGCTGCTGCGGCGGGTCGCCGACGGACCTCCCGTGGGGAGTCGCCTTCCCGACGACCGGGCAGGGCATCGACACGCAGATCCTCGGGGGCATCGGCCTCCTCGGCACCTCGGACGCTGCCGTGCCCATCCATCCGACCCAGCTCTACGAGCTCGCTGCGGCCCTTGGCTGCGCGGCGATCGCGCTCGGGCTCCGGCGACGTGGCGCGGCTCCCGGGGTGCCGGCGCTCGCGTTCGCGGCCTCGTTCCTGGTCTTCCGCGCGGGGAACCAGCTCCTCCGGGTGCCGTCGCCGGGGGCGACCTTCCCGGACCTGTTGCCGCTGGCATACCTCGTCGCGGGGTGTGTCGTCGCGGCGCTCCTCGTGTGGCGCGGGTCGCAGGGAATTGGGGTGCTGCGGGTGACGGCGGCAGCCACCCCGGGAGGCGCAGAGGTGCCAGCGACATGACCCCGAGGGGACCCGCCCGTGGCAGGACCCCTCGATGATCGAGCCGGGGCCACGTGCCCGGGGCTCTCGTCAGTCGTGTCCGTCCTCACGGTCACCGCCGCCATCCCCGAACGAGTACCACCCGTCCCAGTACCAGATGGACGCGTCGGCGTTCGCCGTCACGACGACCCGGAGGTGGAACTCACGCAACCGTCCGGTCCCCGTGTCGAAGGTGCAAACGGCATTGACGGCGCTGCTCCAGACGCAGGCACCGCTCGTGCTGCCGCTCTCGATCCTGATGGTCGCCTGCACCACGTTCCCAACCTGGCTGAGGTAGTGGACCTTGGTGCCGGGCGGGAACCATTTGAAGTCCGAGTGCTGGATGGTGCAGACGTAGCCGAGGGGCTCCGACGCGTCGGCCGAGCAGGTCTTGTCCAGGTGGAACGCCTTCGGCGAGTCCGCCGACACGGATGGGACGGCGACCGCAAGTGCCATGACCGTGGCTCCCATCACGACGAGCCTTCGGAGTGAACGCATGTCTGGCTCCTTCCTCGCTGTGCGATTCGTCGAGGCGGGGCGATGTGCCTCGCTGACCAGTGGACTGTCCCGCCCCGTGGGTGCGCTCGGGAGGGGATTGTTCACGCCCGGAGCGGTACTTCATCTCACCCGGGCTGTCCGATGCGTGACCACGAACAGCCCATCGGATCCGATCATCCCGACGGCGGTCCGGCTCCGGAGGCGAGAACCCGCAGGCAGCCCGAGCGAAACCGGGCTTGGATCCGGCCTCGACCGTCGCGGTAAGGTTCAGCCGACATGCGCGAGTCGAGGCCCGACCTGCCGCTGGGGACCGTGACGTTTCTCTTCACGGACATCGAAGGCTCGACCCAGCTGGTCGCGAAGATCGGGCCACGGGCGTTCCGCGATGTCCTCGAGCGCCACAACCGACTCATCCGTGATGCCGTGGCGGCTCACGACGGCGTCGACGCGGGCACCGCCGGCGATTCGTTTCTCGTCGTCTTCCAGGACGCATCGTCCGCGGTTACGGCCGCGATCGAGGCGCAGCGCGCGCTCGCCGCCGAGACGTGGCCCACCGGCGCCGCGGTTCGTGTGCGGATGGGCCTGCACACGGGGCAGGGGATCGCCGGAGGCGACGGATACGTCGGTCTCGACATCAATCGGGCGGCGCGCATCTCCTCGGCAGCCCATGGCGGGCAGGTACTGCTGTCGGAGGCCACCCGAGCGGTAACGGCCCGGGGACTGCCGCCGGGTGTCGGCGTCAGGGACCTCGGGCAGCACGATCTGCGGGGACTCGCGGAACCGGAGCGCATCCATCAGCTGGTCATCGACGGGCTTGCGTCCGACTTTCCACCGCTTCGCTCGAGCACGACGCCGCGGACGACGCTTCCCGTCCAGCTGACCACTTTCGTCGGGCGCGAGCACCAGCTCGCGGAGGTCGCCGCCATGCTCCAGGCCGGCCGACTCGTGACGCTCGTCGGTGTCGGCGGGATCGGCAAGACCCGGTTGATGATCCAGGCCGCCGTGCCCGTCGCCGATCTGCACCGCCATGGTGCGTGCTTCGTCGAGCTCGCGCCGATCAGCGACCCTGGCCTCGTCGTGGCGGAAGTGGCGCGGGCACTCGGTGTCCACCAGGAACCGGGTCGGGAGACGATGGACAGGGTCATCGATTTCCTTCGGTCGAAAGACCTTGTCCTCCTCCTGGACAACTGCGAGCACCTCATCGACGCCGCGTCGGCGCTGGCCCACCGCCTCCTCGCGTCATGCCCGACCCTCCGCGTGCTCGCGTCCAGCCGTGAGCCCCTCGGCGTCGGGGGCGAGGCGGTCCTGACCGTTCCGTCACTGGGCCTGCCTGATGCACTCGACCCGCGCTCGGCGGTCGACGAACGAGGACTCGTCCAGATCGGCGAGGTCGAGGCGGTCCGCCTGTTCGTCGAACGCGCCCGTTCCGTGCTCCCCTCGTTCAGGCTCGATGACGCAAACGTGAGCGCGGTCGTCGAGGTCTGCCGGCGCCTCGATGGCATCCCCCTGGCGCTGGAGCTCGCGTCGGCACGCGTCGCCGTCCTGTCGGTCGAGGAGATCGCCGACCGACTTGGCGATCGGTTCCGCCTGCTCACCGGCGGCAGTCGCGCGGCCCTCCCTCGCCAGCAGACCCTGCAGGCGGCCATCGACTGGAGCTGGGACCTGCTCTCGGAGGCCGATCGAAGGTTCCTGGGGCAGCTGTCCGTGTTCGTCGGCGGCTGGACCCTCGAGGCCGCAGCGGCGGTGACCGATCAGGGCGACGCCATGGCGGCCCTCGACGGCCTCGAGAGGCTGGTGGCCCGGTCCCTCGTAAGCCTGGATCGGGCCGGGCCGACGCGATACGGGATGCTCGAAACGATCCGGCAGTACGCGAGCGCGAAGCTCGTCGCGAGCGGTGAGGCCGAGACGATTCGCGGGCGCCATCTCGCGCACTTCCTGGCGCTGGCGACCCAGGCCGAGTCTGCCCTGCGGGGGCCCGACATGGTCGCCTGGCTCAAGCGACTCGATCCGGAGTCGGAGAACCTGCGCGCGGCCCTCGGGTGGGCATTCCGGGCTGAGCCGGAGGCCGCCATCGACATGTGCCTGTCGATGCGCTCGTACTGGCGACTGCGGAGCGTCGGGTCCGAGGGCCTCGAACGCCTCGACCAGGCCGTCGACCTGGCGCGGTCACTCGTGTCGGCCGACGGAGCTCCGCCGACGCCCGAAGGTTCCCTGGTGCTTGCCCGGACCCTGGCCACGGCGGCCGAGGCACACGCGCTGTGGGCCGACGCAATCGTCGCTCGCGAGTGGTCGGACGAGGCGCTCGCGCTTGCCCGCCGCACGGGCGACGACCGGGCACTCAGCCTCGCCCTCTCGGCGGCGTTCCTCGTGGCGACGTTCTCCAGCACGATGGACGGCGTGGACAGGGCCGCCGATGCGCTGCGGGACGTGGCCGCGCGGCAGGGTGACTGGTGGTCCGTCGTCTTCGTGCACTGGGTCGCCGCCGAGAACGCGCGTCATGATGCCCCGGCACTCGCGAGAGCCCGCGCGGCGGAGGCGACAGAAGCGGCGCGACGTTCCGGCAATCCGGCGACGATCGCCTTTGCCGCGCTCGCCCGGGGCAATATCTTGAGCTATGTCGCGGGCATCGCGGAGGCGCGGACGTGGTTCGACCAGGCAATCGCCGGGTACCGGGCCATCGGCGACCGCCGCTTCGAGGTCATCGCCATGAGCGAGCTCGCTCACGCCCTCCGCCACGGGGACGCCTTCGACGAGGCCGAGGCCATCTACCGCCTGACGATCCGGGAGTGGCTCCATCTCGGCAACCGTGGGGCGCTCGCGAACCAGCTCGAGTCCATCGCGTACCTTGCCCTGGCCCGCGGGCAGGGATCCCGGGCAGCTCGGCTCCTTGGAGCCGCGGAGGCCCTCCGTGAGGTCGCCGGCTCGCCGATGCAGGCGATGGGCATGGAGCACGAGGACCACGACGCGGCCGTTGCGCGGCTCCGGGAACGGCCGGATCGCGCAGCCGTCGACGAAGCGTGGGCGGAAGGCCGCCAGATGACCGCGGACGCGGCCGTGGAGCTCGCACTCGCCGTGCCACCGCCGACCGAGGGTGGTCGGGTCTAGCTGACGCGCCCGCGGAGCCCGTCGATGTCGAGGACGGTGAGATGGCGTCGCTCGGCGGTGATGAGCCCACGTCGCTCCAGCTGCCCGAGGGCCTTGTTCACCGCCTCGCGCGACGAGCCCACCCAGCCCGCCAGCTCGCGTTGGGAGATCGCAAGATCGATCCGGATCACATCCCCGGACGCGTCGCCATAGCGTTCGGCAAGCTCGACCAGCCGGTGGGCCACCCGCCCCACGACGTCGAGCGCGGTGAACTCCGCGCGCTTGCGATCGGCATCGCGCAACCGTCCCACGATCGAGCGCAGGAGGACCAGCGCGAGCCCCGGCTGCTCCGCGAGGGCTGCGCGGAACCGATCGGCAGGGAGGACCAGGGCCTCCCCGGCCTCGACGACCGTGACGGTCGCGAGGTGCTCGTCGCCGTCGATCGCGGCGAGCTCGCCGAGCACGTCGCCGGCACCGCGGTACCCCAGGACGGTCTCGTGGCCGTCCTCCGAGAAGGAGGAAACCTTCACCCGACCCGAGACAAGCAGAACGACCCGATTTGAGGCATCGCCCTCGGTGAACAGGATCGTGCCCTGCCGCAGGTGCTGAGGGCGGCCGCCGCTGAATGCCGCGGTGAGCGGTCCGCCGGGCCGTTCTGGCTCGTCGGCGGGAGGCTCGGGGCGATCGGTAGCCACGACGCGAGCATAGTCCACGTCTTCGACGGCGGATACCCGGGACGATCGGCACCCGCTGGCGGATTCGGTCCGTCGACACAGCCTCCCGCCTGGCGCGCGGGTCGGACCGATCGGCGCCTGGCGTGGACGTACAACCCGCCCTCCCCGCGGCTATCCTTCAGCGGAACGCAGCGGACGTCCGGAACCGTCCCGCCAGCCGTCCGGCGTCCGCAACCCCACGAGCTTCGACACGCCAGCTGCCGGCGCTCGCCGGCGAACCCCGGAGACCCGGATGACCGACTCCAGACCGATCGACATCGTGGTCCTGGCCAAGCAGGTGCCAAACACCCACAACATCACCGGCGACGTGATGACCAGGGACGGCACCATGAACCGCGGTGCGCTGTCGGCCATCTTCAACCCGGAGGACCTGAACGCCCTCGAGATGGCCCTCCAGGTCAAGGACCGCCACGGCGGGACGGTCACGGTCATCACGATGGGCCCGCCGAAGGCGGCCGACATCCTGCGCGAATCGCTCTGGCGCGGAGCAGACAGGGTGATCCTGCTGACCGATCGCCGGTTCGCGGGAGCCGACACGCTGGCCACGTCCTTCGCGCTCCAGAAGGCGATCGAGAAGATCGGCCGCTATGACCTGGTCATGGCGGGCCGCCAGGCCATCGACGGCGACACGGCCCAGGTGGGCCCGCAGACGGCGGAGAAGCTGGGAATCCCGCAGATCACCTACGCCGAGTCCATCCTGGAGATTGCCGACGGCCGGATCACCGCCCAGCGCGCCCTCGATTCCGGCTCGGAGATCGTCCGTTGCACGATGCCGTGCCTCCTGACGGTCGTGGGCTCGGCCAACACGCCACGGCCACCCTCGGTCCGCAGGCAGATCGCGCGCAAGCTGGCCGCGACGGCCGGCGAGTTCGCGGCGCTCCGGACGCAGTGGCCCGAGTTCGAGACCAAGGGTGCGCTGGAGGCGTACCTGGCCGCCCATGACCTCGAGATCCCGGTCTGGACCGCGGACGACATCGGCGTCGCCGCCGACAGCATCGGCCTGGCCGGCTCGCCGACGCAGGTCCACCGGATCAACTTCGTGGTCCTGGAGAGCACCGAGAGCAAGACGGTCCAGCCCACGCCCGAGGCCATCGCCGCCATGGTGGCGGAGCTGGTCCACGAGTACATCGTCGGGTAGCCGGCCATGACCGAGCAGCAGAGCATCTGGGTCTTCATCGAGCAGGTCGACGGCCGCGTCGCCGACGTGAGCATGGAGCTGACCGGTCGCGCCCGCGAGCTGGCCGATCCGCTGGGCTACGAAGTCGTGGGCCTCCTGTGCGGGCACGACGTCGAGGAGGCGGCGAGGGACGTCATCCGGCACGGCGCCGATCGCGTCCTCCTCGCCGACGATGCCGAGCTGGCGTCGTACCGGACGCTGCCCTATGCACGCGTGGCGATCACCGAGGCGCGGAGGCGCCAGCCGGAGATCTTCCTGGTCGGCGGCACGCCCAACGGCCGGGACCTCGCGCCGCGCGTTGCCAGCGCCCTGCGCTGCGGCCTGACTGCCGACTGCACCGACCTCCAGATCGGCGACTACGAGAGCAGGCGCGAGGGCAGGACGTTCAGGAACCTGCTCTTCCAGATCCGGCCCGCCTTCGGAGGCAACCTGGTCGCCACCATCGTGAACCCGAACAGCCGGCCCCAGATGGCCACGGTTCGCGAAGGGGTCATGCGCATGCCCGCCCCCGACGCGAGCCGGAACGGCGTCGTCGAGGCCGTGATCCCCGAGTTCGAGCCGGGCGACTTCGCCCTCGAGATCCTGAGCCGCCAGGTCCGCCACTCCACCGTCAAGCTCAAGGACGCGCCGGTGGTCGTTGCCGGGGGCGCCGGCATCTCCGACGCCGAGGAGTTCGCCCTGCTGCGCGACCTGGCCAACCTGCTCGGTGGCGAGGTCGGCGCCTCGCGCGCAGCCGTCGACGCCGGCTGGATCGGCCGTGAGCACCAGGTCGGCCAGACCGGCACGACGGTCCGGCCCCGTCTCTACATCGCCGCGGGCATCTCGGGCGCCATCCAGCACCGGGCCGGGATGGACCAGTCGTCGAAGATCATCGCCATCAATACCGACCCCACCGCGCCGATGCTCCAGATCGCGCACTACCGCATCGTGGGTGACGTCGGCGAGGTCCTGCCCATGATCATCAAGGCGCTGCGCGAGCGATCCATGGACCACCGAGAAGAAACCGAATGAGCGAGAACTTCTTCCTCGACAACCCGGACCTGCAGCTCCGCCTCGAGCACCTCGATCTCCGCGAGGTGCTGGAGCTCAAGGAGAAGGGTTACGCCGAGTCGGACATCTATCCCACCGCCCCGCGCAACTACGCCGATGCGGTGGACAACTACCGCATCGTCCTCGACATCCTCGGCGAGATCTGCGGTGAGCGGGTCGCACCCCGGGCCGCGGAGGCGGATGAGGAAGGCGCCCACTGGGACGACGGCGAGGTCACCTATGCCGCGGCCACCCTGGACGCCATCGAGGCGCTCCGCCAGGCCGAGCTCTTCGGGGCGATGCTCTCACGCGAGCACGGTGGCCTGAACCTGCCCGAGTCGATCTACCAGATGATGGTCGAGATGGTGGCCCGAGCCGAGAGCGGGCTCATGACCGTGTACGGCCTCCAGGAGATCGCCTCGTCGCTCGAGGAGTACGGCGATCCGGAGACCAAGGCGCGGATCCTGCCCCGCTTCGCGCGCGGCGAGGTCTCCGGGGCGATGGTCCTGACCGAGGCGGACGCCGGCTCGGACCTCGGCGCCGTCGCGACGCGGGCCACCCTCGACGAGGCCACCGGTGAGTGGCGCCTCAATGGCGTCAAGCGCTTCATCACCAACGGG
The DNA here is from genome assembly GCA_963734535.1 of uncultured Chloroflexia bacterium. Classification (GTDB taxonomy): domain Bacteria; phylum Chloroflexota; class Limnocylindria; order Limnocylindrales; family CSP1-4; genus CTSoil-043. The sequence continues at coordinate 21,276 of CAVTHS010000004.1, read as the reverse complement.
CTGGCGGACGTGTCCCTGGTCCTCGCCCGGAGCGAGGAAGGCTCCACCGACGCCCGCGGCCTCTCCATGTTCGTGGTCGAGCGGGACGCCACGGTCAAGATCCGGCGCATCGAGAACAAGATGGGGATCCACGCGTCGCCCACGTGCGAGATCCAGTACACGAACACGCCGGCGATCCTGCTCGGGAAGCGCCGCTTCGGGCTGATGCGCTACGCCATGGGCCTGATGAACGGCGCCCGCCTGGCCGTTGCCGCCCAGGCCCTCGGCATCGCCGAGGCCGCCTACCGGGAGGCCGACCAGTACTCCCGCGAGCGCATCCAGTTCGGCAAGCCGATCCGGGTCCTGCCGGCGGTCGCCCGGCTGCTGCTCACCATGAAGGTGGACCTGCAGGCCACGCGGGCGATCCTCGCCGAGACCGGACGCTGGGTGGACCTGTGGAAGGTCTACGAACGGGCGCTCGGAGAGGCCGGCGCCGAGGCCGGCCCGGCGATGCGCGCCCGTCACAAGCAGGCCCAGGCGCTGGCCGACACGCTGACCCCGATGGTCAAGTACTGCGCCACCGAGATGGGCAACCGGGTCTGCTACCAGGCGATGCAGGTGCATGGCGGCGTGGGCTACATCCGCGAGTTCAACATCGAGCGCCTCTTCCGGGACGTCCGCGTCACCAACATCTACGAGGGCACGAGCCAGCTCCAGGTGGTCGCCGCCATCGGCAAGCTGCTCAACCGCTCGCTCGATCCGCTCCTCGCCGAGTGGCAGGCCGCCGAGTATCCGGCCGACATGGCGCCCGAGAAGGCGCTCCTCGATGAGCTGACCGGCCTCTTCGGCAAGGCCGTGGACGGGCTCAAGGCCCTGCCCGAGCGCGACCGCGTGGACTACTACGCCGTCGACCTGGTCGAGATGGCGATCGGGGTCGTCGGTGGCTGGCTGCTGCTGCGCGACACCACCGTCGCGGAGGGCAAGAAGCCGGTGGCGCGGACCTTCGTGGCCTCGCTCGCACCGCGAGTCCGGGCCGCCGCCGAGGTGGTCCTGGCTGCCAACCCCGTCCCGCTCGAGGCGATCCCGGCCCTGCTGCCGTAGGGCGACGAGGACCCCGGCGCCCGCCGGCCGTCAGTCGAGCTGTTCGAGCACCAGCTGCCACGGCTCGATGATCGCGGTCGCCGTGCCCCCCGCGGTGACCGAGCCCATCATCTCCGCAGCCGCTCCCGCGTCGACGGCGAACAGGACCGGGCGATCGTCGACGCACCCCCAGATGAGCCAGCCGCCGCCGTCCGTCGTCGCGACAGACTCGACCGATGCGATGAGAGAGGTGGGGGAGAGTCCCGGGAGCGAACGGGGGTTCCGCCGGCGCGCCGACGCCGCGCGCGTTCGGGTGGGGCCAGACTCGACGAACGGCATCCCTGACGGGTCGAGCCGCACGGGCCGATCGAGCCCGGACGGACGGGTGAGCTTGTGGCCGCGCTGCATGTCGATCACTCCCTGGACGTCCGGTGGCCCCTCGCCCCCGCGCCTCGGCCGAGGGTGCACGGCCGCCCGCCGGGCGTCCAGAGACAGATGTCACGAACTGGCCTCGGGTACTGCGTTGCCCAGCGGTGCCGTCGCGTTCGCCCTCGGGCCGACCGCCAGCAGCGCTGGAATGCCTGACGCCGCGCGAGCGAACATGTGCGGGTGCGCGCATTCGTGACCCGCTTCGATCCGCGTCGTGCTCCGCTCCTCGTGCTGCTCCTTGCACCGCTCGTCCTGCTCGTGCTGATCGTCGGGCTGACCCCGGAGCAGACCAGGCTCATCTTCGCGAGCGACCTTGCCGTCTACCGCGGGTACGGCCTCCAGGTGCTGGGGGGATCGATCCCGTACCTCGACTTCACGGTGGAGTACCCGCCGCTCGCCCTCGTGCCGATGACCGTGCCCCTCCTCGCGCCGCCGGCGGGCGGGATCGACGACCTCGGCTACATCTGGCGGTTCGTCGTCGTCCAGGGAGCGCTGGCCGCCGCCGGCGGCTGGCTGCTCTTCCAGGCGACCGGCAGGTCGCGCTCCACGCTGGTGCTGTGGGCGGTTCTGATCGGCCTCGCGTGGGCGTCCGTCGCGCTTCGCTACGACCTCTGGCCGGTCCTGTGCGTCCTTGTCGCCGTCCTGGTCGTGGACCGGCGCCCGGGCGCCGCAGGCGTCGCGCTCGGGCTGGGAACGATGCTCAAGCTCTACCCGCTCGCCCTCCTGCCCGTCCTTGGCGCCTGTGCACTCGCCGGGCGCGACAGGGCCGGGTTCGGTCGACTGGTGGCCGGCTGTGCCGCGGTCGTCGTCGTCGTCATGGCGGCGGCGTGGATGCTCGCCGGCCCGGCGTCGCTCCAGTGGCTCGTCTACCAGGAGGAGCGCGGCCTGCAGATCGAGAGCCTTGGGGCCGGCCTGTTCCTGGGCCTCCACGCGCTGGTGGGCCAGCCTGTCGACGTCGCGTACGCGTTCGGGTCGATCCAGGTGCGGGCGCCCGGTTCCGACCTGCTGGTGGCCGCCTCGCCGGTCGTCCTGGCGGCGTTGCTCGGCATCGTCACCGCCATCGCTGCGATGCGCTTCCGGCGGGACTACGTCCGGCTTGGGCGCGTGCCAGGCTCCAGCGTCGAGATCGCGTCGGCCGCGGCGATCGGGGTGCTCCTGGTGGGCAGCAAGGTCGTGTCCGTGCAGTACGTCATCTGGCTCCTGCCCTTCGCGATCCTCCTGCCGCTGCGCATGCGCTGGCTGCTCCTGGCCGTCACGGCACTCTCGACCGCGATCTACACGACCGGCTACACGGGGCTGTTACGCCTCGAGACGCCCGTGATCACGGCCCTGCTTGTCCGGAACGTCCTCCTCGCCGTGATCGCGGCGTGGCTGCTGGTCGAGCTGTGGACCGGTCGCCCGGACGCACGCGACGAGAGCCGCGGGCACATGGGATTCAGCGGTGGAGGCGGCCCAGGGGCTATCCGGCCCGCATGGACTTCGCGTCGAGGATGGCGGCGTCCGCGCGAGCCGCCACGGTCGACGTCAGGTGGTGCCCCGTCCTCGAGCGGTGGTCCGAACCGGTTCGGTGGGGTCTGGGACGTGCCCCTGCGCGGCGCTGATCAACTGCGCCGAGGGCGGGGGGTCATGCACAGCCTCCTCCCGGACAGCGTCCACGCGCGCCTTGATCACCCGCAGGTGAACCCAGGCTGCCCCGATCAACAGGACCTGGCTGACGAAGGACAACCAGATCATGGCGGCGAAGACGGCAACGAAGGCGCCGTAGACCTGGAGCGAGCCGACGAGCTGGGGGGTGAGCATCGCGAACAGCGAGGTGAAGAGCGCCGCGAACGCACCGACGACCACGGCCGGCCGCCGGATCATCCGCCAGCTCGGCCGGTTGGTGGGCACGAGGCGATAGATGAGGGCGATCCCACCGATGAACAGCAGGACGCTGGCGACACCCGCACCAATCGTGGACGTAAGGGGCGCGGATGCCAGGGGGATATCTCGTAGCCCGTCGCCGGCGAGGCTCGTCGCGAAGTTCGAAACGACGACGAGGGCGCCGATCACCGCGGCAAGCAGGAACACCGAGAAGACGCCAAGCAGGCCGCGCTGCAGGGGATCGCGACGTCGCCTGCTCGCGAAGATCCGGGCCATCGCATCGTCGAGCGACTGGTAGAACCTGCTGGCACCCCAGATGAGGGCAACCACCCCCACGATCGAGTACGCGATCGCGCCGCGCGCGAATCCCCCGAGCGCGACGTCGAAGAATCCCGCCAGGGGCGGGAAGCTCAATGACAGGCTCGCCGACACGGCCGCCAGCCGACTTGCGTCGCCGAGGATGACCCCGACGACAGCGACCAGCAGGAGGATGAAGGGCAGGATCGCGAAGAGGGAGTTGAACGCCAGCCCCGAGGCGAGGAGGCCGCCGCCAGCGGCGTCGTAGTGGGCAAGGATCGGGATGGACCAGCGGACCGGACCGAGCTCGAGGACGCGGTCCACGAGTCGCGCAACGGGCCCCTTGGGCGCGGGCACGGGCGGACGCGGGTCCGCGGCGGGGACTGCGTCAGGCCGTTGGGTCTCCATCAGGGCTCTCCGTGGCACGCCAGCGTCAGCAGTCTGTGCCCCTCGGCTGCTTTGGGTCAGTCTGCGGGGCGGTTGCTCGAGGTCCGCCACGCCCGGACGCGCCGTCTCGCGACTCCATATTGAACTCCTCCGACGCCCGGGGTGCGTTCGACCCGTGGCCACAGCGTTGAGGAAGGATCGCGGCTCGCTGGATGCGGCCGGCCCTTACCGGCTCGGCCGCCGGGTCTTCGCGTCGCCGTCGACCTCGATGCCGTGGCGGCGCGCGGCGGCCCTGATCCTGCGCCTGGCGCGCTCCTTGGCTGCCGCACTCTCGAAGTCGGTCTGGCTGAAACGGGCAATCGCGTTCCGCACGTGCAATTCGTCATGAATGGGGAGGTGCTCCCCGCCCTTCGAGTCGACGTACGCGAACTGCGAGGAACGGAGCTTGTCCCGCCCCTTGGTCGTGAGCTCAGCCATTGTCAGCCTCCTGATCTCGGGCCCGTCGGCGACCTGCCAAGGGCCATGTTGGGCCCGAGTGCCGGGCCGCGAGCACCGTCTCACGGAACGAATCGCCGCGGCGCTGTGCGGACCGTCGATCTCGTTGCAGATCTCTCGCTCTCAGGATCGAGACGCCGAGGAGCGCATCCACCATCGCGGAAGCTTCGCGACCGGGCAGGAAGAGCATCCAGAGGAGAACGCAGAGCGGCGGCTCCACGCTCGCGGTGGCTTCGCCGTCGGCGAGGAGACAACCCCGGAGGAGGACGCCGAGGAGCGCAGCCACCCGGGGCACCTTCGCCGATACCGAGCCGAGCGTCTGACCCGGACAGCGGCCCATCGTATTGCCGCGTCGCTGCAACGCGCGCGCGGCGCCCGTGTGGTCATCGGCAAGGTGCCCGCCCCCATCATCAGCGCTGACGCCGCCCGGCGCGCGCACACTCCCAGCAAGAGGGCCGGTTCATGAACGATAGGGTTCCCGAGCGGGAGACGATCATCGACGAGGGTATCGATCGGCGCGAGCGCCTCCGCAAGGGCTACGCGCCGGGGGCCGACGACCACGGCGATGAGGAGGCGAGTGGCGCGATTGCCGGTGGCATAGCGGGGGCCGCCGTCGGCGCGGTGGTCGGCGGACCAGTTGGGGCGGTCGTCGGAGGCATCATCGGTGCGGCGGGCGGCGCGACTGGCGGGCTCGCCGACGAGAAGCGGCACGATCGCGAGAAGGGAATCCCTCAGCGCGAGGAACGGCGTTGATCGATCCCTCGGCAGGAACGGGCCTGGTCCCATTCGCCGCGCTGCCCGCCGCGTCACACGCGCGGCGGGCAGCTCCATCTCCGCACTTCAGCCGCGCGACTCGGAGCGAGCCCGGGTGGCCGCGGTGCGATCACCGTTGCGAGAGGTGTCGACCATGAACGCCATCATGATGCTCGAGCGAGACCACGCCAAGGTCAAGGGGCTCCTTCTCCGGCTCGGCGCGACGACCGCGCGCGCACGCGTTGGCCGCCGCGACCTCTTCGACCGGATCAAGGCCGAGCTCACGGTCCACGAGACCATCGAGGAGGAGATCTTCTACCCGGCCCTCAAGGAGCATCCCAGGGCACGGGACATCGTGCTGGAGGGGATCGAGGAGCACAATGTCGTCGACACGCTGCTCGGCGAGCTGACGAACCTGGCGCCCGACAACGAGGCCTGGGGTGCAAAGGCGGCCGTCATGCGCGAGAACGTCGAGCATCACATCGAAGAGGAAGAGACGGAGATGTTCGCGAAGGCGCGCCGCATCTTCGATCGGCCTGAGCTCGAAGCCCTCGGCAGGCGGATGGCCGCTCGCAAGGTGACCGCGCGGGCGTCGGTCCGCGCCATCGCCGGTCGGCGCGAGCAATGATGGTCCGCGCCCGTGATGGCGCGGACCACCACGGAAGAGTCGCATGCCTCCAATGAGCAGGCTTGCCAGCTTGGTCCGCGTCGTCACCCTGCCCGAGACTCGCCGCCTGATCGCGGCGACTGCGCGTTCGGAGACCCTTCGCGGGGTCCGCGAGCGCGCCGTTCACGACCGGGGCGCCCTCCTGCGGGACCTGCGCAGCCCGGGGAAGGCTCGAGACCTGGCTCGCAGCGCCGTCCGACACCCGGCCGCCCAGGAGCTTGCCAGTGCGAGCCTCATGCTGCTGCCCTTCCGGTATCTCCCGGCGGGTTGGGCAGCGACGTGGGTCGCCCACCGGGTCGTTCGTCATCTCGATCCGCCGGCCGAGGTGCCGGGCGAGCCGTCGCTGGCGGCCACCCGAACGCCGAAGAACGTGACGCCCGCGGCTCCCGATGCCTGATTTCGCGCCACGTTCTCGAGGAGCGAGGGCCTCGCCCCGCCACTCTTCCGGCCTCGCGGCCGCAGGTCCCTGGAGCCGCGCGCGCATACAGCAGGAGGTTCAGATGCAGGTCGACGAGCGACCGTCCCTCAAGGGCATTGTCTCGACACTGGAGGAAGCCCAGCAGCGGGTCTCCGACGCGGATCTCATCGGGGCCTCGCGCTCGGCGTTCACCTCCGCTCGCGAAGCTGTTGCCGACGGCTGGCCTCGCCGCCGGCGGCGGGCGAATCGGTGGCCCTGGGTCGCCGGCGCGATCGTGGGCATAACGGTCCTCGTCGTGCTCGTGACTCCTGCCTGCCTGCGATGGTCGGCGTCACGTCGAGCATCCGGGGTCCCAGGTCCCGTCGTGGGCGAGGCGTCGCCGGCGCCGGCCATGCCCGCGGCCGACGATATCGGCGATCTGGCTGATACCGCACCGGAGGACGCCTTCGGGACGGGACCACTCCTGGATGGCGGAACGGGGTAGCCGCGGCAGACAGCGAGAACGCGGCCTGCGAGCGCCGCATTCTCTCCAGCCAGGGAGCCTCGGGTTGCTCCAGGTCACCCGGAGCAGGGCAGCAGGCCCGAGGCCTCCTTTGCGTCCAGGACGCGCAACGCCGCGTCGTCCACGCGTGCTGAGACCCTCGGGTCGGCCGCCGCGCGAGCCTGCACGGCCGCGACCATGGCCGTCGTCGCCGCCGTGGTCTTGGAGACGATGAGGTCGCCGCCCGCGAGGAGGAACTCGAGCGCCCGCTGGCCCGGTGGCATCGTCGCGACGGCAGTCGTCGCCCCGATGTCATCGGACATGACCACCCCCCGGAACCCGAGGTCGCCGCGCAACAGGCCGCCGATGACGAGGGGGGAGAACGCCGCCAGGTGCACGGGATCGATGCGCGAATAGGTGGCGAGGGAGACCATCACGAACGGGACACCGGCGATGATCCCAGCCCGGAACAACTCGAGGTCTGGATCCTTCGCCGTCGTCACCGTGTCCATCACCCCGGCGGACACATCCGTGTTGCCGGCGACGCGACCGAGACCCGGGAAGTGCTTGGCTGTGGTGGCGACCCCGGCCCGGGTCATGCCTGCCACGAAGGCCGCCGCATGGCTGCCGGCCGTGGCTGGATCGTGGCCGTATTCGCGGTCGAGCGCGCCGATCGGCCGGTTGGTCGCCTCGGCGCCCGGCGGGACCACATCGAAGACCGGCGCAAAATCGAGGTTGATCCCGGCGGCCCGCAGCTCCTGTCCCCAGCGCTCGGCGTCGGCGGCCAGGTTTGACGGGGATCGCCCGCCCTGGACGAGAGCCGAGGGGACGGATGAGAACCCCGGACCTGCCAGAGCCTGGATCAGCCCGCCCTCCTGGTTCGCCGCCACGTAGAAGCCCACGTCGGCTGTCGTGGTTGCATTGGCCTGGGCCTGGACCCCGTCCGCAACGGCCCGGATCCCCGCCAGGCCGATCACCGTCTGGGCCGTGAACCAGACCGACCCGACATGCTCGTCACGGATGGCGCTCAGCTCGGCGGGGCCCAGCCGATCGTCGGCGAGGCCGAGCAGGAACAGCTGGCCAATCCGCTGGGCGGTGGTCATCCCGTCCAGGGCCCGCCGCGCGCAGGAGACCGGGATTGCCGCGCTCGGCGAGGGCGCCGCGATGGACGGGGCGGCGGTCGAGGTCGCACGTGGCCACGCGCTCGCGATCGGCGCGGTGGATGAACCAGCGAGCGGGGATGAGGGACCGGCGCACGCGCCGACGAGGCTGACCATCGCGACAAGGATGGCCGTCCGGGCACGTGCGGTTCGTCCCATGCTGCCGCGCCTTCTCACGTAGCCATTCTGCGCTGCCCGGGAACAGGCGAGGCGCGACCTCCGCTGGACGCCAACCGAGAATTCTCACGTGGGGCCGATCGTGCCTCGGCCAGTTCTCATCGATGCTCGAGCGCTGTCGGGCGCGAGCGACATTGCGCGTCCACCCGCCGCACGTCCGCCGCCCTCGAGCTCCACGGAGCGCGACGATGCCCACGAGAGAGCCGGGCCCTCGTCAGAGGAGCCCGGCGCGTTCAGCGGAGCAGCGCCTCCGTCTCAGGAGCGGACGACCTCCTTGCCGTGGATCTCGCCCTGCCACGCACCGGTTGGGACGCGGCGCGTCTCGATGAAGGCCCTGAACCGTTCGAGGTCACCCTGGACCTGGCGGTCGAGGAACCCGGCCGCATCCCCGATGTGCTCGACGATCCCGTCGGGCCGCGCCTCGATCGAGAGCGTCACCCGTGTCCGGCCCGCATCCAGCGGCGCGAACAGCACCGCGCCGGCGTTCTCGGTGCCCTGCGTGCTCTTCCAGGCGATCCGCGTGTTCGGCGTCTGGTCGACGATCTCGGCCGTCCACTCCTGGCGCTTTCCGGCGATCTTCACCCACCACGTGAGCGTCCTGTCGTCGTGCTGGACGACCCGTTCGACGCCCTCCATGAAGGATGGGAACAACTCGAACTGGGTCCACTGGTCATACGCGGCCTCGACCGGAACATCGACCACGATCTGCTTTTCCACGCGGGACATCACATCTCCTCCTGGTTGGCCGGGCCGACAGGCGTCGCCCGGCGACTCTCAGGGTGCTTGACGCTTGGGCCCGAATTGACCGGCGACAGCGCCTGCGGCGTTGCAGCCGCCTCACAAGGCCTCCACCGGCTGCGGCGCCGCCCCACCGCTCGACTCGCGCTCGTGGCCGGGGAAGGCCATCCCCGGCTCGGCCCCCGCGAGGAGGTCGCGCTCGATCTGGAGGCGGAGGCGGTACAGGATGTCCCACTCGTCCGTCGGGACAGCGAGGTCGAGCAGGCGCGCGTCGATCGCCGAGAACACGGCCCGCGCGTTGGCGATCGGAAGGGGTCCGGTCGCGCCGGCGGGCGTCGCGACGCCCTCCAGCCGGTCCTCGAGCTCCTGGGCCTCGGCGCTGATGGTTAGGTGCGCCGAGCTTGTCGCGAGCCGGCTCAGGACCGCGGCTCGTGCGCGGGTCCGGTCGCGGAGGGCGCCGGAGATCGCGATGTCCGAGGGATACATGCCGATCCGCAGGTCCGGGCGACGCAGCTCGACGAGGCGGTCGGGCCGCAGCTTTCGGACATTGCCGCCGGCCACCCGGGCCAGCAGCCGCGCCGGCAGGGTCAGGACCCAGGGGGCGTCCTGCGCGGTGGCCGGGACGTCCGCGCCAGCGAGGGCCTGCTGCAGATCGAGCACCATCTGCTCATACCCACCGGGCTTGACCACGATCGGGACGTGGACATCGGACCAGCCGTGCCGCCGGCTTCGGACCTTGCGCACGATCCCGACGGCCCCGAGGAAAAGCAGCAGGCCGCTGACCACGGGCGCGAGGAGATAGCCGCGGAGCAGCTCGCGGACGACGGCCACCCCGCCCGGACGCTCACCCGCGGCGGGCACGAGGTACCCCGCGAGGCCAACGCCGAGCGGCAGGAGGAACATCCCGACGAGCAGCACGAAGGCGAGCCAGGCCTGGTCGACGAACGGAGGGTGGGGCGTCGCACTGAGGAGCAGCGCGGCGATGCTCGGAAGCACAAGGCCCAGGACGAACAGGAGCCAGGTGAAGGACCCCGCCATCATCAGGACCAGGAAGACCTGGTGCGACCGTGGCACCCTCCCGAACAGCAGGCTGCTGGCCCAGCCGAGTGCGCTCATGAGGAGGCCTCCGGCGAGCCGGCCGGCGAACCCGAAGACCGAGATGAGGATCGTCATGGTCGGAGACACTACGGCCCGCACCGCGGTGCTCCGGATGCGCCACGCGGTCGGCCGCGTTACAGGCTCACGACAACACGAACGCGGCAGGTCCACCGGGTCACGAAGCCGGTACCCCGGACGCCTGGGGTCACTCGCTGACGCGATCCCAGACGAGGCGCTGGATGCTCGTCCGGCCCGCCGCCACGATCGGGTCCGTGCTGAGCGTGAGGGTCCGACCGTTGTCCGACAGGGCGGCATGCCGCCGCTGCGCTCCTCCCACCCAGTTCGGGTAGAAGCTGATCACGACATCGTGGATCAGGTCGGAGCCGTCGAGGTGGTACGTCCCCGAGTAGGCAAGGAACGTCCGCATTGCCGCGAGCCGCTGGTGGTCAGGGCCACCGAACGGATCGTTGCCCTCGATCGGCGGACGATCCGAAGCGGAGATCGTCACCATGATCGTCCCGTCGGCGGTGTAGACGATGACCCCCGCGGGCGCCTCGCCCATGATGTGCCCAGCGGATCTCGCCGTGTCTCAGGCAGGCTGTCGAGCATCCCCTCCCCTTCGGTGCGTTTTCTCGGGGCATTCTCGGAGGCCCGACGGCCGTCGAGTCCGATCATCGCCGCACGGGCATATCGGACAGGGCGCCCCGGCTGTTCCGGGGATTGCAGTCGCCTATCGACACGTCGGCGGCGGACGGCCGGGACTGCAGGGCGGGCGCGAAGGCCGCCGTTTGCCGCGTGAATGCAACGCCGGGGGCGGGATCCGTGTGATCGGCGAGCGGACGGGCTCCTCATTGTCCTCACCATGACGACCGAGACGACCGATCCGCAGACTCCGGGCCGCGCACTCGGGCTCCCGGCTCGCGCGCCGGGTCAGGCCCGGACGGCGCCCCACGACACGGCCGGCGTCGCCAACGGAGCGGCGTGGCTCATCCTGGCGGTGGCGGGTTTGGCCGGCTTCCTCATGCTCACCGTGCTCGTGGCGAGCAAGGTTGTGATCCCCTTCGATCAGACGATCCTGGCTTTCGCGAGAACCCTGGATGGACTGCCAGACATCTGGCAGGGCTTCTCCTCGTCCGCAAACATCCCGCTGATCGTGATCGGCGTCGGGCTGGTCGTGTGGCTCTTCTTCACCCACCGGCGCCGTGAGGCGCTGATCGTCGCAGTCATGCTCATCGCCATCACGGCTGGCAGCGAGGGCTTCAAGCAGCTGGTGGCGCGACCGCGCCCGTCCGGAACCGATCCCACGATCCCCGGTGTCGTGTACAGCTACCCCTCCGGCCACGTCCTGGAAGCGCTGACGATCCTGGGCATCGTCGCCATCAGGTCATGGCGCAGCGCCTGGCCGCTCGCCGCCCGGGTGGCGGTCTGGGCGGTCCTGATCGTGTGGGTCATCCTGGTGGGGCTCGCGCGCATGGCCATCAACGTCCACTATCCGACCGATGTGCTGGGAGGCCTGCTGTTCGCCATCGGGGTCCTGGGCATCTATGGCTGGCTCACGCGCCCGGGTCGCGATCGACAGCGCCAGGAAGCCGCCTAGGTGTTCACCCCGTCGGTCAGCGGTTGTTCGACCACGATCGCCAGGCCGGGCTCCGATCCGTCGCCGGCCTCCCCGCGCGCGAGGGTCGCCGGGCGGAGCGACCGTTCCAGCACGACCCGGGCGGACCGGCCGTCGAACACGAGCAGCGCCAGCTCGTTGCCGAAGTGCGGACCCGTCGGATGGTGCCAGTAGAGCGGCAAGGGCGGGACGCCGGCGAAGCGGTCGAGCGCGTGGGTCAGCCGCTCCGCCGTGTGGCTCCACCCCACCCGAAAGACGATGCGCATGACGCGCGGGATCGTGTTGTGGATGGGCGAGCACGTGATCTGGTACACGCGCGACGAGACTGGCTGCGGGAAGTCGGCCTCGGATACATAGGTGTGGTGCACGTCCCCCGAGACGACGCAGATCGTGGCGGGCGCGTCCCAGCCGTGCTCCCCGCGCCCGACCCGCGCGAAGAGCGCCGCCAGCCGGTCGAACGACCCCCGAAAGGCCGCCCAGTGCTCGAGGTCGACCGCCCGTCGCAGCCACTCGCCGAACCCGGCAAGGCGGCGGCCGCGGGTTCCTGCGCAGAGCGCCTCGTCCCACGACTCCATGTCGTGGAGGGCCCGCGGAAGGAGCCATGGAAGGGATGTCCCGACGACCAGGTGGTCGTACGGCCCGTCCTCCGCCTGCGCCTCGATCCAGGCGAACTCGGCCTCCCCCACCATGGACCGCCGGCCGTCGGCCAGGATCCGGCCGCATCGCGAGTCGATCACCAGCAGGCGCACCGACCCGAGGTCCCGCCGGTAGGACCACATGGCGCCCTTGGCGCCGTCCGCCTCGCGGTCGGCCGCCTGGGCGAACACGCGCAGGGCCGCCTCTCCATCGGGCACGGCGCGCACCGCGGCGTATACCTCGCTCGCGGCGAGGCCGGCGGGCGACAGGTTGCCCAGGTGCTGGTAGATCCAGTACGACATGAGGGCGCCGGTGATCCGCTCCTCCCACCAGGGGGTGGCCTGCATCTCCACGCGCCACGCATGCGACGTGTTCCAGTCATCCCGGACGTCGTGGTCGTCGAAGATCATGCACGTGGGGAGTGTCGAGAGCAGCCAGCGGATGTTCGGGTCGCCCCAGGACTCGAGGTACAGCCGCGTGTACTCCTCGAAGTCGGCGACCTCGAGGTGCGGGGCGCGACGGACGTCCCGGCGGCTTCGAATGAAGCGGCCGACCGTCGCGGACGTATCGTCGGCATAGACCTGGTCGCCGACCATCAGGAGCGCGTCGGGCCACTCCTCGTGAGCCTGGCTGGCCATGCGTATCGCGTAGGCGTCCAGCACGTCCGGATCCACGCCCGGGCCTTCGCGTGACCCGCCGGGGGACGGCTCGCGACAGGAGCCGAACAGCAGCCGAACCGGCCGGCCGGGCGAGAAGGTCCGGATCCTGCTCGGCGGATGGGGCGATCCCGGCTGGGGCCAGACCAGGTTCCCATCGAGGAGAACCTCGTATGGAGTGGACGAGCCGGCTGGGAGCCCGGTCACGATGACGACGGCGTAGTGATGGCGCGCAACCGAGAACGTGTGCCCGGTACCGCTCGTCGTTCCGGCGCGGACCTCGACCATGCACGGGCCGGCCGTCTCGACCCACACGGTCGCGTCGTGCTCGCTCACGTAGCGCAGGAGCGGCCCCAGGAGAAGGGTTGGCATGATCCCCTTTGTACCATTCTCGCGGGGTGCGGCGTACACCGGAGGCACGCATGAAGCCGAACGACGGCGTGGCATCGGAGGCGCGGCTGCCGACAGGCGCGACAAGCCGCGGCCCGCTGCGGTCGGCCGTGGGAACGCCCGTCAGCACCGCCTCGGTGATGGTCGCGGGTGGATTCATCGCTCTTCTTGCGTGTCTGGTGGTGCTGGGCCTGCTCGCCGAGTCGATCCGCGACAGGGAGGTGCTCGTTCTCGACACGGTCGCCACGCCATTTCTCCACGGGCTCGCATCGCCGGCCCTGGATGGTCTCATGCAGGCCGCCACGTTCATGGGCTCGAACCTCGCAATCCCGCCACTGTTCGCCATCGCGATCACCTGGCTGATCGTGGCCCACCGGCCGCGCGAGGCGTTGTTCCTGGCAATCGCGTCCGGCGGGAGCCTGGTGCTCAACGAGCTGATGAAGGTCTTCTTCGCCCGCCCGCGACCGCAGCTCGCCTGGGCGCATGTCCTGCCCGACTACAGCTTCCCGAGCGGCCACACGATGAACTCGCTGGTCTTCTACGTGGCCCTGGCGGTCGTCCTGTGGTCGGTGCTCGGCCGCCGGGCCGGGCTTGCCGCGCTTGCGACCGCGGTCCTGCTGACCCTGGTCATCGGCGTGAGCCGGATCTACCTCGGCTATCACTACCTGACCGACGTGGCGGGCGGCCTGCTGGCTGGAACGGCATGGCTCCTGGTCGTGGCGGGCGCATTCCGGGCTGGTCCTCTTTCGCGGCTCGGGCGCCATGGGCCTGTACCTGGCCCGGACAACCCAGGTCTCCGCGGGTCGACGCGGATGGAGGAATCGTGAGTGACACCCGGACGCATGCGCTCGTCATCGGCCGGCGCCGACCCGGCCGCAAGATCGGCGAGGCGGTTCGCGAGACGCAGGAGCGACTCGAGAGCGCCGGATGGGACGTCGAGGGCGTCGTGGTCCGGCGCAAGAGCGCACTTCGGGGCCACGCCGCCGACGCAGCGAAGGCTGAGATCGACGTGGTCGTCGCGGTCGGCGGCGACGGCGCCGTGCTGCAGGTTGTCAACGCGATCGCCGAAACGACGGTGGCCCTCGGGATCATCCCGAAGGGAACCGGCAACCTCCTTGCGGGAAACCTCGGGATCCCCCATCCGATCGACGAGGCCGTGAAGGTCCTGGTCGAGGGTCACCATCGACGGATCGACCTCGGGCGCGTCCGGGTCGGGGGTGAGGATCACTACTTCGCGGTGGCCTGTGGGGTCGGCTTCGACGCCCGCGTCATGGAGGAGACCGAGACCGCCGAGAAGCGGCGCCTGGGCAAGCTGGCCTACGTGCTGGCGGCCATCCGCGAGGCGCAGCACGTCCGTGACGTCCGGCACGAGATCACCCTGGACGGCGCCCGCATCAAGAGACAGGCGGCGCAGGTCCTGGTCGCCAACTTCGGCCAGATGGGAGCGCTCATCGAGACGCGCCGGGAGATACAGCCCGACGACGGGCGGCTCGACGTGATCGTCCTTCGTGCTCCGGGGCCGTTTCTCGGCCTGCTTGCCGGATGGGAGGCGCTCCGGCAGCGCAACCTGGGGGCGAGCGCGGCTGGCCACGTCTTCCGGGCGCAGGCCGGGGAGATCCGCATCGAGACCAGGCGCCGCCGCCTCGTGGAGACCGACGGCAGCGTGATCGGGACGACGCCGATCAGCGTGTCGATTCGGCCGGCCGCCCTGACGGTGATCGAGCCGCGACCCTGAGGGCCGGTTCGCCAGTTTCGAACCGCCGAGCCTCACCGCACGTCAACGGCGTGCGGCCTCGGCCTCGACTGGCCGGGCGGCGAGCGCAGGACGTTCGTTGGGGCGTCTCGGCGAGGAAGTCGCCTTCGCTGCCGCGTCGATGCAATGTCCGCAGCGGCCGCTGGCGGCCATCGGCAACATCGCGGCGCCCATCATCGCAGGGTGCCCGCCGGGCCATCCGGCATCGGCGGGCAGCCATGCGCCGATGCGCGGGACCTGAACTCGCGCGGATCATCACGCGGTCGGTGGGAGACCACGCCGCGGACAACTCAGCAGAGGAGAAAGACCATGGGAATCATCGCGTGGATCGTCCTTGGGGCGATCGCCGGGTTCATCACGAACCTCATCATGGGTGGCAGGGAAGGCGTCATCGCGACGATCATCCTCGGCATCGTCGGCGCCCTCGTCGGGGGCTACCTGGCGGGGACCGTGCTGAAGGTGGCGGACGTGACCGGCATCAACATCGAGAGCATCGTCGTCGCCGTGATCGGTGCCGTCATCGTCGTCGCGGTGTACCGCATGTTCACGGGTCGCCGCGCCCTCGTCTGAGCGCCCACCAGAACGACGCCGGGAGGTGCCGCGGTGATCGACCAGCCACGGATGATCGAGCAACACGCACCACCCGGCGCCGCGGATGTCCCGGCGGGTCCGCCGGGATCCACCGGCACGTCGTTCAACCGCTGGCTCGAGGTCCAGCTCAAGGCGAGACGGTTGACCCAGCGCCAGCTGGCCCACAAGTCCGGGGTGAACCACTCGACCGTCTCGCGGCTGATGCGTGAAGGTCGAACCCCCTCGCTTCGTACCGCGGCACTGCTTGCCCGCGGTCTCGGCCTGGCGAACGGCCTGGACTGGCTCGAGCCCCGAACGTACGACGTGACCGAACTTGCCCCGGCGCGGGTGGAGCACGCCCTCCGTCTCGACCAGGTCCTCAGCGATGCCCAGGTTCGGGAGGTCATGCTGGTCTACCTCGCCGCCCGGCTCGGACGCCGGCGCAGCATGCCCGTCCGGCGCCCCGCGGAGACGACGACGGCTGCAATCGTCGCGGACGAGGCCCCGGCTTCAACGGGCCGCGTCCGAGCCGGCTGACGCGGAGGTCCTGCTCGAGATCGAGTGGACTTGCCGCGCGCCTGCAACGCGGCCGCGCGATCGAGCAGGCCGGCGGCAATGTGGCCCGACGCACCATGGTCCCGGCGCGCCCATAAGGGGCGCGTCCAAGCCGGCCGCGCGGCACGCGGGCGGCGACAGGAGGAGAAGACATGACAACCGATCGAGTCGACCAGCGGGTCGTGACGCGGGACCAGGCGGTGACGCCAGGGCCGGCAAGCGCACCCACTTCCCCGTTCCGGGAAACGGTGCAGACGGAGCGACGTTCCGTCACGCAGACAGGCCCCGCGGGCTCCGAGATGGTCCGGCGGATCATCGTCCTGGTATTCGGGCTCATCCAGATCGTCATCGGGCTGCGGATCGTCCTGCTCCTGCTCGATGCCCGCACCGGGAATGCGCTCGTGTCCGGCATCCTTGACGTCAGCAAGATCTTCGTCGCCCCGTTCGAGGGGATCCTCAACTCGAATGCCCTCTCATCAGGCGGTGCGACCCTGGATGTCGCTGCGGTCGTGGCCCTGGTCGGCTGGACGATCCTCGAGCTGATCGTGCTGTGGGTGGTGGGCATCTTCCGGCGGGAGCCGGCGTGACCCCGCCCCAGGCAGTCGCGGCCCGCGCGGCCATCGATATGACCGATGAGCTCGGCGATGCCGACACGGCCGATCTCCTCACGGAGATCGGCCGCTGCGCGGACAAGTACCTCGACTTCCTGGAGGCCCACCTCCAGGATCGCCGCCCGTAATCGACCATGCCCGAAGGCGACACGGTCTTCCGGGTCGCCGCCGGGCTCCGTCCCCGCCTGGTCGGGCTGCCGGTGCTCCGCGCCCGGGCAGCCGGCGGGGCTCGCGTCGAGCGCATCGTCGGGGCCACGATCGAGGCGATCGAGGCACACGGCAAGAGCCTGCTCATCCACCTGTCGAACGGCCTCTCCGTGCGGACGCACCTGCGCATGACGGGCACCTGGCACCGCTACCGGCCGGGCGAGCGTTGGCTCCGTCCGGCTTCGCGGGCTGCCCTCGTCCTGGAGGTCGAGGGCAGCGTTGCCGTCTGCTTCGACGCGCCGATCGTGGAGCTCTTCGAGACACGCTCCCGGGCACTGCATCCGATCCTGTCGCGGCTGGGGCCCGATCTGCTCGCCGAGGACTTCGATCCTGCGGCCGTCGTGACCCGGCTGCGGGAGTCGAGGCGCCCGCACGACGGCCATCGGCGAGGCCCTGCTCGACCAAGGCGTCGTGGCCGGCGTCGGCAACGTCTATCGCAGCGAGGTCCTCTTCATCGAGCGCGTGGATCCATTTGCCGTCGCGTCGGCCCTGGACGACGCGACGCTGGGGCGCATCGTCGCGACGGCTCGGCGGCTCCTGCTCCTGAATGCCCGGAGCAGCGGCGCACGCGCGACCACCGCTCGCCCCGGGGAGGGTGCGGACAGCCGCTTGTGGGTCTATCGACGGGGTGGCCGGCCCTGCCGCCGCTGTGGCACGCTGATCCGGTCGGCGAGTCTCGGCGCCGACTATCCCCGGACCGTGTGGTGGTGCCCGCGCTGCCAGGCGTCGACGGCGAATGACGTCGTCACGGACGCGGTCCCGCCCGGACCAGCGTGACGGGCTGCGCCCAGCCGCCGGCCGTCAGGCATCTGTGTGTTCAAGAGACGGCGGGCCTGGTCAGGCGCGCATGACCCTGCCGTCGCGGAAGACATACCAGGTCACCCGCGACTCATTCGACAGGTCACGCGGCCGTACCACGACGCGCGGGAACCGACGCCGGAGGAAGCCCTCGAGCTCCGCGGGTGATCGAGGGCGCTCGGTTGTGAGGCTTGCCTGGACCTCCCGCGCGAACGCTCGATCCTCGGAAGGGAAGCTGAGGAGCTCCGGCCGGCCGTCACCCGCACTGCGGCCCGCCATCACGATCAGTCCCGGCCGGTGCCCGACGGGCGCTGGTACTCGTCCGTGTGCCTGGCCCTGTCGGCGGCGGCCGTCGCATTCATCGTCGTGAGCGTCTCGTCAACGGTCTTCCCGTTGGCGATGGCGACTTCCTGGACATCCTCGTACGTCAGGTTGTTGCCCATCGACTTGTGGGCGTCGTTGCAGCCACACGTGAGGCACATGGCGTCTCTCCTGCTGACCGCCGGGCCGGGCCGGTTTGGCCGAGCGGGGAGGCGGTGGACTCATTCTCTGCGGGGTCGTGTTGCACCCGCATCTCGCCAGCGGCCCAATCCCTTGCCGCTTCCCGAAGGTCGCGATCGCGATGCAGATGCAACGTGTGGCCCGGTGCCGCGCAATCCCGGGGAGGTGCGTCTGCGCGTAGGGTGCCGAAGTCGCGCGCCACGGCAGTCATGCGCCCCCCGTCCCCGCGCGGGCGCCGGGGCCGAGGCGGAGGGAACAATGGACGCGGAGCTGGGTCCGTGGACCCGCCGGGGGGTCGGGTTCGCAATCGGCGTCATCCTGGTGATCGCCATCGTCACGAGCACGCTTGCCGCGCTGAAGATCGTCGCGATGGTCCTGGTGGCAATTCTCTTCGCCTCCGCGCTCGGTCCCGTTGTCGACGGGGTCCGGACCCGGGCGCCGTTCGGGCGAACCGCGGCGACCGGGCTGCTGTTCCTGGCCGTCGGCGCCCTTGTGGTCGCGCTCGGCATCCTGCTGGTGTCCACGGCTGCCTCCCAGGTGGGCGAGATCACCGCGCGTGTTCCGTCCGTGCTTGCATCGGCTCGTGAGGCCGTCACCGGGCTGCCCGCCCCGCTGGCGACCGGGCTTGGGGCGGTCATTGACGATCTCGACCGTACCGTGCGCACCGCTCCGCAGCCCACGTCGGCGCAGGTTCTTGGGGCTGGCGGGACCATCCTCGACGTCGTGAACACGCTGGTGACGGTCGCCACGCTGACCTTCTTCTGGCTGCACGAACGCGCGCGGCTGCAGCGGTTCGGGCTGGCCTTCCTTCCCCTGGAGCGCCGAATGGGGGTTCGGGTTGCGTGGAACGATGTCGAGGATCGAATGGGGCACTGGATGCGCGGCCAGCTGACGCTGATGGGCCTCATGGGCCTCGCGACCGGCACCGCGTATACCCTCCTGGGGCTCCCGGTCGCGCTCGCGCTGGCCCTCGCCGCCGGCCTCTTCGAGGCCGTTCCGATCGTGGGTCCGCTCCTCGGCGCGATACCGGCCGTGCTCGTGGCGATCGCGGTCCGACCGGATCTCGTGCTCCCCGTGGTCGGGATCTACGTGATCCTGCAGGTCGTGGAGTCGAACGTCGTCGTGCCGATGGTCATGCGGAACACGGTCGGCCTGTCGCCGTTCATCGTCATCGTGAGCATCCTCCTGGGCGCCACCCTCGGCGGGCTCTTCGGGGCGTTCCTCGCGGTGCCCATCGCGGCCTCCGCGGAGATCGTCCTCGAACGCCTCCAGGCACGTGCGCAGCCGGTGGGCCTCGAGCCGTCCGCTGTGCCTGCCGAAGGCGCGGCGGAGCTCCCGCCGCCCGCCAGTCCGGGCAAGCTGCCGCCTCAGCGGGCCGGGGCAATCGGCCCCTGAGCTCCAGAAACCGACATGCGCCTGCAACACACCGGCGCCTCACCTGCGTGCGGGCGTGCCGTTCGTGGGGCGACGATGGCGGCATCACCACCCCACGAGGAGCCCACGGAATGGCCAGGACCAAACCACACGAGATCGACGCGGACGACGCCCCGGGCGGGGCGGACGCCGGCGCCCTTGCCGACACGCTCGTCGAGCGCGGCCGCGCCGTCCTCGACCAGGTCCCGAACGTGGCAGCAGGTGCGCGCGAAGCGCTCGCCGATGCCCAGGAGCAGGTGAACGGCCTGTCGGACATGGGCATCGTCGCAGCGTCCGGCTTCGCGTTCGGCGTGAGCACGGGGCTCCTGCTGGCCGGCGCGCCACGGATCGTCGTCGGGCTCTCGACGGTCCTGGTCCTCCTGACGGTCCGGTCCGCGATGGAGCGTGGCGTTCGGCCGAACAAGCTCGTCAACTGACGCGCCGCGGGCCATCGGCCGTGACGTCGGGCCGCAGGGCCACTGGCCGGCAGGGCGAGATCGCGGGCCTGCCCCCCTACGAGGCTCGGCTCTTCGACGCGGACCGCACCGACCGCTCGGTGGCGCTCACGGCCGAGACGGTGGAGGCGATCAAGGATCGCCAGCTCCTCTGGGTGGACGTTCGTGACGAGGTCGGGAGCGAGGGCGTCGACGTGCTGCTCGCCCTGCTCCCGATCGACGCCGCGTCGGCGCGGCGCTTCTGGAAGGCCGCGAAGGAGCCGAGGCTCAGGCTCACGGGAAAGGACTTCCAGCTTCGGGTCCTGGCAATGAACACGGTCAAGGGCCGCGATCACTCGACGGCTCTCGACATGATCGCCGGCGCGAACTTCGTGGTCACGATCCACCCGGAACCGATCCAGTCGCTCGCCGAATTCCGCGAGCGCCTGGAAGTTGACACCGCGGTCGGCGTGCTCGATTCCGGCGCCTTCGCGGCGGTGCTGCTGGACGGGTTCGTCACCAGCTATCTCGAGTTCTCGGACCAGCTCGCGGCAACGGTGGATCGCCTCGATGCCCAGGCCCTCGAAGCGGCCCGCGGCGAGGACCTCCTTGGGCAGATGGTCGCCCTCCGGCACCGGATCGCAGCAGCGCGGCGGACGCTGGTGGCGCATCGCGAGGTCGTCGCCGCGCTGGCGCGCGCGGACTTCGCGGCGATCGCGGGAACCTCGGCAACCTCCTACTTCGAAAGCCTCGCGGATCGGTTCCAGCGCGCCATCGACGCCATCGACGGCAGCCGCGACTCCCTCGTCGGCACCTTCGACATCCACATGACACGCACCTCGCAACGGACGAACGAGATCATGCGCACCCTCACCGTCGTGTCGATCCTCCTGCTCCCGGCGGGCGTCATCTCGGGGTTCATGGGCATGAACATGAAGACGCCCTTCTCGCTCGACGACCCCGTTGTCTTCTGGGTCGTGGTGATCGTGATCGCCGCGGTCGCCGCCGCGACGCTGGTCACGCTTCGCGTGCGGCGGTGGATCTGATTGGCGCGCGTGTCCGCCGGGCGGGATCGCGCCAGAATGCGCGGACACGCATGGGGGCAAGGGTGGCCC
>CAVTHS010000003.1:0-406400 GCA_963734535.1 uncultured Chloroflexia bacterium | reverse complement strand
TGGCGGGCTGAAGGCGCGAGGAGGGGGCGAGGATCGCGACCGAGTGCAATCGGGATCCGGACGGCCGGGCTCGACTGGTTCGCGCAGGGAAGTTGACCGGACGAGCGCGAAGAGGTAGGCGCGATCCACGCACTTGCGTCTGGAAACGCATCGGGTCAGTCGCTACCATTCCCGCCGGCCACGTCACCGATCGGCCGCAGCGCCCACGTCGACACGCACCATGAGGTTGCCGAAATGCGCTCCCCGAGCCTCACCGGGACTGCCGCTCCTCCCCGACGTCCTCTCCTGTTGGCCATTGGGCGCGCTCGTCGTCGTCTGGGCCGTTCTCATCGCGCCCAAGGCTGACAGCCCGTTAACGTCGTGAACACCTCGCTCATGATCGTGCTCCCTGCATGACCCATCGAATGCGGCGGCGACCCCCGCTTGTGCACGGCGAGACCGCCCCGGACGTGAGTGAGCGAGCGATGTCCGATGAGCACGGGCTCGACTTCGAGCGCCTGCTGTTCTTCTCCGATGCCGTGTTCGCGATCGCAATCACGTTGCTGATCATCGAGATCCGGCTGCCGCCGCTGCCGGAACCCACAACCGACGGGCACGTGCTCGAGGCCATCCGCGAGATCCTCCCGTCCATCTTCGCGTACGGGCTCAGTTTCGCGACGATTGGGCTCTACTGGCTCGGGCACTGGCGCCGCTACCGGTACGTGACCAAGGTCAACGAGCGGCTTGTCGCGCTGAACCTCGTCCTGCTCGGTCTCGTCGCGTTCATCCCGTTTCCCACCGCGGTCATCGGCGAGCACGGCGGTCTTGCGGTCGCCGTCATCTTCTACGCGATGACACTCTCTGCCGCGGGGCTCGTTGGGCCGCTGACCTGGCTGTATGCCTGGCGGGCGGGCCTCGTGCGGCCAGACGTGACCGCCCGCTATGCGCGGTTCGCCGCGCTCCGCGGCTTCTCGGTACCGCTGGTGATGCTCGTCTCCCTCCTGCTCCTCCCGATCCTGGGTCCAGTTGGGGTCGAGCAGTCCTGGCTCCTGATCCTGCCGGTCCAGCTCGCGTTGAACCGGCTCCTCCATGCTAGAGAGCGGGACCCACTCCTCGACACCCTGCACCAGTAGGCCGCGACCAGTCGCCGACAGGTCGGCTGGACGCTGCCGTCACGCGCCGGCCGGACGGCCGGGCGCGGATGCCTCGCGGTGATGCAGCCTTGCGCAACCACGCAAGTGGCAGATAGTCTGTGGCGGTTGCCCAGACGGCAGGCACAAGGGAGGGGGACATGACCGTCGTCGACTGGCTGCTAGACGCCGATCCGTCGATCCGCTGGCAGGTGATGCGCGACCTGGTGCACGAGGCGGCGGACGTCATCGCCGCCGAGCGGTCGAGGATCGCGACCGAGGGCTGGGGCGCCCGGCTGCTGGCGCTCCAGGCACCGGACGGCCTGTGGGGCGGCATGGCCTGGTCGCACGAGTGGACGGACACGTTCCACGTCCTGGAGCTCCTGCGCCGGTTCGGGCTCGACCCCCGGAGCGAGCACGCCCGGCGGGCCGTCGGCCTCGTCCGGGAGCACGTCAGGTGGGGGGACGGCTCCCCGTGGGAGAGCCCCTGGGCCGGCAACCGGTTCTTCGAGGGCGAGGTCGAGCCGTGCATCAACGGGAACGTCGTGGCGACCGGCGCGTACTTCGGCGTGGACATGGCGCCGCTCGTCGACCGGCTCCTTGGCGAGCAGCTCCCCGACGGCGGCTGGAACTGCGAGGTCGAGAACGGTGCCACGGTGTCGTCGTTCGGGACCACGATCAACGTCCTCGAGGGCCTGCTCGAGCACGAGCGGGCGACCGGCGGCTCGGCCGAGGTTGCGACGGCACGCCGCCGTGGCGACGAATACATGCTGGAACGCCGCCTCTTCCGCCGCAAGTCGACCGGCGAGGTGATCGAGCCCAGCTGGCTCCGCTTCTCGTTCCCGCACTGGTATCACTACGACGTGCTGCGCGCACTCGAGTACCTTCGCGACGCCGAGGCCGAGCCCGACGGGCGCATCGCCGAGGCGATCGGGGTCGTCGAGGGCAATCGGGATCCCGACGGCCGGTGGCCGCTCCAGAACGTCCACGCGGGCGAAGACCACTTCCCGATGGAGGATGGCGAGGGCACGCCCAGCCGCTGGAACACGCTCCGTGCGCTTCGGGTGCTCGACTGGTACACGCAGGGCGGCTGAGCAGGCCCACGGCCCAGCCCGCAACCCGGCGAGCACGCAATCGCTCCCGGATAGATACCCAGGCCGCACGTACCGGTTCTGGATCGAGCGAGCCTCCCCGTCGAACATGACCCGAGTGCGGCGGTCCGCTTGGGCCGAACCGGGTCGTGGGAGTGGAGGCAGCACGTGATGAGAGGATCGGTCCGGCGGCTCGCAGGTGGCGTGGGGCTCGTGACGGCCCTCGCGGCGGCTCTCCCCGCGACGGCGGCAGCCGCGGATGGCGGCAAGATCGACACGGGCGACACCGCCTGGATGCTTGCGTCGACCGCGCTCGTGATGATCATGCTGCCCGGACTGGCACTCTTCTACGGGGGCCTGGTTCGGCGCAAGAACGTCCTCTCGACGATCATGCACAGCTTCTTCGGCCTGGCTCTCGTCAGCGTGATCTGGGTCCTCGTCGGGTTCAGCCTCGCGTTCGGCCCTGACGTGAACGGCTGGGGTCTCATCGGGGGCCTCGACTACGTGGGCTTCAACAACGTCGGGCTCGCCCCGAGCACGGTCTACGGGGTGACGATCCCGTTCCTGCTCTTCGCGGCGTTCCAGCTCATGTTCGCCGCCATCACGCCGGCCCTCATCACCGGCGCGTTCGCTGAGCGCAAGCGCTTCGGCGCGTTCGTCCTGTTCACGATCCTCTGGTCGATCCTGGTCTACTCGCCGATTGCCCACTGGGTCTGGTCGGCCGGGGGGTGGCTGTTCAAGGCCGGCGCGCTCGACTTCGCCGGCGGCACGGTCGTCCACATCAGCTCCGGTGTCTCGGCCCTGATCGTCGCCATCCTCATCGGCAAGCGAGCGATGAACGGCGACAGCAATGAACCCCACGACGTGCCCATGACGGTCCTCGGTGCGGGTCTGCTCTGGTTCGGCTGGTTCGGCTTCAACGCCGGCTCGGCGCTGAGCGCCGGCGGCCTGGCCGCGAGCGCATTCGTCGTGACGAACACCGCGGCCGCAGCCGCCACGATCACCTGGGTCGGCGCCAGCTACCTCCGCACCCGCAAGGTCAGCGTCGTCGGCGCGGCCTGCGGCTCGGTTGCCGGTCTCGTCGCGATCACGCCAGCGTCGGGCTTCGTCACCCCAGGCGGGGCCCTGATCATCGGCCTCGTGGCGGGCGGTCTGTGCTACAGCGCTACGCTCCTGCGCGCGCGTTCCGCGGTGGACGACGCCCTGGATGTCTTCGCCGTGCACGGAGTCGGCGGGATGTTCGGTGCGGTCGCGACCGGCGTGTTCGCGACGTCGGCCGTCCAGGAAGCATTCAAGGGCCTCGTCGACGGCAACGCCGGCCAGGTTGGCATCCAGCTCCTGGCCGTCGGTGCGACGGTCGGCTATGCCGTCGTGGCGACATTCATCATCGTCAAGGTCGTCGACGTCATCCTGGGGATCCGCGTCTCGTCGGCCCACGAAGAGCGCGGGCTGGATCTCGCGGTCCACGGCGAGGCCGCCTATCAGTCGTAGGTGGCACGCGCGGTGAGGTCACGCCTCGCCTGAACGATTGCCGGCAGGAGAGGGCCGCGTCGCGGACGTTCGCGACGCGGCCCTGGCGTGAGTCGCGAGCCGTCGCGGCTCCTCGCCGGCCCTGGCGAGAGGCGGCGACGGCGGACGCTGCCCGGTCGGCGGACGTGCGATCATCGCCGTCTCCGCGACGATCCACAGGGGGAGGGCAGGCTGCATGGTCGACGCGTCTCCCACGCTGCCGGCTCGGTCCCTCGATGAGCTGCGCCGGTGGTTCCATGGCGACGTCATCACGCCCGCGGACCGGTCCTACGACGAGCGCCGTCGCCTGTGGAACGCGCTGCACGACCGCCGTCCCGCGGCGATCCTCCGGCCACGGGATGACTCGGAGGTCGCAACCGCCATCCGCTTCGGCCGGGACCGGGACCTGGAGATCGCCGTCAGGTCCGGCGGGCACAGCCTGGCCGGGCTCACCGGCCGCCCCGGCGGCCTGGTCGTGGACCTGTCCGCGATGCGCGGGGTCGAGGTGGACCCCGAACGGCAGACCGCCCGCGCGAACGGCGGCGCGCTCCTCGGCGAGCTCGACGTCGCCGCACAGGCACACGGCCTCGTCTGCCCGGTCGGTGTCGTCGGCCATACCGGCGTCGCCGGGCTGACCCTGGGTGGCGGCGTGGGCCGCCTGCAACGGCAGTTCGGGCTCACCATCGACAACCTCGCCGCGATCGAGCTGGTCACGGCCGACGGCCGCCTGGTGCGGGCGAGCGAGACGGAGGAGCCGGACCTGTTCTGGGGCATGCGTGGCGCCGGCTGGAACTTCGGGATCGCGACGGCCTTCGAGCTCCGGCTCCATCCGTTCGGACCGGACCTCCACCGGGGCCTCCTGGTCTTCCCGGCGACCGAGATCCAGGCCGCGTGGCGTGTCTTCCGCGACTACGCCCGCCATGCGCCGGACGCCGTGTCGCTGATCTTCGGGATCGACCGGGCGGGTCAGGATGCCGTCTATCCCGACGCGCTGACCGGCCGGCCGATCGCCTACATCGCCTTCAATCACAGTGGTGCGGCAGGCTTTGTCGAACGGGACACTGCGGGTCTCCACGTCGGGCCGAAGCCGGCGATCTCCACGATCGGCAGCCGGCCCTATCTCGAGGTCCAGGCGGCCCACGACCTCGCCTTCGAATGGGGCAACCGGTCGTTCATCGCCGGGTTCAATGCGGACGACGTCCGCCCCGCGGCGCTCGACGAGCTGGTGGAGGTCGTCGCAGATGCCCCCGGGCAGGGCACCTTCTCGATCACCGCCCTGGCGGGCGCGATCGGCCGGGTCCCGGAGGAGGGGACCGCATACGCCGGGCGCGCGGCCGCGTTCGATCTCAGCGCCGACGCGGCGTGGAGCGACCCTTCCCTCGACGATGCCAACCGCGATTGGGTCCGGCGTGCGATGGCGGTGGTGGAGCGCGATGCGACGGTTGGCCGCTACGCGAACGAGATCTCCGACGCCGGTCCGGAGGAGACGCGCCTGATCTACGGTGACGCGAAGCTCGCCCGGCTGGCCGCCCTGAAGCGCGCCTGGGACCCCGACAACGTCTTCCACGTGAACCACAACGTCGCGCCCGCGGCGGACGTGGGCCCGTGAGCGTCCGCGACCATCGACGACAATCCGGCCGCGGTGACGGGACGGCCCCGCCCGCCGGCTGACGCAGGGTGGGTATGGCCGAGCACGGCGTGGGTCAGCCGTGCCCCAGCGGGTTCACCACTTCGAGCGAGTCGAACCAGCGGCCTTCCTGGAGATCCTCGCTGGCGAGCCTCGTCGCGCCCGATCGGAGGGCAGCCTCGACGACAAGCGCGTCCCAGAAGGCGACCTGGTCCAGCTCGTGGCGGATGGTGGCCGCGACGATCAGCGGGGAGTCGACCTGGATCACCGGCCACGTGGAGTAGAGGAGCACGAGCTCGCGCGCGTCGGCCGGCGCCACGGCAAGCTTGCGCGTCATGACGCTGTAGAGCTCGGTGAGCACCTGGGTGCTGATCACGGCCGCGTGGTCGTGCCAGAGCGCCTGCAGGAGGGCGAGAGCCCGCTCGTGCTTCGCGGTCTCGGAGCGGTTGTGCGCGTAGACGAGGACGTTGGTGTCGACGAACGTCAGCGGTTCGGTCACCGCTCGTGGACCTCATCCCGGGTCCACGACCGGCCGCCGAATGATCCAGCCCGGGCCATGAGCTCGTCGGCGCGGCGGCGGGCCAGCTCGTACCGTTCGTCCTCGTCGACCATCGCGGTGAGCGTTCGCGCGACGAGAGCGCTCACGGAGGTGCCGCGGCGAGCGGCCAGGACCCGGGCGCGCTGGACGGTGTCACCCTCGAGCTGGATCGTCAAATTGGTCTTGGACATCGGTGCCTCCACAGTCACTGACCGTGGACCACAGTCTATCACGTGGTGCACCGGCATCTCCCGTTCGGCCGTCGGGTTGGCCCGCAAAGCGACATGCCTGGGGCCAGGCCACCCGGATGGGTTGACATGCAAGTGTGTGCTTGCCTATCATCGGCGCCGGACCCATGGGAGACCCGTTCCGCGCACTCGCCGACCCGACCCGTCGCCTGATCCTCGACGAGCTGGGCGAGCGAGACGACCAGACGCTCTTCGAGATCTGCGCTCGCCTGGCCAACCGGCATGGAGTGGCGTCCAGCCGGCAGGCAATCTCGCAGCACCTCGACGTGCTCGAGGCCGCGGGCCTGATCGACACGCGCCGCGACGGGCGCTGGAAGCTCCATACGCTCAACGTCGCGCCGCTCGAGACGATCCTCGACCGCTGGCGGCGCCCCCCGACAACCAGCCGACCTGACATGGAGGCCGATGATGCGAATCCACCTGGCGAGCATCCTGGTCGATGACCAGGCGAAGGCGCTCGCCTTCTACACGGACGTCCTTGGCTTCCTGCCGAAGGCGGACATCGACATGGGCGGTCCGCGCTGGCTGACCGTCGTTTCGCCCGAGGCGCCCGACGGCACCGAGCTGGTGCTCGAGCCGGATACGCATCCGGCGGCCGGGCCGTTCAAAGGGGCACTCGTCGCCGATGGGATCCCGTTCACCTCGTTCGCGGTGGACGACTGCGTGGCCGAGCACGAGCGGCTCATGGCGCGCGGCGTCGTCTTCACCCAGCCGCCCGTGGCGATGGGGCCGGTGACGACGGCGGTCTTCGACGACACGTGCGGGAACCTGATCCAGATCGCGAGCATGAACGGCTGACGCGACGGGCCGCGGGGGACATCCGGGTGCGGAACCCTAGAATCGGGGGATGCCGCCCAGCACGCCGCCCAACGACCTCGATGCGCCGCTGACCCGCGACCAGCTGATCGTGACGGCCGGGATCATGGCCGCCATTGCGGTCGCGGCCCTCGACTCGACCGTCGTCGGGACGGCCATGCCCACGATCATCGGTCAGCTTGGCGGGCTGTCCGAGTACTCGTGGGTCTTCACCGCGTACCTCGTGACCTCCACGACCACCGTGCCGCTCTTCGCCCGTCTCGCCGACGTCCACGGGCGCAAGCCGGTCTTCCTGTTCGGGCTCGCGCTCTTCGTGATCGGGTCGGTCCTGTGCGGGACCGCGACGTCGATGCCCTCCCTCATCGCGTTCCGCGCGCTCCAGGGCCTGGGAGCCGGGGCCGTGCAGCCCATCTCGTTCACCATCGCCGGCGACATCTTCTCGTCCCGGCAGCGGGCCCGGATGCAGGGCGTCTTCTCGGGCGTCTGGGGCGTGTCGGCGATCATCGGCCCCGCGCTCGGCGGGGTGATCACGACGACCGTGGGGTGGCCGTGGGTGTTCGAGATCAACCTGCCGGTCGGCATCCTCGCCGGCGCGATCATCTGGTTCGCCTTCCACGAGCGGTTCGAGCGCCGTTCCCAGCCCATCGACTGGCTCGGCGCGGCCCTGCTCACGGGATCGATCGTGCTCCTCCTGTTCGCGGTCTCGGAGGGCGGCCAGCTGTTCGGCTGGACCTCGCCGCCCGTCATCGCGATGCTCGCCGGCTCGGTCCTGCTGCTGGCGGCCTTCGTGGTCAACGCGCGGCGCGTGGCGGCGCCTCTGATCGACCTCCAGCTCCTGCGCTCGCCCCTGGTCCGGGCCGGGCTCGGCATCGGCGGGCTGGCCGGGATCGTCATGTTCGGGCTGACCACGTACGTCCCGCCGATGGTGCAGGGCGTGCACGGTGGCACGCCGGTCGAGGCGGGCGCGGCCGTGGCCGCGATGTCGATCGGCTGGCCGGTCGCTTCGGTGATCGCGGGCCGGCTGCTGGTCCGCATCGGCGCCCGGCCGATCGTCCTCGCGGGGACGGGCATGCTGGTCATCGGGTCCCTGCTCGTGACGCAGCTCGGGCGTGTCGACTCGCTGGCGTTCGCGATGCTGGCCTGCGCGATCACCGGCGTGGGCATGGGCCTCGCATCCACGACGCTGCTCGTCATCATCCAGGGCGCCGTCGAGTGGCAGCGCCGGGCGGTCGCGACGGGCCTCGTCCAGTTCAGCCGGACCATCGGCGGCGCGGTCGGCGTCGGCGTGATGGGCGGCGTGCTGACCGCGTTCGTCGGGGCCGCCTCGTCCGCGATCCTGGACCCGGTCGCCCGCGGCACGGTGTCGCCGCAGGCCGCCGCCGCGGCCCGGGACTCGCTGTCCGCGGGCCTGGAGGTCACCTACTGGCTGATGTTCGCC
The DNA here is from genome assembly GCA_963734535.1 of uncultured Chloroflexia bacterium. Classification (GTDB taxonomy): domain Bacteria; phylum Chloroflexota; class Limnocylindria; order Limnocylindrales; family CSP1-4; genus CTSoil-043. The sequence goes on along the minus strand of CAVTHS010000003.1, from coordinate 398,024 downwards.
GCGGCGGCGCTCGCCTGCCTGCTCGCGATCCGGACGATGCCCGACGTCTCTCTCGGGCACGAGCTCGCGGCGGGAGCCGGCGGGCGGGCGGAGTAGGGGAGCCGGGCTCCGCCGTCCCGACCTTTCGTTTCGACGTCGTCCCGCGCGTCAGCCGCCGCCCAGGATCTCCGGCGCCGCGTCAGGATCGCGCATCCCCGCGCCCGGCGGCTCGTCGACCCGGTCCTTCTCCTCCCAGGCCGGTTCGCCGGTCTCCTGGTGCCGCTCGCGACCCGCTTCGCGTCGCTCATGGCGCGGTAGCAGCTCCGCTGCGGACGCATCCGGCGCGCCCGTAATGACGGCCTTGATCCGGGACAGCACCGACATCAGCGTCACCTCTGCGACGATAGAACCGCATCGCTCTTGGCCCAATGGTGCGTCACCACGTCAACCGTCCGCCGCCGGCCCCCGGTTGCCGAGGGACTCGCCGTAGAGTTCGCCGATACGGTGGGGGCCTGCTGGGCCTCCTTCGACGACGTCGCGTCGCTTTTGTCGGCCGAGCTGCGAAAGGGTCCCCGCCGAGCCAGGTCCCGGAACACGCGCGTCTCCCTGGTGATGATCGCTCTCGGCAGCTCGAATGGCGGCCACCACCCGGCCACCGGCAAACGATGGCGCCGGGCGCGAGGGACGCTACCGGTTCTCGTGGCCCGAGATTCGACGGTTCGTGCGAATGATCAGGAGCGTCAGCAGCACCACCGGCACAAGCCCCGCGACGGCGACCGCCGCGATGTCAACGAGCGCGCGGCCGGCGAGCGCGGTCGCAACCGTCACGGAGACCGCCACGGTCAGCCCAGCGAGGAAGCCCCTCCTGCCGTTGAGGGGCTTCACCTCCGGAACGTGCGCCCACCCATGAACGGGGTCCATCTCAGGTCCCTCCGGAGGAAGCCCAACGCCCTGTTGCGTCGCCCCAAGCAGGCAAGCTGTGTGGGCGATTCAAAGCCTCTGCCGGGTCGTCCGCCTTGTCAATCAATTCCATCGCTCGTGGGACTCCTGCGGCGGAGCGGTCGGGCGGGGTGTGATCCAAACGGATTGAGGCGCTGTGGTGCAGACTTGCGCAACTACGCAAGTATCAGGTACTCTCTGGCTGCTGCCCGTCCAGCAATGGAGACGCTCTTTCGTGAGAGCGCGGGCCGCCAAGTCACAGATGTGGGCGCGCCGTTGCCATCCTGGCTTCAACACGCCGTGCCGGCAGGAAGAGGTCTCGTTCCATGGAGATGACAATCGACTTTCCCGGAGGCGCGCGGGTGGACGCGCATTTCGGAGGTTTCGTGGTTCCCACCGACCAGCCCGCGATGGGTGGTGGCGAGGATTCGGCCCCGACGCCCTTCGCCACGTTCCTCTCGACGATCGGGACGTGCGCGGGCATCTACGTGCTTGGCTTCTGCCGGCAGCGCGGGATTCCAACGAAGGGGATTCGCCTCGTCCAGCGAATGCAGACCGATCCCGCGACCCACCTGGTGAGCGATGTGCAGGTCACGATCGAGCTGCCGAAGGGCTTTCCCGACAAGTACTCCGACGCGGTCGTTCGCGCGGCCGAGCAATGCGCGGTCAAGAAGCACTTCGAGCACCCGCCGATCATCCGCGTGAACAGCACGATCGCGGGGTAAACCCGCGCTGCGAACGCGGACCTTACGCCGAGCTGGTCTCGACCTCGTCCGCGACCATGGCGACGGGCACGTCGATGGGCTCGGGCCGTCCGAACAGGTAGCCCTGGCCGAGCTCGATACCCAGCGACGTGAGCTTCGCGGCCTCTTCGGGCGTTTCCACGCCCTCCGCGATCAACCGGCAGCCTACCGTGCGAGAGAAGTGGCGCATGCCGACGACCATCGCCTGTCGTCCCAGGTCCGAGTCGACACGCCGGACGAGGCTGATGTCCAGCTTCACGAAGTCCGGTCTCAGCCCGATGATGTGGCCGAAGTTGGCGACGCCCGCGCCCGCGTCGTCGACGGCCACGCGAACGTCGGGCCCGAGGGTCCGGATCGCATCCCGCAGGCGGTCGTAGTCCTCGATCGGCTCGTGCTCGGTGATCTCCAGCACGAGCGGCCGGTCGGCCTGGCAGAGGATGTCCCGCAGCTGCGTGGCATGGGCGAGCAGCCGCGGCGACGCGTTGAGATCAAGGAACACGCCCGGCCTCAGGCCCCGGGCCGCGTCCACTTCCGCGCCCAGCGTGGCCAGCTCGAGCTCCGGGCCGAGGCCGACGGACCAGGCATCGGCGAAGCACAGGTCCGGACGCTGACCCGAGTCGAAACGGGTGAGCGCCTCGTAACCGACGACGTCGCGCGACGTGAGGTCCACGATCGGCTGGAAGACAGGATGGAACGAGCGCGTCCTGACGGTGTCCCGGATCGTCGCCCGCAGCGCGTCGGCGTGGTCACGCTCGGTCTTCGCCGTCCCGAGGAGCGCGCTCGCCACCACGGCGAACTCCTCGACCGTCGACAGCCGATCGCGAAATGACACCGCCGACTCGACCGAGCAGGTACCCAGGCCGATGTCCCCGATGATCGCGTCATGCCACCGCAGGACCGCGTTGACCGTCCGACGGACCCCGAGGTCCCGCAGCGCCCGCTGATACGAGAAGTCGACGTGGTCCCACGACCGCACCCAGGATCCATCCCCTGCGCGTGCCATGACCCGTGCCGCGTGGGCCGGCTCGAGCGGATGGCCAACGAGACTGGCTGCCCCGGATCCGAGCCCTTCGACCGCGACCGGCACGACGCTGTTGCCAGGGCCGTACATCCGGATGACGGCGACGTCGATCCCGTCGAGCTGAAGGGCTTCCCGGCAGACCTCCTGCGCGGTTTCCTCGAGCGTTGCCCCGGGCGTCAGGCGTTGCAGGGAGAACAGGGTCGCCGCCCGCTCGCTGATCTCGGCGGCGAGGCCGACCCCCGCTCGGTGCTCGGCGGCGAGCGCCCGGGCCTCGCGCACGTAGAGATGCATCTGCCGGGCGACGCCGGTCACGATCACGGCCCCGGTGGCGACGCCGACGAGGTTGCCAAGGGCGGCGCCATGGTAGATCGCCGCCGCGGCCAGGCTGGCGAGAATCGCGGTCACCGGGATGACCGTCGCGAGGATCGGCGCGAGCCGCTCGAACGTCGGGCTGTACGACGCGCGCGTGCTCCAGGTCACCCCACCGAGGGCGAACAGCAGGACTCCGGCGCTGAAGGTGAAGTCGGACGGTCCCACCGTCGTCGGTGCCGTGGGGTCGACGGACCAGATCAACCAGGAGGTACCGATGAGTGCGGCGCCCGCGAGCAGGGTCCATGGACCGCCCCAGGCCGGGCGAATGCGTCGTCCGATCAGCGCGAACACGCACGCGGCGACCGTCGCGATCAGCACCACCAGGCCGATCAGCCCGGTGCGGTCATCCGTGAGGTCGGGGTCCGCTGTCGCAGCGACCAGCACGACCCCGGTCAGGAACAGGATGAGGGCGTCGGTGGCAATGCCGATCAGCAGGCCGCGTTCCAGGCCGCCGAAGATAGCCGGCACGATCGCTGCGACGCCGATGGCCACACCCAGGACGAACAGCGCATCGCCGACCACTGGGAGCGACAGGTCCCAGGCGAGCATGCCGAGGCCGGCGCCGGACAGCGACAGGGCGAGGGCCCCAAGCAGCCAGCGTGTCGTGCCGCTCACGTGCCGGACCGCAAGGCCCAGGCCAACCGCCGCTCCCGAGACTGCGACCAGCTCCTGGATGCTGTCGATGAGCAGGGCCCTCGGCCCGCCGAGGAGGGCGAGCGCCGAGGCGAACACGGCCGCAACGGTCGCAACCCGGAGTGCCAGCCTCGCGGTACCGTCGGCGGCGAACGCACGCATCCAGCGGTGGATGGCCGAGCCATGCTCCCGCGTCGGCCTGGGTAGTGAAGCCGCCATCGGCTGAATGCTCATCTGCGCCCCCTGGCGGAGCCAGCCAATTCCGCAGCGTTGTCCCGGATGCGCGCTGGTCGTCGACCTGGGCTGACCCTATGGGACATCTGGTCCGGATACAAGGACCCTTTCGGGCTATGCCTCCCGCAGGTCCCCGGGTCTCCTCCAGCTACCAGAGCGCGACGCCGCGCCCTGGATCCTGTGCCAGCAGACGGTCGTCCTTGGTGATGAGGCGCCAGCCATGTTCGAGGGCGGTCGCGAAGATCAGCCTGTCCGCCGGGTCACGCGGGAACGACGGCGGCAGGGCCACGGCAGCGGCAGCGATAGCGGGCGTGAGCGGCGCCGTGCGGAGCTCCCGCGCCAGCTGATCCAGCCAGGAGCGGACCGGGATGAGGAGCGTGAGGCGGCCGTGTTCCGCAAGCCAGGCGAGCTCGAACCATGAGATCGCCGCGATCGCGAGCTCGTCCGCCTCGGAGATCGCGTTCGTTGCCGCGACGCTCATCCGCTCCGGCTCGTCGGCCCACCAGTGGACGGCATGGCTGTCGAGCAGCACGGTCGTCATGGCAGGTCCCAGGTTTCGCCCGTCGAGAAGAGCTGCGCTTCGTCGTCCACCGCGGTCGTGACCAGACCCTTGAACCTGCCGCGGAGTGCCGCCCCTCGGCGAGCCGGGACCAGCCGTGCGACCAGTCGCCCGTGGCGGGTGATCTCCACCTCCTCGCCTGACTCGACCTCGTCGAGCAGGGCGAGGATCTTCGCCTTCGCTTCCGTGGCAGTGACGACCGTCCCCATATGGTCAGAATACTGGTCAGCGCGATGCATGTCCACTCCTCTTCCGCCTTCGACGCTGGCCGGCGTCAGCAGGATAGGGAAGGACGTTTCGCCAGGGCTCATGCGGGCCTCCGCCCAGGACAACTTCGTCCACCTGGACTTCACTAACCGATCAGATGCTCGCCAGGCGAGCCGTATGGCGGGTCAGCCATCGCGCACGCGCTCAACGGTGCGGCTGCCGGAGCAAATGATCGAGTCACCGCCCATGCGCCACGCTCAGCGGCCCACCTCCGGCCGCCCAGCGCCGTGTGCAGCCTCCGTACGGTTCGCGTGGTGATCATCTGATCGTGTGGGGTCCATCGGCGGCGACCTCGGAGGCGTCGGGTGGGGTCCATCGGCGGCGACCTCGGAGGCGTCGTGTGGGGTCCATCGCCCCCCGCGCGGCGGACGGCAGGTGGCGCGGCCCTTCCCTGGGGTCATCCCGGGGCTGGCCCTCCCCGTCGGGGGGCTAGCCCCACCCACAACGTGCCGGGTGGCTGGCTGGTGACGCGCGGCCGGCGCTCCTAGCGTGGTCACCGTCAACGACCACAGGGAGAACGAACGACGTGGGATCCGGATCTGCCGCCATACCAGCCGCCAACCAGCCGCCCTGACCGTTCGGGTCGCCAGCTGGAGCGCACGACATCGATGGCCGGTCGTGGCCGCCTGGTTCATCTTCACGTTCGGCCTGTTCGCCACGAGCCTGGCCCTCGGCGGCACGAAGACTCTCAGCGAGATGAGCGGCGGGGTTCCAAGCACGGAATCGGCGCTCGCCGACCAGCTCTTCGCCGCCGGTGGCCAGGGCGCCCCGCACGAGGACCTCTACGTGGTGGTGCGCAACCCCGACGTCGCCACCACCGACCCGGCATACCGGGCGGCGGTCGGCGACATGATCGCGCGCCTGGGTGCCGTGACCGACGCGTCCGGCCAGCCGGCGGTCGCGCAGCTCATCGATCCATACACGGCCCCCGCGGCCGCCGGTCTCATGTCCGCCGACGGGACGAGCATCCGGATCGTCGCGGCGATCACCGGCAATTCGCCGGCCGTGACGCAGAAGGCCGCGGCGTTGCGTCCCGTCCTTGCCTCGCTCGCGAGCGCCCACCCGGGCTACGAGGTGCACTCCCTCAGCAACACGCTCGTCAACGAGGATCTCAACAGGCTCGTGGGCGACGACCTCGACGGATCGCTCAAGATCACGCTGCCGATCACGTTCCTGATCCTGCTGGTGGCGTTCGGCGCCGCCGTCGCGGCCGCCGTGCCGCTCGTGCTGGCGCTCACCGCGCTGCTCGCCGGCTTCGGGATCCTGGGCATCTACAGCCAGCTCGTTGCGCCGGTGGCGATGAGCACGGGCCAGCTGGTCGTCCTGATCGGCCTCGCCGTCGGCGTGGACTACTCGCTGTTCATGATCACGCGCTTCCGGAGCGAGCGCCGGGCCGGCAAGGACAAGCTGGCCGCCATCGAGACCGCGTCGGGCACGGCCGGGCGCGCCGTCTTCTTCAGCGGGCTCGCCGTGGCCGTCTCGCTCGCCGGCCTCTTCCTCATCCGCGTCGACATGCTCAACTCGATGGCCGTCGCCATGATCGGCGTCGTGCTCGTGGCCGTGGTCGGCAGCCTCACGTTCCTGCCGGCGACCCTCTCGCTCCTTGGCGACCGCGTCAATCGCGGGCGCGTCCCGTTCCTCGGCCGCGATCGCGCCGAGGGCTCGGGGGTCTGGGCGAGGATCGTCAGCGTGGTCGTCCGCCGACCCGCGACGCTTGGGATCGTGGCCGTGACCGGGCTGCTCATGGTGGCGAGCCCGTTCAGCCACCTGCGGATGGGCTCGCTCGACATCACGAGCTTCCCGCCGAGCGTGGACGGCGTCGCCGCGGTCAACCTGCTCAACGCCGAATGGCCGCAGGGCACCACGCTCCAGCTCGGGGTTGTGGTCACCGCGGCGAACGAGCCCGCCACGCAGGCGGCCATCGACCGGCTCAAGGCGGCCGGCCTGCGCGATGGCGGCGTCGGCCAGCCCGTGACCGTCCAGGCGTCACCCGACGGGTCTGTCGACCGGGTCAGCTTCGTCATGCCGGGCGACCAGAACGACCCGGCCAACCAGGCCACGGTCGAACGCTTCAGGAGCAGCGTGCTCCCGTCCGTGTTCGATGGCGTGCCCGGGGCCAGGGCGTACGTCACGGGTGACGCGGCGTACGTGCTGGACGGCACGCGCATCTTCACCGACGGAACTCCGCTGGTGCTCCTCTTCGTCCTGGGGCTCTCGTTCCTGCTCCTGCTGGTCGCCTTCCGCTCGATCGTCATCCCGACCACGGCGATCGCGCTGAACCTGCTCTCGACGGCGGCGGCCTACGGGATCCTGACGCTGGTCTTCCAGGACGGCGTGTTCGCCGGGACGATGGGCATCACGCCGGGACCGGTCATCCAGAGCTTCGTGCCCCTGTTCGTGTTCACCATCGTGTACGGCCTCTCGATGGACTACCACTTCTTCATCCTGACCCGGATCAAGGAAGCCCGAGACCGCGGCCTCGACTCGAAGAGCGCCGTGGCCCACGGGATCTCGGTCACCGCCGGGACCATCACGAGCGCTGCCGCGATCATGGTCGTCGTCTTCTCGGTCTTCGTGACCATGAAGTTCACGATGATCCAGCAGCTGGGGCTTGGCCTCGCCGTGGCCGTCTTCGTCGACGCGACCGTGATCCGGAGCATCCTGCTGCCGGCGGTCATGCGCCTGCTGGGCGACTGGAACTGGTACCTGCCCCGGTTCCTGGGCTGGCTGCCGCGGGTCACGATCGAGTCGGGCGTGGATGAGCCGCCGGCCGCCAGTCACCCGTCGGTGGATCGACCGCACGGCTGGCACCTGCCGGCCCCGGTCCGGAGCCCCGAAGGGACATTCGAGGCCTGACGGCTCGCCGTCCCGCCTGCTGTGCGGAGCCCGTTGCGGACCGCTGGGCACTACGTGCTCACCGACCGCGGCGGGCTTCGTCCGGAAGAGAGCGCGTTTCGGCTCCTACCTGGGCGGCAACGCCGCGCCGAGGATCGCGGTCAGGCGTTCGATCGCGGCCGCATCGAGATCATGCGAACGAGAGACGAGCTTCAGGATCGTCCGCTCGCTTTCGAGGCGGACACCCTCGAACTCGTCCGGGGCCCGAACCAACGGCCACTCTCCATCGACGAAACACAGAACCGGCGTGATCGGCGGGAGCGGATCCACGCCCGCGGCATTGAGCGCGGCTGCCACCGCCTCCACCTGCCACGCCATATGGCGCGCGAGCTGCGACTGGTCGCGGCCCCCCACGTAGAGTCGGAGGTCCGTCCGGAAGAACCAGCCGCGGTTCCGAGTCTCGATCCGGCCCCGGTAGTGCTTGGCATCGACGACGAAGATGCCGGCGGCGCTTACGACGATGTGATCGATATTCCGGCGTGTGCCGCGCTCCCCGCGGTCGTGCAGCGTCCGCAGACCTTCAACACCTGCGAACGAAGCGGCCAGCTTCTCCTCGCCCCCGGCACCGATCGCCCAAGCCCGCGTGGACTGGGGCTCCCGCGTCACGGCGCGCACAACCCTGCCGAAACGCGGCCCCCAGCGCTCGTCGATCGCGGCGTCGCGCTTGTCCACCAACCGCTGGTGTTCGCGACGGGCGGAACCCCCTGCGTGACCCGCGTCCTCCGCTGGCGGATCGGGCGAGCCCGGCGGGGCCGGCGCGGCGGGGCACTCGATGCAATGCATCGACCTCGTCGCCCGATCCCAGACGGCGGGGGATCCACGGAGGAGACGCGAGCCGCATCTCGAGCAGACGCCGTCGTGCTTGACCAGCCACGGGTTCATGCGCGCACGGTACTCCCGTGTGGCCGGTGCCCGGCGGCCACGCTGACATCGATCTCGCCCTTGGTTATACTCACGGTATGAAGACGGCGGTGTCGGTTCCGGACGAGGTCTTTGCGAGCGCCGAGCGGCTCGCCCAGAGGGAGCGCCGCTCGCGCAGCGACGTGTACAGCGCGGCGCTGCGCGAATATGTCGCCCGCCACGCGCCCGACGAGGTCACCGACGCGCTTGATCGCGTCCTCGAGTCCGTCGGCAGCTCGATCGACCCCATGGTCATCGAGGCCGGGAGCCGCATCCTGGACGGCACGGAATGGTGATCTCGCAGGGAGAGGTGTGGTGGGCCGACCTTGCCGCGCCGGCGGGATCGGAGCCCGGGTTTCGCCGGCCAATCGTGGTGGTCCAGGGCGACGCCTTCAATCGGAGCGCGATCCGAACGGTCGTGTCGGTCCCGCTGACGAGCAACCTGCGTTGGGGGGACGCGCCTGGAAACGTGCGCCTGCCTGCCCGGTCGACCGGCCTGCCCCGCGAATCCGTGGCAAACGTGTCCCAGGTGATCACCCTCGACAGGACCGTCCTGACTGAGCGCGTTGGCAAGCTCTCACGAGCGAAGCTCGACCTCGTCCTGTCTGGCCTCGACATCGTCCTGGGCCGCGGCTGACCGCACAACCGGTTCTGCGAGTCCCGTCAGCGGCACGTCGACCAAGCCGCCTGCGTCGGTGCGCCCCGGCGCCGGGGATTCAAACGGCTTCCAGGGACCAGGGCTACGAGTGCTCGTGATCGGCGCGATCGCCGGGCTCTATCCGGCGATCCGGGCGGCGCGGATCTCGCCCACCGAGGCGCTTCGATCGGTGTGAGGGGGCACTGTCCGGACCGCCCGCGCCGGCATGGCGTCGCCCGTCAGGGCCACTCCGGGAGACCGAGCAGGCGGGGCACCGAGAGACCGTCGTCAAGCCGGTCCCACCACAAGGACAAGCCGCCCTCGTCGATGGAGATGACCTCGCGATCGCGATCGTCGGCTGCCTCGAGCCAGGGAAACCAGCCGAGGGGCACCCGAAGTTCTCGGCCATCGGCCAGGTTCACGCGCAGTGCCAGATCCTCGATGGCTGCCCCCACGGCCCGCGGGCGCTTGTCGGGCTCATGAATCGCGGAAGAAGTCATCCCATTTCCTCACCAGCACCCTGCGACGAGCCTCGACGATCCGCCGCAGCCGGCTCACTTCGACCGGATTGTATCCCTGGGCCGCACGGAGCCTGACCGGGTCGAGCCAGAAGACCGCCGAGCCGGGGCCCGACACGATGTGAACGTGGCGAGGCTCATTCGCCTGGCGGTTCTCGTTCGAATGGATGCGGAACACGTACGGCCCGAACCGGTGGACGACGGGCATGTGGCGCCTCGATCGAGGGACCGGCGGGGGTTGCCGATATCGGATGCGCCGCTCACGTCGGCCCTATCTGGCCGACCGCGCGCCCTCCCGTCCCGTACACTCGGCCATGAGCCCACCGCAACCTGACCGGCGGGGGAGGGGAGGCACCGGAGCGTGACGACCCAGCCGAGCCTGACGCCCGCGGCGTTCGCGGCGAAGTGGCACGGCGTCACGACCACCGAGAAGGCCTCCGCCCAGGAACACTTCATCGACCTGTGCCGGATGCTCGGCGAGCCGACGCCGCACGAGGCGGACCCGATCGGCGCCCAGTTCGCGTTCGAGAAGCGGGTCGGCAAGGCCGCCGGCGGGGACGGCTTCGCCGACGTCTGGAAGCGCGACTTCTTCGCCTGGGAGTACAAGGGCAGGAACAAGGACCTGCGGGCCGCCTACGTCCAGCTGATGGGCTACAAGGACGACCTGGGCAACCCGCCGCTCCTGGTGGTCAGCGACCTCGATCGGATCGAGATCCACACCAACTTCACCGGCCTGAGCCCGATCGTGAAGCTGGTCACGCTCGACGACCTGGCGGCCGACGATCCCTCCAACGCCCTCCAGCTGCTGCGGGACACCTTCACGGCGCCCGAGGAGCTCCGTCCGGGGATCGAGCCGGCCCAGATCACCGAGCAGGCGGCGCGCCATTTCGCGGAGATCGCCCAGAGCCTCCGCTCGCGCGGCCACGATCCCCAGCGGGTGGCCCACTTCCTGGACCGGATCCTGTTCTGCCTGTTCGCCGAGGACGCCGGGCTGCTCCCGAAGGGCATCTTCTCGCGCCTGTCGCACGCCTCCCACGGCCGCTCGGACGTCTTCATGACGGCCCTCGCGGACCTGTTCGCGAAGATGAGCAAGGACGGCGGGCTGTTCGGCACCGAGGAGATCGACTGGTTCAACGGCGGCCTGTTCGAGTCCGGCGACGTCCTGCCGCTCACCGGCTCCGAGATCACGACGCTCCTGGAGATCGGCCAGCTCAACTGGGCGCTCATCGAGCCCGCGATCTTCGGCACCCTGTTCGAGCGCGGCCTGGACCCCGACCAGCGCGCCCAGCTCGGCGCCCACTACACCGACCGCGCGGCGATCTGGGGCCTGGTGGAGCCGGTGATCCTGCGCCCGCTCCGCCGCGAGTACGCGGCCATGCAGGTTCGCGTGACGGAGCTGCTCCTCTCCGGCCGCAAGGTCACGAAGTCGACGCCGCGCGCGGACAACCCGGAGGCCGTCTTCGACGACTTCCTCGAGCGCCTGCGGCGCGTCCGCGTGCTCGACCCCGCCTGCGGCTCCGGCAACTTCCTGATCGTCTCGCTGTGGGCGCTCAAGGACCTCGAGTTCGAGGCGATCCACTGGGGCTCGGAGGTCCTCCGGCGCTCGATGCAGATCCCCCAGATCGGCCCCGAGGCGGTCCTGGGCATCGAGATCAACGCCTACGCCGCCGAGCTCGCCCGGGTGACCATCTGGATCGGCGAGATCCAGTGGATACCATCTGATCGCGAGATCCAGTGGATGATCCGCCACGGCCTGGGCTACCGCCGCGACCCGATCCTGAAGTCGCTCCACCACATCGAGACCCGCGACGCGCTGCTCGACCTGTCCGACCCGGCGAACCCGCGCGAGGCCGAGTGGCCGGAGGCGGAGTTCATCGTCGGGAATCCGCCGTTCCTGGGCGGCAAGTCGACTCCTGCGGCGAGGCCTCGGCGACACGTACGTCGAGACCCTGTTGGTCCGTCTTCGACGGCCGCCTGCCGCGACACGTCGACCTCTGCTGCTACTGGCACGAGAAGGCGCGCGCCGCGATCGAGCGCGGCCGCGACACGCCGCGCCGGCCTGCTGGCGACGCAGGGCATCCGCGGCGGCAGCGAACCGTCGGGTCCTCGAGCGGATCAACGAGATCGGGCGGCATCTTCTTCGCCCGGTCAGACGATCCATGGATCCTCTCCGGCGCGGCGTCCACATCAGCTTCGTCGGCCAGGACGACGGGTCGCGAGCACGAGCGCGAACTCGACGGCCAGCCCGTCGCTCGCATCAACGCGAACCTGACCACCGGCATCGACCTGACCGCAGCTCGCCGACTGCCGCGAGAACCTGCGGCGTCGCCTTCATGGGCGACACAAGGGCGGCCCCTTCGAGATCGACGCGGACGACCGCGCAGCACTGCTGCTCGACTCGTCCGAACCCGGACGGCCGCTCGAACTCGGACGTGGTGCGGCCGTGGATCAACGGCCTCGACGTCGACGGGCCGGTCCCGCGACATGTGGATCATCGACTTCGGACTCGACATGTCGGAGCGCGAGGCAGCCCTGTACGAGGCTCCGTTCGAATACGTGCGGCGGCACGTCCGTCCGTATCGCATCGACGGTCAATGCCGAGCCTGCTGTCGCGCACGCTGGTGGTTCACCACGAACGCGCGGCCGGAGCATGCGAGCGGCCCTGGCGGACTCACGCCGCTACATCGCCACGATCCGCGGTCTCGAAGCACCGGCTCTTCGTGTGGCTCCCGCCGGAACGCTGCCAGACACGACTCATCGTCGTTCGCCCGTGACGACGACTACACCTTCGGCGTCCTGCACTCGCGCGTTCACGAGCTCTGGGCGCGAGCCACTCGGCAGCCAGATTCGCGAGGTCGAGTCGGGTTCCGCTACACGCCCACCACCTGCTTCGAGACCTTCCCGTTCCCGGACCCGACGCCCGAACAGCGCGAGAGAGTAGGGGAGGCCGCCCGCCGCCTCGTCGAGCTCCGCGACGGCTGGCTCAACCCGCCCGGCCTCGACCCCGCCGACCTCGCGAAGCGCACCCTCACCAACCTCTACAACCAGCGCCCCACCTGGCTCGCCAACGCCCACGCCGACCTCGACGCCGCCGTCTTCGCCGCCTACGGCTGGCCCGCCAACCTCACCGACACCGAGATCCTCGAGCGCCTCCTCGCCCTCAACCTCGTCCGCGCGGGCACACGGTAGGAACGCTCCGATGTCGGTCACCCTTCGCCCAAGCTTGGACAATTCATGAGCGCACCGACATGAGGCGACTCTCACGGGCCGAAGAGGAGCTCGGGCAAGACCGAAGTGTGCCCGACCTTATTGCGACGAATGTGGGGCTCCTGCTGGTCGGGAATCAACCCGAGCTTGTCCTCGGGTGCCACTGGGTACCACTTTGCAACGCCAGGCAACCGGCTTTGGCCAGCGATGCACGGGGCAGGTCTTACGGAGCGCCTTCTCGAGCCAGACGAGACCGCAGAGCTGGTCGCATGTGGCATTGGCATCACCAACCTCGTCAACCGCGCCACGCGAACGGCCGCGGAAGTGCAGATTGGCGAGCTCCGCGATGGCGCGGTCAAGCTCAGGTCGACCGTCGCCCTCTGGCGGCCGATTGTGGTGGCGGTTCTCGGTATCGGGGCATTCCGCCGCGCCTTTGACCAACCGCGCGCTCAGAAAGGCAGACAGCCCGTCGGATTGGGGGCAAGCCAACTCTGGCTACTGCCGAACCCGAGCGGTATCAACGCGTACTACTCCGTCGCGCGCCTGATCGAGCTGTTCTCTCTTGTACGAGAAGCGCGCGACGAGGCCATGCGTGTTTGATGCGGCATTAGGGTGGGGACTGGTCCATGTCCTGCAACACCCGCGACGGCGTCGGCCGGCTCGGACCCGGCATCCCGAGGTCGGTCTCCGGGCGACCGCGGTAGAGCGGATCGACAAGGCTGGCTCTTCATTGATCCGACAACGCGCGCCCGGGCGTCCCATCTTCGCGTCCGTGTAATTCTTCGCCAGCCTGTCGGCCTGAGGCACCGTCGGCTTGGCACCTCGGTTCGAGGTTAGGCCGGGCGGACCCTGCGGCCGCCGATCACTGACCTCGCTGCCGTCAACCCGGGTGGTTCCCTGCGCCGTGTCGGCCGAGTGTGCGGCTCGAACGCGGCTATGGGCTCAATCCGGCCGTTTCCGAGCCTCGGAATGACGAGCCTCGCGCTCGTCGGCCGACAGCCTCCTGGGGCTTGCACTATCGGGTGCCGATTGTCCACAGCAATGCCTCACCCTGCCAACACCGATCGGCGAAGAAGCATGACGTTCCTCACAGAGGAAGGCGGCACTGTGCCTTGCGGTCGGCTACAATCACGGATGTCGAAGCACCGGCCGCCTTGAGCGACGAGGAACGAACTTGTCTCGGAGGTGGCGGTGATGGCTACTCGGAATACGGCGGCTGCGCCCGCCGTGGCAGTTCCCGCAGCGGCGCCGGCCGGCGGAGTAGCGGCCGCTAAGGCTGCGAGGCCGCGACTGTTCCAGGAAGACGTGCCCAGCATGTCGATCGACGCAGCGCTGCGAGTCGCACATGCGATCGCCGACGAGTATGCGTTCAGGCCGACGAAGCCAGTGAATGTCGCCGGCGCCATGGGCATGACGCATACGTCGGGCCCGTTCCGCACGATCACTGGCGCGTCGGCCGCATACGGGATCACAACGGGCGCGGCCCAGGGCGCCGAGATCGGCATCACACCGCTAGGCATGCGGATCCTCCAGCCGACCGTAGACGGCGACGACATTGCGGCGAAGCGTGAGGCGCTGCTCCGACCCAAGATCGTCGGGGAGTTCCTGCGCGCTTACGACGCCGCGACACTCCCGTCCGATACGGTCGCGAAGAACGTGCTGCATCAGATGGGTGTGCCGCTTGACCGAACGGCGAGCGTCCTGGCGCTCATCACCGAGGGCGGGACGGCGGTCGGTTTCATCCGGGACTTTGGCAACGGCAAGCTGAGTGTCGACTTGGCCGGGCCGATCCCGGTGGGCCTCAACGCCGTACCCACGGCCGTCGAGGCGCTGCCCGCGACGCCGATCGCTGTGGCAGGGCCGCGCGCCATGCAGGCTCCCGCGACGCCCGTCTCGGTGGCCGTTGGGCCGGGCATTCACATCAACATCGAGATCCACATCGCGGCCGACGCGACGTCCGAGACCGTCGAGGAGATCTTCAAGAACATGCGTCGGTACGTCCTGAACAACGGCAAGGCCGAAGATGGCCAGACCGACACGGAGTGACGGAGTCGACCCCGACCGGCTTCGACGGTTGCGCGAGTTCCAGACGAAGTTGCGTCAGCCGTCCCGACCGGTCGAAGCCGTCGTGCCGGCGCGCGGACCGCTGTCGGCCCGCGAGACCGGGATCCTGACTAGGCTGCGCCGCCAGTCGCCGCCGCTGTCGGACTCCATGGAGCAGGCACTCCGCGACATGAACAACCAGAGCCGGCTTAGCTACGTCGGGCCAGCGGGCGAGGTCCGCGAGGTCATGCGGGCGACGGTCCAGCTCATGGCACCCGACGACGAGATCCGTCGGCAGCCCTGGTATCTCGGCATCGAGCAGGGAGGCAAGCGCAACCCAACCCAGGCGGAGCGAACGCGCTACGCCGTCCAGCAGCGTCGCGGCTCGAAGGATCAGGTCCAGGACATCGATGCGCTCATCGACGAGCTCGTAGGCCAGGTCAGCCGGCGCACCTACGCCGTCGGCAGCGGGAAGTTTCACGCCGGAACCGACCAACCGGCGGTCTGGAAACTCGCGGGCTGGGTGTGGGCAGTGCTCGACGAGGTGCTGCCCGACTGACCGACTGACCGGACAACCTTGGCCGCGGGATCGCGCCAGAACATAACTTACATTATCGGAAGTTATGGTCCAGACCAGAACGACCTCCAGAGCCACGTCCAGCTAGTCCTGCAGGAGTCCCCGCCCGACGGGCGCACGGAGACCGAAGCCGGCTCAGACAGGTGCAAGGCCGGTACCGGCGAAACCGAGCCGATCGAAGTAGTCCTGCACGCCGACCACGAGACGTGAAGCGTCCGCGACCAGCTGTTCGGCCTCTTCGAGGTCGTACGGGGGTTCATCCGGTTGTGGATAGCGCGCGACCGCCTGGGCACCTGACAGGGCGACGACGTCGACGAGCACGCCGCGAAGGCCCGCCTCGTCCGGACTTCGGTCAAGCAGGAAGAGCAGATCGTGCGTCAAGGGAGGCTCGCGGCCCTGGAGCGCAATGGTCGCCTTGATAGCCTTCTCGGCGGCCTGCTGGGCGAGGTAGGCCGCCTGGCGGGGCACCACTGTTGCAACGGTCAGGAGTGCCCGCGCGGCGTCGAGGTCCCCGATCGCCGTCCGAAGCCACCAGAGCGCAGCCTCAGGCGGCATTGCCGCGGTGATAGATGACCCGGCCCTCCTGGAGGGCCCAGTACACCACGCCGACTGGACGACCGGCAACGCGACCGTCGGCCTCCTCTACCGTGCTCACGACAACGTCCGCGGCCACCGGAAGGTCCGCGAAGGATCGACGGATGGCGATGCGCATCGCGCGACGGTTCGCAACCGCATCAACGATCACGAGCAGGTCGTAGTCGCTGTCGTGCCGGGCACTTCCGCGCGCGCGCGAGCCGAACAGCACGATCCTGGCGGGATCAACGAGGCGAACGATCCGTCCCACGATCGTCGACTGCCACGGGTCGATCGTAACGGCTCGGCGGTCCGTTGAAGCGGACAGGTACGGCGCCCATGCCTCCTGAACCTGGTGATCGCGTTCTTGCCGGCCCTGGTGGAGGGCTCGCAGAATCGACTGATCGTCCACGGTCCGATCCGCGTCGAGCGCGGTCGGACGATCTGCACCCACGCCACCAGTTGAATCGATCAGATCGTCTTCGTCGATGAGGTGCTGTGTTCCGACCTTCCGCGATGGCAGCTTCCCTGCCCTGATCCAGCGACGGATCGTCTCAGGGTTGCGGCCGATGCGTCGAGCGGCCTCTGGCACGGTCAGGGTCATCGGTTCCTCCGGTGCAGACCGAGTTCTCGTGCGGAAGGTTATTGTAGCATACTACAACGCACGTCAACCAACCTTGGAGAGTCCCTCCCGCCGGCAACGACACCGGCGCCCTCCCACGGGCGCCGGTGTCTCGATCTGATGTCAGTTGACATCAACAGGTTGCAGCGGGCGGGCGGGGCCGGGCACTGGCCCGCCCGCCCTCAGAGGCCGGCGCGGGTATCGGAGCTGAAGTTGCCCGCCCGGGGCCGGGTGGCGAGGTTCGTCACACCGCGCGTCGAGTCGGCCGTGCAGGGCAGTGTCGCAATCGGCATCGCCGAGCGAGCCCTTCGTGCACGATCCGGTCTTCCGACCATGGCCGACGACGTCACTGCGCACCCCGCACGCGGCAGAACCGAGCGTCTATATGTCGATGCTACGCCCACGATGCAAGTGACGCGATGCGATCGTCCGGACGCCCGGTCCCGGGCTGCCCTCCCCTCCCCGACCCGCTCAGCCCCCGGAGAAGACCGGGGAGACCAGGATGCGGTCCCCGTCGCTGACCTCGTCGTCCAACTCGATCGCCCAGCCCCTGCGACCGACGATGAGGGGCCGGGCAGGGTCGGTGCCGATCGCCTCGAGGAGCCCCGCGACCGTCGTCCCCGCCGGGAGCTCGAGCACGCGCTCGCTGAAGCCCAGGGTGTGGACCAGGCCGCCCACGAGCTTGACCGTGACCGTCATCGTCAGCGGATCGTTGCGAACGCCTCCGCGGCCGCGGCCTCGGCGCCGAGCCCCAGGCTCTCGAGCGTGGCCCGGGTGGGGATGCCGCGCGTGTCGTAGCCGCGGATGTCGTAGTAGTGCGCCAGCATCCCGTCGTACTGCTCGCGGTCGAGGATCATGCCCGCGATCGGGCCCTCGGTGTCGGCGTTGGCAGGGTCGAACCAGGCGGCGGGCGGGAAGTCGGCCGAGCGGTCCGTCTCCGGGTGCTCGCGCAGCCAGAACAGCTTCATGAGCGCGTAGATCCGGTCCGAGATGGGCCAGAAGTCCTCGAGCTTCCAGTCCTGCCCGGTGATCGTGTTGAAGTAGGTCGGGTAGTGCTCCACGCCCCAGCCCAGCTCGACCCAGGGGAAGCGGCAGGTGACGATCGACTCGAACAGGCCGCCGCGGATCCGCTGCAGGTCAACGATCTTCTGGGCCTTGTCGCGCCCGTACGACCCGCGGGTGGTCTGCTTGACCTCGAACGTGATGATCCACGATTCCTTGTGGTGGGCGCCGATCGGGCTGACCCCGAACGCGAGGGCCATGCCCGGGATGAACTTGCAGTTGTAGGCCGAGATCTCGAGGCCCTTGACCTGCATCGCGTAGTCCTCGGACCCGTGGCCGAAGGCCCGCGCCGCGCGCAGCGTCCCGTCGGCGAGCAGGTTGCCGATCTCGCCCTCGCGCCGGGCGATCATGCCGAGGACCCGTTTCATGCCGGCCGCGTCGCCGAACCGGAGGTCGCCCTCGACGGCTCCCCGCTCGATCGCGTCGGCGTAGAAGCCGAGCACGCCGCCCGCGGAGATGGTGTCCAGCCCGTAGTCGTCGCACAGGTAGTTGAGCGCCGCGACCTGGGAGAGGTCGTACAGGTCCAGGTTCGGCCCCAGGAGGCCGACGTTCTCGTAGTCGACCTCGGCCTCGCGGCCCTCGTCGTCGAGGATCCCGATGCCGCAGCGCATCGTGCAGTTCGGGCAGCCGTACGTGGCGACGCGGGCCGCGTTGACGCGCTCCCCGTCCACCTGCCAGGCGTCCGGGTGGTGCGTCCCGCGGAAGTTGTGGACCGGCAGCGCCGCGACCTCGTTGCACCAGGGCAGCACGCCGGTCGTGCCCTGGGTGGACCAGGCCATCTCCTTGTCGATCGCGTGGACCTCGCGCAGGTCGTCGCGGCCGAGCTCCTTCATGGCGACGGGGAACGCCTGCGGGATCGGCCTGGAGCCCTTGACGACGATCGCCTTGAGGAGCTTCGAGCCCATCACGGCGCCCATCCCGGGCCGGCCGCCGGAGCGGCCCTCGAGGCTGCGCACGACCGCGAAGTTGACCATGTTCTCGCCGCCCTGGCCGATGTTCAGGACGCCGACACCCTTCCCGTAGCGGGCGTAGATCCAGTCGTTCGTCTCCATCGTGCCCTTGCCCCAGACCTCGTCGGCGGGCAGGAACTCGACCCGGTCGTCCTCGATCGAGAGGAGCGTGGGGCGCTCGGCGCGGCCCTCGATGATGAGGGCGTCGTAGCCCGCCTTGCGGAGCTGGTCCGTGATCCGGGTCCCGAGGTTCCCGTCGCCGTAGCCGCCGGTTGCCGGCGACTTGGCGGCCACGATCGTCTTGCCGGTGTTGGGCGCCGGGATGCCGGAGATGGGGCCGACGGCCACGACCAGCTTGTTCTCCGGCCCGAGGGGATCGATTCCGGGGGCGAGCTCGTCGTACAGGATCTTCACCGCGAAACCGCGGCCGCCGATCCAGGTGTGGGCGAACTCCTCCGTGAACGTCTCGATCCTGAACGTCCTGGTGGTCAGGTCGACCCGCAGGAACTGTCCGGTCCATCCATCCATGATCAGGTCATCCTCGGCTGGGACGGCGCGCTGCGTGAGAGGACCCCCAGCGTCCGATGCTAGGCGGGCGCGGTGCGCGAGTCTAGGGTCCGGATGGACCCTTCCGGGGGGACCGGGAGGCCGACATCGGGGTCCGGCGCAGCGGTGAACTGGAGCCGGTAGAGGCGCGCGTAGAGGCCGTCTCGCGCGAGGAGCTCGTCGTGCGTGCCGAGCTCCACGAGCCAGCCGTCGTCGAGGACCGCGATCCGGTGAGCGGCCCGGATCGTGGAGAGACGGTGGGCCACGATGAGCGTGGTCCGGCCCACCATGAGCCGGTTGAGGGCGGCCTGGACCGCGCGCTCCGATTCGTTGTCGAGCGAGCTGGTCGCCTCGTCGAGCAGGAGGATCCGGGGATCCTTCAGGATCGCCCGCGCGATCGCGATCCGCTGGCGCTGGCCGCCCGAGAGCCGCGCGCCCCGGTCGCCGAGCGGCGTCTCGTAGCCGTGGGGAAGCTCGGCGATGAACTCGTGGGCGGACGCGGCCCGGGCCGCCTCGATGATCTCCGCCTCGGTCGCATCCAGCCTGCCGTACGCGATGTTCTCGCGGATCGTCCCGCCGAACAGCGTCGCCTCCTGCGGCACCAGGCCGACCTGGTTGCGAAGGCTCTGCACGCTGACATCCCGGATGTCGATCCCGTCGATCCGGATCGCCCCGTCCGTGACGTCCCACAGGCGCGGGATCAGGTTGCACAGCGTCGTCTTGCCCGACCCGGAGGGGCCGACCAGCGCCACGATCTCGCCGGGCGAGATGTCCAGGTCGATCCGGCGCAGGACGGGCCGGCCGGCCAGGTACGCGAATGACACGTCGACGAGGCTGATCCTGCCCGCGACGGGTGGCAGCGGCAGCGCGGGCACGGGATCCAGGATCGTCGGCTCGGTGTCGAGGAGCTCGAAGACGCGCTGGACCGCGCCCGATCCCTCGCGGAGCTGGCCGTACTGGCCGGCGATGCTCGCGAGGTTCGCCGCGATGGAGACGCCGTACAGCAGGAAGCTGGTCAGGGTCCCGATCGCGAGCGTCCCCTCGATCACCTGGCGGCCCGTGTACCAGAGCAGGACCGCGATCGCCCCGAATCCCACGAACGTCATGACGGCCCCGAAGAGCGCGCGCCAGAAGGCGAGCCGGGTCGCCCGCGCAACCACCCGGTCGAGGTCCGTCGCGTACCGCCGGGTCTCCCAGTCCTCGCGCACGAAGCTCTTCACGATCCGGATGCCGGAGAGCGCCTCCTCGGCCGTCGTCGTGGCACGGGCCAGCTCGTCCTGGACCTGGGTGCTGACCCGCTGGAGCGGGCGCCCGAAGGCGTAGGCCACGCCGATCAGGGCGGGCGCGAGCACGAGGACGACCAGCAGGAGCGTCGGGCTCAGCACGAACAGGATGACGATCGACCCGAAGAGCCCGACCGAGGCGGCGAGCAGGTTCGTGATCGTCTGGGTCAGCATCGTGCGGACCTGCGTCACGTCGCTCGAGAGGCGCGAGACGAGCTCGCCCACGCGCGCCGTGACATAGAAGTCGAGCGAGAGCGTCACGAGCCGCGCGAAGAGCTCCGATCGCATCCGGGCCACGATCCGCTCCCCCACCACCCCCAGGAAGTACGACTGGAGGAAGCTCCCCACGGCCTGCACCGAGAAGAGGACGATGAGGAGCAGGACGATCCGGTCGAGCCCGGCCATCTCGCCACCGGCCACGACGACCGTGGTGATCTGGGCGATCAGGAGCGGGAAGAGCAGCCCGAGGCCCGCCGACAGGACGAGCCCCACGAGGGCCAGGACGAAGCGCCCGACGTGCGGCCGGAGATACCGCGCGAGGCGGCGCCACGGGATGCCGCCCAGGCCGCGAACCTCGCGGACGACATCTCCCGGGCCCGGCGGGACGCGCGGAGTCTCGTCGGTCATGGTGCCTCAGGCGTCCGCCCGCTGCGCCTCGCGGACCGACTCTTCCCAGCGCGCGGCGGCCGCCGAGAGCTCTCCCGCGAGGGCGGGCGCCACGCGCCCGCGAACGCGAACCTCGCGCTGGCCGTACTCGAGGTCCACGGTGCCGCGCTCCCGGACGCGCGCCAGGAGCTCGCCCGCGGCGTACGGGACGGCGACGTCGATGTCCTCCCAGAGCGACGCGAGCAGCGCCGCGACCTCGTCGCGCAGCGCGTCGAGGCCGAACCCGGTGAGCGCCGAGACCAGGACGCTGCCCGCGACGATGGGGGCCTGGATCGCCGTCCCGCCGTCGGCGACGAGCCGGTCCGCCTTGTTGAAGGCGGCAAGGCGCGGCTTGGTCCCCGCCCCGAGCTCGTCGAGGACCGTCTGGACGGTCACCCGGTGCTCCGCGAAGTGGGCGTCGGAGGCATCCACGACCTCGACCAGGACGTCCGAGCGGGTCACCTCCTCGAGGGTCGCCCGGAACGCGTCCACGAGCTGGTGCGGCAGCTTGTGGATGAAGCCGACCGTGTCGGTCACGATCGCCGTCTGGCCGTCGCCCAGCTTGACCTGGCGGCTCGTCGGGTCGAGCGTGGCAAAGAGCTTGTCCTCGACAAGGGCCACCTCGCTGCCGACGAGGGCGTTGAGGAGCGTTGACTTGCCGGCGTTCGTGTACCCGACGATCGCCACCGTCGGGTAGAGGCGCCGGTCCCGTCCGCGGGCCGCGGTCGCGCGCTGCTGGCGGACCTGCTCGACGCGCTCCTTCATCTTCTTGATCCGCTCGCGGATCAGCCGGCGGTCGGTCTCGAGCTGGCTCTCGCCGGGGCCCCGGGTGCCGATCCCGCCGCCGGTCCGGGAGAGGTGGGTCCACAGGCGGGTGAGGCGTGGAAGCTGGTATTCGAGCTGGGCCAGCTCCACCTGGAGGCGCCCTTCGTGCGTCCGGGCGTGCTGCGCGAAGATGTCGAGGATCAGCCGGCTCCGGTCGATCACCTTGACGCCCAGGAGGCTCTCGAGCGCCTTCTGCTGACCCGGCGAGAGCTCGTCGTCCGCGACGAGAAGGTCGAAGCCGGTCTCGGCCTTCGCGGCCACCAGCTCCTCCGCCTTGCCCTTGCCCACGTACCAGTTCGGGTCCACGTGGCGCCGGTTCTGCCACTCCGCGCCGACGACCACCGCGCCCGCGGTCTCGGCCAGCGAGGCGAGCTCGGCGAGCGAATCCTGGGCGTTCCAGCCCGGGTCGTCGCCCGTGTCGACGGCGACGAGGAAGGCCTTCTCGGCGGGTTGGGCGAGATCGATCGTGGAGGACCTGGGCATGCGGGCAGGATAGCCGCCCGGCTCGCGGCCGGCAGTCGCCCGGGGCTCTGCTCCGCGTCGAGGCGACCGGCCCGTCCCCCGCCGCCTCAGGCGACCGGGACGATCACCTCCGTCCGCCAGCGGGTCGGGTCGGGCTCGGCTCCCGGATCGGTCCAGTAGACCTCCCACATCGGCCCGGCGACCGACCGGCCCTGCCCGGCGATCCAGCCCATCAGGGCGCCGTAGGTCTGGTCGAGCGTCTCGTACGGGCCGACGTGCCAGGCGACGGCGACCGAGCCGCCGGGCAGCTCGATCGGCACGGCCCGGCCGTGGCCCGCGGTCGCGGGCTCGAGCAGCCCGACGCCGGCCTCGTAGTCGAGGTCACCGCCGGCGGGTTCCGTGAGGTAGCGCGTGAAGGGCGGCCCATCGGGCGCGAGGCCGATCGCCCCGGCCGCCTGCCAGACCTCGGGCAGCGCCACGGCGAGCGCCTGGGGGATCTCGCTGACCTGCGTGTGGAGGCGGATCGCGAGCGCCGGCCGGGCTACCCGCTCCTGGATCTCGAATGCGGGCATCGTGCGTACCTCCTGGGCGTGGGCGGCGCGATTCTCGCACCGCGCGGGCGCGCCCGCCGGCCCCCGCTGCGCGGACGCGAAGCTCAGGAGACCGCGGCGAGCGCGGCGGCGATGGCGGCGGACGTCGCGCCCGCGTCGGCCGCGTCGAGGGCGAGGTCGACGGGCGCCCGGCGGATCCACGTCCGCTGGCGCCGCGCATAGGCCACGTTGCGCCGGACGTTGACCTCGAGGTAGGCGGGCCGGTCGAGCCGGCCGTCGAGCAGGTCCCACGCCTCGCGATAGCCGATCGCCGAGAACGCCGGCAGGCCGGGATCGAACCGCGCCCGCAGCGCCGCAGCCTCCTCGAGGATGCCGCCGTCGAGCTGCGCCGCGGCTCGGTTCGCGATCCACGCGGCGTGCGCTCGCCGATCGGCGACGTCGAGCGTGACGCGCAGGACCGGGCCGCCGTAGCCACGCGGGGTCGGAAGCGGGCCGTCGCCCTGGAGGGTCGCGATCTCCAGGGCGCGCACGACCCGCCGCGGGTTGCGCAGGTCAACCCGGCCGGCAAGCCCGGGCGCGACCGCGTGCAGGCGCGCGACCAGGGAGCCCAGCCCCTGCCCGGCGAGGTCGGTCTCGAGCGCCGCCCGGACCGCCGGGTCCCACGGAAGCGCGTCGAGCGCGATGCCATCGGCGATGGCGCGCAGCCAGAAGCCGGTGCCGCCGACGAGGAGCGCGACCCCGCCCCGATCCGCGATCGCGGGCAGGATCGCCTCGACGTGGCTCGCGAAGTCCGCAACCGAGAAGGGCTCGTCGGGATCGACCAGGTCGAGACCGTGGTGGGGTACCCCCCGCCGTTCGGACATGGTGGGCTTGGCCGTCCCGACATCCATGCCACGGTAGACCTGGCGCGAGTCCGCCGAGATCACCTCGGTGGGGTGGCCGGTGTCGGTGAGGGCCAGCGCGAGCCGGATCGCGAGGTCCGTCTTCCCGGTCGCGGTGGGCCCGCCGATCACGACGAGCGGTGGCCGCCGCGCCGCCGCGAGCTCGCCCGCCGTGGTCCCCTCCCCCATCGTCAGGCGAGGCTTCCCCGCAGGCTGTACGGGCCGGCGGCCTCGATGCGCACGTCCACGATCCTCCCGACGAGCTCCGCGGGCCCGGCGAGGTGGACCAGCCGGTTCTCCCGGGAGCGGCCGGCCAGGCGGACCCAGCCGTCCGGCAGCGGCGCGGCGAACGGGTCGCGACCGGCAAGGGTCGCGGCGGGCGGCTCCGCGCCCTCGTCGTCATGGTCGTGCCCGCGTGGCCGCTCCAGCGTGTCGACGAGGACGGACGCGATGGTCCCCAGGCGCTCCCGGTTCCGGGCGAACCCGATCTCCTCCTGGACCGCGAGCAGCCGGTTCAGCCGCTCCCGCTTCACCGCGGCCGGGACGTCGTCGGCGAGCCGCATCGCCGGGGTCCCCGGGCGCGGCGAGTAGGCGGCCGCGAACACCTGCTCGTATCTGATCGACTCGAGCAGGCGGAGCGTCGCGCCGAACTGGGCCTCGGTCTCGCCGCAGAAGCCGACGATCACGTCCGTGCTGACGGCGATGCCGGGGATCGCGTCGCGGATGCGCCCGAGCCGTTCCTGGTAGTGCTCGATCGTGTACTGGCGGCCCATCCGGTGGAGGACCTCGTCGTCGCCGGACTGGACGGGCAGGTGGAGCGCCGCGCAGACGGCGGGCGCCCCGGCCATCGCGTCGACGAGCCGGTCCGAGAGGTCCCACGGGTGCGAGGTGACGAAGCGGAGGCGCGGGACGGCCTGGCTGCCGTCGGGGTTGCGCAGCGCGTCGATCGCCCGGATCAGCTCGGCGAGGTCGGGCCGCGAGGCGCGGTCGATCTGCCGCCCCGCGCGGCGCGCCTCGGCGACGTGGGCGAAGCGCGCCTCGGCCGGCAGGTCGTGGCCGTAGCTGTTGACGTTCTGGCCCAGGAGCGTGATCTCGCGGTAGCCGGCTGCGGCCAGCGCCCGCGCCTCGTCCACCACGGCGTCGAACGGCCGGCTCCGTTCCGGGCCGCGGCTGAACGGGACGATGCAGTAGGTGCAGGTCTTGTCGCAGCCGTAGATGATCGGGAGCCAGGCGGCGACCGCCGACTCGCGCCGGACGGCGCCCGACGCGACGGCGTCGGCGCGGGAACCCGCGAGGTGATCGGCCGCGGAGACGGCGACGCCCTTGACAATGGTGGTCGCCGCCGTGCGCGGGGGCGCGGCGACGATGCCCGGCGGCGCGGCGACGATACCCGGCGGCGGCGATCCGGCCGCCCCGGCGAGGCCGACGGCACCCTGGGCGGACGCGAGACCCAGCCGCTCGACGAGCTCCGGCTCCTCGTCGGGGCGGAGGAAGAGGTCGACCGCGGGGAACCGGCGCCGGAGCCCGGCCCGGTCCCGCTCCCGCACGGCGCAGCCGGTCAGCACAACGCGGAGGGCCGGGTTCGCCTCCTTGAGGGCGGCGAGCGCGCCCTGCCGGCCGATCACCTTCGCCTCGGCTGCCTCCCGGATCGCGCACGTGTTGATGACGACCAGGTCGGCCGCCTCCATCCCGGGAGCCTCGGCGCAGCCCGCGGCCAGGAGCCGTCCGGCCATCTCCTCCGAGTCGCTCCGGTTCATCTGGCAGCCCAGGGTCCAGACCCAGAAGCGCGGCAGCGACTGGTCCTCGGGGCGGAACTCGGCGACGCGCGCGTCGGCCGCCGCGGCGGGACGCGGTCCCGCGGGCGAGGCCGCGGGAAGGACGAGCTCGATCACCGGCAGGCTCCGGGTCGTCATGCGACTGCCCCCACCTCGAGCGCCGCCAGGATGCCGCCCGGCGATGGCGGCCGGCACCCACGTTTCGGCGATCGCCTCGGCATACGGCTCGTCGTCGCCGTGGTAGTCCGTGCCGCCCGACGCCAGCAGGCCGAGGTCCCGGGCGACGGCTCCGACCGCGCTCACGGTCTCGGCGTCGAAGCTTCGATGGTGCACCTCGAGGCCGCGGAGGCCGGCGTCCATGAGCTCCTGCAGGAGGACCCGGCGGGACGGGGCCGCGGAGAAGTGGGCGAGCACCGGGATCCCGCCGGCGCCCCGGATCGCACGGATCGCCTCGAGCGGCCCGAGCCCCTCGCGGGGGACGTAGCCGGGCCCGCCCCGGCCGACGAACCGCGTGAACGCGTCCTGGACGCTGACGGCGAAGCCGGCCGCCACGAGGGCGCGGGCGAGGGTCGGGCGGCCCAGCGCGTCGTCGTGCGCGATGTCCAGGCCGGCCAGCTGCGCATCAACGCCGAGCCCGGCGGCGCGAAGACGTGCCGACATCCGCTCGAAGCGTCGCCGGCGAGCATCGCGCTGCTCGGCGAGGGCCGCCTCGAACGACTCGTCGTCCGGGTCGACGCCGAGGCCCACGAGGTGGAGCTCGCCGTCGGGCACGTCGAATCCCCCGCCGACGGCGTTGATCTCCACGCCCGCAAGAAGCGTGAGGCCGGCCGGCAGGGGCGGTCCCCCGGGCGCGACCACGTCGCGATAGCCGGCGAGCGTGTCGTGGTCCGTGATGGCCAGGGTCCGGATGCCGGCGGCCGCCGCGTCCGCCACGAGCGCGCCGGGCCGCAGGAGCCCGTCCGATCGGCTCGTGTGCGTGTGCAGGTCCACGGACGTGGGCTCGGGCGGGACGAGTCGCCCGACGAGCGGCGCGCGGCGCCCGCGACCCATCAGGCCGCCTCGACGATCCGCCGGAGGCGTTCGACGCTGAGGGCGCGGCCGGTGGCCGGGTCCACGTCGATGAGGAGGCCGTTGAGGACCACCGGCCAGGTCCCGACCTCGAAGCGCGTCGGCAGGCCGTTGATGAAGCGGGGCAGGACGGTGGCCGGCGCGAAGCCGATCACGCTGTGCAGGGGGCCCGTCATCCCCAGGTCGCTCTGGTATGCCGTCCCGCGCGGCAGGATGCGCTCGTCCGCGGTCGGGACGTGGGTGTGGGTCCCGACGACGGCGCTGACCCGCCCGTCGAGGTGCAGCCCGAAGGCGTTCTTCTCGCTCGTCACCTCGCAGTGGAAGTCGACGAGTCGGACGGGCGGCAGGGCGTCGGCGCCCTCGTCGAGCAGGTGGTCCGCGTCGGTGAAGGGGTTCTCGATCGGGATCATGTAGGTGCGGCCCTGGAAGTTGAGGACGGCGACGTCCGTCCCGTCGGCCGCCACGTACGCGCCCCAGCCGCGGCCCGGCACGCCGTCGGTCCCGTAGTTGTGGGGCCGCAGGATCCGCTCGTCCTTCTCGAGGGCGGGCAGGATCTCCTTCTTGTCCCAGATGTGATTGCCCGACGTGATCACGTCGACGCCGGCCCGGTAGAGCGCCTCGGCCGTCGACGTGGTGAGGCCCATCCCGCCGGCGAGGTTCTCCCCGTTGGCCGTGACGAAGTCCACCCCGTGCACGTCGCGCAGGCCGGGCAGCTCGCGCTCGACGGCCTCGCGGCCCGGGCGGCCGATCACGTCGCCGAGCATGAGGATCCGGCAGGGGCGCGCCGCCCGCGAATCGGCCACCGCTATTTCGCGTACTCGACGGAGCGCGTCTCGCGGATGACGGTCACCTTGATCTGGCCCGGGTAGGTCAGCGAATCCTCGATCTTCTTGACGATGTCGCGGGCAAGCCGCGACGCCGACACGTCGTCGATCTCCTCGGGCCGGACGAGGATCCTCACCTCGCGACCGGCCTGGACGGCGAACGACCGGTCCACGCCCGCGAAGCTCCCGGCGATTGCCTGGAGGTCCTCGAGCCGCTTGAGGTAGAGCTCCACGGACTCGCCCCGCGCGCCCGGACGCGACGCGCTGATGGCATCGGCGACCTGCACGATTGGCGCCTCCACGCAGGCGTACTCGACCTCCTGGTGGTGCGCCGCGATCCCGTTCACGATCTTGAACGAGAGGTTGTGGCGCGCGGCGATGGCGGCCCCGATCGCCGCGTGCGGGCCCTCCACCTCGTGGTCCACCGCCTTCCCCATGTCGTGGAGGAGGCCGCCCGTCTTGGCGGCCAGCACGTCCGCGCCGAGCTCCGCGGCGATGACGGCGGCGAGGCGGCTGGTCTCGATGACGTGGTTGAGCACGTTCTGCCCGTAGCTCGTGCGGTATTTCAGCCGGCCCAGGAGGCGCGTGATCTCGGAGGGCAGGCCCGGCACGCCGGCGTCGTAGGCGGCCGCGTCGCCGGCCTGGCGGATCACGAGGTCCACCTCGGCACGCGCCTTTGCCACGACCTCCTCGATCCGGCCCGGATGGATCCGGCCGTCGGCCATCAGCTTCGTGAGCGCGATCCGGGCGACCTCGCGGCGGACCGGATCGAAGCCCGAGAGGATCACGGTCTCGGGCGTGTCGTCGATGATCAGGTCGATGCCCGTGGCCTGTTCGAGCGCCCGGATGTTGCGTCCCTCGCGGCCGATGATCCGGCCCTTCATCTCGTCGGACGGCAGGTGCACCACGGAGACCGTGTGCTCCGCCGTGTGGTCTGCCGCGACGCGCTGGATGGCCGTGACGATCACCTCGCGGGCCCGGTCCTGGGCCTCGTCGCGAGCCTTGCGCTCGATGGAGCGGGAGAGCCGGACGGCATCGTTCTCGGCTTCGGCGCGCACCGCGTCGAGGATCACCGCCTTGGCATCCTCGGCGGTCATCCCGCTGACCCGCTCGAGCGCGGCAATCTGCTCCGCCCGCGAGGAGGCGAGCTCGTCGCGCAGGTGGTCGAGGTCGCGCTCCTTCTCCAGCAGCTTCCGATCGCGCTGCTCGAGCATGTCCGTCCGCTGGTCCAGCTGCTCGTCGCGGGTCAGGAGACGGCGCTCCAGGCCGCTGAGCTCGGCGCGCTTGGCGCGCGCCTCGTCCTCCGCCTCGCGCTGGAACCGGAGCTTCTCGTCCTTGGCCTCGAGGATCAGGTCTTTCTGCTGGGTCCGGGCCTCGGCCAGGATCCGGCCGGCCTTCTCCTGGGCGCCGCGGACGGATTGGGCGGCGACGAGGCCGCGCGCGACGAATCCGACAACGAGGCCGCCGACGATGGCCACGACAAGGGCCACCGCCGCAACGACGGGGTTCTCCATGATGCTCTCGCCTCCCGACCGGCCGCGCGAGCGGCCGGCGAGTGATTGTGCGGGAACGGCGATCCGTCGGACCGACCCGATGACTCTCGAGTGCTGCCTGGGTCGGGCGCCGGCGTGGGCTCGCCGGGATGGATGGGTTCGATGCGGGGCAACCGGCGCCGCATCCGCGGCGCCGTCCTTTGGTGCGCGTAGCCTACGGCCGGCGGGCGGGAGGGTCAAACGTGCCCGGTTACTGTTCCGAATCGGGCTCCGCATCCTCGTCGGCGAGCGTCGACCCGAGCGTCGCCAGCCACGCCGCCGCGGCACGCCCGGCCGTCCCCGGGTCGAACCCGGCCCGGGCGAGCAGCGCGTACGCGCGCGCCCGGCGCTTCCGGGGGTCGGGTTCGCGGAGCAGGCCGGCTCGCTTCCGAACGAGAAGCCGGGCCGCAGCCGCCTCGTCCGAGGCGTCGGACGCCGCCCGCTCCCCCGCCCCGGGCCCGCGTCGCGGATCGTCGGGATCGTCGCCGGTCGCGAGCGCCTCCCGCGCGGCGAGCGCGGCCTCGGCGTCGGGCGCGTCGATGCCCATCCGGCGCAGCTCGGCGCGGAGCGCGCGTGCCCCGCGCGGGCGCGCCCGGTCGCGCGACTCCACCCATGACCGCGCGAACGCCGCGTCGTCGAGGAAGCCGAGCGCGGTCAACCGGTCGATGGCGCCCTCGACCAGGTCCGCCCGGTAGCCCGCGTCCCGGAGCCGTCGCCGGACCTCGTCCGTGGACCGCGGGCGCGCCTCGAGGAAGCGTGCACCAGCTGCGAGCACATGGTCCGGGTCGTCGACGGCCGCGCGCCGCGCCCGTCGCTCCGCGAGCGACTCCCGCGACGAGCGCGGCATGCCGGCTCGAGCCTGGTCCCGTCCCTCCGGGCGGCTACTCGGCCTCGGAGATCCCCTCGACCGGGATCGCCGTCGTCGCCATGCTCGCCCGGATCTTCGTCTCGATGTCGGCGCCGACGGCGGCGTTGTCGCGCAGGAACCCCTTGGCCGCCTCCCGGCCCTGGCCGAGCCGCGTCTCGCCGTAGGTGAACCAGGCGCCCGTCTTCGTCACGACGTCCATCGCCACCCCGACGTCGAGGAGCCCGCCCTCGCGGCTGATCCCTTCGCCGTACATGATGTCGAACTCGGCCACGCGGAAGGGCGGCGCGACCTTGTTCTTGACCACCTTGACGCGGACCCGGTTGCCGATCAATTCGGTCCCGTTCTTGATCGTCTCCACGCGCCGGATGTCGAGCCGCACGGTGGCATAGAACTTGAGCGCGCGACCGCCCGGCGTGACCTCGGGGTTGCCGAACATGACCCCGATCTTCTCCCGGAGCTGGTTCGTGAAGACGAGCGACGTGTTGGAGCGGCTCACGGCCCCGGCGAGCTTCCGGAGGGCCTGGCTCATGAGGCGGGCCTGGATGCCGACGAAGCTGTCGCCCATCTCGCCTTCGATCTCGGCCCGCGGGACGAGGGCCGCGACGGAGTCGACCACGACGATGTCGATCCCGCCCGAGCGGATGAGCGTCTCGGTGATCTCGAGCGCCTGCTCGCCCGTGTCCGGCTGGCTCACCAGGAGCTCATCGACGTTGACGCCGCAGGCGCGCGCGTAGCCCGGGTCGAGGGCGTGCTCCACGTCGATGAAGGCAGCCACGCCGCCGCGCCGCTGCGCCTCCGCGATGACGTGCTGGCAGAGCGTGGTCTTGCCGGACGACTCCGGGCCGAACACCTCGGTGACCCGGCCGCGGGGAATCCCCCCGACGCCGAGCGCAAGGTCGAGGGCGATCGAGCCCGTCGGGATGAAGTCGACCTGCTGTCGCTCGGCAGAGCCGAGCTTCATGATCGAGCCCCGCCCGAACTGCTTCTCGATGGCGAGGATCGCCGCCTCGACCGCCTTGGTGCGCTCCGCGCCCGATGCCCCGTTCCGCTCCGTCATCGCCATCTCGTCCTGCTCCTGTCTGGTTCTGTGGCCCCGACGGAGCGGACGATGACGCGCCCGCCCGGAATGCTCAGCCCTCCGGTTCTTCCTCGACCACGGTGCGCGGCTTGCGCTTCGGCTTGATGAGCTCGACGCTCTGCGGGACTTCGAGGAATGGCTGGAGACTCGGCTTCGCCTCCGGGGCCTTTGACTTCTTCTTCACCTCGCGGTGGGGACGGTCTCGCGAACCCATCGTCGAACGCCTCCGCGGAACTCGAGGGTACCGAAATGGCCTTCACGCGAGCTGCACCGCGGTTGCATCGTGGCTTCGCCGGCGAGCGTGCCGGCGCAGCTCCGGAAGGCGTTCAGGGAGGTTTCCGGTGCCCAGGGCTGCCCGGATCCCCGCCATGAAGTCTAGGGTGAAGGTCAGGTTGTGACAAGTCGCGAGCCGGTACGCAAGCAGCTCGTCGGCCCGGAACAGGTGGGCCAGGTATGCGCGGCTGAAGCGCCGGCAGAGGAGGCACCGGCAGCCCTCCTGGACCGGCCCCGGGTCGTCCCGGAAGCGCTCGTTGCGGATGTTGAGCCGGCCGCCGGGGACCCAGAGCTGGCCGTTTCGGGCAACCCGTGCCGGCAGGACGGAGTCGAAGAGATCGACCCCGCGATGAACGGCCTCCAGCAGGTCCGCCGGCGAGCCGAGACCCATGAGGTAGCGGACGCGCGGGTCCTCGTCGAGCGCCGCGACCACGAGGTCCAGGACCGCCTCGCGCTCTGCCGGGGTCTCGTCGCCGGCGAGGCCCCCGATGTTGAGGCCGTCGAACGGGAGCCCCGCGATGAACGAGGTCGAATGCCGTCGGAGAGCCGGGTCCAGGCCGCCCTGGATCACCCCGAAGAGGGCCTGGTCCGGACGGTGGTGCGCCTCCAGCGACCGGACCGCCCAGCGGTGAGTGCGCTCCGTCGCGATCGCCACGTCGCGCAGATCGGTCGACGAGGGCGGGACGGGCTGGTCGAAGGCGACCGCCACGTCCGCCCCCAGCGCCGCCTGGATCTCCATCGAGCGCTCCGCGGTGAACCGGTGGCGCGACCCGTCGTGATGGCTCTGGAACGTGACGCCGTCGTCGTCGATCGCGTTGAGATCGCCGAGCGAGACGACCTGGAAGCCGCCGGAATCGGTCAGGATCGGGTGGGGCCAGCTCATGAACTCGTGGAGGCCCCCGAGCCGCTCGATGCGCTCGTGCCCGGGCCGGAGGTAGAGGTGGTACGTGTTGGCGAGGATGATCTGGGCGCCGGTCTCCTCGATGTCGTCGGGGTGGAGCGCCTTGATCGTCGCGTTCGTGCCCACGGGCATGAAGGTGGGCGTGTCGACGACACCGTGCGGCAGGCGGAGGCGGCCCAGCCGCGCCCGGGTCGAGCCGTCGGCGGGCGGAGGGACGAGGACCTCGAAATTGGCGGCGCCCGTCACGCGAGGCTCACGCCTCATCGATGGGGATGGCGAGGCCGAGTTCGGAGCCGGGCGGCGCGGCGGCCTCCCAGATGCTGGGCTCGCGCACGGCCCTCCTCGGGGGCACGTCGTAGCCGAGGGCGACCAGGTGCGCCCGCGCGCGGTCCGTCGCCACGCGTCCCTGCGGGGTCCGGTCCAGGAAGCCGATCCGGAGCAGGTACGGCTCGTAGACGTCCTCGACCGTCTCGACCTCCTCGGCGAGGACCGCCGCGAGCGCCGCGACGCCGACCGGCCCGCCACCGAACTTCACGATGATCGCGGCGAGCAGGCGCCGGTCCGTTGCGTCGAGGCCTTCGGCGTCGATCTCGAGGACCCGCATCGCCTCGTCGACCGCGCCCAGGGTCACGCGGCCGTCGCCGTGGACCTCCGCGTGGTCCCGGACGCGCTTGAGCAGCCGGTTCACGATTCGCGGGGTCGCGCGACCGCGAGCGGCGATGGCCGCCGCGGCGTCGTCCGTGACCTCGAGGCCGAGGATCGCGGCGGAGCGACGGACGATGGCGCGCAGGTCCTCTTCCGCGTAGAAGTCGAGCCGGTAGACCGCCCCGAAGCGGTCGCGCAGCGGCCCGCTGATCCGCCCGGCCCGCGTGGTCGCGCCCACGATCGTGAACGGCCGCAGGGTGAGGCGCAGCGAGCGTGCGGACGGCCCCTTGCCGATCATCACGTCGAGCGCGCAGTCCTCCATGGCCGGGTAGAGGATCTCCTCCACCGCACGGTTGAGCCGGTGGATCTCGTCGATGAAGAGCACGTCGCGCTCGTCGAGGGCGGTGAGGACGGCGGCGAGGTCCCCTGCCCGCTCGATCGCCGGCCCCGACGTGTAGCGGATGTTCACGCCCAGCTCGCGGGCGATGATCGTGGCGAGGGTGGTCTTGCCGAGCCCGGGCGGGCCGTGGAGGAGGACGTGGTCCGCCGCCTCGCCACGCTGCTTCGCGGCCTGGAGCAGGACCGAGAGGCCCGCCTTCACCTCTCGCTGGCCCAGGTACTCGTCGAGCGACCGCGGCCGCAGGGAGCGCTCGACCGCGATCTCCTCCTGGTCGAGGAGATCCGCCGCGAGGAATCCGTGGCCGTCCGTCATCGCCCGGAGTCTACCATGCCGGTCGCCAATTTCGCACGGATGTTCGAACCGTCGCGGCGGGCGTCAACCGCCGGAAAGGGACCGGAGGGCCGCCTTCACGCGATCCTCGAGCGTGCCCGATGCGTCCGGCCGCCTGGGCGTGGCGGGCGGCGTCGCGCGCCTCCGCGAGCGTGTAGCCCAGCGCCTGGAGCGCGCCGACCACGTCGCCCTCGGCCGACCGGGTGCCCGCTCCCGTCCCGGCCGGGACGCTGGCCGCGACGCCGGCCGCGGAGACCTTCTCCCGGAGCTCGAGCACGATCCGCGCCGCCAGGCGCTTGCCGACCCCGGGGACCGCGGTCAGGAGGCCCTGGTCCTCCGCCATGATCGCGAGCTGGAGGTCGGCGACCGGCCGGCTGCCGAGCAGGCCCAGGGCGACCTTCGGCCCCACCCCGGTCACCGTCAGGAGCAGCCCGAAGAATCCAAGCTCCTCGGGCGTTCGAAACCCGTAGAGCGCCTGGAGGTCCTCGCGAACCAGATGGTGGGTGTGGAGGCGGAGGCGCTTCCCGGGCTCGGCCGTTGCGAGGACGCCCGGCGCGGCGAAGACGCGATACCCGACGCCGCCCACCTCGAGCACCAGCGAATCC
Source organism: uncultured Chloroflexia bacterium (assembly GCA_963734535.1). Classification (GTDB taxonomy): domain Bacteria; phylum Chloroflexota; class Limnocylindria; order Limnocylindrales; family CSP1-4; genus CTSoil-043. Next base: position 363,801 of record CAVTHS010000003.1, on the reverse strand, counting down.
GCCGCGACCGCGCCCACCACGCCGTCGAGCGACGCGATCAACGCACTGGCTCGGTCGGGGTCGCGTCCGATTCCCTGCGGGACGGCCGCTCGCGGCGGATCGCCTCGCGGACGGCGCGATCGTACGGGCTCTCGCCCGGCGTCTGCGGCGCGATCGCGCCACGATCGAGGCGGCCGGCGTTGAGTCGCTCGCCGGCCCGCTCGCGGTGGGCGGTCCAGATCGCGATTGCCAGCGCGTCCGCGGCGTCATCCGGGGTCGGGACCTCGGCGAGACCGAGGATCGTCGCGACCATGGTGGCGACCTGCGCCTTGTCCGCCCCGCCGTAGCCGGTCACGGCGAGCTTGACCTCCGACGGGGTGGCCTCGCGAACCTCGATGTCGTGCTCGGCCGCGGCGAGCAGGACCACGCCGCGGGCATGTCCCACGGCAAGGGCGGTCTGCACGTTGCGGCTGTGGAAGATGCGCTCCACGCCGAGGAGCTTCGGTCCGTGCAGCTCGATGAGGTCCTGGAGGAACGAGTGGATCGCGAGCAGGCGCTCCGGGAGCGTCAGGTCCGACGGGGTATGGAATGCGCCGTGGTCGATCGCTCGCAGGTGGCCGCCCGTCCGATCGATGACTCCGTAGCCGAGTGCCGCCGTCCCGGGATCGATCCCCAGGACGATCACCGGGTGCCGGCCTCCCGGCCGCCCATCCGGCCGATCACCCGGCGACCTCGGCAAGGAGCTCTTCGGAGATCTCCAGGTTGCTGGTGACGCGCTGCACGTCCTCGAGGTCCTCGAGATGCTCGACGAGGCGCAGGTTCTGGCGGGCCCTGGCGACGTCGACGGTCGTGGTCTGCTTGGCCAGCATCGCCTGGTCCGCGCTCTCGATCGCGACCCCCGCCTTCTCCAGCGCCCGGCGGAGCGACTCGAGGTCCCCGGGCTCGCAGTAGATCTCGAGCGGGTCCGAGTCCGAGTCCACGTCGCTTGCCCCGGCGTCGATCGCGAGGAGCGTCACCTCGTCCCGGTCGATGCCCGCGGCCGGCACCGCGATGAGGCCGCGCTGCTCGAACTGCCAGGCCACCGCGCCCGAGACCGCGAGCTGGCCGCCCGCCTTCGTGAAGATGGAACGCACCTCTGCCGCGGTCCGGTTGCGGTTGTCCGTCGCGGCCTCCACGATGAGCGCGACGCCGCCGGGGCCGTAGCCCTCGTAGACGATCTCCTCGAACTGCTCGCCCTCGCCGGACCCGGTGGCCTTCTCCACGGCGCGCTTGATCGTGTCGATCGGCATGTTGGCCGCGCGTGCCTTCTCGATCGCCAGGCGCAGCCGGAAGTTGCCATCGGGGTCGCCGCCGCCGGCCCGCGCCGCCACCGCGATCTCGCGCCCCATCTTCGTGAAGATGGCGCCGCGCTTGACGTCATTGACGCCCTTGTCGCGCTTGATCTGGGACCATTTGGAGTGACCGGACATCGGGCGGAAGTATAGCGGACTATGATTGGCGGAACCCCGCTCCCGCCCGATCCATGACGTCGGTCGGCGGCAGGCCCGTGCGTCCCGACCACCCGACTGCCCACATCCTGCGTGAGGTTGACCGAGACAATGGCGACGACGAAGAGCGCTGACCTCCCCCACCTGCGGAGCGTCGTCCTGGCCGGACACTCCGGTGCCGGCAAGACGACGCTCGCCGAGGCACTCCTCTTCCGGACGGGAGCCATCTCCCGCCTCGGGCGCGTCGAGGACGGCACCACCAGCCTGGACACGGAGCCCGAGGCCCAGAAGCGCCACATCTCGCTGTCGCTCTCCGTCGCCTCCCTCGACGACGAGGGCAACATCGTCACGCTCGTCGACACGCCGGGATACCCGGACTTCGTGGCGGAGGTGGTCGCCGGCTTCCAGGCGGCCGATGCGGCGCTCGTGTGCATGGACGCGACCGGCGGCGTCGAGGCGGGCACCGAGGTCGCCGTCTCGCTCGGCCGGACCACCCGGACGGCCGCCCTGTTCGTGGTCAACAAGTGCGATCGCGAGAATGCCGAGCCGGCAGCCGTCCTCGACGCGCTGCGTGCCGAGTTCGGCAACAAGATCGCCCCGCTCCAGCTCGCCATCGGCAAGGCCGACACGTTCAGCGGGTACGTGGACCTGGTCCACCGCAAGGCGTACCACTGGGACGGCCGGCAGGAGGTGGAGGTCCCGATCCCGCCCGAGATGGAGGCCGAGATCGCGACCCGCCGCGACCAGCTGCTCGAGGCCGCCTCCGAGGCGGACGACGACGTGCTGTCGAAGTACCTCGAGGGCGAGGAGATCACCGACGCGGAGCTCGACGCCTGCCTCCACCGCGGCGTCCGCGACTCGATCCTGGCACCGGTGCTCGTGGCATCCGCCACGAAGGGGATCGGCCTGCGCGGGCTGCTGGACGCGATCGTCCGCTACCTCCCCGCGCCGTCCGAGGAGCCGCCCGTCGTGGCGCACGACCCGAAGACCAACGACCCGATCGAGGTTTCGCGGGATCCGGACGGCCCGCTCCTCGTGCGGGTCTTCAAGACGACCGCCGACCCGTTCGTGGGCCGGCTGACCTACCTGCGGGTCCTCTCGGGCACGCTGCGCAGCCAGGCCCACCTGTGGAACGCGGAGAAGGGCGAGGACGAGCGGATCGGTCAGCTCCTCCGGCTGCACGGGAAGGACTCGGAACCGGTGGCCGAGCTCCGGCCCGGCGAGGTCGGGGCGGTCGCCAAGCTCACCGCCACCGCGACCGGCGACACGCTTTCCTCGAAGGAGCGCCCGCTGGTCCTCGACCGGCCCGAGTACCCGGTCCCGACGCTCGTGGTCGCCATCGAGCCGCAGACCAAGGCGGACCTCGACAAGATGGGCCCCGCCCTCCAGCGCATGCTCGAGGAAGAGCCGTGTGCGCGCGTGGAGCGCAGCGCCACGGGCGAGCAGCTGCTCATCTCGATGGGCGAGACGCACGTGGCGGTCATCGGCGAGCGGCTCAAGCGCAAGTTCGGCTCGGCGATCGTCACGCACACCCCGCGGATCCCGTATCACGAGACGATCCGCGGCCGGACCAAGGTCGAGGGGAAGTACAAGAAGCAGACGGGCGGACATGGCATGTTCGGCCACGTCTGGATCGAGATCGAGCCGAACCCCGGCGAGGGCGTCGCCTTCGCCGAGCACGTGGTCGGCGGCACCGTCCCGAAGAACTTCTTTCCCGGCGTCGAGAAGGGGATCCGGCAGGCCGCGGTCGAAGGCGTGCTCGCGGGCTACCCGCTCATCGACTTCAAGGCGACCCTGTACGACGGTTCCTTCCACACGGTCGACTCCAACGACCTCTCGTTCCAGATCGCGGCATCGATGGCGCTCAAGAAGGGCGTCATGGACTGCAAGCCCGTGCTGCAGGAGCCGATCATGGCCGTGGCCATCCGCGTCCCGGAGCGCTTCATGGGCGACGTCAACCGTGACCTCAACGGCCGCCGTGGCCGCGTCCTCGGCATGGACGTCACGGGCGACGGGATGCAGGTGATCACGGCGCACGTTCCGCAGGCCGAGCTGTTCAGCTACGCGACCGAGCTTCGCTCGATCACCGGCGGGCGGGGCACCTTCTCGTCCACGCTCGACCACTACGAGGACGTGCCGTCCCACATCGGCGACAAGGTCATCGAGGCCCATCGCAAGGAGCAGGAGGCCGCCGCTCACTGACGGCTCCGGTCGCTGAGGCTCGCTCGCTGGCGCGCGACTCGCTGGGCGCGACGCATCGCGGCCGGCGGCAGCGCCAGCGGTTGCGCGGCAGCGCCAGCGACCTCCGTGGCGGCTCACCGTCGCGCGGCGGCTGTTGCGCGGGGTCGCTGGGCGCGACTGCATCAGCGGCCCCTGGCGGGTGGCGTGCGGCAGCGGTGCGCGGCGGCTGCACCGCGAAGCGCCTGCGACCTCGTGACGGCTCGCAGCTCGTGGGCGCACGGCTGGCGGCAGGCGGCCAGCCTCTCAAAGGCCCAGGGATGCCGAGCGGCGGCACTGCGCGTCGGCCGGGTTGTGCGCCCTAGTCGTGGTGGTGCTGATATGCGGCGACGGTCCGCGTTCGGCGGCGAGTGGCCGCGCCAACCCGATGGCGGTGAGCACGAACCGCGGACTGACCGCCGCCAGGTGACGCCCGGCGCCCGCCCGATGCGCGCCTACCGGACGCACCGCCGCGGGTGCTGAGGCGTGCAGAAGGAACGCCCGGGACCCGATACCAGCACCCGCGGTGCTGAGGCGTGCAGAAGGAACGCCCGGGACCCGATACCAGCACCCGCGGTGCTGAGGCGTGCAGAAGGAACGCCCGGGACCCGATACCAGCACCCGGGGCGCTCAGGCGAACAGAAGAAGCGGCCCGTCGTCGACCACCACCCAGCGTGTCCGGTCCGGACCGATGCGGCGACCCGGTCGGTCCTGCGGTCGTCTCGTCAGCGAGATGCCGCGAGGGCGTCGTCCAGGGACAGGCGCCCCTCGTACAGCGCGCGGCCCACGATCGCGCCCGCGCAGCCCAGTGCCCGGACGGCCGTGATGTCCGCAGCGCGGGCGATGCCCGCCGAGGCGATGATCGCGCCACATCCCCGACGGACGAGGTTCGCCAGGAGCGCGAGGTCGGGGCCCTCGAGCGTCCCGTCCCGATCGATCGCGGTTACCTCGAAGGTGCGGATGCCCACGTCGGCAAGTCGCGTGAGAGCGTCTGCCACCGCCACACCCGTCGCGCCCGGCACCCAGCCGTGGCCGACCGCGAGGCCGTCCCGGACGTCGAGCGCGACGCCGATCCGCTCCGGGCCGAACCGCGCCGCCAGGCGTCCTGCGAACGCAGGGTCGCGCAGGGCCGCGGTCCCGAGGATCACCCGCGCCGCCCCCGCTTCCAGGATCGCCTCGACCGCTCGATCGTCCCGCAGCCCGCCCGCCACCTCGACCGCCGCGCGGGACCCGACGCGGGCGATGATCGCTGCCACGAGCGGGGTCTGCCGAGCCGTCGGGTCGCGGGCACCATCGAGATCGACGACATGGAGCCATCGAGCGCCGCCCGCGGCGAATGCATCCGCGACAGCCGTGGCGTCCTCGCCGTATGTCGTCGCGGTGCCGTAGTCCCCGCGCAGCAGGCGGACCACGCGGCCGCCGCTGAGGTCGATTGCCGGTAGGAGGTCGAAGGCCGCCGGCAATGCCCCGTTGCCGGTCACCTGATTCTGTGATAACGTTGTAACACGCTACTACGCTACCACGAACACCTCACCCCGTTACGACGAACTCGCCGGTCCGCTACCACGAACACGGCACTCCGCCACGACGAACTCGCTACCCCGATACCCCGCTACCACGAGGCATGACGCGATGCAGTCCACGGCCGACGACTGGCGCTCCGCCGATGTCGAGGCGCTCTTCGACGTCCTCCTGGACCTGGAGAGCCGCGACGAGGCGGCCGCGTTCCTCCGCGACCTCTGCACGCTCGGCGAGATCCGCGACCTGGCGCAGCGCTGGACGGTGGTGCGGCTGCTCGGCGCCGGCCTCCACTACAGCGAGATCAGCCGGCGGACGGGCGCGAGCACCGCGACGATCACCCGGATCGCGTCGTGGCTGAATCACGGCGAGGGTGGGTACCGGCTCCTGCTCGAGCGCTCGCGCCGCCGGGGCTCCTCCGCGGGTGCGGCCGATTCCGCGGGTGCGGCCGATTCCGCGGGTGCGGCCGATTCCGCGGGTGCGGCCGATTCCGGGAAGGCTGGAACAGCTCGATACCCTGAGGCCGACGAGCATCGCTCCGCCCCGATCGAACCGTCGGGTGCGACCCGATGAAAGCGGCCGAGGTGGAGTCCACGGTGGACGACCCCGCCCTTCGGGAGCGTCGAGCCGCGGGCGCGCTGCGCCGGATGACGCTCGCCGTTCCCAACAAGGGTCGCCTTGTCGAGCCGACCCTCACCCTCCTCCACGACGCGGGGCTCGTCTTCGAGGAGCGGGACCGCAGCCTGGTCAGCCACGTCGAGAACGTGCCGCTGGACATCCTGTTCGTCCGCACGAACGACGTGATCGAGTTCGTGGGAGACGGCGTCGCGGACCTCGGGATCACCGGCGGCGACCTGCTTGCCGAGGCGGACGCCACCCTGCCGATCGTGCGATCCCTCGGCTACGGTCGCTGCCGCCTCGCGGCAGCCGTCCCGCGGGATGCCCCGCAGCGCGAGATCGCGGATCTCACCGGCCTCCGCATCGCGACGGCCCACCCGGGCGCCACGCGGCGCTGGTTCGAAGGCCGCGGGATCCCCGTTGTCGTGATCCCGCTGTCGGGTGCCGTGGAGGTCGCTCCGCGCCTCGGGCTCGCGGACGCGATCGTCGACCTCGTGTCCACGGGCGTCACGCTGGGCACGAACGGCCTGCGACCGATCGGTGACCTGCTCGCGTCCGAGGCCGTCCTCGTCGGGAACCCGGCCCGTCTCGTCGCCGAGGCCGACGCGGTCGACCGGCTCGACACGATGCTCGGCGCGGTCCTGGCGGGCCGCCGGCGGAAGTACGTGATGATGAACGCGCCGGTCGCGCGCCTGGCCGATCTCGAGGCGCTCCTTCCGGGGCTCGAGAGCCCATCGGTGATCCCGCTGGCGCACGCCGGCATGATCGCGATCCACGCCGTGGTCGGATCGGACGACGTGTGGGACCTCCTCCCGCGCCTCAAGGCCGCCGGTGCGTCCGGGATCCTGGTCCTGCCCATCGAGAAGCTGATCGCATGAGCCAGGCGCCCGCCGCGCAGGCCGTCGCCGTCACGCCTTCCGGCTACGCCTGGGAGGCAACCGACGAGCAGGTGAGCGCACGCTACGGCGTCGCCCTGTCGGCGATCGTCGCGCTTCGACCTGAACACCTCCCCTGCCCCGCCCGACCTCGCCCTGCGGCTGCTCCGGGCGGGCGCGTTCGGGCGCCCGATCTCCGAGTACCCGCCGTCCGACTATCGTGACCTGGTCGCGGCGGCAGCCGAGACCTACGGGGTCGGCAGCGACGAGCTCCTGGTGGGCGCGGGCGCGGACGAGATCCTCGACCTCGTCGCGAAGGCGTTCCTGCGACCGGGCTCCCGCGCCGTCATCCCAACGCCCACCTACGCCATGTACGGCATCCTGACCGAGCAGCGGCCGGCGCAGCCCATCGCGGTCCCGCGCGGCCCGGCATCCGACGGGTTTGCCCTCGACCGGCCCGCCGTCCGAGAGGCTGCCCGCGACGCGGCCGTCGTCTGGCTCTGCAGCCCGAACAACCCGACCGGGCTTCCCGAGCCATCCGGCGCGATCGCTGCGCTCTTGAGCGAGCTGCGCGCCGACGCGGATGCCGCGGGCCGAGACGCGCCCGTGGTGGTCCTCGACGAGGCGTACGCCGAGTTCGTCGGCACGTCCCTCGTGGGGCTGCGCGCGTCCTATCCGCGGCTCATCGTCGTCCGGACCGCCTCGAAGGCCTACGCGCTCGCCGGGCTCCGCGTCGGGTTCGCGATCGCGCACAGCGACCTCGTCCGCGAGATGGAGCCATACCGGCCGCCCGGGTCGGTCTCGGTCCCCTCGGTCGCCATCGTGGCGGCCGCGCTGCGGGACCCCGACGCGCTCCGGGAGAACGTCCTGCGCGTCACGGCTGAGCGTGCGCGGCTGGCTGATGCGCTTGCGAGCCTCGGGATCCCGGCAGGCCCGTCCGTCACCAACTTCCTGCTCGTCCGATTCGGCTGATCGGGCCCGGGCGATGGCCGTCGCCGAGGGGCTGCTGCGGCGCGGGCTCGTGCCACGCACGTTCGGGCCTTCCCACGCACTCGCCGATCACCTCCGCTTCACGGTCCGCTCCCCGGCCGAGGACGACCGCCTGGTCGCGGCATTGGCCGAGATCGTCCCGTCCCTCCCCCACCCTCCCCCTGACCCTGCGAAGGAGACCGCGTCATGACGACCCCCCACGGCACCTTCGAGGTCGCGGCCCGCGAGGGGCGACGCGTCACGGTCGCCCGGCACACCAGGGAGACCGACATCGCGGTGACGCTCGACCTCGACGGCACGGGGGCCGCCGACGTGCGGAGCGGGGTCGGGTTCCTGGACCACCTCCTCGGCTCGTTCGCGCAGCACGGCATGTTCGATCTCGCCGTGCGCGCGACCGGGGACCTCCAGGTCGACGAGCACCACACCGTCGAGGACGTGGCGCTCGTGCTCGGGAACGCGCTCGCCGAGGCGCTCGGCGAGCGGGCCGGCATCGCTCGCTTCGGGGAGGCGTCGGTGCCGATGGACGAAGCGCTCGCGACCGCGGTCGTCGACGTCGGCGGCCGCCCGTACGCGGTGGTGGACCTGCCATTCCGGGGCGAGCGCGTGGGGGCCCTGCCGACCCAGCTCATCGAGCACGCGCTGGAGGCGTTCGCACGCACGTCGGGCACCACGCTCCACCTTCGCGGAACCGGCCGCAACGACCATCACCTCGCAGAGGCGGCGTTCAAGGCGCTTGCGCGCGCGCTGCGTGCGGCCGTGGCAAAGGATCCGCGTCGGGCGGGCGCGGTCCCTTCGACGAAGGGCAGCCTCGGATGAGCCGGTCCGGGGTCACCCGGTCCCGGGTCACCCGGGTCGCCGTCGTCGACTACGGGGCCGGCAACCTGGTGAGCATCGAGCAGGCGCTCACCGCCGCCGGAGCCGACGTCGTCATGGCACGCGATCCTCGGGCCTTCTCCGGGGCCGACGCGCTCGTCGTGCCGGGCGTGGGGGCCGCCGCGCCGGCGATGTCCCGCCTCCGGCGGCGCGGCCTCGACGAACCGATCCGGGCCTGGATCGCGGACGGGCGACCCGTCCTCGGCATCTGCCTCGGCCTCCAGCTTCTCTTCGAGGGGAGCGACGAGGACGGCGCGGAGACGCTGGGCGTGCTGCCCGGGCGGACGGTTCGTCTCGAGGATGCGCCGCGACTGCCGCACATCGGCTGGAACCAGGTGGAGCGCCGGCGGGCCCACCCGCTGTTCGAGGGGATCGACGACGCTGCCGACTTCTACTTCGTCCACTCGTACGCCGCGGCGCCCGGGCCCGGCGCAGACGCCCTGACGCTCGCGGAGACGACCCATGGCGCGCGATTCGTCTCCGCGATCGCCCGCGGACCGCTCGCCGGCGTGCAGTTCCATCCCGAGCGGAGCGGCCGGGACGGGCTCCGGCTGCTCGCCAACTTCGTGGGGCTTGCCGCGGCCGGCGCGGCCGCTTCCGCGGCGGGCTGGGACGCGGCCGGCGCGGCCGCTTCCTCGGCAGGCGCGGCCGCTCCGGCGCCGGGCGGGTCGCGCCAACCCGTGGTGGCCGGCTGATGCTCCGCGTTCGCGTCATCCCCTGCCTCGACGTCGCCCGCGGCCGGGTGGTCAAGGGGACCCGGTTCGTGGATCTGACCGACGAGGGCGACCCGCCGGAGCTCGCAGAGCGCTATGCCGCGGAGGGCGCCGACGAGATCGTCTTCCTCGACATCGACGCCGCGCCGGACGGCCGCGGCACCCTCCTCGAGGTCGTCGAGCGGACCGCCCGCCGCGCGTTCGTGCCGCTCACCGTGGGGGGTGGGGTCCGGAGCGTGACCGAGATGCGCGACGTCCTGCGGGCGGGAGCCGACAAGGTCTCGTTCAACACGGCCGCGGTTCGCGATCCGGCCCTGGTCCGGCGGTGTGCCCGGCGCTTCGGCAGCCAGGCCGTGGTCGTCGCGATCGACGCCCGCCGCCGCGCAGGCCCCGACGATCCCGGCGCGGGCTGGGAGGTCGTGGTCAAGGGCGGCCGCGAGGCGACCGGCCTCGACGCGCTGACATGGGCGGAGCGGGCCGTCGCTGCCGGCGCGGGGGAGCTCCTGGTCACCTCGATCGATCGCGACGGGACCGGCGCCGGCTTCGACACCAAGCTGCTCCGGGCGATCGCGGATCGCGTGCCGGTGCCGGTCATCGCCTCGGGCGGCGCCTCCGGCCCCGACGACTTCGTGGCCGCGGTCCGCGACGGGGGCGCGTCCGCGGTCCTGGCCGCGTCCATCTTCCATCGCCGGCGCCACTCGATCGCGGCCGTCAAGGCGGCGATGGCTGCCGCCGGGATCCCGGTGCGCCGAACGACGGCGGCAGTCGCGTGAGCGGCAGGGAGGCGCCCTCGGCGGCCGGACCCATCACCGACGCGGGCAGCGTCCGGTGGGCGTCCGACGGCCTCGTCCCGGTCGTCGTGCAGGATGCCGCCGATGGCCGCGTCCTGATGCTCGCGTATGCGAACGCGGAGGCCCTGGCGGCAACCTTCGCGACCGGCGAGGTCCACTTCTTCTCGCGGTCGCGGGGCCGCCTCTGGCGCAAGGGCGAGACGAGCGGCAACACCCTCCGCCTGCGAAGCCTTGCGCTCGACTGCGACGGCGATGCGATCCTCGCCAGGGTTGAACCGGCCGGCCCGGCGTGTCACCGGGGCACCCGGAGCTGCTTCGACCCCGACGGCGCTCCGGCGGCAGCCGCGGCCGCTGATTCGGCCCCGGCATCTCCGGCCACTGGTCCAGCGCCGGCATCTCCGGCCGCCGGGTCGCCCGTGCCCGCCGACCGCGCGCAGGGTTTCGCGTGGCTCGAGACGCTCTGGTCGACGATCACCGGCCGCGCCGCGGCGCGACCCGCGGGCTCGTACACCGCGCGGCTGCTGTCCGCCGGCGTCGACGGTCCCGCACGCAAGGTTGTCGAGGAGGCGACCGAGGTCCTGATGGCGGCGAAGGACGATGCCGTCGCGGAGGCCGCCGGCGAGGACCGAACCGCGCTGCGCGCCGCGCTGGCCGGCGAAGCCGCGGACCTCCTGTACCACGCCCTGGTGCTCCTCGCCGAGCGCGGCCTTCCGCCGGCCGCGGTGATCGAGACGCTCCGCGAGCGCCACGCCGGATGAGGCCGGCGGGCACCCAAGCCCGAGGTGACGCGGACGCAGCCCGGGTACGGGTGATCGAGGCAGGCCGCGACCCACAGGGGGACCCAGCCGGGCCGACACGCGGGCCGCGCTACGGCAGCTCGTGATGGCCGCGGCAACGCGCCTCGTACGTCTCGCGGCGCGGCGTCGGCATCTCCGAGGCCAGGCCGCCGACCACCACGACCGGCTCGTTGGCGCCGGCCGGGCGTCCGTCGATCAGCCGCTGCGTCCGGGTCGCCTCGTCGCCGCACACCGTGCAGATGGCGGTCAGCGAGGTGATCCCGTCCGCGATGGCCATGAGCTCCGGCATCGGCCCGAACGGGCGTCCGCGGAAGTCCGTGTTGAGGCCGGACAGGATCACCGTCCTCCCGGCGACGGCGAGCCGCTCCACGACCGGCACCAGGCTGGCGGGGAAGAACTGCGCCTCCTCGATCGCGATCATGTCCGCCCAGGCGTCCTTCGCCAGCGTCTCGATCTCGGCGGGGCTCTCCACAGAGGTCGAGCCGTAGGCGGCGCCCGATCGGCTCCGCACGACCTCGGCCTCGGTGCGGTCGTCGATCTTCGGACGGACCAGCAGGATCCGCCGCCGCGCGATCTCGGCTCGCCGAAGAAGCCGCAGCAGCTCATCGGTCTTCCCGCTGAACATGCAGCCGGCGATCACCTGGATATGGCCGCGAGCCACCTCGATCACGCCCTCCCCAGCCCGCGCACGATGAGCCGCTGGTCGCGCTTGCCGCGTCGCACCAGGAGGAACCGGCCGGCCAGCAGGTCGTCGGTGGTGAAGCGCTCCTCCGGGTCTCGCGCCGCCCGGCCGTTCACGTGCACGCCGCCCTGGTCCACGAGCCGCCGCGCCTCGCCCCGCGATGCAGCCGTGCCGGCCAGGATCAGGACCTCCACGAGGTCCAGCCCCGGTCGGTCGGGATCGGCGGGATCGCCTTCCGGCCAGGGCGCCGCCGGGATCTCGGCGGCCAGGTCGGCGAGGGTCTGGGCATCGGCGGCAGCAGGGTCCCCGCCGAAGACGAGCTCGCTGACGCGCCGCACCCGCTCGGCCGCGCCGCGCCCGTGGGTTCGCTCCGTGAGGTCACGCGCAAGGGCGCGCTGGGCCTCGCGCCGCTCGGGATGCGCGAGGAGCTCGGCGTCGAGCTCCTCGATGCGGACGCGGTCGAAGAGCGTGAACCAGCGCAGGTAGGTGCCGACGTCCCGGTCCTCGGCGTCGAGCCAGTACTGGTAGAAGCGGTATGGAGAGGTGAGCCCGGCGTCGAGCCAGATCGACTCGCCGGACTCGCTCTTCCCGAACTTGGCGCCCGAGGCGTTCAGCAGGAGCGGGTAGGCAAGGCCGTGGGCCGGCTCGGACTCCCCGTCGGCCTCCGCGTGGCGCGCGCCCGTCGTGCGACGGATCAGCTCGAGGCCCGCGGTGATGTTGCCCCACTGGTCCGCGCCGCCGCACTGGAGCTCCACCCCGTAGGACCGATGGAGGTGCAGGAAGTCGGTTGCCTGCAGCAGCATGTAGCTGAACTCGGTGTACGAGAGCCCCTTCTCGATGCGCACCTGGACCGAGTCCTTGGCCAGCATGTACGGCACCGTGAAGTGCTTGCCGACATCGCGCAGGAAGTCGAGCAGGCGGGCATCCCCGAGCCAGTCGAGGTTGTTCACCACGAGCGCCTGCGTCGGGCCGGGCGCGAAATCCAGGAAGTGGGCGAGCTGATCCCGGATCGAGTTGAGGTTGGCCGCGATCGCCGAGCGATCGAGCAGCGGCCGCTCGGCCGATCGCCCCGACGGGTCGCCGATCATGCCGGTGCCGCCACCGACGACGGCAACCGGCTGGCCCCCGAACCGCTGGAGCCGCACCAGCCCGAAGATCGGGATCAGGTGCCCCACGTGGAGCGACCGGAACGTGGGATCGAAGCCGTTGTAGGCGCGAAGCGGCCGGCCCGAAGCGAGGCGCGCCTCGAGACCGTCGGTCGTGGCGTGGACGAGCCCGCGCCAGCGCAGATCCGGGAGCAGGCCGGCGAGGCCGGGGGCGCTCACGAGCTTCGATCTCGCGGCTCGGACACGTCGAACCGGGCCGGCGAGGTCGATCGGGAGGTCATGCCACCTATGCTATCGTGACGGACGCCATGCAGACCAGCCTTGCCCGACGGCAACGACGCCGCCGGAACGGCGCAGGCCGCCGGTCCTCGGGCGATCAGAACGTCGCACGGATCGCGATCGCGCTTCCCATCTTCCTCTTCGCTTCCTTCCTGGTGGCCGGGATCGTGGGCTTTGCGGGCGCCGTGACCGCGTTCAGCTACTACAGCCAGGGCCTCCCGAATCCGAAGGACGTCTTCAGCAACCTCGTCTTCAACCAGGCGACGACGGTCCTCGACCGGAGCGGGAAGGTGCAGCTGGCCTCATTCGCGCGCGAGCAGCGCGACGTGGTCACCTTCGACCAGCTCAACCCCGCGATCGTCGACGCCACCACGTCCATCGAGGACAAGACCTTCTGGGACAACGCCGGGTTCGATCCAGCCGGGATCATCTCCGCGGGGCTGGACACGCTCAGCGGCAACTCCCGTGGCGCCTCGACGATCACCCAGCAGCTCGTCCGGGCACGGCTCCTGCCTGCCTCGGCGTTCAAGGGCTCGACATACGAGCGGAAGATCCGCGAGATCATCCAGTCGGTGCGCCTGACGCAGGAGTTCCCCGGCGTCGAGGGCAAGCGCGAGATCATCACCGCCTACCTGAACCAGAACTTCTACGGAAACAGCAGCTACGGGGTCGCCGCGGCCGCTCGCGGCTACTGGGGCATCAGCGACCTGAAGAAGCTGACCCTGGCCCAGGCCGCGATCCTCGCCGCGATCCCGCAGTCCCCCTCCGAGTTCGACCTGGTCCAGAACGCGGTCGAGCAGACCGGGGCCGACGGCAAGGTCCACCTGGTCGTTCCCCCCGACTCACCGATCGTGCAGCGGCGAAACTACATCCTGGGCCTCATGAGGACGCGGGCCGTGCTGACGGTGGGCACCTACTCGGCTGCCGACTACGACGCGGCCATGCAGGAGCCGGTGGTGGTCACGCCACCCGCCAACCAGCGCTGGCTGGCTCCCCAGTTCGTGCTGCAGGTCCGGCACCAGCTCGGCGAGATCCTGTGTACGGCCGCCCTCGCCGACAACTGCCCCGCGATCGACACGGGCGGCTTCACCGTCGTCACGACGCTGGACTGGCGGATGCAGCGACTCGCCGAGAAGTGGACCCAGGCCGGCGCCCAGGGCCCGAATGCCAAGGATCCCGCGGCATACGTCAAGGCCGTCGGCGTCCCCTACCAGGATTGGATCAAGCACCTGGTGGGCGCGGGCGTCAACAACGGGGCGCTCGCGGCGATCGACTACCGCACCGGCCAGGTCTACGCGTACACGGGCAGCGCCGGCTTCTACCTCCCGGGCAACAAGAAGTTCCAGCCTCAGTTCGACGTGCTCGAGGACGGCTGGCGGCAGCCCGGGTCCGCCTTCAAGCCGATCAACTACCTCGTGGGGCTCGAGGACCACTCGCTCACCGCCGCGTCGCTGTTCATGGACGTCGTGACCGACTTCGGGGGCGGCTACACGCCGACCGACGCCGACCTCCTCGAGCGAGGGCCCGTCAGGATGCGCGACGCGATCCACGTGTCGATCAACATCCCGGCCGTCAAGGCCGCGATCGAGATCGGGCCCGAACGAGTGTTCCAGCGCTCGAAGGACTTCGGCCTCCGCTACCAGTCATCGACCTTCAAGGCCGGATCCTCGATCGCGCTCGGCACCCTCGAGGTCCACATGATCGACCTCATCAGCGCATACGGCGCGATCGCGAACGGCGGCGTCCTCATGCCGCGCACGACGATCCTCGAGGTCCGCAGCCCGAGCGGGCAGAAGATCTGGCCGCCGGCCGGCGCGCTCCCCCTGGGCAAGGTCGCGGTGAGCCCGCAGGCCGCGTTCATCATGACCGACATCCTCGCCGGGAACACGGATCCGGCCCAGAACCCGTTCTGGAGCAAGCGCGCGATCCTGGACGGCACGACCCGCCGACCCGCGGCGCTCAAGACGGGAACGACGAACGACACGAAGGACCTGACGGCGATGGGTTTCCTGGCCCCGCCCGAGGACCCCAAGGCGCCGGCGTTCGTGGTCGGGGCCTGGATGGGCAACTCCGACAACTCCGCTCCGCCGGCCGGCGTCGTCTCCCTGGAATCGGCCGCCTCGCTCTGGCAGTCCTTCCTGACCGCGGCCACGAAGGGCCAGCCGATCGCGGACTTCCAGTCGCCGCCGGGCGTCGTGCAGGCAACCGTCGACGCCTACTCCGGGATGAAGCCCGGGCCCTTCTCGTCGAGGACGGTCAAGGAGTGGTTCATCGACGGGACCGTCCCGACCCAGGTCGACAACACCAAGGTCGGCATCCAGGTCGATTCGGTCT
Source organism: uncultured Chloroflexia bacterium (assembly GCA_963734535.1). Taxonomy (GTDB): domain Bacteria; phylum Chloroflexota; class Limnocylindria; order Limnocylindrales; family CSP1-4; genus CTSoil-043. The sequence goes on along the minus strand of CAVTHS010000003.1, from coordinate 348,542 downwards.
CGGGCGACCTCTGGCAGGACGGCTGCGAAGGCCCGCCCGAGGTGAAGGGCTTCCTGGATCTCAGCGCCATCGAGACGGACTTCCCGGCGTGGAAGACGTTCAACGACGGCTGGATCGCCCGTGCCCGGCGCGGCTCGGGCGTTGCCGGTGGGCCGCAGAAGACGCGGACGAGCTACTTCTACGAGACCGGCGTCTGGAACCCGTACGGCCTGACCTGGGGCGCCCCGTTCCCGCCGTCGAAGACCTGCGACCTCTTCGTCCCGTCCCCGTCCCCCGGGCCGTCGTGTGACCCGCTCGACCCGTTCAACCCGTGCCCGAGCCTCGGACCCCTCGATTCCTTCCCGCCGTCACCCCCGCCCCAACCCTCACCGTCGCCTCCGAACGGCGGCGGCCACGGGCGTCCCAGCCCGTCGCCCTGAGGCGCGCTCACGGATCCTAGAACGTGACGACGGTCGCCCCGTCGCCGCCCTCCCCGCGCTCGCCCGGCCGGGCGGACCTGACCAGCGGGTGTGCCGCGGCCATCGAACGGACCGCGTCACGGAGCGCTCCGGTCCCATGCCCGTGGATGATCGTGGCTTTCGACAGCCCAGCCAGGGCGCCGTCCTCGAGGTAGCGCCCCACCACCTCGAGCGCCTCGTCCACCCGTGCGCCGCGGACGTCCAGCGATGACGCGATGGAGCGGGCGCGGTCCAGTCGCAGGGCCGTGATCCCCGACGCGGCCTCCTCGGCCTGCTCCCGTCGACCCGGGCCGCCGGAAGCGGCGTCGACGAGGGCCGGCACGAGATCCTCGACGCCGACCGTGACGCGCATGCCCCCGACCTCGAGCGTCGCCCGGCGGCCACCCCGCTCCAGGGCAGCGATCCGCCCTTCCCAGCCGCGGCTGAGGCTCCGTGCGCGGGCGCCGACGCGCCAATCGACGGGCTCGCCGGGCTCGGGAGCGACGGGCGCGGGCGTCGATTCGGGGAGTCGCGCAAGGTGCGCCTCGGCCCGTTCCATGACCTCGTCGAGCGCGGGTGCCGTGACCGTCTCGCGTTCCAGGCGGCGCCGGGCGCCGCGGATCTCCGACCGGAGGTCGTCGACCATCCGCTCCGCGTCAGCCCGCGCGGATGCCACCGCCGCATCGCGATCCTTGCGGGCGCGCCGGCGCTCCTCGTCCGCGGTCCGCTGCGCCTCGGTGGCCCTGATCTCCGCGGCCCGGGCCCGGTCGAGCGCCGTCTGGGCGGCCGTGTCGGCCTCCCGGATGGATGCGAGGGTCTCCTCGAATGCCTTCTGGCCCTCGGTCAGCCGCCCGCGCGCCTCGTCGACGATCGACAACGCGAGACCGAGCCGCTCGGCGATCGCGAACGCCTGGCTGCCGCCCGGCAGGCCGATCCGGAGCCGGTACGTGGGGCTCAGCGTCTGCAGGTCGAACTCGACCGACGCGTTCCGGACCTTCGGCGTCGTGTGCGCGTAGACCTTCAGCTCGGCGTAGTGGGTCGTGGCCGCCACGAGCGCGCCCGCCCGCAGGAAGTGGTCCAGGAGCGCCTGCGCCAGCGCCGAACCCTCGGTCGGGTCGGTCCCGGCACCCAGCTCGTCGAGCAGCACGAGCGTGCCCGGACCGGCTTCCTCCGAGATCCGGACGATCGAGCGGAGGTGCCCCGAGAAGGTCGAGAGCGACTGGGCGACGGACTGCTCGTCGCCGATGTCGGCGAACACGTCGCGCAGGACCGGCAGGCGGCTCCCGGGATCGGCGGGGACGTGCAGGCCGGCCTGGTGCATGAGCGCGAGCAGGCCGAGCGTCCGGAGCGTCACGGTCTTGCCGCCCGTGTTGGGGCCCGTGACGAGGAGCGCCTGGAAGTCGGTGCCGAGCTCCACGTCGATGGGGACGACGCGTCCGGTCAGCCCGGGATGGCGGGCGCCCTTGAGGATGATCTCCGTGCGCGTTCCCAGCTCGGCACGGGTCGCGTCCATCTCCTCGGCGAGGCGCGCCTTGGCGCTCCACAGGTCGAACCGGGCGAGCGCGCCGAGCAGCTCCAGGAGCGGCCCCGCCTGGCTGCCGACGAGCGCCGAGAGCTCGTCGAGGATCCGCTCGATCTCCTGCTGCTCCGCGACCTGTGCCTCCCGCCATGCATTCCCCAGCTCGACGGCCACGAGCGGCTCCACGAACAGGGTCTGGCCGCTCCCCGACGCGTCGTGGACGATTCCCTTGACGCGGCTTCGCGAGTCGGCCCGGACCGGCACCACGTACCTGCCGTTCCGGAGGGTGATGATGGGGTCCTGGAGAGCCGCCCCGACATCCGTCGAGTGGACCAGCTGCTCGAGGCGGCTCCGGAGGCGCTCGTAGGCATGCCGGGTGGCCCTGCGCAGGCCGCCGAGCCGCGCCGACGCCGTGTCGAGAAGCTCGCCGACCGGGTCGAAGCTGCGCTCCAGCGTCGAGCGCAGGGCGGGCAGCCCGTGGAGATCGCGGGCGAGCGCGCCGAGGAGGGGCCGCCGGTCGCCGGCGAGCGCGTCGCGGAGCCGCGAGCCCGCCTCGAGCGTCGTGGCGATCGAGGCGAACTGGGCGGCGTCGAGGCGGCCGCCCCGGGCGGCGCGTTCCACGGCCGGTCCGATGTCCGCGGCGCCGCCGATTCCCGCCTGGGGCTTCTCGGCGAGGAGCTCGCGCGTCTGCGACGTCTCGTCGAGGCCGATCTCGACGAGCACGGGGTCCGCGGACGGAGCGATCGCCGCCGCGAGCCTCCGGCCCGGCCCGAACCCGGCCGCGGCCGCGAGGCGTTCGCGGATGAGCGGGAACTCGAGGAGGGCGATCGACTTGGCGTCCATCAGCGTCCCCGCCGTCCCGACACCGCAGGGCTGTCCGCGACCCAGAACCGCCACGGCCGCTCGGCCCACGCGCCCGCGAAGCCCACCCCGACCCGTGGCCCGGAAGCCGGCGCCGGGAACGGGTCCGTGCTGGGCCGCGCCTCCAGCCGGAGCCGGCCCGCCGGGTCGAGCAGGTCGCAGCCGTCGTCGGCGGGCACGATCGAGAAGGCCGCGCCGACGTTGCCGGGTCCGCTCGCGAGGCGCATCACGGGGATCGCCGCGATCCGGGCGGCCGCGCGGCCCGGGGCGTCGCGCTCTGCCCGCCGGGTCGCCAGCGCCTTCACGTGTCGCGCCTCCCGCATCGCGGCAACGCCCGCAAGCGGCTCGACTGCCCGGACGAGGACCGCCCATGCCGTGCCCGCGGGTCCGCAGACGACGTTGAGACAGGTGTGCATGCCGTAGACACCGTACACGTACGCCTTCCCGGGCGGGCCGAACATCGAGCCGTTGCGCGCCGTCGGCCCGAAGCGGGCATGGGAGGCCAGGTCATCCGGGCCGCCGTATGCCTCCACCTCGACGATGCGGGCGACTCGCGCGTCGACCCCGCCGTCGCGGACCAGGCGGGCGCCCAGCAGCCCGCGGGCGGCGTCCAGCACGGAACCGGCGAGCAGCCGCGGGAGGTCGGCCGACGCGTCGTCCCTCGTTCCCACGGACCTCGAACGCGTGCCGCTCGTCAGGCGAAGAAGGCTCGCAGGCTGGCCGGCGTGATCCAGGCGAAGAGCGTCAGGAACGCCGGGATCAGCACGTCGCGGAAGAGGATGGCCGCCTGCGACAGATCGTAGAACCGGAAGATGTCGCGCAGGAACCCCAGCTCGTTCGGGCTCGGCGCGATCCCCGGGACCCGGAAGAAGGAGTCCAGGATCATGATCATGGCACCGACCAGCAGGATGGCCTGGAGCACGCCCAGGGCTCCCCCGATGAGCTCGTCCACCAGGGTGGACCGCCTGAACAGCTGGGTCCGCCTGTAGAACACCTGCGCCGCGATGGACGCGCCAAGGTAGATCACGACGAAGCTGATCCCGAAGGCGAGCATCGTCGAGTATTCCTTCGGGAACTGCGTCCAGTACTGGCCCAGCCAGGACCCGAGCGGGTCCCGCAGGTTGAGGGCGAAGAGGATGGAGACCAGGAGGATCGCCAGGCCGATAAGGCGGCGCAGGGTCCCCTGCACGAAGCCGGCGAGGAAGAACCCGCACACGAAGAAGACGAACAGCAGGTCGAAGAGGTCCAGGCTCCGGATCGCGCCGACGATGTCCACGCATTCTCCCGGTGTCGCGGCGCGCGTGCGGCGCCGACTCCGGCCCTCCCGAGCGCGCGCTGGGTGGACCGCACGCAAGAATACGTCGGCGGTCGGGGCGCATGTAACCCGGACTTGCGGCGACTCGCGCGGGTCGTGCTCGGCGAGCTAGGTTCGAAGCCGGGCTCCGTGCGCGGACGCGGCCGCCGCGACGAGCCGGCCGACCTCGGCGTCGACCTCATCGTCCGCGAGCGCCCGATCCTCGGCGGCGAAGACGACCCGCCAGGCGAGGCTCTTCTCCCCCGCCGCAAGCGGCGTCCCGCGGTAGATGTCGAAGAGCCCGATCCGCCGAAGCGTGGCGCCCCCGGCGGCGCGGAGCGTCGCGCGCACCTCCGCGGCGGCGAGGGACTCCGGCACGACGAGCGCGATGTCCCGCTCGTGCGGTGGGAAGCGCCCCACGGGCACGATCCTGACCGGGGCCAGCTGGCCGCCTGCCAGCCCGGCGATCGCGAGCTCCGCGACGAGCACACGCTCGGCTCGGAGGTCCCACGCGGCTCCGACCGACGGGTGGAGCTCGCCGACGAGCCCGGCGCACCCTTCGCCGGCTGTCGCGAGCGCCGCGCGGCCCGGATGCAGCGGCGCGCCGTCGGCGTGGAGCGTGAACAGCGGCTCGGGGAAACCAAGGACGCGGCCGACCAGCTCCACGATCCCTTTCGCGTCGTCGAGGTCGAACGGGCGTGCGGGGCGGTTCCATGCCGGGGGGCCCGCGGTGCCGGCAAGGAGGAACGCGAGGCGCCACCACTCGGCCGGGCTGCCGTCCGGCGCCTTCGCGTAGCCCTTCCCGATCTCGAAGATCGCGACGTCCGCTCGGCCGTGCCGCTCGTTGAAGGCAAGGACGTCGAGGAGGCTTCCCACGACGCCCCGCCGCAGCACGGAATGTCGCTCCGAGAGCGGGTTCGTGACGGTGATGACGGGGCCATCAACCGCCCGCTCGCCGGGCACGCCGTCCGCCGCCCGGACGGGCCACCCGAGCGCCGCTGTCTGCGACGCCGGCACCAGGGCCGGCGTGACGACCTCCACCAGGCCCGCCGCGGCGAGGGCGCGTCGCAGCCCGTCGCGGAGCTCCAGCGGGTTCGGTCGCACGTGGGGCATCGACGTGTCAGGGGTCTTCCCGGTCACGGTCTCGTAGCCGGCAAGGCGCACGATCTCCTCCGCGATGTCCGCCTCGACGACCAGGTCGCGCCGCCATGACGGCACGATGGCGTCTCGTGCCTCGCCGGGCCCGACAAGCACGTCGTGCGGGGTCGGGTCCGCCGCGATCAGGATGTTCGACCCGGCGGCCGCCGGGTCGCTCTCGATGCCGACCCGCGCGAGGAGCGCAGCCTGTGCAGCAGGATCGAGGCTCGTGCCGAGGAGTCGATTGACGCGCGCCGGCCGATACCCGACCCGCGCGGGGGCCGGCTCATCGGGCGCCGTGTCGATCCGGCCCGCGACCACGCTCCCGCCGGCCCAGGTGGCGATGAGGCCGGCGACGCGGTCCGCGCCGATCCTGGCCAGCCGGGACTCCTGGCCCTTCTCGAAGCGGAGGCTGGCCTCCGATCGAAGCGCATACCGAAACGCGGTTCGCCTGATGCTCACGGGGTCGAAGACCGCGGACTCGATGATCACCTCTGCCGTCGACTCCGCCACCTCGGACGCGGCTCCGCCCATGACCCCGGCGATCGCGAGCGGTCCGTTCGCATCGGCGATGAGGAGCGTCTCCCCGGACAGCGAACGCTCGACGTGATCGAGCGTCTCGAGGCGTTCGCCCGCGGCGGCCGTCCGGACCACCAGCCCGGCCCGCCCCGAGGCGTCCCGCGCGACCGCGGCGGCGTCGAAGGCGTGGGTCGGCTTGCCCAGCTCGAGCATCGCGTAGTTCGTGGCGTCCACGACGTTGCTGACGGGCCGCATCCCGGCGGCGAGGAGGCGCCGTTGGACGTCCTGGGGCGAGGGGGCCACGCCGACGCCCCGAACCACGCGGCCGACGAACCGGGGACAGAGCCCCGGGTCCTCGACGTGCACCGCGAGGAGCTCGTCGATCGGCGCACCGTCCTCGGTCAGAGTGACCTGCGGGAAGCGCGCCGGCACCCCGGTCGCGGCGGCCACCTCGCGCGCCAGGCCGACGAGACAGAGGGCGTCGCCGCGGTTGGGCTTCACATCCACGTCCAGGACCCAGTCGCCGTAGAGGTCCGTGAGGGCGGCCCCGAGCGGCGTCCCTGCCGGAAGGATCAGGATCCCCTCGCCGTCGACGCTCAGGCGGAGCTCGTCGCCGGAGCAGAGCATCCCGTTGCTGACCACGCCCATCTTCTCGGTGCGCTCGATTGCGCGGTTGCCGGGAAGGAGGGCGCCCGGCAACGCGACGGGCACTCGCTGGCCCGGTGCGATGTTGGTCGCGCCGCAGACGATCTGGAGCGGCTCTCCCGCCCCCACGCGAACGGTCGCCAGGGAGAGGCGGTCCGCGCGCGGATGCTTCTCGACCGTCAGCAGCTCGCCCACGACCACGTTGCGCCACTCGGACCCCCATCGCTCGAGGCTCCTGACCTCGAACCCCAGGAGCGTCAGGCGCTCGGCCAGCGCCTCCGGGTCCAGGTCGAGGTCCACGTAGTCGCGCAGCCACTCGAGCGGCACCCTCACCGGAACTGCTCCATGAGGCGGAGGTCGTTGTCGAGGAAGACCCGGATATCGCCGATCCCGTGGCGGAGCATCGCGATCCGCTCCACGCCCATCCCGAACGCGAACCCCTGGTAGCGTTCCGGATCGATGCCGCCGTGCCGCAGCACGACCGGGTGGACCATGCCGGCCCCGAGGATCGTCATCCAGCCGGTCCGCCCGCAGGCCGGGCAACCGATGCCGCCGCACACGAGGCACCCCACGTCGAACGCCACCGACGGCTCGGTGAACGGGTAGTAGCCCGGGCGGAACCGCGTGGCGCGCCCCGCGCCGAACATCGCGTGGGCGAACTCGTCGAGGAGCCCGCGAAGGTCGCCGAGGTTCGTCCCCTCGTCCACCATGAGCCCTTCGACCTGGAAGAACTCGGAGGCGTGCGACGCGTCGACCGCCTCGTAGCGGAAGCAGCGGCCCGGCAGGAGCGCGCGGATCGGCGGGCTCTCGGTGTGCATCACCCGGATCTGGCCCGGCGATGTGTGCGTGCGGAGGAGCCCGCCCTCGATGTCGACGTACATCGTGTCCCAGAGGTCCCTGGCGGGGTGATCCGGCGGGATGTTGAGCATCTGGAAGTTCGTCGCGTCGCTCTCGACTTCCGGCCCTTCGTAGGTCACGAACCCGAACTGGCCGAAGATCTCCGCGATCCGCCCGATGGTCTCCACGATCGGGTGGAGGCTCCCGCGCGCGAGCGGCCGCCCGGGCGTTGTGACGTCGACCGTTTCGGCCACCAGGCGCGCGGTCAGGGCCGCGTCGGCGGTTCGCCGGCGTGCCTCCTCGAGCGCCGTCTCGACGGCCTGGCGAACCTCGTTGACCACCACGCCGACGCGCGGCCGATCGTCGGCGGGCAGCTGTCCGATGCCGCGCATGAGGCTCGAGAGCGCGCCGCCCTTGCGGCCGAGGTAGGCGATATCAAGATCGTCGAGCGTCGCGACGTCCGGCGCCGCGGCGATCTTCGGGAGCGCCTCCTCGCCGAGCGCGTGGAGCTGGCTGGTCAGCGTGGCAAGGTCCACGTCCCGTCAGGCGCCCCGGGCAACCTCGACGATCCGGCCGAACGTGCCGTCGTCGCGGACGGCGATGTCGGCAAGGATCTTGCGATCGATCTCGATCTCGGCCTTCTTGAGGCCCTGGATGAAGGCGCTGTACGTGATGCCGTGCATCCGGGCCGCGGCGTTGATCCGGATGATCCAGAGCTGGCGGAAGTCGCGCTTGCGGACCTTGCGGTCGCGGGTCGCGTAGGCGAGGGCGTGGAGGAGCGCTTCGTGGGCCGGCTTGATCAGCCTCGAGCGCGTCCCCTTGCGGCCCTCGGACGCGTTCAGGAGCCGCTTGTGGCGCTTGTGGGCGGTGACGCCCCGCTTGACGCGAGCCATGGGTCAGCCCTTCTTGAGGTACGGGAGGAGGTGCTGGATCTGGCGCGCATGCTCGCTGCCGAGCACAGCCTTGCCGTCGTAGCGGCGGGTTCGCCGCGACGACTTCAGCTCCAGGTGGTGGCCGCGCCACGACTTGACACGGATCGGCTTCCCGCTCCCGGTCACCCCGATCCGCTTCTGGGCTCCCTTATGGGTCTTCAGCTTCGGCACGCCCGACTCACTCTCCCGCTGGTGCGGCGGGCATGGTGCCCGCTGCGTCGACCGCGGCCGCCGGTGCGACACCCTCGGGTGCCGCCGGTGCGACACCCTCAGGTGCCGCTGGTGCAGCACCCTCCGTCTCCGCCGGCTGCGGTGCGTCGTCCGGGGCGGTTGCCCCGCCGGTCGCCTCGCGCGGCTTCGGCTTGTGGGTCGACGCGATCGTGATATGCATCGACTTTCCCTCGAGGAGCGGCGCTCGCTCGAGGACGCCATGGTCCTTGATCTGGTCCGCGAACTTCGCGAGCAGCTCCCGCCCAAGGTGCGGGTGGGTCAGCTCTCGACCGCGGAACTGGACGGCCACCTTGATCCGATCGCCATCCTCCAGGAACTCGATTGCCCGTCGGACCTTCGTGTCGAAGTCGCCCACGCCGATCTTCGGCTTGAGGCGGACCTCCTTGAACTCGACCGACCGGGACTTCCGCTTGGCTTCCTTCTCGCGCTTGGCCAGCTCGTACTTGTACTGGCCGTAGTCGAGAAGACGCGTCACGGGAGGCGACGCGGTCGGCGCAACCTCGACGAGGTCGTAGCCGCGCTCCTGTGCCAGTCGAAGAGCATCGCCCGTCGCCATGACGCCGAGCTGAGTCCCCTCTTCGTCGATGACCCGCACCTGGCTGATCCGGATCATCTGGTTGACACGCAGCTCTCGGCTTATCGTCGACCCCTTCGTGCTTTCGAGTCATCATGCGCCCGTCGACGGCGTGCAGGAGCACGCGCGCCAGCGGGCGCGGTTCGCCGGCGGAGAATACCACATGCCCCTCGTCAGACGGCGCGAGCGGCGGCCTCCTCGGCGAGGCGCGCGGCGAGGTCGTCCCACGCCACGCCCTGCTCCTGGCTGCCGTCGCGCCGGCGAACGGACGCGGTGCGGGCCTCCACCTCGCGGTCGCCCAGGATCACCATCACGGGCACCTTCTGCTCCTGGGCGAGCCGGATCTTGTTCTGCATCCGGCTGTCCGTGCGGTCCACGTCGACGCGCAGCCCGCGCCCGCGCAGGAGCGTGGCGAGCTCGTCGGCCGGATCTGCGTGCCGGTCGGCGATCGGGATGAGCGCGACCTGGACGGGCGCCACCCAGAGCGGGAGGGCGCCTCCGAAGTGCTCGATCAGGATGCCGATGAACCGCTCCAGCGAGCCGTAGATGGCCCGGTGGAGGGCGATCGGGCGCTGCGGCGCGCCGTGCTCGTCGATGTAGGTGAGATCGAAGCGCTCGGGCAGCATGGTGAGATCGGCCTGGATCGTCGCCATCTGCCACTCGCGCCCCAGCGCGTCGTCGATGTAGATGTCGATCTTCGGCGCGTAGAACGTGCCGTCCTTGGGCTTGACCGTGTAGGTCACGCCCGCGTCGTCGAGGGCGGACCGGATCATCGTCTCGGCCCGCTCCCACAGGGCGTCGTCGCCGATCGCGCCGTCGGGCTTGGTCGCGAACGTGTAGCGGGGCTGGAGGCCGAACCAGCCGTACGACTCGCGGACCATCGCGATGAGCCGGCCGATCTCGTCCGCCAGCTGGTCGGGCCGCACGTAGACGTGGGCGTCGTCCTGCACGAACTGCCGGACCCGCGTCAGCCCGTGGAGCACGCCGCTTCGCTCGTTGCGGTGGAGCCGGCCGAACTCGGAGAGGCGGAGGGGCAGGTCGCGGTAGGAACGCGTCTTGGAGCGGTAGATGAAGGTGCTCTCGGGGCAGTTCATCGGCTTGAGCGAGTAGGCCTGGTCCTCGATGTCGAGGACGAACATGTTGTCGCGGTAGTGATCCCAGTGGCCGGACTGCTCCCAGAGCCGGTGGTTGACCAGGATCGGCGTGGAGACCTCCTCGTACCCGTGGCGCTCCTGGAGCTCGCGCATGGCGGTCTCGAGCGTCCGCCAGAGGCGCTGGCCCTTCGGGTGCCAGAAGGCGGATCCCGGGCTGACGTCGTGGAAGCTGAACAGGTCGAGCTGGACGCCGAGGCGGCGATGGTCGCGCTTCCTGGCCTCCTCGCGGCGCCACAGGAAACGGTCCAGGTCCTCCTGGCTCTCCCAGACCGTGCCATAGACGCGCTGGAGCATCGGCCTGGACTCCTGCCCGCGCCAGTAGGCGCCGGCCACCGCGAGGAGCCGGAAGGGGCCGATCCGCCCGGTCGACTCGACGTGCGGCCCGCGGCAGAGGTCGCGGAACGCGCCGTGCTCGTAGAACGTCGTGACGGGCAGCGGCTCCCCCGCCGCCGCGGCCTTCGCGGCCAGGTCGTCGAGGATCTCCACCTTGAACGACTGGTCGTCGGCGGCAACAAGCGTTCGCGCCTCGTCGAACGGCAGCTCACGCCGGACGAACGGATGGTCCGCCGCGATGCTCGTCCGCATCCGCTCCTCGACGGCCGCGAGGTCATCCGGGGTGAGCGGCCGCGGAAGCTCGAAGTCGTAGTAGAACCCCTCCGCGACGGCCGGTCCGATTCCCAGGCGCGCCCCCGGGAAGAGGCCAAGGACCGCCTCTGCCATCACGTGGGCCGCCGAGTGACGCATCAGGTCGAGCGGGGCATGAGCGCCCGCGTCGAGGAGCTCGTCCGCAGAGCCCCGATCAGGCGCCTCCAGGGCGAGATCGTCACCCTCGATGACGCCGGGTCCGGCCGCGTCGCCGGGTCGCTGCTGGTCCGCCATGGCCGTCTGCCTCCTGAAAACGAACAACCCTCTCGTCCACACGGGACGAGAGGGCCGCTGCGGCCTCCCGCGGTTCCACCCGATTTCGCGACTGCCGCGTCGCGCGCTCTGGGTTGCCGCGCTAACGGGCGGATCCCGGACCGGTTCGCCGGCCGCTCGCGGGTGGTACCTCGTCCGCCGGGTGCCGTGGCAGGTTTCAGCCGATGCCTGCCACTCTCTGGGGTCCCGGGCCCGGGAGGCGCGTCCCGCTCAACGCGTTCATCTCGATGGTGGGCGGTAGAGGACTTGAACCTCTGACCTCATGCATGTCAAGCATGCGCTCTAACCAACTGAGCTAACCGCCCGTTGTGTGCTCAGGCTCAGCAGGAAGCGGCCCGGGTCCCACCCGTCAACCGTTTCGAGCCCGTTCTCGCAGTCGCGCATACCGCTGCTGGGAGTCCGGCCCCTGGAGCATCGAGACGATACCAGAGATCGAGACACCGGGCGACCCGGGCGACGAGGGGCCCCAACACGATCTCGACCATGGCGCGGCGCTGCGCATGTTCACCGACGTCCTCCTGGCGCGCGGCTACCCGACGGCGCACGACGGGATCCGAGACGAGCACGTCACGGCATGGCGCAAACGGGGCGCCCTCGATGGTGCGACCGCCGTGCTGGGATCAAGTCAGCGACTGACTCCGGACGCCCGGGGGCCGCAGGCTCGAATTGGTGACGAACGCCTCTGGCGGCTGTGTCCCGCCAGCCGGAACCTTCGGGCGGAGGTCGCTCCCCATGGCCGAACCGGGTCCTGCGGCGTATCCACTGCCGGTCGCGGCGCCGGGTGTCGATGCGCCCCACCTGACCCGCGGCTTCCTGTTCGCTGACCTGCGCGACTACACGGGCTACGTCGAGGCCCACGGGGACCGCGCCGGGGCGGCCCTCCTTGCCCGCTACCGCGCCCTCGTCCGCGAGGTCGTGGCGGCCGCTGCGGGGGCCGAGATCCGGACCGAGGGCGACTCCTTCTACGTGGTCTTCGACTCGGTGAGCGCCGCGGTTGGCTGCGGCCTCGCGATCATCGCGGCAGCCGTTGTGACGGCAGGCGACCCCGACCCGATCCACGTGGGCGTGGGGGTGCACGCCGGGGAGACCGTCGAGACCGCCGAAGGCTTCGTCGGCTCGGCGGTCAACATCGCAGCCCGCCTCTGTGCCGAGGCGAAGTCCGGCGAGCTCGTCGTATCCGAGACCGTCCGCAGCCTGACCCGAACGCAGATCGAGGTCGAGTTCCAGCCCCTCGGCCTGCGCCGCCTCAAGGGCGTCCCCGAGCCGGTCGCCTGCTACCGGGTCGTGGCCCGGGGGACCGCCGGTGCCGGCGCTCCAGCTGCGTCTCCGGCTGGGCGCCGTCCGTCCGGTCTCATCGCCGCGGGCCTCGGGCTCGCCGCCTTTATCGTGGTCGCTGCGGTCGGGGTCGTCCTCCTCGGTGGAGGCCGGGCCGCGACCCCGACGCCCGGCCCTTCCGTGGCGGGGAGCCCGGCAGGCCCGTCGGCATCGCCCGGGGCGTCCGCGGGTGGCTCACTGGCAGCCGTGGCCTCGGCGTCCGCCGCGCCCACCGCCTCGGCGAGCCCCGGGCCCTTCCCCAACGCGGCCGAGGCCGCGATCCTTGCCGCGCTGCCGCCCGACCTTGCACGCACGTGCGTCCGCGGCGGGACACCGAATGATGCCAGCCTGGCGGGCTTCTCCGGGTACATCCTCCAGCATATGCCGGTGGTCGGCCCTGACACCTTGCTCGCTGTGACACCAACCGGCTCACGCGGCGGCGTCACGTGTCACCCGGCGACCGGCGCGACCCGCCTGTACGTCATGGAACCCACGAGTTCCACGGACCCCCCGATCCTGTCCGGCGCGTCCAGAGATTCGACCGCCGGCGATGAGTATCTGGGCTTCCTGGCCGGCCTCCACAAGCTCGCCTTCGGATCGTGCGTAACCGACGCGCGAGCCTACCAGCTGTGGAGCAGCCCGAGCGGAAGCGGGCAGCTCGCCTGCATGAACCCGTACGACGGGCGGCCCTGGATCTACTTCACCTTCGGCAAGGGACGCTACCTCGCCTTCGCGACCCGCGATGACTCCAACTACGCCGCCCTCTACGCCTGGTGGGAGCAGCTCAAGACCTTCCTCCGGTGACGCTGGCAGTCCGAGGGCCGCAAAGGCCAGCGTCCGCGAAGGGATGCCGCTGACTTGAGGAGTCCAGCCGGCGCCGCTGAGCCCGGCTTGGGTGCGGGTTCCTCGAAGGTCAAGTCCGCACCGCCTGCTCGCACCCGGCTCCGCGCCGGCCGGACGATCTCGCCTGCTGGTGACGAGTCGACGGTCGGGCGACCGGGGCACTACACATCCAATGCCCCTTGCGGCCGGTGGTATGGACCACGACCCTGACAGCCACGCGGGAGGCTCTGATGCGTGATCCCCACCCCGGCCGCCACTGACCACGCGGAGCCACTGGCGAGACCGACCCGCGCGCAGGCGTCCCTGGGGAGGGGTCGCACCATGCGCCGTGTCACCACCCTTGCTGTCATCGGCGGCGGGACGCTGGCCGTCGTCACGGCCGCAGCGGTCGCCCGCTCAAGGATCCAGGGGCGAGAGACGCCGCCGTCGTCAGAGGAGGACCTGCAGTTCACGCAGTGGGCGCCCGGTGGACCCCAGGGCTTCTTCTTCAACGGGCCGATCGGTTGGGCGTTCGGGAAGCTCCAGCCGATCGGTCACGCGGGCGTGTACGAGGTCGTTGCCGAGATGCTCGACCTGCAGCCCGAGGACGAGCTGCTCGACATCGGGTGCGGGTCCGGGGCGTTCCTGGCCTCCAAGGCTCCCCACGTTCGCCGGGTCGTCGGCCTCGATCCTTCGCGGACCATGCTGCGCGAGGCCGAGCGGCGGCTTGCGGACCGGCTGTCCGGCGGGACGGCCCGGCTCGTGCCCGCCAGCTCGGCCGTGTTGCCCTTCGACGACGGCGAGTTCTCCGCGGTCACGGCCATCACGGCGCCGGCGAACATGGCCGAGGTCTTCCGCGTGCTGCGTCCCGGAGGACGGTTCGTGTTCGTGGACGAGCTCATCCCCGACCCGAGGAAGCCGTCGAGCGAGCGGACTGCCGGTCCCCCCTGGAACTGGACCGAGGCCGATACTCAGCGGGTTCTCGAGGATGTGGGCTTCGTGGACGTGGCCGTCCGCTACAAGCCCGTCCTGTTCCTCGCCGACAACCGGATCGCCGTCTGCCGAAGGCCGGCGGCGGCGCCGCCGAGCCGTTCGATCGACGTCGGCGACCAGCAGGAGCTGACCGCCAGCGCCGCGTCCGCCTGAGTCGGCGCCCGGCGTGCGTTCCCCGGGGAGCCGAGGAGGACGCTCGCGGCGGCGCCGGGGTTCCCGGGCCGGGTCCCTGCCGACCGGCCCTCGACGGACGCGAACTCGACGCCTACAGTCACGGACTGGCGGGAGGCTCTGACACGCGGCACACCCCGGCCGCGGGACCGCGCCGAGCCACTGGCGACACCGACCCGCGCGCAGGCGTCCCAGGGAGGATAGCGCCATGCGCAGACGGACCACGTTCGCTCTCCTCGCCGGCGGCGCCACGGCCGCCGCGGCAGGTGGCGCTATCCTCCGCGGCCGGCTCGGGGGGCGCGCATCGGAGGCCATGCCGCCCAACGATGACGCCATGTTCACGGTGTTCGCGCCCGGGGGGAAGTGCGCTTTCTTCTGTAACGGGCCGACGGGGTGGGTGATGGCCAAGGTTATGCCGTGGATCGAGGCTCGCCTGTACCAGACCGTCGCCGAGATGCTCGACCTCCAGCCCGAGGACGAGCTGCTGGACATCGGCTGCGGGCCGGGGGCGTTCTTGGGCGCGAAGGCGCAGCATGTGCGCCGAGTCGTCGGCCTCGATCTCTCGCGGGTCATGCTGCGGGCGGCCGAGCGGCGCCTCGCCGACCGGATCGCCACCGGGACGGCCCAACTGGTCACCGGCAGCGCCGCCGAGCTGCCCTTCGAGGACGGCGGGTTCTCCGCGGTGACTGCGATCAACGCGCCGATCAAGCACGCCGAGGCATTCCGGGTGCTGCGGCCGGGCGGTCGCCTCGTGTTCGTGGATTACAACCCACGGCGGTCGCCGAAGCAGCCGGCCGTGAGCTGGGGGGTCCGGTGGTGCGACGAGGCCGACTACCTGCGGATGTTCGAGGACGCCGGGTTCACGGACGTCACCGTTCGCCACGAGAGCCTCAAACCGCTGTACGAGGCCGCGCTGGTCCTGAGCTGCCGCAAGCCGGCCGCGTCGCCGCGGAACACCGCCGTTGGCGTCGGCGGCCAGCGCGAGTTGACGGGCAGCGCCGCGCCCGCCTGAACCAGCGCCTCTGCCAGGCATTCATCGTGGGAGCCGAAGTGCATTCGCGTCGATGGCTCGGTCGCGGCTGACAGCCCAGGAGCTGGAGCGGGCCCTGCGGCCGATCCTGACCCCGATCACGAAGTGCAGGAGGTAGCGGGACATGCAGGACGCCGATCTGTTCCTTTCGGTCGCGGGGATCGCCGGCGTGTTCGTCGGCTTCGGGGCACTCATCGCCGTGCGGAGCGGAGGCCCGAGCGAGGTGGAGGAGGTTGCGTACATGCGCACCGTGGTGGCGCTGGGGATGCTGACGGTCGTCGCGGCCCTCGCCCCGGTGGCCCTCGGCCGCTATGCCCTCACCGACCACCAGGTCTGGGCGCTCGGCAGCGCGCTCGCGCTCGTCGGCTTGCTCGGCATGATCGCCGTCAGCGCCCGGACCCCCGAGTACAGGGCGGGCTGGGCGACAAGCGTCGCGGCGGCCAGGCTCACGCCCGGCGACCTGGTCGGATGGGCGTTCTATGTCCTCTACATGCTCGTGATGGTGCTCGCGCCGATCATCATCATGCTGGGCGTGGCCCCGGACCTCGAGGCGGCGCTCTACTTCACGTACACCGTGCTGATCCTGCTGGGGGCCGGGTGGACCCTTCTCTCGCTCGTCTACATGCAGCGACGGCCCGCGAGCGCCTGACGATCATCGCGACTCCGGCCAGCCCAGGGACGGCTGGCTGGGGGCTCCTTCGCTGGCTGGGGGCTCCTTCACGACCGATGCCTCTGTTCAGCGGGCGCAGGCGCGACCCAGACTCCCCTCCTTCACGAAGGCCGTGACACGCGTGGGAGATGGCGGGACATGCAGGACACCAGTCTGTTCCTTTCGCTTGCTGAGATCGCTGGCGTGTTCGTGGGCTTCGGTGCGCTCATCGCCGTGCGGAGCGGCGCAACGCTCGAGGTGAGCGAGGTCAATGACATCCGCTGGGTGGTGACGACCGCGATCTGGGTGGTTATCGCCGCCCTCGCGCCGGTCATCATCAGCAGCTATGGCATCACCGGCCACGAGCTGTGGCTCGTGGGCAGCCTCCTGGCTCTCGCCCTCCTCGTGGTCATGATCGTCGTGTTCGCGCGGACACCCGAGAATCGGGCGGAGCTGGCTGTCAACCTTGCCACCATCCCACGGGCGAAGATAGCGCTGGTGATGGGGCCCACCTTCTGGCTGCCCTTCGTGCTCGCCGTCCTCGCCCTCGCGCTCGTGGTGCTCGGACCCTTCCCGGACCAGGAGCGGGCGCTCTACCTCACGGCGGTCGCTCTCGGCCTGCTCATGGGCGCGCTCAACCTCTTCGTCGCGGTCTTCTGGCAACGACATCCATCGGTTGCCGTTGATCGTGGAGGGCCGCCCGCGTCCGGAGGCTGATTGCCCGCCCTACCGGCGGATGGCCGCGACGCTCGACCCCCAGCCGGAGGACGAGTTGCTCGATGTTGCCTGCGGGGAGGGAGCCTTCCTGGCCGAGCACGCCTCGCGGGTGCGAGACGTGGCGGGCGTGGATCTCTCGGCGGTCAAGGTCGGTCTGGCCCGACGACGCCTCGCCGACCGCATCGCCGCGGGGACAGCGGAGGTGTCGAGGACGACGCCGGGGCACTCCCGTGGGAGGACGCTCGCTTCAGCGCTGTCACGTCCATGGACGCCTTCACGCTCTTCGCCGATCCTGAACGCGTCCTGTCCGACATGTGCCGGGTACTCCGTCCCGGCGGGCGCGCCGCGATGCAGATCGGGCGGACGGTCGCCGAGGCGACCGCGACCCACAAGGTCCTCGGCACGGTCCGGGTGTGGAACGAGGCCGAGGTGCGGCGGATGACGGAGGCAGCAGGGTTCGATGATGTCTCGACTCCTACGGTCGCCTCGGCGACAGCCGCCTCTACAACTTCCTGGGCCGGCTCCTGATGGGAACTGACGAGATGACGATCGTCGCGGCCGTGAAGCCCATGTCCGTACGGCCCGCGGACGACGTGAGGGCAGACGAGGCCGTCGCCGTCGGTTGACAGCCGGACCAGCACGGGAGCCGCCCGACGGGCGCTCGAGACGCCTATGGGTCATCGACGACCCAGGCCCTCGGCTCCGCACTGGGCGCTCCGCTCCGCCCGGACGATGGGAGGCGCACCGGGCGACCGGGGGGGGTGGTCGTGTGCACTGAGTGACTACCCCTCGGTGGGATAATGAAGGCCTGCGGGAGGCTTGGACACGCGGCCCACATTCTGGCCGCCGGGACCGCGCCGAGCCACTGGCGAGACCGACCCGTGAACGGCGTCCCGGGAGGTCCCCATGCGTCGCTTCCTCGCCGCTGGCCTCAGCGCGCTGCTGCTGGTCGTCACCTTGGCCACACCCGCGGCCGCCGCCGGGCCGACACACACCAAAGGGTGGACGACCTTCGACTCCATGTTCAACGCGGGCGTCCTGTGCACGTTCCCAGTCCGGTGGGTCGAGGACGGCTCGAGGATGGACGTCCTCACGTTTCCCGTGCAGCGGAACGGCGACCTGCTGGTCATCGCATACGGACCCCAATGGTCGACCGTGACGGACATCACCTCCGGCGCCTCGATGATCGTCGGAGGGCCAACCCTCCAGACCTTCGTCACCCACGCGGACAAGACACTCGACGTGTGGATCGACGGGACCGTCGTCGTCGGGTACCTGTACCCGACGGACTCGCCGGGTCCGTCGTTGTCGTGGGCACTTGGCCACACTCACGACACGCTGGACGCCGGCTTCAACACCGTCACGCACTCGTTCAAGGGAAAGGTCGTCAACCTCTGCACGGCTCTGGCCGCAAAGTGAAGGGTCCAGCGCCATTCACTCCGCCGTGGGCCAGGGGGCACTCGGCATCGACCCATCGCCGATGCCCGACAGCTGCGAGGGTGCACGACCACGACCGAGGTGCGGGGCGACCTGGTCGGCGCCCAGGCGGCACCCGGCAAGACGAGCTTCAAGGGCACCGCGTCGCTGACGTTGCGTGGGTCGGTCCAGGGCTGCGAGAAGACCGGGGCCAACATCACCGCGATCCCGCCTCAGGACCTGAAGCGGGTCCCGTGGACCGGCACAGGCGACGAGAACGGCTTCAAGGGCAGATCACGTTCCCGGCGTCGGCTGCTATCGCACCGGGGACCTCGTGGGCGTTCGCGGTGGCCTCGCCGTAGGTTCCGACAACGCCGAGCACCAGTGGAATTGTCAGGGATGAGCCCGGGCCTGCTGAGTTGAAGAGCCGGCGCGCGGCGAGAGGACGCGTGCACCGAGTGACCCCTGCGACCGGCGGGGACCCCAATCAGGATGAAATTGCTCACCGCGTGACCCGAACGACCGCCCAGCGGTCGCGCGGTACACGTCGTGACGCAGGTCAGGCGCTCCGGGACGCCCCGGCGGTCCGAGGGCTCACCCGGTGCACGGCCAGCAAGCGGGACGCGGCTCGATCCCGGTGGCCCATCAAGGTGGTCACGCCTGGCCGCGACCACCGGCGCCGTCCCCGGTCAGACGAGCTGGTCGGCGTCCTTCGAGTCGGCCTTCACCCGGATCGTCTCCACGATCCCCGCGTCCGCCAGCGTGGTCACGTCGCCGAGGGCCCGATGCTCCGCGATGTCCCGCAGCAGCCGCCGCATGATCTTGCCGGACCGCGTCTTTGGCAGCTCCGGGGTGAACAGCAGCATCTTCGGCCGGGCGATTGCTCCGATCCGGTGGGCGACATGCTCGCGGAGCTCCGCGGCGAGCCCCTCGCTCGCCTCGATGTGCGACTTCAGGATGACGAACGCCGAGATCGCCTCGCCGGTGACCGGATCGGCCCGCCCCACCACCGCCGCCTCGGCGACGGCAGGGTGGTCGACGAGCGCCGATTCGACCTCGATCGTGCTGATCCGGTGGCCCGACACCTTCATCACGTCGTCGACGCGGCCGAGGAGCCAGAAGTAGCCGTCGGCATCGACTTTGCAGCCGTCGCCCGCGAAGTACATCCCCGGGAATCGGCGCCAGTAGGTGCTCATGAAACGTTCGGGATCCTTGTAGATCCCGCGCGCCATGGCGGGCCACGGCTGCGTGAGCACGAGGTATCCCCCACCCGATCCGTCCGGGACGTCATTCCCATCGGCGTCCACGACCTTCGCCCCGACCCCGGGAAACGGTCGCGTCGCGGAGCCCGGCCGCAGGGTCGTGACCCCCGGGAGCGGGGTGATCAGGATCATCCCGGTCTCGGTCTGCCACCAGGTGTCGACCACGGGGCAGCGATCCCCGCCGATGGTGCGTCGATACCACAGCCAGGCTTCCGGATTGATGGGCTCGCCGACCGTTCCAAGCAGGCGCAGCGAGGTGAGGTCGTGCCTGGCGGGCCATGCGTCGCCATGCTTCATGAAGGCGCGGATGGCCGTCGGGGCGCAGTACAGGATCGAGACCCGGTACTTCTCCACGATCGACCACCACCGATCGGGATCCGGGAACTGGGGCGCGCCCTCGTAGAGCAGGCCGGTGGTCCCGTTGGCGAGCGGCCCGTAGACGATGTACGAGTGACCGGTGACCCAGCCGATGTCGGCCGCGCACCAGTACACGTCGTCCGGCTTGAGGTCAAAGATGTAGTGGTGGGTGGTGCTCACGCCGGCCAGGTAGCCGCCGGTCGTGTGCATGATTCCCTTCGGCTTGGCGGTCGTTCCCGAGGTGTGGAGCAGGTAGAGCAGGTGCTCGGAATCGACGGCGAGCGGCTCGCACTGGTCCGACTGGCGCTCCACCAGGTCGTGCCACCAGTGATCCCGGCCTTCGGTCATGGGGATCGCGTGCCCGGTCCGCCGAACGACGATCACGCTTGCGATCGTGGGTGCGTTGCTCACCGCGACGTCCGCGGCCGTCTTCAGGTCCAGGACCTTGCCGTTGCGCCAGCCACCATCCGCGGTGATGAGCGCCACTGCCTCCGCGTCGATCATCCGGCCCTCGAGCGCATCGGAGCTGAACCCGCCGAAGACGACGACGTGCGGAGCGCCGATCTTCGCGCAGGCCAGCATCGCGATCGGCAGCTCCGGGATCATCGGCATGTAGATGCCGACGCGGTCGCCAGCCTTCACGCCGAGCCCCGTCAGCGCGTTGGCGCAGCGGTTCACCTCGCGCTGGAGCTCGGCGTAGGTAATGGTCCGCGTGTCACCGGGCTCGCCCTCCCAGTAATACGCGACCTTCGATCCGATGCCGCGCTCCACGTGACGGTCGACGCAGTTGTAGGCGGCGTTGAGATGGCCGCCCACGAACCACTTCGCGTACGGCAGGTCCCACTCGAGAACGGTATCCCACGTGCGCGACCAGCTGAGGCGCTGTTCCGCCTCGGCCGCCCAGAACGCCTCGACGTCCTGCTCTGCCCGCTGGTAGAGCTCGGATGTTGCGTTGGCCTGCGCCGCGAAGTCGGGCGGCGGGGCGAACTCTCGCTGCTCGGCGAAGAGGGCCTCGATCTCGGGCTGGATCGCGCTCATGCAGCCGCCTCCGACAACGGGCCTGGATCTGGGGGTCGCGGCCCGGCGGCCGGGACGCGTCGCACGCGGGCGCCGGGACGCGCCACGCCGAAAGACTAGCCCGTCGGGTCGCCATGTCAAGAAGTGCGCACGCACGCATGGATGACGCCGCGCGCAGGACGCGGACCGGCTGCGCGTGCCGGGTCGCTGCGGGCGGAGTTCGGCCTCAGCCGGCGTCCGAGGCGGCGAGGGCAGTGAGCGCCCCGGCGAGCGCGGACCGGGCCACCTCGCGATTACGCACGGCGAGGTCGGGCGACTCCAGGGGCGCGAGCCCCGGCGGATCGATCCATGCTTCCGGCGGCGGACCCTGCCGATGCGACGCCGCGTCGGCGGCCCAGCGTGATCGCCACGCCCCCGGCGTGCCGGACGGGACGTCCCGATGGGCCAGTGCCAGCCAGACCAGCCCCCAGGCGCGCGGGACGACGCGATAGACGTCGTAACCCCCACCGCCGGTCGCCAGCCAGCGCCCTGATGTGTGCTCGTGAGCGAGCCCGTCGAGCAGCCGGGCGGCACGAGAGATCGCCCCCGTGCCCAGGCGCAGGTGTGCAAGCGGATCCAGGAGGTGGCTGTCGCAGCCGTGCTGGCTGACCAGGATGGTCGGCCGGAACGCGGCGGCGAGCGGCGCGAGCAGCATCTCGAGCGCCTCGAGCCAGGACGCGTCGGCCGTGCCCGGCTCGAGGGGAACGTTGACGGCGGCCCCGTGCGCCCGGGGACCGCCACGGTCGTCGACGAAGCCGGTTCCCGGGAAGAGCGAGTGGCCCGTCTCGTGGAGCGAGACGGTCAGGACCTTGGGGTCGTTCCAGAAGATCGCTTCGACGCCGTCGCCATGGTGGACGTCGAGGTCCACGTAGAGCACCCGGTGACCGGCGTCCCTGGCCCGACCGATGGCCAGCGCAACGTCGTTGTAGATGCAGAACCCGCTGGCACGACCGGGCATCGCGTGATGGAGGCCGCCGCCCGGATGGAAGACGTGGACCTCCTCCCCGTCCAGGATCCGCTCCATCGCGGCCAGCGATCCGCCGGCCACTGCGGCCGCCGCCTCGTGCATGCCGTAGAAGGGCGGATCGTCCCCCCACGATGCGAAGCCAGCCTGCGGGCCGACGTCGGGGTACTCGGACAGCATCCGCACCGTCGCCACGTATTCCGGGTCGTGCACGCGCTCGAGCTGGGAGTCCGGGACCGCCGCCGGGGCCAGGAAGCGGTCGGCGCCGAGGACGCGCAGGAGGTCGATCCCGGGACCGAATCGCCGCGGCGTCAGCGGGTGGTGGCTGCCGAAATCGTAGTGGAGAGAAGCCGCGCCGTAGACCACCAGGGGCTGGGCACGTTCTGCATTCGTGTCGTGCACGGGCGCTCGGTTTCGCTCCTTCGCTGGCCATGCGGACCGGGGTCGGCCACCGCGAGCGGAGCGCCTCGACCGATGTCGCGAGACTATAGCGAGATGGGTCGCGCTGCCGGAGAATGGCAGGCAACGCCATGAGCACCGCGACTTCACGGGACCGCGCGCGCGACACCATCCTCCGGGACGGGTCGGCGATCCGCATTCGCCCGGCGCGCCCGGAGGACGAGCCGGCGCTCGTGGCCTTCCTCACCGGGCTTGCCCCCGAGTCGCGCCGCATGCGCTTCGCCGGCCTTGTCTCGGACCTGGAGGCCCAGGCGCTCCGGTGGGCAGCTCCTGCCGACCCGGCAGGCTGCTCGCTGGTTGCCGAGACCGGGATCGCCGACCGGATCATCGCCCACGCCAGCTACGACCGGATCGGGCCGGACTCGGCGGAAGTCGCGTTCATCGTGGCCGACGAGCTGCAGGGCCGTGGCATCGCGACGCTGCTGCTCGAGGAGCTCGCCGAGCGGGCGCAGGAGGCGGGCATCTCCACGTTCTCCGCCGACGTCCTGGCCGAGAACGGCCGGATGCTCCGGGTCTTCCACGAGAGCGGCTTCCCGACGCGCCTGCGAGCCGAGCCGGGGGCCGTCCTCGTGGAGTTCCCGACCGCGCTCACCGGCCCGGCACGCGAGCGCTTCGAGCGCCGCGAGCAGATCGCGGCCGCCGCGGCGGTTCACGGCCTGCTCTACCCCGCCTCGGTGGCCGTGGTGGGGGCGTCGCGCCGCCGCGGGACCATCGGCGGCGAGCTCTTCCACAACCTGTTGAGCGGCGGCTTCACCGGGCCGGTCTATCCCGTCAACCCCAATGCCGACGTCGTCCAGTCGGTGGCAGCCTACCGCGCGATCGGCGACATCCCCGGCCCCGTGGACCTCGCGGTGCTCGTGGTCCCGGCGACCTCGGCCGTGGACGTCGCCCGCGGCTGCGCAGGCAAGGGCGTCAAGACGATCGTCGTCGTCTCGCCCGGGTTCGCGGAGATCGGCGGGGAGGGCATCGCCCGGCAACGGGAGCTCCTCGCCGTCTGTCGCCAGGCGGGGATGCGCCTCGTCGGGCCGAACTGCATGGGCGTCATCAACCTCGCGCCGTCGGTGAGCATGAACGCGACGTTCTCGCCGACCGCGCCGATCGGCGGCCGGGTCGGCTTCCTGTCGCAGAGCGGCGCCCTCGGCCTGGCGATCATCGAGCACGCCAACCGCCTGGGGCTCGGCCTCTCCAGCTTCATCTCGATCGGCAACAAGGCCGACCTCTCGGGCAACGACTTCCTCCAGTACTGGGAGGACGACCCGGCCAGCGCGGTCCTTGCCCTCTACCTCGAGTCGGTGGGAAACCCCCGCAAGTTCGCCCGGATCGCGCGACGGGTCGGGCGCAGCAAACCGATCATCGCCGTCAAGAGCGGCCGGTCGGCCGCCGGGGCGCGGGCCACGTCCTCGCACACCGGGGCGCTGATCGGCGCGTCGGACGTGACCGTCGAGGCCCTCTTCCACCAGGCAGGCGTCGTTCGAACCGACACGCTGGGCGAGTTCTTCGACGTGGCCTCCCTGCTCGCGAACCAGCCGCTTCCCGCCGGGCGGCGGGTCGCGATCCTCACGAACGGCGGCGGCCCGGGGATCCTGGCCGCCGATGCCTGCGACGCGGACGGCCTGGTCGTGCCGGCGCTGCCCGCCGAGGTCCGAGCTGCGCTCGCGGAGTTCCTGCCCGCCGAGGCAGCCCTCGGCAATCCCGTGGACACGATCGAAGGGACACCGGACGCGTTTCGCCGCGCCATCGAGGTCCTCGCCGCCTGGGAGGGGATCGACGCGATCATCGTCCTGTTCGTCCCCCCGCTGGTCACGAAGACCGAGGACGTGGCGGCCGCGATCCGCGACGCCGTGCTGGACCTTCCGCGGCCGGTCCCCGTGCTCACCGTGTTCATGTCGGCCGAAGGGGGGCCGCGCGCCCTTCGCGATGGCCCCGTCAAGGTGCCCGCGTACAGCTACCCGGAGGAGGCGGCCCGGGCGCTCGCCCACGCCGTGCGCTACGCCGAATGGCGGGCGGCGCCGCTCGGCAGCGTCCCTCACTTCGCCGACCTCCGCGAGGACCAGGCAGCAGCGGCGCTGGCCGCCGCCCTGGCGCAGATCGACCCGGGCGAGCCCGGCGCGGGAGGGACGCTGGCCGGCTCGTCCATCGCAGGCACCCCGGGGAACGGCCGTTCGCGCTGGCTGCGACCGGACGAGGTCGCCCGCCTGTTGGAGTGCTACGGGATCCCCACGGCGAGCTGGCGTCTCGTGGACACGGCCGAGGATGCCGGGCGCGCGGCGGCCGAGATCGGCGGGCCGGTCGCCCTGAAGGCCGTCGCGACCGGGATCGTCCACAAGGCCGAGGCACGCGCCGTGATGCTCTCCCTCGAGGGAGCTGCCGCGGTCGAGGAGGCTGCGCGCGGCATGGCGGCGACGCTCGCCGCCGCCGGGCACCCGGTCGAGCGCTTCTTCGTCCAGCAGATGGTGGCCGGCGGCGTGGAGATGCTCGTCGGCGTCGTCCACGACCGGCTGTTCGGACCGGTCATCGCGTGCGGCGCAGGCGGTGCCGAGGTCGAGCTGCTGCGGGACGTCGCCGTGCGCATCACCCCGCTGACCGACCGGGACGCGCGGGAGATGATCCGGTCGCTCGCCACGTTCCCGCTGCTCGACGGCTATCGGAGCGCGCCGCGCGCCGATGTCGCCGCCCTCGAGGAGACGCTCCTCCGCGTCAGCGCGATGGTGGAGGCGCACCCCGAGATCGTCGAGATGGACTGCAGCCCGCTGATGGTGCTGGAGCAGGGTGCGGTCGTGATCGACGCGAAGATCCGGATCGAGCTGCCGCTGCCTCGCTGAGCCCATCCGCGATCGCGCCGGACATCGCCGGTCCGCCCGGGAAGGGCGCGACCGTCAGCGGGTCCGTCAGCGCGAGCGGTCGAGCGCGCGGACGATGATCGCGAGCCCGATCAGGATGATGAGCAGCGGTCCGACCGGGATGTCGACGCCGTAGACGCTCCCGATGCCGGCCAGGAGCGCAACCGTCCCCAGGATCACCGTGAACCCGCTGGTCCGGATGCCGAGCGCGAGGCGGACGGCGTTCAGGCCCAGCATGATCACGCCCGCGCCGATCAGCCAGGTGCCCTCCTTCACCGACGGGAGCAGCGCAAAGCCGCCAAGCATGATCAGGAACAGGCCCCAGCTGATGGTCTCGAGGCGGTGGTTCAGCTCGTGTTTCGCCGGGGTCATGCCGCTGGTCACGTGGGTCCTCCTGGGGTGAGACTCGGGGGCGAGGATAGCGTGCCGCGCTCGTCCCGTGGGCGGCGTCAGGCAGGGTCCGCCAGGAGAGCCCGGAGCCCTTCCATCGGCAGCCCGGCCCCCAGGCCCAGCGCGAGCGCGACGCGCGCCTGGATCGGGGTGAGCGAGCCCGCCATGAGGATGCCGGCGCGCTGCCACGTTGTGCCGCCCCCCGGAAACGCGTAGAACGGACCGACGGGACCGGCGCCCGTCCGGCTCGCGAGGGCCACCGGGATTCCCGCGGACATCGCGTCGACGGCGGCGCGCAGGAGGTCAGGGTGCGTGTTGCCGGACCCGGTCGCCGCGACCACCGCGGCGCGCGCCCCGGCCGCGACCGCACGATCGAGGGCGCGGCCGTCCGTGTCCAGGGCAGCGGTCACGATCTCGACGGGGCCACCGGGCGCGGCCGGCACGGGGTCAAGGTGGCGTCGGGGTCCCCGCGGGCCGAGGGAGACGCGCCGCTCCCCTGCCCTTCCGAGTGGCCGGCCGGCACGACTCGCAAAGGCATCGAGCGCCGTGCTGTGGCGCTTGGCCACGTCGTCGGCCGCGATGACCCGCCCGGCAAGGACCACGAGCACGCCTGCGCCCCGGGCCGCCGGGTGGACCGCGACCCGCACGGCACCGCGGAGGTTCGCCGGACCATCCCAGCCGGCATCGCTTGCGTTGCGCATCGCGCCCGTCACGACGACCGGCCGTGGGTCCCCGTGGCAAAGGTCCCAGGCGAAGGCCGTCTCCTCCAGCGTGTCGGTCCCCTGGACCACCACCACGCCGGCGACGCTCGGATCCACCAGGGCCGCCTCGACCGCGGCGCCGATCGCCAGGACGTCCGCGAACGAGAAGTGGCTGGCGGGGGTCCGCCCGCGGTCGACCGGGTCGATCTCCGCGATCGCCTCGATGCCGGGAGCAAGGGCAAGGAGGTCCGTGCCCCCGAGCACCGGGACGGCCCCGCCGGCCGCGGAATCGAAGCGCATGCTGATCGTCCCGCCGGTGAAGATCACCGCGACCCGCGGGATCGGGGTCCTCGTCCGGATCAAGGCTCGTCGGGCGAGGGGCCGGGAACCTGGCTTTCGTCGTCCGGGGTGGCCGGTGGCGTCCGTGGGGGGCGCCCCCTGAAGACGATCGAGCCGACGCCGCTCAGGCCGACCAGGCCCGCGGCGGCCAGGAGCACGGGCGCGGGGCCGAACGCGTCCGAGACGGGCCCGACGATGATGATCGGCAGGAAGCTCGCGATCGAGACCAGCGTGTTCAGGATCCCGAACACCCGGCCGCGGACATCCTCCGGGATCACCTCCTGGAGCTCCGTCTGGGCCGGGATCGCGATCGTCGCGTAGGCGATCCCGGCGATGAAGGCGATCGACACCACGACCGAGATCACCGAGACGAGCGCCGATGCGTCCACCACCGGCTGGGCTGCGCTGACACGCTGGAGGAGCTGGCTGATCGGGTTCGCGATCGTGATGAGGACGAGGCAGACCCCCAGGGTGACGAGGCCGATCTCGATGACCCGCCGGCGCGGGATCATGCTGCGGATCGCGTTCACGAGGAGGACCCCGGCGACGACGCCGAACCCCAGCGGCAGCACGACGACCACGAAGTCCTTCGACGTGAGGCCCAGGACGTGGACCGCGAACCCGGGCCCGAGCGCGCCGAGGACCCCGACGATCGATGCCGCCACTCCCAGGTAGGTCAGCGCCCACGAGACGGTCGGGTTTGCGCGCACGTAGAGGATGCCCTCGCGGAACTGGCCGAACACGGAGCTCACCGCCACCCCCGCGTCGTGCAGCGTGGCGTGACCGGCGGGCAGCGGCAGCGGGGGTGCCGGCGCAAGGGTCCAGCAGAGAACCGCCGAAACCAGGTACAGGACGGCCACCACGCTGATGAGGATCGTGGGGCCCGCGATCGAGACCACCAGGGGCCCGAGGACCGTGTAGCCGATCGCGAATGCCGCGTTGAGCGTGAGCGTGAAGATGCCATTCGCCGCCGTGAGCTGGCTTCGGGGGACGACCCGCGGGATCACGCTGAGCTCAGCCGGGGCAAAGAACGTGGTGGCGATGGAGACCATCAGGTTCAGCAGGAGGATCACGCCCACATTCGTGCCCACGAGCGCGAGGAAGAAGAACAGGACCGCGCGGACGAGGCTGGTCGCGACGAGCACGAGGCGACGATCGAAGCGGTCCACGTAGACGCCCGCGACGGCGCCGAAGATGACGGCAGGCGCCAGGAAGCTGATCAGCAGGATGGAGACCGCGCTGTTCGAGCCGGACGCGGTGAAGACGAGGACCGTGAGGCCGTAGAGGACCATGTTGCCGCCCACCTGCGTCGCGACCTGCGAGAGCCACAGGATCAGGAAGGGGCGGTTCCCGAAGACGGCGATCGCCGACGCCGGTGCCTCGGTCGGGCGCGGGAGCTCGATCATGATCCGCCGTCCTCGGCTCCGCGGACGACGAATGCCACCAGGCGGCGCTCGACCTGGCGGCGCTCGAGGAGGATGCGCCGGGCGCACGTGGCGCAGCGGAGTCCCAGGTCAGCTCCCAGGCGGTCGACGTCCCACGTTCGGCCCCCGCACGGGTGCGGTCGACGGAGCTCGATCCGATCACCCAGGCGGAATGGGATGGGCGGGGTCATGGCGTGCGGATCGCGTGCATCGACCGCGAGGGTAGCACCAGCCGGACGCGGGGCGCCCGGCCGCCGGACATGGGGGCAGCCTGACGTGTGCAGCGATCTCCCGGGGCCCGGACGTCGGCCGCTGGAACACCCGGAGGTCCCGGCTCAAAGGCGGGGCTTGGCGACCCGCGGCGTGAGGTCGCGCGCCGTGGCCGGGACCTGGACCCGGTCCGCCGGCGTGACCTCGATCGCGAGGCCCTGGTTCGTTGCCATCTCCTGCGCCACGAGCCCCCCGGCCCGGGTGAGCGTCCCCGTCATCGTGGCCGCGTTGCCGATCGCGACGACCTCGACCGGGTCCGAGAGCGGCGTGTCCTCAACGGAGAGGGATCCGGGTGTGCCGCCGGCGATCGTGGCCGGCACGACGCGCACGCCGCCGACGGCGATCGCCTCGGCGCCCGCGTTGCGGAGCTCGTTGACCAGGTCCTCGAGGACGACGGCCGTGACCGGTCCGCGCAACACCACGCGAACGCCCTGGCCCACGGCGGCACCCACTCCCGACCAGATCCGAACCCGGACCAGGTCGTCACGGAGCTGGCCGGCCGACGTGTCGCCGCGCGCCTGCGCGGCCGCGATCGAATCGAGCTGGCGGCCGAGATCGGCCACCTCGCCGCGAAGCTGGTCGTTGCGCGTGTTGAGATTCGCGACGAGCAGCGTCAGGTCCTGCGCCGAGCGGTTCTCCAGGCCCGTCCCGCCGGCCTGGCTGCGGACCTGCGTGACGACAAGGAATCCGAGCACCAGGGCGACGACGGCGAGGGCGACCTGGCTGCCGCGGCTTCGCATCTACGGGTTCGCCGAGGGGGCCGAAGAGGCGGGCGGCTGCGCGTAGCGGATCGTCACGGAGCCCGCGTAGGCAGGGACCAGGAGGCTGGCCGGCTGCGCGATCGCAAGCCGGATCCCATTCTGGCCCGCGCGCGACGCGACGAAACCGACCCAGCTTGCCGATTCCGCCAGCTGCGCGTACATGTCTGCCGGGCCAACCGCCTTCACCTGGTATGGCGGCGCGACGTAGGCGGAGTTGACGAGCAGCGATCCCCCGATGTCGATGATCGAGGTGGCCGAGACGACACGCTCGTCGTTGACGGCCACGGCCTCCGCGCCCGCCAGCCAGAGCTCCTCGACGACCGTCCGGACGTCCCGCCCCGTGACCAGCAGATCGGCGCTCCCGGCCGCCTGGGACACCTGCAGGGCATCCTCGAGCTGGACGACGAGGCCGTTGCCCTCGAGGGCCGTCAGGCCGGCCGAGAGCCGAGCCTGGAAGAGGGCGTCGTTGAGCTGCGTGGCGATGGCGCTGCTGCCCTGCGTGGCGACCTCGGTGGAGGCGATCCGGCTGCGCAGGTCGAGGATCTGCGCCTGGAGGGACTTCTGCTGCGCCTGGAGTCCGAGCGCCGTCTCGATGAGCGGGGCGCGCTCCTGCGAGGTGTACCGCACCCGCGGCGCCTCCGAGCGGACCTGGGCCGCGATGAGGAACCCCAGCGAGACGAGCGCCAGGAAGAGGGTGATCTCCCAGGTGGGGATCGACCGCATCCGGGCAGCGATGCCGCTCACGGGGTTTGCGTCGGTGGGCCCAGGTCCCAGGGGCCAGGGTCGGGATCGTCGCCCGTGCGCATGTCGCGGCGGCTGGTGGCCCGCATGCTGCGCCTGCGGCGGAGGTACCCAAGCACCCCGCCGACGCCGAGCCCCGCGGCCGCGATCGCGAGGAGGATCGGCCCGGTGGGTGCACCGTCACCAGTCGTCGCGCCCCCGGTTGCGCCCGCGGGAGAGGCCGCGACACCCGGGGCCGATGCACCGGGGGTGAGCGACGGCGGCGCCGGCGAGGGCGAGCCGGGAGGCGCCGAAACGGCCGCGCCGCTCCAGCCGGGCGGCACGGGTCCGGTCGGCGCGGGCTGGGGTCCATACCGGCGGGGGGCCGTCGCCCCGAGGGCGGCAAGCCAGGCCGCCTCGAAACCGGGTACGTCCAGGCCGATGGCTGCCTTGAACGCCTCGTCGTCCGTGCGGCCCGACGCATACGAGCGGATCAGCGAGACGAGGCGCGCCTTGCCGTACGTGCGGACGAAGTAGTCGACGGCCGACACGCTCTCGCCGTACGCGAGGAGGAACCCGTCCGCCGTCGTTGGGAACTGGCCGTCCAGCGCGGCCAGCGAGAGGAGCGTGCCCCCGCCGATCGCCCCCTCGACGGCAGCGCGCCATGACGTCGTGTAGCCCTCGGAGAGGTAGACCGCCAGCCCCTCGTTGAGCCAGCGTGGCGGGAAGTGATAGGGGTTATGGACGGCAGTGTCGAAGACCAGGTGGGTCAGCTCGTGCGGGATCACCACGCCCACCCAGGGGTCGTTGACGGCGCTCGGCTCGATGAGCGCGAACAGCGTTCGAATGTCCGCGTGCGCCTCGCCGCCGACGTTCTCGCGCGTGCCGGGACCCAGCGCGTCGTAGAACGGCGCCTGGGCCGCGTAGACGTAGAAGTCGATCGGCTGCGTCTCCTTCACGCCCAGCAGGTCTGCCGCCTGCTTGACGCCCTTCTCCCCCACCGCCAGGGCGCGCCGCGCGAACGCCTCGTCGCCCTCGTACCAGTGAATCCGGACCAGGGGGCCGGTCAACGTCTGCCAGGTGAACCGGGTGTCCTCGTAGAGCACGCTGACCGGCGGGCCTTCCACCGGGTCGCCGACGGTTGGCGTGATGCGCCAGCGCGCCACGAGCGGCGTGTTCGGCACCAGGTGGCCGTCCGTCGCGACCGACCAGCCGCCCCGCAGCACGAGCGCGCCGCTGCCGGACGGGACCGGGACCTCGTGCACGAGCGGCCCGAGCGCGGTCGGGAAGGTGATCAACAGCTCGGCCCGCCTGATCGTCCCGCCGACGGTCACCGGCTGCACGAACGTGACGCTCGTGCCGAACGTCGCTGTCGCGGACGGCGTGCCGAAGGTGACGTCCGCGGCCCGCACGCCGGGCGCCGCAAGCCCCATGGCGATGCCGAGCGCGGCAACGACCGCCAGGAGCGACCGCATCGAGCGCCGTGGGCGCGGCAGCGTCACGGCGTCCCCGGGGCCCACGCCATCCCGGCGATCCGCAGGATGCCCAGGCCGTTCGTCTGCGCACCGAGGAGCCCGGTCCGGCTCAGCGCGTAGCTGGTGCTGTAGGCGGCGGGCACAACGGGTACCTCGTCGCGCACGATGGCCTCGGCCTGGTCGTACGCCGCGCGCACGGTCGCCGGATCCTGGCTCGCCGCCGCGCGGGCGATCGCGTCGTCGAACGCCGCGGATGTCCAGCCGCCGTAGTTGTTCGGCTGGCCGCTCCCGAGCAGGATCCCCAGGAAATCGGACGGCGACGGGTAGTCGGCGACCCAGCCGAGCGCCCAGAAGCGCGGCCCATCGGTCCCGGCGAGGCGGGTGAAGAAGTCCGTGAAGTCGAGCGACTCGTAACGCACGGTGATCCCGAGGTTCGCATGGAGCTGGTCGAGGATCCCTGCGTCGTAGGGGGTCCCGGCGTCCACCAGCGTGATCACCGGGAACGCGGCCGGGTCGGCGTAGCCCGCGTCCGCGAGGAGACGCTTCGCGGCCGCCGGATCGAACGTCGGCAGGAGGTCCGCATCGCTGCGGCCGGGGATCCCGGGCGGGACCATCCCGGTCGCCGGCAGGGCGTCGCTGCCGTCCGCGAGGCGCACGACCCGGCGCCAGTCCACCGCCTGCGCGAAGGCACGCCTGACCCGCGGGTCGTTGAAGGGCGCCCGGCGCGTGTCGAACCCGAAGTAGGTCACCGCGAGGTCCGCCGAGGAGCGCAGCTGCGGGCCGAGCGTCCGGTCGAAGCCGATCCAGGATGCGTCCTCGGGTCCCACCGGGGTCCAGTCCAGCGTCCCCGCCCCGAAGACATCGACCGGGGACTTCCCGCCGAGGTCCGTGACCAGCGTCACGCGGGTGAGCGACGGTGCGCCCGCCCAGTAGTGATCGTTCGCCGTCAGCTGGAGCTCCGTCGGGGTCTTCGCCGAGAGGACATAGGCACCCGAAGCCACGAAACCGGCTCCCGCCCCGAGACCCGCTCCTCCGCGCACGACCCCGGGCGGGACCACCGCGAGCGACGGGCTGGCCGCGATCGCCGGGAAGTCACCGGCCGGGCGCGTCAGCTGCACCTCGAGGACGCGCCCGTTCGCATGCAGGCCGACGGTCGCCGGGTCGGGCGATGCCCCGGTGGCGTACGCGCGCGCCCCGACGACGTCGTACAGGAGCGCCGCCAGCGGCGATGGAGCGGCCGGGTCCAGGACGCGGAGCCAGCTCCGCACGACGTCCTCGGCGCTGATCGGCGTCCCATCCGAGAACGTGAGCCCATCGCGGAGCGTGAAGTCGACGGTCCGGTTGCCGTCCGTGAAGGCCCAGCTCGCGGCGAGCGCCGGCCGCGGCGCGAGGCTGCCGTCGATCGCGGTGAGGCCCTCGAAGAGCTGGGCGATCACCGCGGCGCTGCCCGCGTCGCCGGCCGCGGCGGGATCGATGGTGGCCGGCGCCGACATGGCGATTCGCGTCTCGCGGTCGGCGCCCCGGGCCCCGCTGCCAGGTGCGAGCGGCAGCGTGCCGGCAAGCGCAACCAGCGCGACGACACCGAGGATCGCAGCGCCCCGGGACGGGCGGATCCGGCCTGTACGGCCGTGCAGGGAGACCATCGCGCGGAGTATAGGTCGGCCCGCGGCGGGCCCGGCCGTCTCGGGCCGGGCCGTCCGGTGCGGGGCGGCTCCGCGGCAGCAGGAGGGGCCTTCGCGGCAGACACCGCCGGGGGAACGCTGCTCGTCGCGCAAAGCCGCTGCCCGGCTGACGACCCGGGCGGCGACTCGTTCGGCGCAGCCCGCGAGGACCCGCGTGTCCCTGCCGCCGGCCCCCGACCCCGGACGCGTCAGGCGCCCGCGTCGCGCTGACGCCGTGCCTCGTAGAAGAGGATCGCGGCGGCGGCCGCCACGTTCAGGGAGTCAGCGCGGCCGCGCATCGGCAGGCGCACCGCCATCACGTCGCTTCCGGACCATTCGGCGGTCAGGCCGCGCGCCTCGCTGCCGAGGACCAGCGCGACCGGGCCCGTCAGGTCGACCTCGGTGTAGGGCACGCTCCCGTCCACGCGTGCCGCCACGACCCGCAGGCCCGTCGCGCGGAGCCATGCCAGGACGTCTGCGGTGGTCGCGACTGCGAGGGCCAGCGTGAAGACCGTCCCCAGGGACGCTCGCACCGCGTTCGGGTTCCACGGATCCACCGAACCGACCGAGCCGACCGCCGCGATCATCGCATCCAGGCCGGCGCCGTCCGCGCTCCGGCAGACCGCGCCCAGGTTGCCCGGCTTCTCCACGTCCTCCAGGATCCCGACGATCGGCGAGGACGCAGGCAGGCGCAGGCTCACGAGGGATGTGTCGGGGGCGGTCGCGACGGCGACGATCCCGCTCGCGCGCTCGCCGTATGCCAGCAGGCCGAGGAGCTTCGCGGCCACGGGCACGAGCGGGATGCCGAGCGCCGCCACGCGCCCCGCGACTGCCGCCACGTCGGCCTCACCGGAGGCCTCGGCCGCCACGTACGCCTCGACCAGCGTGACGCCGCCGTCGAGCGCGCGAGCCACCTCGCGGGCCCCGTCGACCAGGAGCAGGCCGGTCCGGATGCGGGCGCGCCGATCGCGCAGGGCGGCCGCGGCGCGGAGCCGCGGGTTGGCTGCGCTCGTCAGGACCGGGCGTACGGGGCGACCCTGCGTCATGCGCTCCACCGGATTGCGTAGCCCGCCGGCAGCTGGCGGCCGTCGGGGCGACGCATGCCGAGCGCGACAACCTCGGCGTGGCTCGCGATCGGGGACCCGAAGGTGCCGGCGATCCGGGCACGCAGCTCGGCAGCCTCGAGCCCGGCCGTGTGCGCGGTCAGCACGAAGAACGCCGGTGCCGGGCCGGTGAGCGCGGCGCAACCCGAGAGCAGCTCCCCGAGGTCCGTCTGCAGGTGCCACGCCGCGCCGCCGCGGGGCGCGTGTCCATAGGTCGGCGGATCCAGCACCACCGCGTCGTACCGACGGCCCCGGCGCGCCTCCCGGGCCACGAACGCCCGGGCGTCCTCCACGATCCACCGGACCGGCGCGTCTGCGAGGCCTGCCCCTGATGCGTTCCGCCGGGCCCACGCCACCGCGGGCCGCGAAGCGTCCACGTGGGTGACACGCGCCCCGGCCCGCGCGAGCGTGAGCGTGACGAGCCCCGTGTAGGCAAACAGGTTGAGCACGTCCAGCGGCCGTGCCAGTCGTGCCCCGATCTCCCGGGCGCGTCCCTCGGCCCACGCCGCGGGCTCCGCGTGCTCGGGAAAGATGCCCACCTGGCCGGCGGGGGTCGGACGCAGCTCCAGGCGGAGGCCGTCGATCACGACCTCCCATCTCGGGGGCAGCGCGTCCGCCGTGTCCCAGCCGGCCAGGTCGTCGGCTCCCGCCGCGCGGCCGAACCGCGCGGCCGCCCCGGTCCACGCGCCGGGATCGAGGAGCGGGATGTCGGCTGCGCCGGGCGCCGGTCGATCGACGATCACCGCTCCGAACCGGTCGAGCCGCCGCCCATCGCCGAAGTCGAGCAGGGCATAGTCCGACAAGCCGGGGTCCACGCGGCGATCGTACAGGTCGGGCCGCGCGCGGGTTGCACGAGGCCGGCGGGATCATCGGCCTGCCGCCGGCGGCGTAGAGTGGCCCGGTGCCGACCCGGATCGACCTGAACGCGGACGTTGGGGAGAGCCTCGGTCCGTGGCGGATGGGTGCCGACGCGGACCTGATCCCGCTCGTCACGTCGGTCAACGTTGCCTGCGGATTCCATGCGGGCGATCCGCTCACGATCCGGCGGACCGTGCGTCTCGCCCTCGACTCCGGGGCGGCCGTCGGCGCCCACCCGGGATATCCGGACCTCGTCGGGTTCGGCCGCCGCGAGATGGGTCTCACGGCGGAGGAGCTGGAAGCGGCCGTCCTCTACCAGGTCGCCGCGCTCGACGGCATCGTCCGCGCGGAGGGGGGTCGCCTCGTCCACGTGAAGCCCCACGGCGCGCTGTACAACCGGGCCGCGCTGGATCCGGACGTGGCTCGCCCCATCGCCGCGGCCGTCGCGAGCCTCGATGCGCGTCTGCGGCTCGTGGGGCCACCCGGGTCCGCGCTGCTCGCCGCGGGAACGGCGGCGGGCCTCACCTGTGTCGCGGAGGGGTTCGCGGACCGTGCGTACGAGGCGGACGGCCGGCTCCGCTCGCGCCGCCTGCCGGGCGCGCTCCTGGACGGCCCCCAGCAGGCCGCCGCCCAGGCGGTCGGGATCGCGCGGGATGCCCGGGTCACGACATTCGACGGCACGATCCTCGAGCTCGCGGTGGCCACGCTCTGCATCCACGGGGACTCGCCGGGCGCCGCCGCCACGGCGACGGCGATTCGCGTCGCGTTCGCCGCGGCGGGGATCGAGGTTCGCGCGGCGGATGGCTGAACGGATCGGAACCGAGCGCGTCCGCGTCGAGCCGTTCGGCGACGCGGCGCTCCTCGTGGTGCTCGGCGACCTCGTGGATCGGGCTGTCAACGACCGCGTCCACCGGCTGGCATTCGGGCTCGACGTGCGGGCCGCCCGGATGCCCGGCCTCGGTGTCACGGTCCCGGCATACGCGAGCGTCCTCGTCCAGTTCGACCCCTCCGTGCTCACAGAAGCCGCTGTTCGCGGCGTGATCGGCGACGCGCTGAGGGCGGCCGGTGAGGCGGGCACGGCCAAGGAAGCGGACGCCACCACGGAGCCGGCCGACGCCGGTAAGGCGGTCACGGCCGAGGAGCCGGCCGCCCCCTCCCATCCCGGGCGCCTGATCCACGTCCCGGTCCGCTATGGCGGCGCGGGCGGCCCGGACCTCGCCGAGGTCGCGGCCAGGACCGGACTCGCCGAGGACGACGTGGTTCGCCTGCACGCCGGAGCCGAATACCGCGTCTTCTGCGTGGGATTCGTGCCCGGCTTCCCCTACCTCGGGATGCTTCCGGAAGAGCTTGCCCTCCCGCGACGACCGACGCCGCGCCTCCGCGTGCCTGCCGGGAGCGTGGCGATCGCCGGGCGCCAGACGGGCATCTACCCGACCGACACCCCGGGCGGATGGCACGTCATCGGGCGGACCGACCTCGTGGCCTGGAACCCGCACCGTGACCCGCCCGCCCTTCTCGAGCCGGGCGCGCGGGTCCGGTTCGTGCGGGCCTGAGGCGGTGCTCCAGGTCATCGAGCCGGGTCCGTTCCTGACCATCCAGGACACGGGACGCCCGGGCCTGGGCCGCCTCGGCGTGCCGCGGTCGGGTGCCTGCGATGCGTGGGGCCTCGGCGTCGCGAACCTGCTGGTCGGTGCTCCTCCAGGGTCCGCAGCGCTCGAGGTCACGTTCGGCGGGTGCCTGCTCGAGGCGCTCGAGACGACTGCCGTCGGGCTCGGCGGCGCCGACCTCGGCGCGGAGCGGGACGACGGTCGACGTCTTCCGCCGGGGACCGCCCACCGCATCCCGGCGGGGGCCCGGATCCGCTTCGCGGGGGCGCTGCGCGGAATGCGCGCGTACGTCGCGCTCGCCGGCGGGATCGCGATCGAAACCTCGATGGGATCCGCGTCGACGTTCGCGGCCGGGCGGCTCGGGTTCGAGGACGGCCGGCCGCTGCAGGCCGGCGATCGACTTGTTGCCCGCCGTCCGGGCGATCTCGACGGCGTCGGGGGACGATGGCCCTCGAGGCTGGCCCCGCACCCGGACGAGCGGACCGGGCCGGTCGGGATCGTGCCTGGGCCGGATCTCGATGCCGCCCCCGACGGCGCCCTCACCGGACTCGCGTCCACGCCCTGGCGCGTCTCGACGTCCAGCGACCGGATGGGCCTGCGCCTCGACGGCCCCTCTCTCGGATCGGGACGCGAGATCGTGTCCCATCCGCTCGTCCCCGGAGCGGTCCAGCTGCCGGCCGACGGACGACCGATCGTCATGCTGGTGGACGGCCCGACGATCGGCGGCTATCCGGTCCTCGGCGTGGTGCCGACCGTCGACCTGCCTCGCCTCGGGCAGCTCCGCCCCGGCGACGAGATCCGGTTCGAGGCCGAGACACCCGAGGCTGCCCGGGGCCGGCTGCTGGCCCAGCGGGAGGCATTCGAGCGTGGAGCTGCTGCCCTCCGCGCCGACGCGGTCTGGATCCGGCTCGCGGCGGGTGCGGGCAGCTGAACCGGACTGGTAGCGGCCCGACGAGGTCCGCCGGCGCGATCTCGTCCGCGAGCGTGACGAAGTCGCCGATGACGTGCCGGACCCGGTCGGCATGGCCCAGGCGCTCGCTCCGGCCTCTCCGGAGGACGGGTCATGCACCGGCGTCCGAGGGCCGACTGGCTCTGACTCCCGCCTGGTCAGGTGGCTACCGTCGGCGCAATCACCGCAGAAGGTAGTCAAACGCCCATGCCGACCTTACTCAGGAAGCCGATCCTCAACCGCTGGACTCCGT
This sequence comes from uncultured Chloroflexia bacterium, assembly GCA_963734535.1. Lineage (GTDB taxonomy): Bacteria > Chloroflexota > Limnocylindria > Limnocylindrales > CSP1-4 > CTSoil-043. Next base: position 310,923 of record CAVTHS010000003.1, on the reverse strand, counting down.
GCACGCCGGTGCGTGCGGACTTCGGCGGGTGGATCGCGTACTTCTCGACTGACGCTGCCGCAGTCCGCGCCGCTGGAACACGCGAGGGCGTCGTCGATGCTCGCCCACAACTGGTTGCCGGGGTGCGGATCGAACACCGCGACGGGAGCACCTACCAGCTCGTGTCCCGGCCGGTCGAATAGCCCCGGACAACAGGGTCTCGGTCTGGGCGATCGCCTCGGCGCAGCTGCGCCGCGACGCGTCCGGGGAAGCGCCGCTGCGGCCCCAGCCGCACGTCGCGGCGCGTTGACGCAGGTACGGGACGTTGCGTCCGAGGCCGGCGGCCCTCCGCCCGGCGGTTTTGGGCGATGATCCGCGAGCGATGGAACGATCACGCGCGGCCGCTCGACTGGACAGCCGTCGTTGGGGCCCACGGCGACCCGGCGCAGCCTTCCGGCCGGCCCGGCTCTGGTCGTCCACGGAATGGTCGGGCCGGCGATGAGACGAAGGTTCGGGTGGCGACGGTTGCTCTTCCTCCTGCTCCTGGTCGTCCTGCTCACGATCGTGGCCGGCCAGTTCACCTCGGCCGAGGCACTCGGCGTGGACCTCTCGAAGGCGAACCCGTGGTGGGCGACGGTCGCGCTCCTCCTGCACGGGGCGTTCTTCCTGCTGTACGGAGGTCTGTACCAGTCAGGCTTCCGCGCGGTCGGGGTCTCCAGCCGGACGCTGCGGCTGATCCCGGTGATGTTCGCGTCGATCTTCGCGAAGACCGTCGTCCCGTTCACGGCGGCGCCTGCGGCCGCGGTCTTCATCGACGACGCCATGGCGCGAGGCGAGTCCGGCCCGCGGACGGCGGTCGGGGTGGTCGTGGTGCTCGTCGTGGACCTGCTGACGGCGCTGCCCTTCGTGCTTGCCGGAACTGTCGCACTCGTCCTGCGGGACCGGCTCGTCGCGTTCGCGGTGGTCGGTACGGCGCTCTTCGTCGCGTTCACCGGTGCGGTGCTCCTGTTGCTCGTCCTGTCGGCTCGCCGACCCCCGTTGCTCGAACGGCTGCTGGCAGCGTGCGGTGCCGCGGTGAACCGCTCGGCGGTCCTCCTCAGACGTTCCGCGCCTGTACCGGGCGCGTGGGCGGGCCGCACGACGGACACGCTCGCCGCGGCGGTCACCTCGATTCCCGACCATCCGCGCGACATCGCGATCGCGTCGGGTTACGGCGTGCTGCTCCATCTCGCGAATCTTGCGGGCCTCGGTGCCGTGTTCCTCGCTTTCGGCCAGGGCCTGGACCTGGCTGCCCTCGCCGCAGGATTCGGCATGAGCATCGTGTTCTTCATCATCGCGATCGTTCCCGACGGGGTCGGAGCGGTCGAGGGGGCGATGGCGCTCGTCTTCGTCCAACTCGGGATGCCGCCGACGACAGCGATCCTGGTGACGTTGGCCTACCGGATCCTCAACGTGTGGATCCCTGTCGCGATCGGGTTCTGGTGTGCGCGACGGCTCCGCCTCTTCGGTGCCACCGAACGCGCTCGGGCAGCCATGAGCGTGATCGAGCCCGAAGCGAGGTAGGTCGACGGAGGCGGCGAAGCCGGCGGGGCTCGTCCCGTCAGGGCGCGGACGTCGGCGTGTCCGCTCGGCTCCGGTGTCGTGGCGGCGCTCGGCTCGGGCGTCGCAGTGGGCTCAGGCGTCGGTTCGGCTGTCGGTTCGGCTGTCGGACTGGGCTCAGGCGTCGGCGTCTCGGTCGGCTCCGCCGTCGGCGTCTCGGTCGGCTCCGCCGTCGGCGTCTCGGTCGGCTCCGCCGTCGGCGTCGCGGTCGGTTCCGCCGTCGGACTGGGCTCAGCTGTCGGCGTCGCGGTCGGCGCGGGCGTCGGGAGTGGCGCCGGGGTCGGGGTTGCCCACGGTGGTTCGTATGGCGTCGGCCACGGCCCCCAACCCTGCGGCGGGGACGCGATCGGCGATCCCACCGGACCCGGAGTCGGTGTCGAGGCGTACGGAGGAGCTGCAGACGGAGACACGCCCGCGCGAGGCGCCGGCGTCACCATGACCCACGAGCTTCCGGGGCCAGGCCTCGGTGGGTTGGGCGCGATTGCCGCGGCGTGCCGCTCGTCCGGGCCGATCGCTGCACCTGCAGGCGGCATCGTCCCGGACGAGGGTGTGGTCGTGCCTCCAGGCCGCCTGCACGGTCATCTGGCCGTCGGCGGGGAACGGAAGTGCCGAGAGGGGCGTGTCTGCGAGTGGCGCCGGTAGCTTCGGGGATCCACCAGAGGCCACGACCGCGAGGGCCGCCAGGACGACCAACGCGGACGACGCGATGACCCCTCCGCCCCGGGCCCCCCGGCGTGGGCCGGGCCTACCCCCGACCGGGGCCGTGTCCGTTACCGTCGTTCCGCTGGGCTCGCCACGGTGCGCCGCAACCGCCGTCGGCGTCGCGCGGTCCGACGACCACGCGTCTGCCTGACGAATCCTCGGCACCGCCCGCACCACGAGCTGTTCCTCGACCTCGGAACCGGTGATCGCGCGACCCGTCCTGACGTGCCCCGTGAGGCCTGGTTCCCGCTGGATGGGGACGGGAGGCTGGCTCAACGGGTCGAGCAGCCGGAAGGGCATGCACCGTAGGCATGCATCGTCGACGAGGTTCCAGCAATCGGAACAGCTCGCGACGCCGCACCGTGAGCAGGCGTGGAACGAGATGCCAGCCGACGCGAAGGAATTGCCGTCCCGTCCGCAGCGTTCGCAGAACTGGGCTCCGATTTCCACGCTGCACTCGACAATGGCGCAATCGACTGGCGGTTGCGCGGCACGTTGACCTTAACCGCGCCGGCGTGCCCGGAACCTCACTCGCTAGTACCGAGCACGTCAGGCGTTGGTCGCGATTTGTGCGTCCCGGCACCAGCCGCGCTGAAATCCTCGGGCTACGACCGCGACGCGTTGTAGCAGAGTTGGATCGGGGTACCGACCCGTTGACTCAGAGCAGCGGATGCTCGAGACCTCGTCAGCCACCCTCGGGCCGCCGCTCCTGACGCTCATGAGCGCCCCGAAGCCGACGAACACGCCGGCGATCCCCGCCAGCGACAGGAACAGATCTGCGTCCTGCATGTCCCGCCACCTCCCGCACTTCGTGACCAGCGTCAGGATGGGCGCGACGTCGTCGGGCTGTCGAGAGGCGGACGACGCCCGTAGTGCCAGGTGCGCTTCCCAATCCGAGAACGGCGAGCACCGGGCGATCGCGATGGTCAGGACCGCCCGTGCACGTCCGGCGATGTAGCCTTCGCGATCCGGACGGTGCCGTCGAGACGGCGGCACGCGTCCTCACTGCACCCCGCGCCTGAAGGAGAGCCACTCATGAGCGAGTCGGGGTACTCCGCCGCGTTGACCCTGGACCCGGAGTGGACGGCTGACACCGTCGCCGTGCAGGCAGGCCGACCCGCGCGCGTGCCCGGTGCCCCCGTGAACGCGCCGATCACGCTGAGCTCGACGTACGTCCACGACGCCAGCATCGAGTACGGCCGGGACGGCAACGCCGGGTGGGCCGTGCTTGAGACCGCGCTCGGCGCGCTCGACGGCGGCCGGGCCGTGACGTTCGCGTCGGGCCTCGCCGCGGCGACCGCGATCGCCGACCTCGTGCCGCCGGGCGGGACCGTGGTCCTGTCCTCGGTGACGTACTACGGCGTGCGGAACATCTTCGAGCGGATGGCGGCGCGCGGCCGCCTTCACCTCCGCATGACCCCTGCGGACGACAGCGCCGCCGTGCTCGCCGCGGCAGACGGGGCGGACATGGTATGGGTGGAGTCCATCGCCAACCCGCTCATGGTGGTCGCCGACGTCCCCGCCATCGCCGCGGGTGCGCGCGAGCGGGGCGCGATCACCGTGGTGGACGCGACGTTCGCGACGCCGCTGCGCCAGCGTCCACTCGACCTCGGCGCGGACATCGTCCTGCACAGCGCGACGAAGCTGATCGCAGGCCACTCGGACCTGCTGCTGGGCGCGGCGGTGTGCCGGGCCGACGCGCACGCGGACTTCCTGGCAGCCCACCGCCACGACCATGGCGCCATCCCCGGCGGCCTCGAGGCGTTCCTCGCGTTGCGCGGGCTGCGCACGCTGGCCGTCCGGCTCGACCGGTCCGAGGCATCGGCGGCCGAGCTGGCCCGCCGCCTGGCGTCGCACCCCCACGTGTCGACGGTGAACTACCCGGGCCTGCCCGGCGACCCGCAGCACGAGCGCGCCCTGCGGGTGCTGCCGAACGGGTCGTGGGTCGATGCTCTCCTTCGAGGTCGCCGGCACCGTCGAGCAGACGGAGGGATTCCTGGCGCGTCTGCGCCTGCTGACGCACGCGACCAGCCTCGGGGGCGTCGAGTCGCTGATCGAGCGCCGCGCGCGATACTCCGGCGACGCCTCCATCGTCGGCCCCACCCTGTGCCGCCTCTCGGTCGGCATCGAGAACGTCGAGGATCTCTGGTCCGATCTCGACGGAGCCCTGCGGGCCGCGCTCGGTTGAGCACGACGATCCGGACCAGTCGACCGGCCGGCCGCGGGACCTTCGGGACCCTCGGCTGAGGACGCATCGCAAGACGGCATGCGCGGAGGCCCTAGACTCGGCCAGTGAAGAAGATCGGTTTCCTGTCATTCGGACATTGGTCGGCGTCGCCCCACTCGCAGGTGCGCACGGCGGCGGACGCGCTCATCCAATCGATCGAGCTCGCCGAGGCGGTCGAGGAGATCGGAGGCGACGGCGCCTACTTCCGGGTCCATCACTTCGCCCAGCAGCTTGCCTCGCCGTTTCCGCTCCTGGCCGCAATCGGAGCCCGCACCACGCGCATCGAGATCGGGACGGCCGTCATCGACATGCGCTACGAGAACCCGCTGTACATGGTCGAGGATGCGGGTGCCGCGGACCTGATCGCGGGTGGCCGCCTGCAGCTCGGGATCAGCCGGGGCTCGCCCGAGCAGGTCATCGACGGTTTCCGCTACTTCGGGTACGCGCCGTCCGATGGCCAGACGGACGCCGACATGGCGCGCCGGCACGCCGAGGTGCTCCTCGGGGCATTGGCCGGCACCCGGTTTGCCGAGCCGAACCCCTCCCCCATGTTCCCGAACCCGCCCGGTCTCCTTCGCCCCGAGCCGCATTCGCCCGGGCTGCGCGACCGCATCTGGTGGGGCGCGGGATCCCGCACCACGGCCGAATGGGCGGGGAAACAGGGCATGAACCTGATGTCGTCAACGCTGCTGACCGAGGATGCCGGCGTGCCGTTCCATGAGCTCCAGGCCGAACAGATCCGGCGGTACCGCGATGCATGGACCGCTGCCGGGCACGAGCGCGAGCCGCGGGTGTCGGTCAGCCGGAGCATCTTCGCGCTGGTGGACGACCGCGACCGAGCGTACTTCGGACGCGGCAACCAGGCGTCGGACAAGGTCGGCTATATCGACGCCGCAGACCAGGGCGATCTTCGGGCGGTCGTACGCCGCGGAGCCGGACGTCCTCGTCAAGGAGCTCGCCGGTGACACGGCGATCCAGGCGGCGGACACGCTCCTGCTGACGGTCCCGAACCAGCTCGGGGTCGAGTACAACGCTCACGCGATCGAGAGCATCCTCAGGTACGTCGCCCCGGAGCTCGGCTGGCGCTAGCCGTTCGATGGCGCGCCACGACTGGACGGTCTCCTACGGCCAAGCCAAGAGGTACGCGGCGGTCCTGCGGGCGCCGATCGTGGGGTTCTACTCGTTCGAGCACTCGGCCCACAGCCCCATCTACGAGGAGCCGGAGCGTCTGCTTCGGATCCTGCTCGAGGATGTGGTGCCGGGACGGACCACCCTCGCCGATGCCGGCACAGGCCGCGTCGCCGGGGAAGCGTGACCGGTGCCCACGCGGTCGTCGGGCTCGGCGAGCCACGCGAACTCCCCGGGGCGCTCTCCCTCTCAAGCCTTCAGCCGTCACCCGTGGAAGCCGCGGCAGGTCGGCGCTCAGGCGTCGGCCCGGCGAAGGCGCTCCAGCTCCCGGCGGAGGCGCTTGCTCGGCCGGCCCTCGCCCCGGACAGCCATGATCCCCGGCCGGACCTCCGTCACCACCGGCGGCGGGCTGTGGTCCACGTAGCACGTCACGGCGACCGGGGCACCGACCCGCGACTCGATCGGCCGCACGACCTCGACGATGCGCTCGCGGCCGGTGATCAGCGCGTTGACCCGGTCGCCGGCCCGGACCTTCGTCGAGGGCTTCGCGGCGTTCCCGTTCACGAGGACGTGGCCAGCGTCACATAGCTGCGTCGCCGTCGGGCGCGTCTTCACGAGGCGCACCGCGCACAGCCAGCGGTCGATGCGGGTCTCGTCCGTGTTCGGGGGACCGGCCACGCCCGGTAGCATCGCACGGGTTGAGGAGGGCTGCGGAGGCGCAGGCACCGGGACGCGTCGCGGATGCTCGTGGGTTGGGCACGAAGTGGCGCCCCCGGACGGACTCGAACCGCCGACGCAGGCCTTAGGACGGCCTCGCTCTATCCACTGAGCTACGGGGGCGTGGGCATCGATCGTACAGCAGCCCTGCGGCGCCGCGACGCCCGGGGCCCGTGGCGTCGACCTGGGACGCCGGCCACTCCCAGCCCGGGCGCGCCGTAGAATGCCGCGCGATGGATCAGCCCTCCCCGAACCCGCTCCCCGAGCTCGTGCTGTGGCGCGGCGACGGATGCCACCTGTGCGACGACGCCCGGATCCTCGTGACGGCGCTGCTCGCCGAGCGCGCGGCCGCCGGGCGCCGGACACCCGCCCTCGTGGAGCGCCGCATCGCAGACGATCCCGCGGTCGAGCGCGAGCTCCTCGAGCAGATCCCCGTCCTGGACTACGGCGACCACCGGCTGCCACTCGCCATCCGGGCCGGCGCCGTCCGCGCCTTCCTGTCCGCGGCCCTCGATGGCCCAGCCACCGGCGGCCCCGGGGCGATGGACGATGGTGAGATCGCCGGCCACCTGGAGCCGCGCTCCGGCCGGGACAGCTGACCGCATGCCCGCGTCCGACCTGACGCTCCTGCTCGCGTTCGGGGCCGGCATCATCAGCTTCGTCTCGCCCTGTGTGCTGCCGCTCGTTCCCGCCTACATCGGGCAGCTGACGGTGGTGGCCGTCGTCCGCGGCGAAGGGCCGGCCGCGGCCGGCTCGTCGCGCTGGCTGGCAGTCCGCCATTCGCTGGCCTACGTGGTGGGGTTCGCCTCGGTATTCACGTTCCTGGGTGTCAGCGCGTCGTTCATCGGCGGCGGCCTCTACGACCTGCTGCCGACGCTCCGCACGATCGGCGGCCTCGTCCTGATCGTCATGGGCCTTAACCTGGCCGGCATCCTGACGCTTCCCGCCATCCAGCGCGTCTTCCAGCGGACATGGCGGCCGCTGGAGTCGGGGGCCGCCGGCCAGCTTGCCCGGTCGAGCGGCACGGTCTCGTTCGGCTCGCAACGCGACGGGAGCCGGGGCTTCGGCGAACGGGTGGGCGGAAGGCTCGTCGGCGGGCGCGGCGGGTGGCTCGCGTCGTTCGGCCTCGGGGTGGTCTTCGCGGTGGGCTGGACCCCCTGCATCGGGATCATCCTGGGGGGGATCCTGACGGTGGCTGCGTCGTCCGGGCAGACGCTCCAGGGCGGCCTCCTCCTCTTCGCCTACAGCCTGGGCCTGGGCCTCCCGTTCATTGCGCTCGCGATCATCTACGACCGGGCACCGGCCGTGATCAGGCCGCTGGTCCGACACGGGCGCGCCGTCAGCACCATCGGTGGGCTCCTGGTGGTCACAATCGGCCTCGCCATGGTCTTCGACGTGCTGACGCTGCTCGCGCGCCTGGCGCCGGGCGTCTAACCGGGATGCCGTCCCCGTCGCCAGAGGAACGCGAAACGCCGGCGACGGCCGACCCGCGCCGCGGCCTGGTCGGGCCGTTCACTGGTCGCCAGCTCGCCGCCGCGCTCGGGACGGTCGTGATCGCCGCCGCGATCCTGGTCGTGGCGACCGCGCCGCTGGCCTCCGTGCCGGCCCCCGGCATCGCCGCGCAGCCGACGCAGTTCGCGATCGGGCCGGTTGTCGACGGGCTGCGGGTGGGCGACCGCGCCCCCGAGCTGGAGGTCCTCGGCGCCGACGGGGCGGCGGCTCCGCTCCGGGACCTGGCGGGCGCCCCGGTTCGGCTCGCCGACCTTCGCGGTCATCCAGTCTGGATCAGCTTCTGGGCCAGCTGGTGCCCGCCGTGCCAGGCCGAGACGCCGGTCCTGCGCGAGACCTTCGCCGCGTACGGGCCGAGGGGCCTCGCGCTCGTGGCCGTCAGCGTCCAGGAATCGACGGTCGACGACGTGCGGGCGTATGCCGCGAAGTATGGCCTCGACTACACGGTCGCGGCCGACCTGGCCGGCGACGTCTTCCGCCGCTACCGGGTCTACGGGCTCCCCACGCAGATCTTCCTGGATGCCGACGGGATCATCCGGGCAATCGTCCAGGGACCGGTCGACACCGCGATCGCCGCCGCTAGCCTCGCGCTCGCGGGGCTTCCACCCGCGGGCGCCGGCTCGTCGGACGCCCCGAGCGGCGGGCCTCCGACATCGCAGCCCTAGACGAGCGGCTCCCAGGCGAATCGATCCCGATCCGGCACCAGGCGTCCCACCGGCCGCTCCCGCTCGTGCGAGAGGACCACCGTCCAGCGCTCCTCGGCGGCGCGCGCGAAGAGCGTCGCCTTGCAGGCCACGGAGTCGAGCGGGAAGTCGTCGAAGGCCGGGATCCAGCGCGGGTTCGCCGACCAGGGCCGCATCGCGATATCCCCCAGGAATGCGAGCGTCCGGCCCGGCGACCGTACCACGACCGCCTGGTGGCCGGCCGTGTGGCCGCCGGTCGGGACTGCCCAGACGCCCGGCAGCAGCTCCACCTCGCCGTCGGCTGCTCCCGCGCTCCCCCACTCCCGGACGAGCCGCAGCTCGGGCTGATCGTACGAGGCCACGATCCGCGGGTTCGCGTCCAGGGCGATCTCCCACTCGGCCCGCTGCGCCACGATTCGCGCCCGGGGGAAGGCGCGCGTCCCGTCGGCCCGCAGGAGCCCGCCGGCATGGTCGTAGTGGAGATGGCTCATCGCGACGATGTCGACGCTTGCCGGGTCGAAGCCCGCCCGATGGAGCGTCGGCACGATCGGATCGCCGAGAAGGCCACGCCAGGTTCGGCCGCGTTCGTCGAGTCGCTCCCCGATGCCCGTCTCGACGAGCACCCGGCCGGCCGGCGTCTCGATGAGGAGGCAGTTGAGGGCCTGGAGGAGCCGGCTCTCGGCGTCGAGCTCGTCGGCGACGAGCCTCCCCCACAGGACGCGCGGGACCGGCCCGAAGAGGGCGCCGGCATCGGAGCGGAACGTCCCCGCCTGGACCAGCGCGACACGCACCCCTGCGCCGAGATCGGCCGACCAGTGGACGGCGTCGTTGAGCGCCACGGAGACCCGTCAGCCCGCCGCGTCGGGGCCGCGCCGGCGACCTGCCGCGAAGTCGCGGTGGAAGGCCGACGCCGTGGGCTCACTCTGGCCCTGGTACTTGGACCCGAGCCCGGCGCTGCCGTACGGCCGCTCGACGGGGCTCGACATCCGGAAGAAGCTGATCTGGCCGATCCGCATCCCCTGGTAGAGCGCGATCGGGAGGCTCGCCACGTTCGAGAGCTCGAGGGTCAGGTTGCCCTTCCAGCCCGGGTCCACGTACCCCGCCGTCGAGTGGATCAGCAGGCCGAGACGGCCAAGACAGCTCTTGCCCTCGAGGCGGGCGACCAGGTCGTCGGGCAGCTCCACCCATTCGACGGTCTGGCCCAGCACGAACTCGCCCGGGTGAAGGATGAACGGCTCGTCGTCGGTGATCGAGAGGAGCTCGGTCAGGTCAGGCTGCGACTGGCGAACGTCGATGAACGCGTAGCGGTTGTTGCGAAAGACGCGGAAGCTCCGGTCCAGGTGAAGGTCCACCGAGCTCGGCTGGAGGTCGACCGGATCGTATGGCTCGATCCGCACGCGGCCGGATTCCAGCTCGGCGCGGATGTCGCGGTCGGCCAGGACGCTCACCGCGCCAGCTCCGGGTCGATCTCGCGCTGGGCGAAGAGCCAGTCCACCTCGCGCTTGAGCGTGGCGAGGTCCTCGAAGCTCTGGTAGACGCTTGCGAAGCGGATATAGGCGATGTGGTCGAACGCCCGGAGCTTCTCCATGGCGAGCTCGCCAACTCGCGCCGACTCGACCTCCGAGATGCCGCCCGCACGGAGCGCGACCTCGATCTCGTCGACCGCCCGCTCGGCCGCGCCGTCGGGGACCGGCCGCCGCGTGAGCGCCTTGCGCAGCCCCGCGGCGAGCTTCTCGCGATCGAACTCCTGGCGGACGCCGTCGCGCTTGATCACCACGAGCCTGGCGGCCTCGATCCGCTCGTAGGTCGTGAAGCGCGTCCCGCAGGCCAGGCACTCGCGCCGCCGGCGGATCGTCGCCGCGTCCTCGAGGTCGCGGGAGTCCACCACCCGCGAGTCACGCGACTCGCACTGCGGGCAGTGCATCGGCCACTCCTCCGCTCGTGACCACTACATCTTGTGGTGCCTGGGCCACGATACCACGACATAGCGGCCCATCGGAGGCCGTGGAGGCGCCGGCGACGCCGCGCTCCACGACCGCCGCGAATCCGCCGAATCGCCGTCACTCGGTCGATCGGCCGCTGAACCAGCGGGGCGCGCTCCTCGAGGGCCGCGGCGAGCGCAGGTTCGTCGCGATCTCCTCGATCGCCTCGCGGGCGTGGAGGATGTTGAGATAGCCGCGCTTGATCGCCGTCTGCCCCTCCGCGCTGCGCGCCCGGCCGACGCTCGCGGCGGTGAGCATCGCGCATCCGTGGTCCACCATGTCGAACGCGCGCGCCGCGCGATCCAGCTCCTCGCCGAGCCGGTCCCGCAGCAGCCCGTATCCGGCCGGCGCGACGAGCGCCTCCGTCTCCGAGCGGTAGCGCGCCATCCCGTCTCGGGCGGCCTCGAGCGTCTCGACGATCGTGTCCGCCGCGACCTGCCCGCGGCGCACGGCGTCGATCCGCTCGGCGGCGCCAAGCAGGCTCGCCGCGATCCGGGTGGCGAGATCGCCCGCCGACAGCCGGAAGCCGTCCAGCTCCCGGGTCTGGGCCACGACGCGTGCGGCACGGCGCAGGACCAGCACGAAGCTGACCGCCAGCAGGGCGAAGAGCAGGAGCGGGATGGTGAAGAGGAGCGTCTCCGTCATTGTCGGTCGCCCTATCCGGCCCGCGCGCGAAGCGCGGCCGCAAGCGCAGGGACCACGGCCGCCAGGTCCGCCACCACGAACAGGTCCGCGAACTCGCCGATCGGGGCATCCGGGTCGCGGTTGACCGCGATGATCGTCTCGGCGGTCTGCATCCCGACCTTGTGCTGGATTGCCCCTGAGACCCCGAACGCGAGATAGACGGCCGGCTTCACGGTCTTGCCGGTCTGGCCGATCTGGATGGAATAGTCGACCCAGCCGGCGTCGACCGCGGCGCGCGTGGCGCCGACCGCGCCGCCGAGCAGCCCCGCGAGCTCTCCCAGGCCGGCAAACCCCTCCGGCCCGCCCACGCCCCGGCCGCCGGAGACGATGACGCTGGCCTCCTCGATGCTCGGGCCGGCGGACGGGGCCACGACGCGCTCGACGACGCGGACGGGCGCCACGTCGAGGCGTTCGACATCCGCCCCGGCCTCCACCCGGCCGGGGGCCGCCGAGCGGCTCCGCCGTGACCATGTTCGGGCGGAGCAGGATGATCCCCCGCTCCCCGGTGAAGGCGCTGGTGGTCACGATCCGCCCGCCGAACGGCTGCATCTCGCACCCGCGGACCGGCCGGCACGCCCCCGGCATCGCGTCCCCCCAGGCAAGGCCCGTGGCGCCCACGAGCACCCCGACCCCCAGGAGGGCAGAGAGCGCCCCCGCGATGTCGCGGCCATCGGGTGTCGCGCCCACCACGAGGTACGACGGCGGCTCCGCCGCCGCCGTCGACCAGCGCCGCGACCCGCGCGGCAATCGCTGCCGCCGCCGTCAGCTCCAGCGTCTCCGGGGAGCGCACCGCCAGGACGACCGGGAGGAACGTCGCCAGGCTCGCCGCCGCGCCATCGGGCTCGGCAGCCACGATCACCCCGCGCACGTCGACGACCCCCGGCCTCGCCGAGGGCCCGAGCCGCCGTCGCTGCCTCGCCGGAGAGCTTCGTGAGCGCGCCGGCCGCGTCGACCTCGCCGACGACCCAGATGCCCCCCATCACAGGGCCCGCCGTTCGACGAGGAAGTCGACGATCGCCGCGGCGGCGGCGGCGGGGTCCAGGTCGCGAACCACGCGCGTCGAGCCGCGTGCGGCGGGTGCGCGAGTGTCGAGCAGCGTCGTCGTGGCGTGCGCACCGCCGACGGGTTTGTCGTCGAGCCCGATCTCCTCGAGCGTCCGGATCGCGATCTCCTTCGAGCGTGCGCCCATGATCCCGCGCAGTGACGGGTAGCGGGGCTCCCCCAGGAGCTGCGTCCCGGCCACGACCGCGGGCAGGGCCGCCTCCAGCACGTCGTGGCCGACGGCGCTGATGCGCTCCACGCGGACGCCGCCCTCGAATGGCTCGATCTTCCGCGCGTGGGAGAGATAGGGGTGGTGCAGCAGGGTTGCGATCGCGGACCCGACCACCCCGCCGCCGCCGTCGGACGTGTCGGCCCCGGCCAGCACGAGGTCGTACTCGAGGGTGCGAAGCGCGGCGGCGAGCACCTGGGTGGTGGACCAGGTGCAGGCGCCGGCGAGCGCGGGATCGGTCACCAGGACCGCGCGCACGGCGCCCATCGCGAGGGCCTTGCGGATGGGATCGGTCATGCCGGCCGGCGCCATCGAGAGGAGGGTCACCTCGCCCCCGTGCGCCTCCACGAGCTGCAGCGCGGCCTCGAGGACGTACTCGTCGTTGCCGTTGATCACCGCGCTCACCGAGCGATCCAGCCGCCCATCGTCGCCGAGGCGTTCCTCGCCGGGGTCGGGCACCGGCTTCATGAGCACCACGATCCGCACGATCTGGATCTCTCCCTGGCGTGAAGCGAACGGGTGGCGATTAGGCGTCGCGGGCGAGCAGCGCTCGGGCGATGACGAGCCGCTGGATCTGCTGCGTCCCTTCGTAGAGCTGGGTGATCTTCGCGTCGCGCATCATCCGCTCCACTGGGAAGTCATCGAGGTAACCGTAGCCGCCGAAGACCTGGACCGCATCGGTGGTGACGGCCATCGCCGCGTCCCCCGCCACGAGTTTACACAGCGCCGACCACCGCCCCGCGTCGGGTGCGCCGCGCTCGATCTCCTCGCAGGCGGTGTACAGGAGCTGCCGCGCCGCCTCGGTCCGGGCGTCCATGTCCGCGAGCAGCCCCTGGACCAGCTGGAACTCGCCGATCGACTTGCCGAACTGGCGCCGCTGGCCCGCGTACGCGGCGGCCGCTTCGAGCGCTCCCTGCGCGATTCCCACCGCCTGGGCCGCGATCCCGGGCCGCGACCGATCCAGCGTGCGCATCGCGAGGCCGAACCCGTCGCCCTCGGCTCCGATCCGGTTTGCGATCGGCACCCGCACCTCGTCGAAGGCAAGCTCCGCGGTGGGCGAGCCGCGGATGCCCATCTTGTGCTCGAGCCGGCTCACGGAGAAGCCCGGGCTGGCCGTCTCGACGACGAACGCGGAGAGCCGGCGGCGGCGATCTGCCTCCGGGTCCGTCACGGCGAAGACGGTCACCAGGCTCGCGACGCTCCCGTGGCTGATGAAGCGTTTCGTGCCGGAGATCAGGTACGTCTCCCCGTCGCGGACCGCGCGGGTGCGCACGGCCGCCGCGTCCGAGCCGGCATCGGCTTCGGTCAGGGCGAAGGCGATCAGGTCGCTCCCGGCGGCGAGCCCCGGTACGAACCGAGCGAGCTGCTCCTCGGTCCCGGCGAGGAGCAGCGGCAGCGCGCCGAGCTCCTGGACGGCGAGGATCAGGCCGGTCGTGGCGCAGGCCGCCGAGAGCGCCTCGATCGCCAGGCAGACCGTCAGCAGATCCGCCCCCAGCCCGCCGAATCGCTCCGGGAAGGGCAGGCCCAGGATCCCCTGCTCCGCGAGCAGCAGCCGCAGGTCCTCCGGGAAGGTGGCCGTCCGGTCGATCTCCGCGGCGCGCGGCGCGACCCGGTCACGGGCGAGCGTCCGAACCGCGTCACGGATGGCGCGCTGGTCGTCGGTGAGCCGGCCGAGGGCGGGGGCTGCCGTCACGCGCCGATCCTAGCACCGGCCGCCGTGCCGGCGATGCGTGCGTGGCACCTGGCGAGCGCCCGAACGTCTGCCGTCAGCCGCCCGCCTCGCTCCCCCACCCGGCGTGCTCGTGCGGGCCTCGCAGCGTCTCGAGCGCGTGATCCAGGACCGGCTCGAGCACGGCAAGCGACTCGAGCGCAGCGCGCGGGCTGCCCGGCAGGTTGACGATCAGCGTCTTGCCCACGAACGCCGACCACCGCCCTCGACAGGATCGCCATCGGCGTCTTCGCGCGTCCGTCGGCGCGCATCGCCTCCGCGAAGCCGGGCACCTGGTAGTCGATCACCGCGAGGGTGGCCTGGGGCGTCACGTCGCGCGGCGTGAGGCCGGTCCCGCCGGTCGTGACGACCAGCGGGTGCCGTGAGGCCGCGGCCACGAGCATGGACTCGATCCGCCGGCGCTCGTCGGGGACCATCTCGCGCTCGACGGCGAACCCGAGCAGGCCAGGCGCGCGGCCAGCCCGTCGCCGGACGTGTCCGCCCGATCGCCCGTCGAGCCGCGATCGCTGACGGTGAGGACGAAGGCGGTCCGGGCGCCGGCTGCCATCGATCAGGGCCCCGGCCTGCGCCCCGGCCGACGGATTCCACCGGCGCGCGCCGGGCCGCGGACGCCCTTCGGCCGGGATACGGGCGGGGCGCTCGGGACGAACCCGCTCATGGGCACGCCAGCCGGTGGGGCGGCCGGTGCCTGCGGCAGGTCCGATCCCTCGCGCCGCCACTCGCCGGACTTGCCGCCGACCTTGCTGACGAGGCGGACATGCCGGATCTCGACGCCCTTCTCGACGCCCTTCACCATGTCGTAGACCGTGAGGGCCGCGACGCTCGCGGCGACGAGCGCCTCCATCTCGACCCCGGTCGGGCCCGACCGTCGCCGCCTCGGCCCGGATCCGCAGGGCGGACGCGGCGCGATCCGGGGTGATGGAGACCACCAGGTCGGTCAGCGCCAGGGGGTGGCAGAGCGGGATCAGGTCGGACGTCCGCTTGCCGCCCATGACGCCCGCGATCTCCGCCACCGTCAGGACATCGCCCTTCGGTCCCCGGCCGTCGATGACCAGGCTCAGCGTCTCCTGGCTGCAGACGACCTCGGCCTCGGCCACGGCCCGGCGGGCCGTGATCGGCTTGGCCGAGATGTCCACCATCCGCGGCCGGCCGCCGCGGTCCACGTGGGTCAGCCGGCGGCGACCCGCCCGGGGCTGCGATCGCTCGTCCATGCCACCTCCGTCCCGGGAATCCGCCCGGTCGGCGTGCCGGCCGGCCGGCTCCTGTGCGGACCGTCAGGCGCGGTCGAGCCACCAGAGATCGACCCCGGCGCCCGCCGGCAGGCCCGCGACCGATTCTGGCACGACCGCGAGCGCGTCGGCGGCCGCGAGCGCCGACAGCTGGTGGCTCTCCTGCCCGCCGGCCAGCGAGACCCGGACGCGGCCCATCGCGTCGCGGATCGGCGTCCCGGTGACGGGGTCACGGAGCGCCGCCACGCGCAGGAAGGTCCGCCGACCGATGGACTTGGTGACCGGTTCCTCGAGAACGGCGGCGTCGACCGGCCGCAACAGGGCATCGTCGGCGCGGCCGGCCAGGCGACGCAGGGCCGGCCGGACGAACACCTCGAAGGTCACGAAGACCGAGACCGGGTTTCCTGGCAGCCCGAACAGGAGCACCGCCGGGCCTGACGGAACGCCGGGGCGCGGGGCCGTGCCGAAGGCGAACGGCTTGCCCGGCTGGATCGCCGCGCGCCACAGGTCAACCGTGCCGACCTCGGGCGAAGGCGCCGCGCACCACGTCGTACGGTCCCACGGAGACGCCGCCGCTGACGATCACGAGGTCCGCATCCTCGAGCGCCACGCGAAGGAGATCGAGCGTGGGCTCCAGGCGGTCCGGGGCGATGCCGACGTGGCGCGCATCGGCGCCGGCAGCCGCGCAGAGGGCCACGAGCGCCGGCCCGTTCGAATCCGGGATCCCGGCACTCCCAAGGTCGCTGCCGGCCCGTCGAAGCTCGTCCCCCGTTGAGAGCACCGCCACCCGCGGCCGGCGATGGACCGCCACGTGCGCCACGCCGCCGGCAGCGATGATCGCCAGCTCGGCCGGGCCGATGGCGCGGCCGGCCGCGAGGATCGGCGCCCGCGCCTGCAGGTCGCTCGCGCGGAGCCGGACATTCCGGACCGGCTGGGTCGCCTCGTGGACGCGGATCCGCGCCGGCAGAGGCCCGGTGGCCTCGCGGCCGCGCAGCCCGGCCGACCCGTCGGCCGCGATCGGCGTCGTCTGCTCCACGGCAACGACCGCGTCCGCGCCGGGCGGCATCGGGGCGCCGGTCGCGATCCGCATGGCGGTTCCCGCGAGAACGGCCGCGTCGGCCGCGGCGCCCGCGGCGACCTCGCCGGTCACGCGCAGCATCGCCGCCGAGATCTCGGTCGCGCCGGCGACGTCCGCCGCACGGATCGCGTACCCGTCCATGGCCGAGTTGTCCCACGGCGGCAGGTCGGTGGCGGCCGAAACGTCCTCGGACAGCACGCGGCCAAGGGCGTCGGCGAGCGCCACCGTCTCGGGAGGCAGCGCGGCCGGGATGGCGGCCAGCACCTGGGCCCGCGCAACCTCGATCGGAAGCAGCTCGTTCATCGCGGGAGCCGCGCCTGCCGCGATCGCTCGTGGACCAGCCGGCCGATCCCGTACCGGGTGAGGATCCCCACGAGCTCGCCGCCGTCGACCACGGGCAGGCCCTCGACGTTGGACGCCTGGAGCCGCTCGATGGCGGAGCCCAGCCCGTCGCCGGTGGCGACCGCCGGGAGCAGGTCGGCGGGCGTCATGGCGACCGCCGCCTGCGTCCGCTGCCCACGCGGATCGTCCCGCGCGCCGGAGCTCGCGCCGTCCGACGAGCCCCACCAGGTGCTCGCCGGACATGACCCGGACCACGGAGACGGGCTCCGGGCCGGAGAGCACGGCCGCGAACGTGTCCAGCGTCACCTGCGGCGGGACCATCGGGAGATCGCGCTCCATCGCGTCACCGACCGTCGCGTCCGCGATGAGTCCCTCGAGGGCTTCCTGGCGAGCCTGGGCACCGCTGGAACCCCGGACGAACCAGCCCAGCATGCCCAGGAAGAACCCGTCGACGAGGTCGCCGGTGAACGCCAGCAGCACGCCGCCGCCCATCATCCCGAGGCCGATCAGGCGGCCGGCGGCGCCGGCGATCCGCGTGCCGCGTCCCTCCTCCCCGGTCAGCTGCCAGGCCAGCGCGCGCAGCAGACGGCTGCCGTCGAGCGGGAAGACCGGTGCCAGGTTCACCAGCCCGACGAAGCAGCTCAGCAGCCCAACGACCGCGAGGGCCTCCCCGAGCGCCTGGCCCGCGACGCTCGGGGTGGTTGGAGCCCCGACGATGCCCGCGAGGCTGAGCGCGGCAACCCCGATCACGATGCTCGCCAGTGGCCCGGCGACGGCAATCGCGGCCTCCCAGGCGGCAGAGCGCGCGCCACGCTCCGCGGCGGCGACGCCGCCGAAGAGGAGGAGCGTCACCGACGCCGGCGCGACATCGGCGCGGCGCCCGACGGCGAGGTGGGCCAGCTCGTGGAGCAGCACCGCGCAGAAGAAGCCGGCCCCGGCCGCCACGGCCACGGCCCACGCCAGGCCGCTCGGCCACGCCGGATAGCGCCCCGGCAGGTCCACGGCCCCGAGCGACGCCACGAGGAATGCCGCGATCAGGGTCCACGACAGGTGGACCCTGATCTCCGTGCCCAGGATCCGCGCCACCGGGATCCCGCGCATCAGCACGTCAGGCCTCCCCGAGCGCGCGGTGTCGCGCGAACGCCCAGGTGGCGAGGGTGAGCACGAGGCCGGCGATCGCGATCGCGACGCTCGTCTCCGTCCAGAACGCGTCCGGGAAGAGCTGCACCAGGCGGTCGGTGGCGGGGTCGAAGCTCCACGTCCCGGGGGCGAAGAAGAGGTCGTGGAACAGCGGTGAACGCCTGCTCGAAGGCGAGCGCGAACGCGATGCCGACGACCACCGCGCCGATGGCCAGGACGGCCGACCCACGGGCAATTGCGCGCCAGTACCAGGCCGCGCCACGGGATCGGAACCCGCCGACCAGCAGAACCGCCGCGGCCACGAGGACCAGCCCGAAGAAGACGACGACCACTCCGCGCACGTTGGCCATGTGGGCGCGCTCTCGTTCGTTGAAGACGGGCGTGCCGTCGACGGACTGGGCGAACGTGCCGGGACCGAGGTAGACCTCGGCGAGGACCGAGTCCGTGACCGTGCGTACGGTCTCGGGCGTGTAACCCGTCCACAGGTCGGCGCGCGTGCGACCCTGCTCGAACGAGACCCAGACGGGGTTGAAGAAGAGCCCGATCGCGATCCCCACGAGCGTGAGGATCGTGGCGGTCCCGACGACGAGTCCGGCCGGCAGGCGCCAGGTGCGTTCCCGTGACGACGCCGCCGCGACGAGCGTCATTCGTCCTGCAGCGTTCGGGCCTGCTCCCACCACGTCTCGACCACGAGATCGGTGGGCGGCACGACCTGGAGTCGCCCGGCGGCGCGGGCGATCGCCGCGCGGAACGTGGCGAGGTCCGACCTTCAGCACCGCGCCCAGCCCCTCGAATCCCGCGAACGCGAACAGGTCGTGCTCCGGCGACCCGAACCCCGCGAGATTGAGGAGCAGCGCCTCGTCGCGCCAGCGGAGCACGTCGTTCGTCGACGCGTCCACCTGGTCGGCCAGCGTCTGCCGTCGCGTCGGTGTCTCAGACACCTCCAGCAGCAGACCGGTCGTGAAGACGCCCTGCCGAGCAAGGCGCTCGCGGTGGATCGGCTCGATCCGGGTGAGCTCGGCGATCGGCGGCACGGACGCGGGTCCTCCGGCAGGGTGATGCGTGGAGAGGCCATTGTACGGTCCGACGCCTTCCACGCCCCCGGGCAGCGCCCGTGAGTCCGGCGCTGCCGGCCGGGTCCCCGTCGACCCCCCCATCGAACGGCCGGATGACGGCGGTCGTATCCAGCCGTCGCCTGCTGGCGGCGCTCGTGCCGGCGACGATTGGCTTCAGACGCCTTTCAGCGTTCCACGCGAGACTGCGGCTTGCCGACGCGCGTCCCGCACATCGGGCCGGTCAACCGGCTGCCTCGCGGCCCATTCGCGGACCTCCATCCGCAGGCCCCCGCGACGCGGCGCCGCCGACGGGGAGGTGAAGGGTGGATGAGCCCGCCCAGGCGCGCCTGAGCCGGCGACGATTCCTTGCATCGCTTGGTCTTGCAGCGGCCGGCGGCGCCGCGGCCGTGGTCGCCGCAGCGGCGCTCGAGGGTGGCAACGGGCAGGGCCGCACGAGCGCGCCCGGCGCGTCCATGGGAGTGCTGGACGGGACCCCCGCTCCCACGTCCCCACGGCCGTCCGCTGACTACTCGGCGTTCCGGCACCACTACCGCTCACGGCCGGACCTGACCCCGCCGCAGGTCCTCGTGCAGGTTCCCGCGGGCGCCGTGGCGCCCGGGCTCCTGTTCTGCACGCCGTCGAATGGAAGCGGAAGCGACGGCCCGGCCATCTTCACCAACGCGGGCGACCTGGTCTGGCTCCGGCCGGACAGCGGGACGCAGGTCACGAACTTCAACGTGGTGGATCTTGGCGGGCAGCCCATCCTCGCGTGGTGGGAAGGGTCCGTCAACGGCGGGATCGGGACGGGCGACGTCGTCCTCACCGACCACACGTACGGCGAGATCGCCCGCGTACGGGCCGGCAACGGGCGGCGGGCCGACCTCCACGAGTTCCAGCTCACCCCGCAGGGCACGGCGCTCCTGCTGGCCGACGCCGGCGTTCCCGCGGCGTCCGCGCCCGGCGGCGCCGCGCTGTCCGGCCAGGTGCTGGACTGCGCAGTCCAGGAGATCGACCTGCAGACCGGTACCGTCCTGTTCGAATGGCACACGGTTGACCACATCGCGATCGACGAGTCATTCGTCCCGTTCACCGCCGACGCGGCCGCGATCTACGACTACGTCCATGCCAACTCGATCGATGTCGACCGGGACGGCAGCCTGCTCATCTCGGCGCGCAACACGTCGACCGTCTACAAGATCGACCGGACCACCGGCGAGATCGTCTGGCGACTCGGCGGGAAGCGCAGCGACTTCGAGATGGGCGCGGGGGCCGGCTTCTCGTGGCAGCATGACGCGCGCCGCCAGGCGGACGGGACGCTGACGATCTTCGATGACAGCGCGAGCCCCGCCCACTCCCGGGCGATCGTCCTGCAGCTCGACGAAGAGGCCAGGACGGCGAGCCTCCTGCGCGCCTTCGATCACCCAACGCCCCTGTTCGCGAGGAGCCAGGGCAACCTCCAGGTCCTTCCGCGCGGCAACTACCTCGTGGGGTGGGGCGACGCGGGCTACGTGAGCGAGTTCTCGGGGACCGGCGAGCTCGTCTTCGATGCCACCTACCCTGCCGCCGTCCAGTCGTACCGGAACTTCCGCTCGCCATGGACGGGCCGCCCGGGCGACGTTCCGGCAGCGGCCGCGGTCGCCGGTCCCGGGGGCGTCGTCACCGCGTTCGCAAGCTGGAACGGCGCCACGGAGGTCGCCAGCTGGGACGTGCTCGCCGGATCGAGCGCGGCTGCGCTGACGCGCGCCGGTTCCGCACCTCGAACCGGCTTCGAGACCTCCATCCCGGTCGCGGGGGCCGCGGCCTTCGTCCGGGCCGTGGCGCGGGACGCCCGGGGGGCGACCCTCGGGTCCTCGCCCGTCGTCGCCGTGTCCACGTAGGATCCGGGCGGAAGCCTGAGCCGTCATCCGGTTCGAGGCCTCGTCCCGGCGGACGGTGTGAGCGATACCGGTCCGCTACCCTTGGACGCCGCGCAGCGGGCCGCCGATTCACGAGGTGACCGAGATCGGATTCGGGTTCGTCGCCCTCGGCGCCCTGCTCGCGGCGGTCTCGATCCTCCTCGGGAGTCTCTGGCGACCCCTGCCCTGACCAGCGCTCGGAGCCCGTCGTGCCGACCGGCCACGGCCTGCCCTACCCCCCGGACGGGGACGGCGACGCTGCGGGGGACGCCGTTGGCGCGGGGGCCACGATCGCGGCGACGGCGCTGACCGCGAGGGCCTGGTCGTTCGTCACGACGACAAACGTGCTGTCCCCGTGGACGAGCACGTAGTTGCTGGGGCCGGCGTCGCCGTAGGAGACCTGGGTCGATGGCGTACCTGAGAGTGTCACGCTCGAGGACGTGACGCCCGGCGTCCCGGTGGACAACCAGGCCTCAAGCACGACCGAGCGCAGCTTCACGGGGTCGACGCCGGGCACGCGAAACCCGAGGACCGTCAGGGCCAGCGCTCCGGAGGGGTCATACGCCTCTGCGATCTCGAGATCGTCCGGCTTCTTTCCGAGGCTCGTCATCGACGCGCTGAGCGCGCGGCTCGCCGGGTCCCCGCCCAGGCTCGCCGCGTTCGTGGCGCTCTTGATCGTGAGGATCGTGCCGTTGATCGTGCGCGGCATCTGTGCCTCCAGGGCCGGCGCGGCCGGGCTCGGCTCGGCCGTCGGCGCGATGCTCGCGACGGCCTCGGCGCTCGCGGACGGGCTCGAGGACACCTGGGGCGGGGCGGACGGAGCTGGTGAGACACGCGCCGCCTGGCCGGGCGTGCCCGGGATGAGACGCTCGACCGTCAGGGCCAGCGCCGCTCCGAAGACGATGAGGACCAGCCCGACAAGGATCGGGACCGTGCGGCCGCCGGCGTGCGGCCGCAGGTCCTGCGGGGGCGGCTGTCGGCGGCGGTATTTCGAACGCATGACGACCCTCGTGCTTCCGACGATCAGATCGTACCCGGGAGCGCGTTTCCAGGGGTCCGCGCCCGATCACGGAGACTGGATGAATCGGACCGTGGTCGAGGCCTCGGAGTCCGCCGAGGTCTCGTTCCCGCCGACGAGGAGAGCCGACCCGTCTGCCAGGGCAACGGTCACGCCGCCCTGTCGCCCGGTCGGCATGGACGGCAGGCTCGACCACGCGTCCGTCGCAGCGTCGTAGAGGCGGGCGACCCGCGACGCCTGCCAGCTGTCGGTCCCGTTGTACAGGGTGCCGCCGGCCACGAGCACGTGCCCGCCGGGTAGCGCCGCGGCGAAGGCGCCCGCCAGGTCCACGCCCGGCGTCTGGTGCCACGTCCCGGCATTCCAGTCGTTGACGCCCGCGCTGGCCGGGCCGACCTGCCGCCAGTGCCCGGTCTGCCCATCGAACCGGAAGCTGCGCGTGACCGAGCCCTCGTGCTTCCACTCGTCGCTGTGGCCGACCAGGAGCGCACCCCCGTCCGGCAGCGCAACCAGCGTCCCGATCTGGGTCCACGACGGATCGGAGGTCGGGACGCTGACGCCGGCAGCCGAGATGGCGGCACGGTCGATCGGCGGCAGGCTGCCCACGAGCGAGAAGCGTCCCGTCGCTGGGTCGTACACCTCGGCCGTGCCATAGACGCTCGGGTCCATCCTGGCATCCCCATTCCCGTTTCCCGACGAGCTCGGCCCCACGACGAGGATCCGGCCATCCGCAAGGGTCGCTGCCGCCGCGCCGGCCCGCGCGAAGCGCATCGAGCCGGTGGGGGACCACTGTCCGGTCGCGGGGTCGAAGAGCTCCGCGGTCGCGAGCGCGACGCCGATGCTCGGCGGGGCCACGTCGTCCAACCGGCCACCCCTGCCCGTCCCCTCCCCGGGCATCGTCGATGTCGTACGGGCGAGCGTGATGCCCGACGACCCGGTGCCGTCATATGGCGGGCCGTCCTTGTAGGCTCCGCCCGCCACGAGCACGCGCCCGTCGGGGAGGACGGCCGCTGCCGGCGACACGCGCGCCGTCCCGAGGAGGCCCGCCCTGGTCCAGCTCCCAGCCGGCGTCGATGGGTCGTACAGATACGAGCTCGAGTAGGCCTGCCAGCGGTCCGGGTCGTGCGCATCGAGGCCGCCTGCCACGAGGACGCGTCCATCCCGGAGCGGTACCGCCGCGAAATCCCGGCGGGAGGCGGTCAGCGCTGCGGCAGTCTGCCACGTCGTGGCCGCCGGGTTCCAGCGCTCCGCAACGGTGCCTTCGAGGCCGAGGACGAGGGCTCCTCCGTCGCGAAGGGGCACCGCGACCCCGACCGACCACGGGAGCGAAGCCAGGGAGCCGGCCGCGACCCACTGGCCTCCGGGTGCGGGCGAAGGACCGCTCGCCGAGCCTGACGGGACGGGTGTGGCCGTGGGCGCGGGCTGCGCCGACACGGTCGGGGACACGACACCGGTGGGCGTGAGCGCCGCGCTGCCCGCGGCCAACGACGCAGATGCGGACTCCGTCGGCGTCGACACGCCACTCGGCGATGGCGCCACGGTTGCGGCTCCGCATGCGGCAGCGACCATGCTCATGACGATTCCGAGCGCACCGAGCGCGCGGAGGCGGCTCCCGTCGTTCATCCGAACACCTCAGGCCACAGGTTGCCGGCGATCCAGCCGGCGACAAACGAAGCCGCGTTCGCGAGCACCGCGACCGCGATGGCGCGTCGGGGATCGAGACCGCGGAAGGCGGCGGCATAGAAGAGCGCCTCCACGGCAACGGCCCACGACTCGGCCGCGAGGAAGTACTCCCAGGTCCCGACGAGGAAGAGCTGCGTCATCACGTACCACACGACCGGGTGCGTCGCGAGGTTCGCGAAGATGAGGAGGATCACCAGGCGGACGCGGTCGCGCTCGACCCGTCGCAGGAGGTATCCGGCGATGGGGATCTCGATCGCGAGGGTCAGGAGAAACGCGGCGAACCAACCCGCCGCTGGGAAGAACATCGGCTCAGGCCCCGTCGCTCACCGTGCCGGCGCGCCTCGCTGGGTCAGTCACGACTGTGGGTCGGTCCTACACGTCGTCTGCGCGGCCGGCCCACCAGGAGTCTGCTCGATCTTGACCCAAGCCGTCGCCAGGGCATGGGCTACTTCACCGGCTGGTTCGACACGGCCGTGGCGTATTGATTGATCTGCGAGACCGTGACCTCGGAGCCGTATCCCTTCCAGGGCGGCTCGACGCTCAGGTCGAGGGAGGAGAACTTCCCCCCACAGGTCGGGAGGGAGCCGACGAGCACCTTCGTCTGGAGGGTCTTGCCCGTCCTGGCGACCACCACTCGGATCGTCATCTTGTAGCGCTGCAGGAGGAGCTCGCCGGTCACACCGTCGCTCTTCCTCTTCCAGGTTCGACCGCATGAGCCCACGTTCACGCTGGCTTTCGTGATCGAATGGAACGCACACGACAAGCTGGATCTGCGAGCTCTGCCACGTGCCGTTGTCGAGCTTCTTGTTGATGACGTAGACCGAATCGACGTAGCGGCCCAGCCACTCGTCGATGACGACCAACGGATGGACCTTGCCTGCGTAGGGCGCTGCCGACGAGATTGCTCTTCCCGAACAGACGGCAGCCAGCTCCGCTTCGGTCACCGACGCGTCGGCGTCGGAGTCGGCATCGGAGTCGGTGGTGGCGCGGAAGCGTGGGAACGTACGCGGGGAGCGGATGGCGCGGGCGTGTCCACCTGTGCAACCGGCGGCGTTCCGCCACAGCCAGCCAGCACCATCAGGACGGCGACGGCGAGTGGTCGACTTCGCATCTGCGTCGCCTTTCTTCCCCGCGTCTCGGTCTCGCCAGTGGCTCGGCTGGCTCCGGTGGCCTGGGTGTGGGCCGCGTGTCAGAGCCTCCCGCGTGACCGTACAGGGTGGTGGCCGTTACCACCGGCGGCAAGAGCCTTTGGATGTGAAGTTCCCCCGGTCGCCCAGCCGTCGACTGGTCGTCCAAAGGCGAGATCGTCACGGGCGGCGCGTTGCCGGGGCGCCCGTCAGGATGAACCCCGGCGCTTGTCGCCCGCTTGGCCGCCGAGCTCGAGGAGCTCGGCGGCATCTCGAAGATCCTCGGCCGCGCCGAAGTGGTCTGACCCAGCTACGGACAGCGGTCGGCACTGCGGTCAGGGCCCTGGCTGGAGGCCCGCCAGATGCCTGTTTCGGGCTCGGACTCTTCCCTACTCGGCCCGCTTGTCACCGAAGATCGTGTAGTGCCAGGGCTTCTCGGCCTCGCCCGTGAGCTCGATCATCACGTGCTTGACGCGCGTGTACTCCTCGAACGAGTACATCGACATGTCCTTGCCGAAGCCCGACTGGCGGAAGCCGCCGTGCGGCATCTCGCTGGTGACCATCAGGTGGTCGTTGACCAGGACGTGGCCGAAGTTGAGCTCGATCGTCGCCCGCATCGCGGTCCGAAGGTCGCTCGTCCAGACGGAGCTCGCGAGGCCGTAGCGGGTGTTGTTCGCCATCCGCAGCGCATCCTCCTCCGTCTCGAACGGGAGAACCACGAGGACAGGCCCGAAGACCTCCTGCTGGACGATCTCGCTGTCCTGCGTCGCGTCGACGATCACGGTCGGCAGGTAGAAGGCACCACCGGGCAGGCTCGTGATCGCGGCGCGCGTGCCCCCGACGAGGACGCGTGCGCCAGCGGCGACCGCCCGCTGCACGAAGCCGTCGACACGTTCCACCTGCGCGGGGCTGATGAGCGTCCCGAGATCAGTCGCGGGATCCAGCGGATCGCCGACGCGAACCGAGGCAAACAGCTCGACGAGGCGTGCCGTCAAGGGTTCGAGCACGCGCCGGTCGACGTAGAGGCGTGTCGCGGCGGTGCAATCCTGCCCGCCGTTGATGAGCGCGCCCGCGGTGGCGCCCCGCGCCGCAGCCTCGAGATCGGCATCCGCGTGCACGATCACGGGCGCCTTCCCGCCCAGCTCCAGGTGCGTCCGCTTGAGGTTGCCGGCGGCGAGCGCCTGGATCCGGCGCCCGGTCTCCGAGTCGCCCGTCAGTGAGATCAGGTCCACGTCCGGGTGGGCAGCGAGCGCAGCGCCGACAACGTCGCCGCGACCCGTGATGACGTTGAGAACGCCGGCGGGCAGGCCCGCCTCGGCGGCCAGCTCGGCGAGCCGAATCGTGGTCAGGGGCGTGGACGAGGCGGGCTTGAGGATGACGCAGTTGCCCGCGGCCAGCGCCGGGCCCATCTTCCAGATGGCCATCCAGAGCGGGTAGTTCCAGGGGCTCACCTGCCCCACGACGCCCAGCGGCTCGCGGCGCACGAAGCTGGTGTGGCTGCCCGAGTACTCGTACGCCGCCTTCCCCTCCAGGTGCCGGACCGCACCCGCGAAGAAACGCAGGTTGTCGACCGTGAAAGGAAGGTCAGAGTCGCGCCGAAGCTTGTACGCGGAGCCGGTCTGGAGCGTCTCGAGGAGCGCAAGCTCATCGGCGTTGGACTCGATCAGGTCGGCCAGGCGGCCCAGGATCGCCGCTCGCTCGGGCAGGTAGCGCCGGCTCCAGCGCCCGTCACGGAAGGCCGCCCGCGCCGCCGCGACTGCCCGGTCCACGTCCGATTCCGCGCCCGCCGGGACGCGCCCGACCAGCGCCCCGGTCGCGGGGCTGTGGACCTCGAGCCACGCCCCACCGGTGGCGTCGACCGCGGCGCCGTCGATGAACATCGGGTAGTCGCGGGCAGCCTGGGTGACCATGCGGATTCCTCGATTGGCGTGCCGCCGGACGTGCGGCGCGCGGGCGGCGTCGGTGTGGCGGGGAGTCTAGCGCGCGAACCCGGTACGATCGACCGATGTTGCGCCGCACCGGCCGCCTGCGCTCGCGATCACGGCTTGCCGGCCTCCTCCTGGTGGTGATCGCGACGGCCGCGTGTGGGGGGACGTCGGGCGCGTCGGCGACCCTCCTGCCGACAGACGCCCAGCCGGGAACCCGGACCGCAGCGCCGTCGGCGTCCGTCGCGGCGCCGACGCCAAGCCCCGCCCTCTCCCCTACCCCGTCGGCGAAGCCGCCCTGCTGCACGCCAGCCGCGACGCCGTCGTCCTTCTGGGCCGCCGTCACGCGCGGCCTGACCGCGGCGCGGCACCTGCAGGTGACCGCGTCCGGTCCACGTCCCGGCGTGGTCCGGTTCGAGCCGAGCGCCTCGGCAACGCTGGTGAACGGCACGCTCGTCTTCGTCTGCATCGGCGGCGCAGCATATGACGGGCAGTCCGGCTTCGCCCGCGTCCCGGGGAAATGGACCTGCGGCGCGGCGGCGCTCGTCAGCGGGTTCCGGCAGATCGGCCAGCCCGCCGACTCGTGGAGCCTGGGCAGCCCGGGCGACGGCTCGATCAGCGAGTCCGTGACGGTGGGACCCGACGGATCGTGGACGTGGGCCTACCTGGGGACCTCCGCTTTCCTTGGCGGCCGGGTCACTGCCCGTGTCAGCCTTGACCCCGCGACGAACCGGATCCTGACGGCGCAGCGAACCGACCCGACCGGCACCACCACCTACGCGTTCGATTACGCCAGGACATTCCCCGCGCTCGCCGTTCCGGCACACTGACGGCGCCTGCGCGTCACCCGGGGAGCCGCGCCGCCTCCGACTGGAGAAGCGCCCAGGCGCGCGCAACGTGGCGCGGCTCCGTGCGGAGGTTGCCGATCGAGACGCGGATCGCGAATCGATCCCGAAGCCGCGTGTGCGAGAGGAAGATCTCGCCCGAGGCGTTGACGGCCGCCATCAGCCGCTCGTTCGCGGCATCCAGGCGAGCCCGGACCTCCGGGTCGTCCTCGCGGCCGGCGAGCGCCGCCGGGCGCCAGCGCAGGCAGACGGTCGAGAACGGGACG
Source organism: uncultured Chloroflexia bacterium (assembly GCA_963734535.1). Lineage (GTDB taxonomy): Bacteria > Chloroflexota > Limnocylindria > Limnocylindrales > CSP1-4 > CTSoil-043. Next base: position 283,114 of record CAVTHS010000003.1, on the reverse strand, counting down.
GGTGCCAGGCGCTCGAAATCCGGGTCGGCGTCGACCTGCGCGGCAAGGTCCGCCGCCATCCGGCAGTGCGCGTCGATCCGACGGCGCAGCCCCTCGAGCCCGAAGTATCGGACGAGGAACCACAGCTTGAGGGCACGCATCCGCCGCCCGAGCTGGGGTTGATACTCGTTGAAGTCGTGGACCGGCCGCTCGCGATCCAGGGTGCGCAGGTACTCCGGCACGAGGCTGAAGGCCGCACGGACCGAAGGCATTCGCCGGCTGAGCAGGAGCGACGCGTCGAGGGGCGTGAAGAACCACTTGTGGGGATTCACCACGATCGAGTCCGCTCGCTCCCAGCCGGCGAAGAGATGCCGGCGCCCGGGCAGGAGCGCCGCCGCGCCGCCATACGCCGCATCGACGTGCAGCCAGAGCCCCTCGCGCTCCGCGACGTCCGCGATCGCCGGCACGGGGTCCACAGCCGTCGACGAGGTCGTCCCGATCGTCGCCACCACCGCGATGGGCAGGCGCCCGGCTGCCCGGTCGGCCGCGAGCGCCGCCTCCAGCGCGTCGGTCCGCATGGCGTACACGTCGTCGGTCGGGATCCTGCGACAGGCGCTGCGGCCCAGGCCCAGCGTCATGCAGGCCTTCTCGATGCTGCTGTGCGCCTCCTCCGACGCGTAGACGGCGGGCGCGCCGATCTCCGGGCGACCTGCCAGCCCGAGGGCAGCCGCGTCCAGGCCGGCGGCCTCTCGCGCCGCCGCGATCGCGATGAGCGACGACGTCGAGGCCGTGTCGGTCAGAAGCCCGTCGAACGCGTCAGGCAGACGGAGCGCGCGGCGAAGCCAGCCGACGACCACCTCCTCCAGCTCCGTGCCCACCGGCGACGTCCGCCACAACATCGGGTTCTGGCCCAGCACGGCCGTCACGAACTCGCCGAGGATCCCCGGGCCCGAGGCGGTCGTCGCGAAGTAGGCAAGGAAGCCGGGGTGCTGCCAGTGCGTGGCGTTCGGCTCCACCAGTCGCGCCACGTCGGCCAGGATGGCGCCAACCGGCTCCGGGCCGTCCGGCGGCGCCTGCGGCAGCTGGTCGCGGAGCGTGCCCGGCTCGATCCGCGGCAGGATCGCGAAGTCCTCGACGTGCTCCAGGTAGTCCGCGAGCACGTCGACCGTCGCGTGGGCGGCGGCCCGGAACTGCCCCGGGCTCATGTCGCCGAGCCCGCCGAGCTGGGCGGGGTCCAGGTCGTCGAGCGTCGCGAGAAGGTCCCCGTCGTCGATCGGCGGCGTCACGCCTGGAGGCGCTCCGCCATCCGATCGAGCTCGGTTCGAAGGGCGGCGGGCAGGCGGTCGCCGAAGCGCGCGTAGTGCTGCTCGAACTGCGGCAGCTCGGCAACGATGGCGGAGCTGTCAACCCGGAGGAGCTCGGTGAGGTCCGCCGGCGCCATGTCGAGGCCCGTGGTGTCAATGTCGCTCGGCTCCGGCAGGAACCCGATCGGGGTCTCGACCGCCCGGGCCTCACCGTCGCCGCGCCGGAAGATCCACTCGAGGACGCGGCTGTTCTCGCCGAATCCGGGCCACAGGAACCTTCCCTGGGCGTCGCGCCGGAACCAGTTCACGTAGTAGATCCGGGGCAGCAGCTCCGGGCTGCTCGCGGCGCCGACCTCCAGCCAGTGGGCCCAGTAGTCGGCCATGTTGTAGCCGCAGAACGGGAGCATGGCGAACGGGTCGAAGCGCAGCTTCCCGACCTCGCCCATCGCCGCGGCGGTCGTCTCGGAGCTCATGATCGAGCCCAGGAAGACGCCGTGCGTCCAGTCGAACGCCTCGCGAACGAGCGGCACGACGGTTGACCGGCGCCCTCCGAACATGATCGCGTCGATCGGAACGCCTGCCGGGTCCTGCCATTCGGGCGCGATCGCCGGGTCCTGGCCAGCAGGCGCGGTGAACCGGGAGTTCGGGTGGGCCGCCACGCGGCCGGAATCGCGCGTCCAGTCCTTGCCCGTCCAGTCGATCAGGTGGGCCGGCGGCGTCTCGGTGAGGCCTTCCCACCACACGTCGCCGTCGTCCGTCAGCGCCGTGTTCGTGAAGATGGTGTTGCGCTCCACCGAGCGGATCGCGTTCGGGTTGGTCTTCGTGTTGGTACCCGGGGCGACGCCGAAGAACCCCGCCTCCGGGTTGATCGCGTAGAGACGGCCGTCCGGGCCGGGGCGCATCCAGCAGATGTCGTCGCCGACGGTCTCCACCCGCCAGCCGGGCAGCGTCGGGACGAGCATCGCCAGGTTCGTCTTGCCGCACGCGGACGGAAACGCGCCGGCAACGTTCTTGCTCCGCCCGTCCGGGTTGGTGACCTTGATGATCAGCATGTGCTCGGCGAGCCAGCCCTCGTCGCGCGCGATCACCGACGCGATCCGCAGCGCGTAGCACTTCTTCCCGAGCAGCGCGTTGCCGCCGTAGCCCGAGCCGTACGACCAGATCTCGCGGGGCTCCGGGAACTGGACGATGTACTTCGTTGCCGCGTCGCAGGGCCACGGCACGTCGGCCTGGCCGGCCGCGAGCGGCGCCCCGACCGAGTGCAGGCACTTGACGAAGTCGCCCGCCGCGCGGATGGCGTCGAGGGCGGCGGTGCCCATCCGGGTCATGATCTTCATGTTGACGACGACGTAGGCCGAGTCCGTGATCTCGACCCCCAGCCGGCTGATCGGCGACCCGATGGGGCCCATCGAGAACGGGATCACGTAGAGGGTCCGGCCCCGCATGCAGCCGCGAAAGAGGTCGGTGAGGGTTGTGCGCATCTCGTCCGGGTCGCGCCAGTTGTTGGTCGGGCCGGCGTCGATGGCGTCGCGCGAGCAGATGAATGTCCGGTCCTCCACCCGCGCGACATCGCTCGGATCGGAGCGGGCCAGGAAGCTGTCCGGCCGCAGGACTGGATCGAGGCGTGTGAACGTGCCGGATTCGACGAGGCGGTCGCAGAGAGCGTCGTACTCGGCATCGGAGCCGTCGCACCAGTGGATGGCCTCGGGCTCCGTCAGCGCCGCGATCTCGTCGACCCAGCTGGTCAGCGCCGGGATGTCGGTCGGTCGGTCCCCACCCGTCGTGCCCGGAACCGCACGGTCCGCGAGCCCGCCGCCTGATCGTGTGTGCATCGCGCCCATGGTCCGTCTCCAGTGCCTGAACGACCCCGTCTCCAGTGCCTGAACGACCCCGGCCGACCGCCTCGGGCCGCCGGGGGCCGTCGGGGCAACGATAGCCGGGTCGGCTGGCCCGCATCTCGGCGTCCCGTTCTCCCGCGGCGATGACTCGGGGTTCCCACCTGTCCAGAGGTGACCGAGGACTGCCTTCGTCTCGTTGCCCGTTGTCGGGCGACGTCTGGCCGCGCGTCAGCTGAGCGCGAGCGTCGCGAGATCGCCTCGCAGGCGCTCGCCATGTCCCAGCCGGCGATCCCGTTCGCCTCGTCGATGTCGAGGCAGCGCCTGGCGTGCCAGAGGGCGGGCTCCGCAAGTCCGAGGACCGCGTAGACGCGGCAGCACTACCACTCCCCCCGGGCGAGGTTGACACCCTCGCCGGCATCACCCGCGCTGGTCATCCGCTGCCGGCCGCATGACACGAGTTGCCGTGAGTTGGTAGCATCCCTCGAGGCTGCCTCGCAGCGCGCGTGCTTCGAGGCCCTGGCACACCCGCTCGTGCCAGGCGCGCGCCCCTCCGCCCAGGATGGTCCTCGCGCGCGGCGTTGCCGTGTCGACGCGGACCTTGAGCACGGGGAGAACCGAATGCAGTCCGTGCATCGCCGGTCTGTCCCGGCCGTCATCGCGCTCCTCGTCGCACTGGCGCTCGCGCCGCTCGCTCCTGACGGCGTCGCTGCCGCCGACACGTACTACGCCGCCGCCTGCACGGCCCGGCTCCGCCAGACACCCTCAACGTCCGGCACGTCGATCATCAGCATGCCCACGGGGACGGTGGTGACCACGACGGGCACGGTGATCGGCGATGCCTGGACCGCCACGTGCACGCCGTCCGAGTCGGGGAGCACCTGGTACGCCATCACCGCGGTCGGCGGCACGAGCGTCGCGACGCTCTACGGCGTGAGTGTGGCCTATGCCGCCACCGGTCTCTTCCAGCCCTCGGCCGCACCACCGCCGCCCCCCGTCTACCTCGAGGGGATCGACGTCAGCCACTACCAGGGCACGATCGATTGGACGCAGGTGCCCGGTTCCGGCAGGCGTTTCGTCGTGATCCAGGCCACGGTGGGCGAGACGTACGTCGATCCGACCTACGCCACGAACCACGCCGGCGCCCGGGCCGTCGGGCTGCCGATCGCCGCGTACCACTTCGCGTGGCCCCTGGATCTCCCCAACGATGCGGTCATCCAGGCCGACTGGTTCGCCCAGAATGCTGCGCTGCTCCCCGGCGACCTCATCCCGGCCCTCGACCTCGAGCAGACCGGTGGGCTGTCCACGGCCGCCCTGCAGGCATGGGTCGGCGCATGGCTCGGCGAGGTCTACGCGAAGCTCGGGGTCCGGCCGATGATCTACACAAGCCCGAACTTCTGGGCGAACTCGATGGGCGATACGTCGATGTTCGCCGACCAGGGCTATTCGGTCCTCTGGGTCGCCCACTGGTTCACGTCGAGCCCGACAGCCCCGGGCAACAACTGGGGTGGCCACGGCTGGACCTTCTGGCAGTACAGCAACTGCGGCACCGTAGCGGGCATCTCCGGGTGCGTGGACCTGGACCGGTACAACGGCAGCGACCTGACCGGCATGACCTTCAACTACCTGCCGCTGCCGCCCGTCGCACCTCCCGTCGTCCCGCCCAACGCACCGCCGATCCTTGCCGGGGTCACGCCCGCCACGGTCGCGGCAGGCGGTGGCGACCTGAACCTCGCGATCCAGGGCGCCGACTTCGCGGCCGGCATCTCGACGGCCTACTGGAACGGATCGCCGCTGGTCACGACGTACGTCTCGCCGACGGCGCTCACGGCAGTCGTGCCAGGCAGCCTGACCGGCACGCCCGGGACGGGCTCCGTGACCGTCCTCAACCAACCGCCGGGAGGCGGCACGAGCACGCCCGTCACCTTCAGCATCACGCTCCCCGCCGCGCAGCTGAGCGTGAAGCCCAGCACCGCCGTCGCCGCCTGGGGCCAGACCGTGACACTGGACGTCCAGGTCGCCACGTCGGGCGCGACGTCGGGCGCCAACCGCTCCGTGACGCTCCAGCGCATGCAGGCCAACGAGACCCAGTGGTCCGACATCGCCACCATGACAACCGACGCGTCCGGCCACGCCTCGATGCAATACAGGCCGCCGGTGAACACGCGGTTCCAGGCGGTCTACGCCGGCGACCCGGACCTCGGCCCTGCGACGAGCCCGGCCGTCCGCGTCGTGATCCGGCAGCTCGCCCTGCTGCGGCCCACCAACCTCGGCCACGTCAGGAACGTGACCGCGGGATCGTCGATCACCTTCACGGCTACCGTCCGGCCGATCGGACCCACGCTCGCACCGGCGAAGGTGACGTTCCAGTTCTGGCGCCTCGTGAGTGGCCGCTGGGTCTCCGTCGCGAAGCGCGACGTCCCCGCGGACTCCGGCGGGCGGGCCAGCACGACGTGGCGCTTCTCGCTCCGCGGCCAGTGGTACGTGCGGGCCGTCGCCGATCCCACGCTGACGAACGCGAACAGCGCGTGGAGCCCGGTGGAGCGGTACTCGGTCCAGTAGCGCTACCTTCGGCGAGCCGTGCCGGATTGCACGTGCTGGTCGCGCCAACCTCGAACCCGGCGAGAATGGGCGGACCGGCAGGCGACATCGACCCGCGTCGCCCGCGAGGGTGGCCCGATGCGCAAAGGCTCTGCTGATGTCGACTGGTCGCCGAGGGCGCGACCTGCACGGTCGGCGCGGCGCCGAGCCTCATCGGCCGTACGATGCGGTTCACTGTCTCGGGAAGGTGTCTCAGCAAGGTGAGCGTGACGCGTGGACGAGATCGACGGCGTGCTGGAGGCGAACCTCCAGCTGGAGGCCAACCTCGAAGCGGCGAGGAAGGCCGTCCAGGAGCACCTCTACGGCGGGGCAGCCGTCGAGACCGAGAGTGGGCCATGGATGGGAAGCGCCGACACCCCGGTCGACCCGGCGTGGTTTGATCGCTACGACGAGCTGAAGGCCGCCGCCGACGAGGCTCTCGCTGCGGCCGACCAGGCTTGGAGCAGGTGGGTCGCGCGGACGAGGCGCCTGTAAGGGAGCCGCGGTGGCACGCTTGCCGCAGGGACCTCCCGATGCGCCCCCATCCCCGAGATGGACGCGAGGGAGGGTGTCGCCATTGACGAGGCTATCGGCGTTTGCCTGGCGGTGCCGGACGCTGGTAGCCGCGCCGCGCTGCCAGCTGGGCGTCGGTCATCCTGGGTGCGAGCCGCCGCAGAGGGTTGAAAGACGGGAGGGCCTTGACGGGAGGCAGGTGGCGGACCGTCTGGATCAAGGCGGCCGTGGCGTTCATCGGGCGCAGCTCCTCGCAGCATTTCGAGCCCGCTGAGATCGGGCGAGGAGGGCCGTGAACGCCCTACCATCCTGCCGACTGTTCCCTCGAGGCGCGAGACCTGTCATGACGGCCCGTCATCCGGCCGATCGGGCGGAATGGCGCCCGGTGCTGCCCCCTGCTACGTCCTTGTCATACGTCCCATCCCCGCACTGGAGACGGCAATTCCCGGGACCTGCGTCTCTATAGTTGATCCGTGCCCGCGGCGCTCCTGGCCACCAAGCTCTACATCCCACCCTCGCGGCGAACGGGTCGTCCTCCGTCCGCGACTGATCGAGCGGCTGAACGAGGGCCTCGCTGCCGGCCACAGGCTGACCCTGGTCTCCGCCCCTGCCGGCTTTGGCAAGACGACGCTGGTCAGTGAATGGGTCGCGGGCTGCGGGCGACCGGTGGCATGGCTGTCGCTCGATCGAAGGCGACAGCGATCCCAACCGCTTCCTGACCTACCTGATCGCGGCTCTGCAGACGATCGCGCCCGGGATCGGAGACAGGGGTGCTGGCCGTGCTCCAATCGCCGCAGCCCCCGTCACCCGAGTCGACGCTGACGGCCCTGCTCAACGACGTCGCCGACCATCCCGAGCGATCGTCGTCCTCGTCCTCGACGACTACCACGTCCTCGACGCAAAGCCGGTGGACGATGCGCTGGCCTTCCTGGTCGAGCACCTGCCGCCGCAGCTGCACCTGGTCATCGCCACCCGTGAGGATCCCGCGCTGCCCCTGGCCCGACTGCGCGCCCGGGGCCAGCTGACCGAACTGCGAGCCGTCGACCTGCGCTTCACCCCGTCCGAGGCCGCCGAGCTTTCTCAACCAGGTGATGGGCCTGGACCTCACGGCGGACGACATCGCCGCCCTGGAAACTCGTACCGAAGGTTGGATCGCGGGCCTGCAGCTGGCCGCGATCTCACTGCAGGGCCGTGACGACGTCGCAGGATTCATCAGGTCGTTCGCCGGCAGCCACCACTTCGTGCTCGACTATCTGGTCGAAGAAGTCCTCCAGCGGCAGCCCGAATCAATCCAGACCTTCCTGCTGCGGACGTCCATCCTGGATCGGCTCTGCGGCCCGCTCTGTGATGCCGTGATGTCCGAGTCCGTAGCTTCCGGCCAGGAGACCCTGGAGTATCTCGAGCGAGCGAACCTGTTCATCGTCCCCCTGGACAACGAGCGGCGATGGTGCCGCTATCACCATCTCTTCGCCGAGCTTCTGCGGCAGCGGTTGCACCAGAGCCTCGCTTCTTCAGGAGGGGATGAAGGAAGGAGCATGGCCGAATTCCACATCCGTGCCAGCCAATGGTACGAAGACAATGCCCTGGAGGTCGAAGCCTTCCACCATGCGGCCGCCGCCAATGACATTGAACGCGCCGAGCGGCTGATCATCAGTGGGCGGATCCCCCAGCACTCACGCGCAGCAGTGACAGCCGAATTCGAATGGCTGGATTCGCTGCCAAGGACCGTATTGGATGCCAGGCCCTGGTTGTGGGTGAGGTCTGCCACGGTGGCGCTGGACGCGGGACGGACAACCGGTGTGGAAGAGAAGCTCCAAGCCGCTGAAAGCGCTCTGCAAGATGCCGATCTCGATGACAAGACCCGCGACCTGCTGGGACAGATTGCCGCCGCCAGAGCCACCCTGGCGCTCGCCGGCTACGAGCCCGAAGCCATGATCAACCAGGCGCACCGCGCCCTGGGGTACCTGCAACCCGATAACCTGCCTTCCCGCGGTAGAGCTCTCCGGGCGCTGGGGTTTGCCCACCAGCTCCAGGGTGACCGTGCCGCGGCCCGTCAGGCCTATATGGAAGCCAAAGCGATCAGGCAGACATTCGGGAATATCAACATCACCGTGTTGGCCACAACCGGATTCGGCAATGTGCAGGAATCTGAAAACCAGCTCTACCAGGCGGCCGAAACCTACCGTTGCTCCTTGCAGCTGCTTGGAAATCAGGCACCCTCGACTGCTGATCAGGAGTTTATTGGCCTGGCTCGCATCTTCTATGAATGGAACGATTTGGATGCCGCTCAACAGTACGGGCAGCAGAGCCTTCAACTGGCGCGGCAATACGATCGCGCGATTGATCGATACGTCTTCTGCGAAGTGTTCCTGGCTCGCCTGAAGCTGGCCCGGGGAGATGTGGCCGGCGCGGCCGCCATGCTGGCGGAGACCGAGCAGTCTGTGCGCGAGAACAGCTTCGTACATCGCGTGCCCGAGATCGCTGCTGCCCAGGTGCTGACGTTGCTCCGGCAGGGCAATCTGGCGGGTGCCGCTCACCTGGCCGAGACGCACGACCTTCCCCTTGCCCGCGCTCGGGTCCACCTCGCCCAGGGAGAGCCCTCGACAGCACTGGCGGTGCTGGAGCCATATCTCCGGCGGGTGGAGGAACGGGCTTGGGCGGATGAGCAGCTCAAGACCATGATCCTGCGCGCCGTCGCCTTCGATGCCCTTGGCGAGCGGGCCACGGCCGTGGACCTGCTGGACGCAGCACTGGCGGTGGCCGAGCCGGGCGGCTTCATCCGCATCTTCGTCGACGAAGGCGCGCCGATGGCTCGCCTGCTCCTCGAGGCGTTGTCTCGAGGGGTTCGTCCGGAGTACGTGCGGCGATTGCTGGCCGCGTTTCCCGTCGATGACGCGCGACGGGCCGCATCACCCGCGACGAGAGTGGCCGGAAGGCGTCTCGCCGAACCGCTCAGCTGCCGCGAGCTCGAAGTGCTCGCTCTCATCGCCACGGGGCTCACCAACCAGGAGATCGCAGCCAGGCTGTATCTGTCGCTCCACACGGTGAAGGCGCACGCCCGCACCATCTACGCCAAGCTCGGCGTCAGCAGTCGCACGCAGGCAGTCGCCGGGGGACGAGCCCTGGGCTACCTGTCCGAGGGCCGTCGCCCCGACGGAGACCCATGAGAGCGATCGTCTGCACGGCCTACGGGCCCCCGGATGTCCTTCAACTCAGAGAGGTGCCGAAGCCCGTCCCGAAGGACGACGAGGTGCTGGTCCGGATCCGCGCCACGACGGTCAGCGCGGCCGATTGCGAGCTGCGTAGGTTCGACTTCGCCCCCTGGATCTGGGTGCCTATCCGGCTCGCGTTCGGCATCCGCAGACCGAGACAACCCGTGCTCGGGCAGGAGCTTGCCGGTGACGTCGAGTCGGTAGGCAGACTGGTCAGGTCGCTCAAACAGGGCGACCGGATCTTCGCGGCAACGGGCATCGGGCTGGGAGCCTACGCGGAGTACATCTGCCTGCGCGAGAACCCCAGGACCGGGGCGATCACGACGATGCCCGCGAACCTGGGCTACGAGGAAGCTGCGGCCGTGCCCTATGGGGGAGGCGAGGCATTGCAGTTCCTGCGGAAGGCGAACCTCCGGAGCGGGCAAAGGGTCCTGGTCAACGGAGCGGGAGGAAGCTTCGGCACGTTCGCTGTCCAGCTCGCCAAGGTCCTCGGGGCGCACGTGACCGCGGTGGACAGTGGGCCGAAGCTGGAGATGCTGCGCACGATCGGCGCAGATCGCGTCATCGACTACGCCCAGGAGGACTTCACCGACAGGCCCGAGACCTACGACGTCATCTTCGACGTCGTCCGCAACACGCCGTCTGGTCGCATGGTGAGGTTGCTGACTGAGAACGGATGTCTCCTCATGGCCAATCCGGGCTTCCTGCAGATCGTTCGCGCCAAGTGGGCGTCGAGGGGAAGCAGGAAGCGGGTGTCATTCGCAGGATCGAGCGGAACGGGCGAGGACCTGGCCTACCTGCGAGGCCTGGTCGAAGCGGGACGGCTGCACCCGGTCATCGGCCGGAGCTTCCCGCTCGAGCGGATGGTCGAGGCACACACGTACGCCGAAACCGGCCAGAAGCTGGGGAACGTCGTGGTCGTCGTCGCATAGTTGCGACCGCGAGTGCAGGCTGTTCGCCGAGCCATCATCGCGCTCAGACCGCTCGATCTACCCCAACCTCCGCGTCGGCAGCCGCACGCAGGGGGTCGCCACGAGATGGCCCCGGGGCTCCTGCCCGCTTCACCGCCCCGACGACTGGGCCCCACAGCCTCCGGGACGCTGCTCGGCGGGAGGCGGTCCGCAGGCTCCCCTCCGCGCTTCCGGCCGTCCGCGAATAGTCCCCTGAATACCTCGTGGGAGGTATGACACTCATCCCGTCGAGGGGACACGCTGCCCGTGCAGACCAGCGACAGGGGCTGCCAGGGACCGGGCGGCAGAGGCTCGGACGGCGCGTCAACCGACGCGACGGATCGAAGGGGACACGATGAAGGCAATCGCCCAGGACAGATACGGCGCGGCGGATGCGCTTGCGCTCCGAGAGCTCGACAGGCCGATCGTCGGGGACGATGACGTGCTGGTCCGCGTCCACGCGGCCTCCGCCAATCCATACGACCTGCACTTCATGCGAGGGCTGCCCTACATCGTGCGGGGCGCCGCGTCCGCCGGGTTCGGGATCCGCGGCCCGAAGCTCCCCATCCGGGGCAGGGATCTCGCGGGCCAGGTCGAGGCGGTCGGCAAGAACGTGACGCAGCTTCGCCCGGGCGACGAGGTCTATGGCGTGGGGCAGGGCACCTTCGCCGGATACGCGTGCGCTTCCGAGCGCGAACTGGCGCCCAGGCCGGCGAACCTCACGTTCGCACAGGCTGCCTCGATGCCCATCGCGGCCACGACCGCGCTCCGGGCGATCCGCGACCACGGACGCGTCAAGCCTGGCCAGACGGTCCTGGTCAACGGGGCGTCGGGCGGCGTGGGGACCTTCGCCGTGCAGATCGCGAAGGCGTTCGGCGCCAACGTGACCGGCGTGTGCAGCACGCAGAACGTGGAGATGGTCCACGCGATCGGCGCCGACCACGTCATCGACTACACCGCGGAGGACTTCACGCGAGGTCCGAACCGGTACGACCTGATCCTCGATCTCGTCGGCAACCACTCGGTGTCGGACTGCCGGCGCGCTCTGGAACCGCGGGGGACGCTGCTGCTCTCCCACGGCGGCCGCAGCAAGTGGATCGGACCCTTCGGTCAGATCCTCCGCGCGGTCGTCGCGTCCAGGTTCGGAACCCAGAAGCTGTTCGCGTTCACGGCTCATGTCACGAAGGAGGACCTGGTCGTCCTCAAGGAGCTCGCCGAGGGCGGGAAGGTCACACCGGTCATCGATCGGACCTATCCGCTGCCTGAAAGCCCGGACGCGATCCGCTATCTCGAAGCCGGACATGCTCGGGGGAAGGTCGTCATCACCGTCTGAGGGTCAGGTGGCCACACCTCCCGCTGTCTCGACAGGTCGCGGCACTCCCTGCCCGAGCCGTGGCGTCGGGGACCGTCAGCAGCATCCAGGAGAATCACGCATGAGCCTGTTGCGCAATCTCGCCCGACGGCGGCTTCGGACCGCCCTGACCGTCACCGGCATCACGATCGGCATCTGGGCCCTCGTCGTGTTCGGCTCGATGGCCAACAAGATCAGCTCGATCGTCGCCATCGGCAGCGACTACTACGCGGGCAAGATCGTCGTCACCGACAAATCCGGTGGGCTGTCCGGAGACAGCCCCATGGCGATCGCCCTGGTTGAGGATATCGCCGCGATCCCAGGGGTGGCTGCGGCCGTTCCTGGCGTCAGCACCCTCCTCGATCCCGCGTCGGCGAGCGGGATCAGCATGCCCGACATGGTCGTCGGGGACCTGCCCGGAGCAGATCACGGCAACATGTATGACGCCCAGGTCGCCCGGGGCCGGGCGCTCGCCGCCGAAGACGCCGATTCCCTCGTGGCCGTCCTCGGTTCCGACCTCGCCCGCAAGCTCGGCAAGGGCATCGGCGACACGCTCAAGATCCGGGGCATGACGTTCGAGGTGGTCGGGACCCTCGAGCCGACCCTGACCGCGCCCGATGCGACGGCGATCGTGCCGCTCGCGGCGGCCCAGGACATCTTCGTCCAGGATCTGCCCCCGGTCGTCCGCGAGAACATCCGGGCGGACCAGATCGTGACCGACATCACGGTCTATCCCGCGGAGGGAACCGACGTCGAAGCCCTTGCCGCACGGATCGAGGCCGACATCCCGAACGCCTCGGCGATGACCGGAACCGAGTTCGACGGGGTCGTGGGCTCTTCGGTCGCGATCTTCAACGCGATCATCGTCGGCGTGGCCCTGATCAGCCTGATCGTCGGCGGCCTCTCGGTCATCAACACGATGGCCATGTCTGTCGCCGAGCGGACCCGGGAGATCGGGATCAAGCGGGCGATCGGCGGCTCGCGGACCCGCGTCGTCCGTGAGCTCGTGAGTGAGGCCGGGCTGATCGGCCTGCTGGGTGGCATGCTCGGACTGGGCCTCGGCTCGGTGGTCGTGGTCCTCGCCAACGAGGCCGGCCGGAGCTCGGGGATGATCCTCTTCCAGCTCACCCCGCAGACCGCAGTCTTCGCCGTTCTCTTCTCGACCATTCTCGGCGTCGTCGCCGGAATCATCCCCGCCTGGAACGCGGCGCGCCTCGACCCGGTCGCGGCCCTCCGCTACGAATAGGAGCGACGGACAATGCCACTTCTCGAAGGGCGCAACTTGCGCAAGACCTACAAGCTCAGCCGCAGGAACGAGGTCCAGGCCCTGCGCGGGGTCGACGTCTCGATCGAGGCCGGCGACCTGGTCGCGATCATGGGCCCGTCGGGCTCCGGCAAGAGCACCCTGATGCACCTGCTCGGGCTGCTCCACAGCCCGGACGAGAGCCACGGGCCATCGCCGGAGCTGTCGGTGGGCGGGCGCGACGCGACGCGCATGTCCGACGCCGAGCGGACCCGCATCCGGGCCCGCGAGATGGGCTTCGTGTTCCAGCAGTTCAACCTCGTCCCGACACTGACCGCGGTCGAGAACGTCATGCTTGCCGGCGAATACGCAGGTCTCGGGCGGCGGGAGGCACACGAGCGGGCGATCGCCCGGCTCAACCTGGTCGGCCTCGCCGAGCGCGCGACGCACCGCCCGTCCGAGCTGTCCGGCGGCGAGCAGCAGCGCGTCGCGATCGCCCGGGCGCTCGTCAACAACCCGGCCCTCGTGCTCGCCGACGAGCCGACCGGCAACCTCGACTCGCACCGGTCCGCGGAGCTCCTCGGCCTGATCCGGAAGCTCAACCGCGAGCACGGCCAGACGTTCGTGCTCGTCACCCACGACGCGGAGGTCGGGGCGGCCTGCGACCGGATCATCCGGATGCGTGACGGCCTCGTCCATGCGGTGGAGCTGGTCGATGACCCCGCCCCGGACGACCTCGGCGAGGCCGCTGCGTGAGCTGGCAATGATGAGCCGCAACCGGCACCGAGCGATGTCACCAGGGCTCGACCCACACCTCGAATCGAGCCAACCGACGGTCTATCAGATCCGGATCACCGGCCAGCTCAATTCTCGATGGGCGGACTGGTTCGCGGGCCTGACGATCGCACTCGACGGTGGCGACACGCTCATCACCGGTCCGGTCGTCGACCAGGCCGCCTTGCACGGACTGCTCAGGAGAGTCCGCGATCTGGGTATGCCCCTGGTCTCGGTCAATCCTGTCGAACCAGGGCCCCCGACCACCGCGGCACGGGCCAGGCAGCTCGGTCTTGACGGGAGAGGAGACCCGAATGAGTTCGGCGATGACGATGCCCCGCCCCGCCGTTCGGTTGGCGACCTTCGAGGATGCCGGGCCGATCGCCGACCTGCTCGCCGACGCGTTTATCGACTACGAATGGTCTCGCTGGGCCGTTCCCGCCGACAACCGCCGTGAGCGCCTCCGCGGCCTCCACCTGCTCTACGCCGGGCTGGTCGGCGCCGAGGCGGGCAGCACGTGGGTGACCGACGACATCAGCTCCGTTGCCGGCTGGGTCAAGCCCGGCCGGACCCCGATCAGCGACGTCCTTCGCACCCGTCTCAACGAAGAATCGGCCGCCCTCTTCGGTGACCGGCTCGAGGCGGTCGACGCCCTCGACGCGGAGACAGCGCCGCTCCGCCCCGCCGGGTCTCACTGGTACCTCGCGACCGTCGGCACGCGACCGGACCGCCGGCGCGAGGGACTGGCCTCGCTTGTCATCCGCGCCGGCCTGGCCGCCTGCGACGAGGCCGGCCTCCCGGCGGCGGTCGAAACCTCGAACGAAGCGAACTGCCGCCTCTACGAGCGCCTGGGCTTCCAGGCCGCCGGCGACCGCACCGCGCCTGACGGCGGGTTGCGGGTCTGGGTCCTGGTCCGGCCGGCACAACGCTGAACAGCAGCCCCTCGCCCAGGACCTGAGCGCCGCCGACCGCGGGGAGGGGTATCTCGCCCGCCGCGCCTGGGGACCGGAAGGGATCAAACGGGGACCTGGGGCCGAATCAGATGGCCTCCGGCGGCGTACCGGAGGCCATCGTCGTGTTCAGGCGATGGTCGGGGCGGAGCGATTCGAACGCTCGACCTCCTGAACCCCATTCAGGTGCGCTACCAAGCTGCGCCACGCCCCGACCCGGAGAGAATACCAGACGCCCGGTCCGTTACCCGGACGCGGCCGACTCGGCCCGCCCGCCGACGGCGCTCAGCTCGGTCGGCGCGTCCCCGGACGTGCGCTCGCGCGCGCCCGCGCAGCCGGACGTGCACGTCGCGGCCGTTCGGTTCCGCGATCGCGGAAGACCAGCTTGATCGGTGCGCCGTGGAAGCCGAGCACGTCGCGGATCCGGTTCTCCAGGTAGCGCCGGTAGGAGAAGTGGATCAGGGCGGCGTCGTTCGCGAAGAAGATGAAGGTGGGCGGCTCGATTCCCGCCTGCGTGGCGTAGTAGAGCCGCGGCCGGCGGTTCTTGACGGCCGGCGGCGCCTGGCGCGCGACCGCCTCGGTCAGGAGCCGGTTCAGCTCGCCCGTGCCGATGCGCTTGCGGCGCTCGCCCCACACGTCCACGGCCAGCTCGAGCACTCGCTCCACCCGCTGTCCGGTCTTCGCGCTGATGGAGACCGCCGGCGCGAAGTCCAGGAACGGCGCGTCGCGCTGGATCCACGTCACGTACTGGTCGAACGTCCTGTCGGTCTTCTCCTGGACCAGGTCCCACTTGTTGATCGCGAGGACCAGCCCCTTGCCCGCGTCCACCGCGTACCCGGCGACGTGCGCGTCCTGCGCGGTGAGCCCGTCCACGGCGTCGACCACCAGCACGACCACGTCGGCGCGATCGACCGCCTTGAGCGCACGGAGCGTCGAATAGCGATCGGCGTCCGGCCCGGAGGCAACCTTCCCGCGGCGCCGGATCCCCGCCGTGTCGACGAGCACGATCTCGCCCTGGCCGAACGCCATCCGCGTGTCGATCGCGTCGCGGGTGGTGCCGGGGATCTCGCTGACGATCATCCGCTCCTCGCCGAGGAGCGCATTGAGGAGGCTCGACTTGCCGACGTTGGGCCGTCCGACGAGCGCGATCGTCACGGGACCAGGGACGTGGTCTGCGTCGAACTCGTCACCGGCCAGGTCCGCGTCGGCTGAATCCTGCTCGAATGGGACGATCCCTTCGGCGAGCGCATCTGCCACGTGGGCGGCCGCGAGGTCCTGGCGCTCAAGGCGGGTCTTGCGGGTCCGCTCCTCGGCGCTCTCGGGTGGCAGCGCGGTGACGATCGCGTCGAGGAGGTCCGCGACACCCCGGCCGTGGGCGGCCGAGATCGGCCACGACTCGGGCCAGCCGAGTGCCCAGAACTCGACTGCATCGAGCTCGCGCTTCGCGTTGTCGGCCTTGTTGGGCGCGAGGATGACGGGCGCAGATGCGCGCCGCAGCATCTCGGCGGCCTCCTGGTCGGAGGGCGTGATGCCGGTCGTCGCGTCGAGGAGGAAGACGATCACGTCCGCTTCGGCGATCGCGAGGCGCGCCTGCTCCTGGACCTTCTCCTCGATGGCGTTGCCGGGCGTCGTCTCGAGCCCGCCGGTGTCGACGACGAGGAACGAGCGCCCGTTCCAGTCAGCCTCGGCGTAGAGGCGGTCGCGGGTGGTCCGGGCGCGATCCTCGACGATCGCGGCGCGCGGGTCGCCGACGATCCGGTTGAAGAGCGTGCTCTTGCCGACGTTCGGACGGCCGACGAGCGCGACGACGGGGAGGGATGCCACCCGCCGCTCAGCGAGCCGCCGCGAGCACGGGGCTCGGCAGCGACGTCGTACGCCCGGCAGGGGTCGCGGCCGCACCGAGCGCCGCGACGGCGAGCGCGTGGGCGTGCGCGACAGCGTCGGGGGTTCCGGCCAGCGTGAGGATTCGCTCGGCAACGGCCTCCAGGTCCTCGATCGGCGTCGAGGTCCCGCCGGTCACGCCGACGACCCCGGAAGAGCCGAACACGGACGCGTCGGTGAGGTCGTCGGAGCGCTCCACCTGGATCGCGGGCGTCCCGACGATCTCGCAGAGCCGGGTGAGCTCGCGCGTGTTGGCCGACTGACGCCCGCCCACCACCACGATGAAGTCGACGGCCCGGGCCAGCTCCACGGTGTCCTCCTGGCGACGGATCGTCACCGGGCAGACGCTGTTGATGATCTTCAGCTCGTGGGCGCGGCCCACCATGAAGGCGGCCAGCCGCTCGAACTTCCAGGGAGGCTGGGTCGACTGGGTGATGAGCGCCATCCGCTTCTTGCGCGGAATCCGGTCCCAGTCGGATTCGTCGTCGACGACGATCGCGTCCGGCGCGAAGCCCAGCAGGCCGACGACCTCCGGGTGGTTGGGCGTTCCGAGGAGGACGATCGTGTACCCGTCGGCGACCAGCCCCTGGAGCTGGCGCTGCTCGCCGATCACCCACGAGCAGGTCCCGTCGATCATCTCCAGGCCGCGGTCGGCAGCGGCGGAGCGGACGGCAGGCGTCACCCCGTGCGCACGGATCACGACCGTCGAGCCGGCATCGGCCTCGGAGAGCTCCGCGATGCTCACGACGCCGCGCGCGCCGAGCTCCGCGATCACGCCCTCGTTGTGGACAACCTGGCCGAGCGTCTGGGTGCGCTTGCCCGCGTCGGCGGATTCCTTCGCCTTGTCGACGGCTTCGCGAACGCCGTAGCAGAACCCCGTCCGCTTCGCGATCCGCACCTCCCGCACCGTGCCCATGCAGGGATTATCGCACGGGGCTGTCGGAAACCCCGCCCGGCGACCCGCCGGGCACCAGCAACGGCCCGTAGACGCCCTGCTGCCGTGACGGGAGCAGGGCCGCGATATGGAGCATCAGGCGCGTCGTCACGTCCTGCAGGGACTCCTTTCGGCCGTCGGGGCCGGTGACGCGCTCGAGCACGAACGGCTCCCCGACCTGCATCCGGATCCGCCCGCCGACCCGCCACAGCTTCCGGTCTCGTGGCCAGAACAGGTCCGTGTCGATGCACCCGATCGGCAGGATCGGGGCGCCGGTCCTGAGCGCAAGGAGCGTGACGCCCTCCTTCGCCACCTGGAGGGCGCCCGTCGGGCTGCGGGTCCCCTCCGGGAACGTGCCGAGCACACGGCCGTCGTCGAGGACCGACTTGGCGAGCCGGAACGCCTCGGTGTCGGCGGCGCCCCGCCGGATGCCGAAGGCGCCGTTCATCCGCATGAACGGGCCGGCGATCGGCCATTCCAGCGCCTCTGCCTTCGCCATCCAGTGGACCGGCCGGCCCAGGCTGGAGGTGAGCCAGTTGGCAATCAGCGGCGGGTCCGCGTTCGAGACGTGGTTGGAGGCGAGGATCAGCGCACCGTGCTTCGGGACGTGCTCGAGCCCGCTGACGCTCACGCGCGTGGAGCTGCCAAGGAGCAGGCGCCCGAACTGGTTGGACGCGCGGATCGTCCAGGGCAGGCGATCGCGCGGCAGCGAGAAGGCCGCGACCTCCGCGTCCGAGCGGGAATGGCGCGGCGGTGTCTGGCTCATCGCTCGTCGTCCTCCGCACCGACCGCGAGACTCCCACCGGCGGCCGTGATGCCTCCAGGGTCGGCCGCGGTGGTCGTCCGGCCTGCCGCGCCTGCGGCGAAGCCGGCCACGACCGCGGCCACGACCGCGGCAATCGTCTGCTCCAGCGTGTTCCCATCCGTCCGGACGTGGATCGCGTCGTCCGCGGGTCGCGCCGGTGCAATGGAACGGCCCCCGTCTGCGCCGTCGCGCCGGCGCATCTCGTCGAGGATCCCCTGGCCCGCGGCGCTCGCGGGGTCGATGCCGCGCTCCAGCGCGCGGCGGCCCGCGCGCTCCTCGGCGCTCGCGTCCAGCCAGATCTTCACGTCGGCCTGCGGCAGGACCACGGTGCCGATGTCGCGGCCCGCGACGACAATCCCTCCGCCCGCCGCGAGCGCGCGCTGGCGGATGAGCAGCGCAGCGCGAACCTCTGGTGCCTGCGCCACGGCCGAGACCACCCGGTCCACCTCGGGCGTTCGGACCTGCGCGCCGACATCCCGACCGTCGATGTGGACGCGATCGAGCCTGCCCTCTGCGTCCGGCTCGACGGACACCGAGGGCGCGAGCGCGGCGACGGCGGGCCCGTCGGCCGGGTCGACGCCATGATCGAGTGCGGCGAACGCGAGCGCCCGGTAGAGGAGCCCGGAGTCGAAGAAGCGCAGCCCGATTGCAGCCGCGACCGCCGCACCCACGCTGCTCTTGCCGGACGACGCCGGTCCGTCGAGCGCGATCACGGGAGCGCGACCCGTCACCATGCGAGCGCCGGGTTCGCGAAGACGGCCGCGCCCTCCACCACGGTCAGGACGACACGCGCGTCACCGATCTCGCCGGCTCCGCGGTCGAAGAGGTCGCGATCGAGGACGACGAGGTCCGCGAGCATGCCCGGCTCGAGCGAGCCGGCCACACCGTCGAGGCGATGGATCCACGCGCCGCCCGACGTGAATGCACGGAGGGCGGCCTCGAGGTCGATGCGCTCGTCGGGAAGGAACGGCGGCTCCACGCCCCGGGATCCCGGCACGACCCGGTTCACGGCGACCTCGACCTCCGCGACGACGTTCGGCGTGGAGACCGACCAGTCGCTGCCGCCGACGAGGCGGGCCCCCGAACGCGCAAGGCTCGCGAACGGGTACTGCCAGGCGGTTCGCGCCGGCCCGAGGAACGGGACGGTGAGGTCGCGCATCTGGGCTTCCCAGCCGGCCCAGAGTGGCTGGATCGTCGCCGCCACGCCGAGCTCGGCGAACCGCGGGATGTCGTCCGGGTGGACCACCTGGAGATGGGCGATGTGCGGGCGGCGATCAGCCGGCCCGTTCCCCGCCAGGACCGCCGCGACCGCATCCAGCCCGGTCCGCACCGCGCGGTCGCCGATCGCGTGCATGTGGAGATCGAACCCGGCGCGGTCGAGCGCGGGAGCGATCTCGCCCGCGAGGTTGTTGGCGTCGATGAACGCAATCCCCCGGTTGTCGGTCGGGCGACCTGTCCGATCGAGGTACGGCTCGAGCAGTGCGCCGGTTCCGTTCTCCAGCACGCCGTCGAGCATGAGCTTGACGCTGGTGGCCCGCAGCCTCCCCACGTGGCTGTCGCGGCGGGCCTGTTCGAACCAGGCCAGCTGGTCGAGGCCACCCGCCCGGTCCCACCAGAGCGAGAGGCTCGTCCGGAGGGTCAGCTCGCCGCGCTCGGCCAGGGCGCGGTAGGCGGGCACGTGCTCGGGCGTGACCCACGCGTCGGTGATCGCCGTGATGCCGAACAGGTGCAGGTACGCCTGGGCGCGGCGAAGCGCCTCCTCCCACTGCTCCTGCGTGACCGGGGGCAGGAGGCGCTCGACCAGGCGCGTGGCACCTTCGTGGAGCGTTCCCTGCGGGCTGCCGTCCGGTTCGCGCTCGATCCTGCCGTCGGGCGGGTCGGGCGTGGTCGCCGTGACGCCGGCGAGCGCGAGCGCCGCGGAATTCGCCCACCCGCCGTGGGCATCCCGGTTCTCGAGGTAGACGGGCCGGTCGGGGACGATTGCATCCAGGTCCCGGCGTGACGGGGTCCCGCCACTGAATGCGGGCATGGCCCAGCCGCCGCCGACGATCCACGCCTCGGACGGATGCATGCCGGCGTACTCCCGGATCCGTCCGAGGTATGCCTCCCGGTCCCACGCCAGGTCGTGGAGATTGCACAGGAGGAGATGTCGCCCGCCCGTCGGCGGGTGGACGTGGGCATCGTGGAAGCCTGGGAGGACGGTCTCGCCGCGGAGCTCCAGGACGCGCGTCCGGGGGCCGACCAGCCGGCGCAGCGCCGGCGCGGCGCCGACGGCGGCGATCCTCCCGCCCGTGACTGCCAGCGCCTCGGCCACCGTCCCGTCCCGGTCGAGCGTTCGAACCGAAGCTCCGGTGATTAGCAGGTCTGCCGGTCCCTTGGACGGGTGGACGCGCCGGAGCGTCGAGGCCGGGGCGGCGTCTCTCATTGCCGCCGCCGTCGCTCGCCGCTCCCGGCGTCCGGGTTGTAGATGGACGCCCCGAGTCGGCGCACCTCCGCGGCCGTCAGCGGCCGCACGGCGCCGGTGGCGAGATCCAGCCGGAGCGACCCGACCCGGACGCGGACCAGGCGGGCGACCGGGGCGCCCACCGCCCCGAACATCCGGCGCAGCTGCCGCTTCCAGCCCTGGCCCAGGATCACCCGGTACCAGGTGAGCGTCGGAACCGGGCGGGGGTCCAGGAGGCGCGCGAGGCTGGTTGTCTCGGTCCTGGTCGCAGGCCGAAGCGCCCCGAGGCGCGCGGTCCCCTCCTCCATCGCGATGCCCGCCGCGAGCGCCGTGCGCTGCTCCGTTTCGAGGGGCACCGCCAGCGCGACCGCGTACTCGCGCTCGACGCCATGGCGCGGATGGAGCACGCGATCCGTCCAGGCGCCGTCGTTCGTCAGGATGAGCAGGCCCTCGGAGTCGAGGTCCAGGCGGCCGACCGGGTAGAGGCGCACACCCGGT
This sequence comes from uncultured Chloroflexia bacterium, assembly GCA_963734535.1. Taxonomy (GTDB): domain Bacteria; phylum Chloroflexota; class Limnocylindria; order Limnocylindrales; family CSP1-4; genus CTSoil-043. The sequence continues at coordinate 261,862 of CAVTHS010000003.1, read as the reverse complement.
GGGATGAGACGGGCCGCGACCAGGTCCAGCACGGTGCGATCCGCGTGCCGGTCCGCGACCGTGCTGGTCACGCCCGCGGGCTTGTGGAGGGCGAGGTGCACGGCCGGGGCGACGAGCGCCGCGACCACGTCGATCGGACGACCGTCCACGGCGATGGCCGTGACGGCCGGGTCCGCCTTCTCCCCGAGCGTGGCCACGCGGCCGTCGAGCGTCACGCGGCCGGCGCCGATCAGGACGTCGGCGCCGCGCCGGCTTGCCACCCCCGCGGCCGCCAGCAGCTTGGCGACCCGCTCCTCCGGCATCAGCGAGGCCGGCCGGCGGGCCTGCGCGCGCCCGCGTCGATTGCCGCGCCGCCAGCCGTCATGGCGGCCGCGGCTGGGCCGGCGGCCGCGTCCCCATCGGCGAGCGTCAGCCGCTCGGCGATCGCCGCGTCCACGACCGGAAGGTCGTCGATGCTCGTGAGCCCGAACCTCTCGAGGAACTCCACGCCGGTGCCGTAGAGGATCGGCCGGCCGGGCGCGTCAGAGCGACCCAGCTCCACCACGAGCCTGCGATGGAGGAGGCTCCGGATCGCGTAGTCAGCGTCGACGCCGCGGATCCGCTCGATGACGCTCTTCGTGGCCGGCTGCCGGTACGCGACGATCGCGAGCGTCTCGAGCGTGGCGGGCGAGAGCCGGGTCGGCTCCCGGCCGATGTACCGGCCGATCAGGCGTCCCGCCTCCGGCGCCGTGGCGAGCGCCACCCGCTCCCCGTCGACGATCAGGCGCAGCCCGCGCGATTCGAGCACGACCTGGAGGTCGCCGAGCCGGCCGTCGATCGTTTCCGGGGAAGCGCCCGTGATGGCGCCGAGCTCGCGCCGGGAAAGCGGTCGCTCGGCGACGAAGAGCAGCGCCTCCAGCTGCGCGTCGGTCAACGCGTCGCCCGGCAGGCCGTCCCGGGCATCCGCCCCCTCCGCAGCATCATCCGCCCCGCCGGCCGTGGCATCGGGCGTCGCGGCGGCTTCGGGCTCGAGCGGATCGCCGTCGCTCATGCGTCGTCCTCCAGCGTCTCGTCGAGCGGATCATCACCCGTCGCGCGCCCACTCCCCTGCCCCGGCCACGCCGGCGGCTGCGGGACCGATCGCACAAGGATGGGGCCCCACGGGCGGTCCTGCTCCACGGTCACCTCGCGGCGCTTCACGAGCTCCAGGAGGGCGAGGAACGTGACGGCGATGACCACCCGGTCGCGAACGCCTGCCAGCAGGTCCTGCAGGACGACCGGGCTCGCCTCCTCGAGCGCGGCGCGGATGAGACGGGCACGCTCGGCCAGGGTCATGGTCCGCGGGACAACCTCGGGAGGCACCGGCGGCGCGGGCACCACGGCAGCCAGCCGGTCGAGCGCGCGGACCAGGAGCGTCACGTCCAGTGGCGGCGCATCCGGCGCGACCGCGTGGGTTCGGCCGGCCGCCGCGGCAACCCCAGGCTCGCGGCGAACCGAGAGCGCGCCGGCCAGGGCGCGCGCCTGGAGCACGGCACCCGCATCCCGGAACGCGCGGTAGAGCAGGAGGCGCGCCCGCAGCTCCGCCTCCGGGTCCATTCCCTCGTCGGCGAGCGGCACGCCCGTGGCGAGCTGACGCGGCAGCAGGGCGCGGCTCTTGATGAGGATCAGCTGGCTCGCCACGCCCACGAACGCGGAGATGCTGCCGAGGCGATCGCCCTCGAGGGTCGCAAGGGCGTCGAGGTAGGCCTCGGCGAGCGCGCCGAGCGGCACGCTCAGGACATCGAGCCGGCGTGCCTCCACGAGGGAGAGCAGGAGCCCGAGCGGGCCGTCCCATTCGGGCAGGTGGATCTCGGTGGCGTCCTCCGGCCGCCGACGAGCGCCGAAGACGACCGAGGTCGCCACGCCGGCGGTCGAGGTCGTCGCCGCTCCGGCGGCCGAGATCGTCGCCGCGCCGGCTCCCCGTTCGATCGACGACCCTGCCATGAGTGGTCAGCCGGCCTCGTCGGCCTGGTGCAGGAGCGCTGCTGCCGCGGCGTCGGCCCCGGGCACGTCACCCCGGATCAGGTCCGCCGTGCGGCGCCCGCAGCCTGCCGCGAGGGCGAGGGATGCCGATCGGTCGGCGTGGTCGCTGAGCCGCGCCATGGCATCACCACCGCCCGGGAGGCGACCCGCGAGGCGATGCGCCCAGGGCCCCAGGCGCTCCCCGAGCGACCATGCGACCCGGTGCCAGAGCCGGATCGAGTGTCCCTTGCCGGCGTCGTGGAAGAGACCGGCAAGGAGGAGGTCGCGATCGTCGCTGCCGCGTGAACGGAGGCGCTGCATCACGTCGAGGCCATGCCGGCGGTCCGCGGTCGGCATGCCGTCGAAGAGCGACAGCTGGGCGGGCGTCAGCCAGCCGGCCAGCGCGGCCCGCTCCCCCGGCGCCACGCGGGCGACGAGATGACGGCCGAGCTGGCGGGCCTTAGAAGCCCACCAGGACGGAGACAAGCCCATTGAGGAGCGGGCCGATCACCCGCCCGCCGATCGAGATCCCGTTGAGCGGGATGATCATGACCACGATCAGGATGAGGAAACCCCACTGCTCCAGCGTCGGTCGAATCCGCCAGACGGTTCGCGGGTTCATGAGCGCGAACATCACCTTCGAGCCGTCGAGCGGCGGGATCGGGATCAGGTTGAAGATGAACAGCGCGACGTTGATGAAGACAAACATGAAGATCACGCTGGCGACGAAGAGCGCGGCGTCGCTGCTCGCGAGGTCCAGCGCGACGATCAGGCGAAGCACGATGGCCGCCAGGACCGCCATCACGAGGTTCGAGACAGGCCCGGCGGCCGCCACCCAGGCCTCCGCCCGGCGGCCGCCGCGGAGCATCGACGGGTTGACGGGCGTGGGCTTGGCCCAGCCGATGATGAACCCCCCGAGGACCGCGGATGCGACGAGCAGCAGCGATCCGTACGGGTCCAGGTGGACGAGCGGGTTCAGCGTCAGGCGCCCGAACAGCTTGGCCGTGCCGTCGCCGAGCCGGTAGGCCGCCAGCGCGTGGCTGAACTCGTGGACCGGGAAGCCGACGAGGAGGAAGATTGCCACGGCGACGAGCGTGGCAGGATCGAGGTTCAGTCCGAGCACGGAAACTCCGGGTGCGGGCGGGGATCCCGCATATGGTAGCCAGTGCGCGCCGCGCTACATCGTGGCGAGGATCGTCGTCTTCTTCGCCTCGAAGTCCTCCGGCGTGATGAGGCCCGCGTCGCGGAGCGCAGCGAGCTCGCGGAGCTTCTCCTCCGCCGTCTTCTGGGCGGGTGCGGCCGGGACCACCGGCGGGGCGGCCTGCGGCGGGGGTGCCGTCCTCGCGGACGCCTGGGCCTCGGCCTCCCTCCGGTCCTGCTCGGACTCGCGGGCGTTGAGCGCCTCGAGCGGTGCCGTGATCCGGCGGGCGAGCTCGTCCTCGATGTCCTGCTTGGCGAGGAGCATCGTCTTCTTGAACGTCGGGGCGTGGTGGAGGAGGTGGTAGTCGTCGGCGTTCTCCTCGGCCGCGGTCAGGACCCTGAGATCGCCCCAGTCGAACATCCGCCCGAAGACGCTCTGCTCGAGGATGGCGTCATTGATCTTCTCCAGGCTGCTGTCGGCGGCCCGCTTGTTGAAGAGACCCTCCACCTTGAGGATCCTGCGGTTCGTGATGACGTAATCCTCGGCCCACCAATGAAGGTAGATCCAGACGATGTCCACGGCGCCGAGCACGAGCAGCGCGAGCGTGACCCAGCCCAGGATCCCGCGCAGCGGTTCGCCGGGGTTCCCGATCAGGATCGCGAGCAGCGCGGCGATCGCGACGCCGACCATCACGATCCCCCACCGGGCGGCGACGATCCGGCCGAGCGGGTGCTGGCGCGTCCGGTAGAGGACATGCTCCCCGTCCATGAGCAGCGAGTCGGTATAGCGCCCCATCCGATCCTTCCTCCTTCGTCGCGGCCCTCAGGCGCGCGGATGCGCCCGAGCGTACACCTCCCGGACACGCTCGCCGGTGAGATGCGTGTAGATCTGTGTCGTGCTGATGCTCGCATGTCCGAGCAGCTCCTGGACGATGCGCAGGTCGGCTCCGCCCTCCAGCAGGTGCGTCGCGAACGAGTGGCGGAGCGTGTGAGGCGTCGCCCGCCCGGCCAGGCCCGCGGCCGCGGCCGCCCGCGTCACGACGTCCCACGCCTGCTGGCGCGTCAGGCGGCGTCCCCGGCTCCCCAGGAAGACCGGGCCACCGCGGTGGACGGGAACGGCATGCAGCGCCAGCAGGGCCGGGCGGACCGCGGATTCGTAGCGGCGCAGCCAGTCGATCGCGACATCGCCGACGGGCAGGAGGCGCTCCTTGTCGCCCTTGCCGATCACCCGCACCGTCGCCCCGTCGAGGTCCAGGTCATCCACGTCGAGCCCGGTCGCCTCGCTTACCCGCAGACCCGCTGCGTAGAGCAGCTCCAGCAGCGCGCGTGACCGAATCGGGGCGGCATCGTGCGCCGGGTCCGCGGGCCCGAGCGGCCCCGCTGCCTCGAGGAGCCGCGCCACCTCCTCGATCCCGAGCGGGTCGGGCAGGAGCCGCGGCTCGCGCGGCAGATCAAGATGGGCGGCAACGTCCACCCGGGCCAGGTCTTCTGCGAGCGCGAAGCGGTAGAAGGCCCGGATCGCCGCGGTGCGGCGGCGGCGGCTCGTCGCGCGGAGACGGACGCCGGACGGGCCGGCCGTGCTCGCCAGGCGGCCCAGGTAGGCGATGGCCGGGTCGGGAGAGCGTTCCCAGCCGCCGAGCGCCTCCGGGCTGCCCGCAAAGTCGCGCAGGTCGGCGCCGTACGCGGAGAGGGTCGCCGGGGAGAGCCCGCGCTCGACCTGGAGATGGAGCAGGAACGCCTCGATCGCGGCAACCAGGTCCGGCGGGGTCCCGGCAGGCATCAGGCGCGGCCGGCGCTGTCGCCGCGCGCTTCCCGGCGGCCGCGCCGCGGGATGACGCCGGTCTGCCCCGGAGCGGCCGGCTTCGGTGCGGATCGCCCCTGCGTCCGTCGGCCCCAGGCCGCCTCGACCGGTCATCGTCGCGTGCGGGCCGGTGCCGCCCGGGAGGCTCGAAACGCGGCCGCTCGCGCGAGGAGGTCCCGCGCCGACGCGGTGGCTGCCGAGCCGGCCGCAGGACCGCCGATCATCGCGGCGAGCTCCACGACGCGGTCGTCGTCGGTCAACCGGCATACCTCGGTCACGGTCCGGCCGGCGCGCTCGACCTTTCGAATCCCGAAATGCGCGTCGGCGTGGGCGGCGATCTGGGGCAGGTGCGTCACGCACAGGACCTGGTGCCGGCGTCCCAGGAGCCAGAGCGTCCGCGCGACAGGGTCCGCGCTCCGGCCGCCGATCCCCGCGTCGATCTCGTCGAAGACGAGGGTCGGGGTCGCGTCCGCCGCGGCCAGCACCTCCTCGATCGCGAGGGCGAGCCGCGACAGCTCGCCGCCCGACGCGATCTTCGCGAGCGGCCGCGCCGGCTCGCCCGGGTTCGGCGCGATCAGGAAGACGACGACGTCCGCACCGGTCGCGTCGAACGCCACGGCGTCCCCGCCGAGCTCGATGGCGGGCTCATCCGGAGCCGCGATCCGCCGGCCGACCGCGATCTCGACGCGCGTCCCGCGCAGGCCGAGCTCGGCGACCGCGGTCTCGATCGCCGTCCCGAGCTCAGTCGCAGCCCGCGCGCGGCGCGCCGAGAGGACGACGCAGGTGCTGGCCACGTCGGCGAGGAGCCGCTCGGCGTCGAGGCGTCGCCGCTCGCGCTCGGTGCCCAGATCGCGCAGGCGATCGATCTCCGCGGCCGCTTCCCCGGCCCGTCCGACGAGACCGTCGACATCGGTCCCGTAGCGCCGCTCCAGGCTATACAGCACCGACAGGCGCGCCTCCAGGGTCGCGAGCGCGGCTGGATCGTGGTCGACCGTCTCCGCAAGGCGACGCGCCTCCGACGCGACGTCCTCGAGCTCCGCGGCCGCGCCGGCCAGGCGCTCCACGAGCGGCCCGTAACGTGCATCGAGACGGGCGAGCGCCGCCGCCTCCGACGCCGCGCGTGACGCCTGCTCGCGTGCGCCCAGCGACGCCTCCGCTGCCCCGTCGTCGCCGGCGAGGAGGCCGGCGAGCGCCGCCGACCCGCGCGCGATCGCCTCGCCGTGCCGCGACGCATCGAGACGGGCCCGGATCGCGACCGCCTCGCCGGGGACGAGCCGGGCGCCGGTGATCTCCTCGACCTCGTGCTCCAGGAGGGCGACCCGGCGCTCCAGCTCCAGCGGGTCGATGGCGAGCGACGCCAGCGCGGCCTCGTTGTCCCGCCAGGCCCCCACGGAGCCGGCAACCGCGGCGCGCTCCGCGGCGTGGCCCCCGTAGCCGTCGAGCAGCTCGCGCTGCCAGCGCTCGTCGAGGAGGCGGCCCTGGTCCCGCTGCCCGTGGATCTCCACGAGCGGGCCGGCGATGGCCGCCAGCCGGCCGGCTGTCAGCGTCTCGTCGTCGACCCGCGCGACCGATCGGCCGTTCACGCCGACCTCGCGAACGCACACGAGCGCCTCTGGCAGCCGGTCGAAGAGCGCCTCGACACGGGCGGCGTCCGCGCCGTGGCGCACGAGGCCCGGGTCCGCGCGCGCCCCGAGGGCGAGGCCGAGCGCGTCGATCAGCAGGCTCTTCCCGGCGCCCGTCTCGCCGGTCAGCACGTTGAATCCCGCCGCGAACGTGATCCGGACGCGCTCGATCAGCGCGAAGTCGGCGACCGCCAGCTCGAGGAGGCGCCCGGCGGCGAGCCCGGGGCCGCGCGGGTCGGCCATGCTCAGGAGGGCAGCAGCTGCGCCTTCTGGCGCAGGAGGTCCCAGAACGGCAGGGCGCCATCGGGCTCGAGGAAGCGGACCGGCCGCTGGAGCGCTGCCACCGTGACCACGTCGCCCACAGACAAGCGGACGTCCTCGCGCCCATCGATCGAGACGAGCGCCTCGTGTGCCTCCGCGACGCGACAGCTGACCACGTGGTCGGGGCTCACCACGACCGAGCGAATTGCCGAGAGGTAGGCGGCGATCGGCGAGACGACGAGATTCCGGCTCAGCGGGTCGAGGATCGGCCCACCGGCCGAGAAGGAGTAACCCGTGGAGCCGGTCGGGCTGGCCACCACCAGCCCGTCGGCCACGTACGTGGCGAGGTGCGACGGTCCGATGTCCACCTCCAGCCGGACGACGCGGGCGAGCGATCCGCGCGCGATGACCACGTCGTTGAGCGCGACGAACGTGCGTCGCGGTGCGCCGCCGCCGGGGCCGTGGATCGACCCTCGGAGCGCCATCCGCGGCTCGAGCGTGTATGCGCCCGTCCGAAGCTTCTCGAGGAGTGGCTCGAGCTCGTGCGCCTCGGCCTTGGAGAGGAAGCCGACCTTGCCGAGGTTCACGCCCACGATCGGCACGTCGACCTCGGTGACCGCCCGGGCCGCACGCAGGAACGTGCCGTCGCCGCCGAGCACGACGAGAACCTGCGTCCCGGGCAGTGCGCGCACGAGGCGCTCGTGGTCCGCGGAGGCGAGGGTCCACGACTCGATGCCGCGCACGGCGCACCAGCCGGTGGCGCGAGCCGAGAGCTCGACCGCGTCGTCCTTCGTCGGGTTGTAGGCGAAGCCGATCCGCCGGATCTCGGTCATGGGGCGGTGCATCCCGCGACGCGGGCGGCCAGGTCCGGTCGCGCGTCGCGGCCCAGGGCGTCCGGGGCTGCGGGGTCCGGCACGCCGAGGTGCACGAAGAACTCGCGATTGCCCGCGGGACCGATCAGGGTCGACCGCGTGACGTCGAGCGGGACGAGGCCGAGGCCCCGGGCAGTCGCGAGGGCTCGCGCCAGGACGGCATGATGGACCGCGGGATCACGCACGACCCCGCCCGGCACCTCACCTCGCCCGGCCTCGAACTGGGGCTTCACGAGCGCGACGATCCGGCCGCCGGCGGTGACGCAGCGTGCCACCGGCCCGAGCACCAGCGCCAGCGAGATGAACGAGACGTCGACGACTGCAAGCGACACCGGCTCGCCCAGCATGGCGGGCTCCAGGTGGCGCGCGTTGACCCGGTCGTGGACGATCACCCGCGGGTTGCGGACGAGCGATGCCGCGAGCTGTCCGCGACCGACGTCCACGGCGTGAACCCGGGCGGCGCCGCGCTGCAGCAGCGCGTCCGTGAACCCACCGGTCGACGCGCCGGCGTCCAGGCAGACCAGGCCCGACGGATCCACCCGGAACGCGTCGAGGGCGCCGGCGAGCTTCTCCCCGCCCCGCGAGACGAAGGGCATGGGCGTGGCGACCTCCAGCGCGAGGGAGCCGTCGACCAGGTCCCCGGGCTTCCGGTCAAACCGGGCCGCGTCACCCGCCCCCACGCGCACGCGGCCGGCGAGGAGGAGCGCCTGCGCCCGGCTCCGGGTCTCGACGAGCCCGCGCTCCACGAGCAGCTGGTCCAGCCGGACGCGCCGCGCACGCCGCGGGCGCGCCGGGCTGGCCATCGAGGTCGGGGGATCCACGCGGCCGGCGGTGCTCACCGCGCGATCATGCCACGCACCGCTGCACTCCGGCGCATCCCGGCCCGTGACGCATCCGGCGCCGCATCGCCGTCAGGCAGGCGCCGTCGCCGAGGGTGGGCGGACAGTCGCGGCAGGCGGCGTGGCGCGGAGCAGGTCCAGGGTCTCGTGCACCTGGGCAAGGATCCCGGGAGTGTCCAGGCGGATGAGCCTTCGCAGATCGCCCACCGACCCGTGGTCGATGAACCGATCGCCCGGGATGCCCACGATCCGGAGGGCCACCTCGCGGTATGCCGGATCGGCCAGCCGCGCCTCCTCGAGCACCTCGAGGATCGCGGAGCCGAACCCGCCGATCACGGTGCTCTCTTCGAGCGTGACCACGAGGCGCTTCCCGCGCGCCTGGTCCAGGATCAGCTGGCGGTCCATCGGCTTGAGGAAGCGGGCGTTGATCACGCCGACCGACCATCCGCCGGCGGCAAGCGCGTCGGCGACCTCGAGTCCCCGGGCGACGATCGGCCCGAACCCGACAAGGAGGATGTCCGTCCCTTCGCGAAGGACCTCGCCACGCCCCACCGGGAGGACCTCCGGCGTCCGCTCGGGCACACCGAAGCCGGCGTCGCGCGGGTAGTTGAGGGCGAACGGGTGCTCCTGGGCGAGCGCGGTCCGGACCAGCGAGCGCAGCTCCTGCTCGTCCTTCGGCGCGGCGATGACGAGGTTCGGGATCTGGCGGTGGGCCGGGTACGAGAACATCCCCTGGTGACTGGTCCCGTCCTCGCCCACGAGGCCGGCACGGTCCACGCCGATCAGGATCGGCTGGTCGTTCTGTGCTGCGTCGTGCACGATCTGGTCGAACGCGCGCTGGAGGAAGGTGGCGTAGATCGCGACGACCGGGCGCCCTCCGCCGAGGGCGATCCCCGTCGCGAGCGCGACTGCGTGCTGCTCCGCGATCCCGACGTCGATGAAGCGGTCCGGGAACTCCGCCTGGAACCGGTTGAGCCCGGTCCCGGTCGGCATTCCGGCCGTGATCGCGACGATCCGGCGATCCTCGCGGGCGGCGGCGACGATCTCCTGCGCGAAGTGATAGGTGTAGTTCGGCTGCTTCGCCTGGGCCGCCTGCTCCGCCGCCGGACGCACTGCGCCGCCGTTTCGTGCACCCGTCCCGGTCGAGACGGCGCTGATCTCGCCGGCCCCGAACGGGCTGGCCGACCTGCCCCGGCGCGCCTCGTGGGAGTCCGTCATGGGCGGCAGCGCGGCGCCGTGGAAGCCGACCTGATCCTTCTCCGCCGGGTGGTAGCCGCGGCCCTTCTGGGTCCGGACGTGGACCAGGACCGGCGCGTCGAGGGCGAGGGCGCTGCGGAACGTATGCTCGAGCGTCCGCAGGTCGTGGCCGGGAACGACCCCGATGTACGTGATCCCGAGATCCTCGAAGAGCTGACCGGGCTGGGCGAAGCTGACCACCGACTTGCGGACGCGCCGGCTGAACTCGAGGGCAGTCGGCCCGACCATCGGCACCCGCTCGACGAACTGGTCGTAGCCGCGCTTCGACTGCTGCCATGCGGTGGAGAGCTTGATCTCCGAGAGGTACTTCGAGAGCGCGCCCACCGATGGGCTGATCGACATCTCGTTGTCATTGAGGATGATGAGAACCGGCGTGTGGCGATGACCCAGGTCGTTGAGCGCCTCGAGCGAGAGCCCGCTCATGAGCGCCGCGTCGCCGACGATGACGGCGATGCGCTCCATCCCGTGGCGGACGTCCCGCGCGGTCGCAAGCCCCGCCGCGATCGAGAGGCCCGTCCCCGCGTGGCCGCCGTCGAAGACATCGTGGTCCGACTCGCTGCGGCGCGGGAAGCCCCCGATCCCGCCGAGCTGGCGAAGCGTCCCGAAGCGCGCGTAGCGCCCGGTGAGCAGCTTGTGCGGGTAGGCCTGGTGCCCGGTGTCCCAGACGATCCGGTCGCGGGGCGACTCGAGAATACGGTGGAGGGCAAGGGTGATCTCCACCACGCCGAGCGAAGAGCCAAGGTGGCCCCCGGTCGTGGCGACGGTGGAGATGATTGCCCGGCGGATCTCTTCGGCAAGCTCCGCGAGCCGGGTCTCGCTCATGCCGCGAAGATCGCCCGGGCCGTGGAGAGTCGGCAGGATCGCCACGCGCTGGCTCCTTGGTTCGGCGTGCTCGTACGCCGCGGGACGCGGCTTCGTATCGAATGACGCTCGCCGAGGACGGAGACCCTCGTTGGTGCCCGCCGGGCGATCCCGCGAGTCTACTCTCCGGCCCCCGGGAGGGCGCCCGACGGCGTCTCCGCCGCGTCGGGGTCGAGCCGGAGCTCGGCCACCTCCAGCGCCCCTCGCGCCCCCTCGACGAGTCGCCGGACGCGCAGCTCGGCATCGGCGAGGAGCTGCTCGCAGCGCTGCTCCAGGGCGACGCCCCGCTCGTAGCGGGCGATCGTCTGCTCCAGCGGCAGGCCGCCCGCCTCGAGCTCCGCGACGGTCCGCTCGAGCTCGGCCAGGGCCGCGTCGAAGGTCAGGGTCTCGAGCGCCACGAGCGCCTCAGTCAAGGGTCTCGCCTCCATCCTGGCCCAGGTCGTCGATCGCCGGCCCGAAGATGCCCGGGGCCGTGGCTGCGTCCGCGGCGGCGGATCGCCGGTCGTCCCAGGCGCCAAGCCGCCGCGCCGCGAGCATACCAAGCAGGACCCCGGCCGCACCGATGAGCCCGACGAGCGCGACGAAGACCACCAGGTCAGCCACGTGCTTCGCCCCCCGAATGGGCGGCAGGCTCGACGCTCTCGGCGCGGGCGGCCAGCTCGCCCCGGGCCAGGCGCAGGCGGAGCCGCGTCCCGGCCGGCGACTCGGCGGGATCGCGGAGGATCGCTCCATCCTCCGCGCGCCGCACGATCGCGTAGCCGCGGGCGAGGGTGGCCTCCGGACCCAGCGCGCCGAGGGCTGCCGACGCCGTCGCGAGCCGCCCGCGTTCGCGCCGGAGGCGTCCCCCGACGAGTGGCCCGAGGTCGCGCGCGGCGTGCTCGGTGGCGCGGCGATCGACGGCAATCCGCCCCGAGATGGCAGCGGTCGCGCGGTCCAGGAGGTACCCGGCCCGCTCCCGGGCGGCCGCCAGCCGCGTCGCGGGCCGCAGCCCCTCGAGTGCGCGCCGTTCCGCGGCCACCCGACGGGAGGAACCGGCAAGGGCGCGCGTCGCCGCCTCGTCGAGCCTGCGACGCCGCCCGCGGAGCGCCATCACGACCTCGAGCCGGTCGGGCACGGCGAGCTCGGCGGCCGCCGACGGCGTCGGCGCACGGAGGTCGGCCGCGAAGTCCGAGAGCGTCACGTCCGTCTCGTGGCCGATGCCGCTCACCACCGGCACCGGATGGCCGGCGATGGCACGCACGACGCGCTCGTCATTGAAGGCGAAGAGATCCTCGAGCGAACCGCCGCCGCGGGCAACGATGACGAGCCCCGGGGCATCCGCCGCCCGGTCGTTCGCGCGGCAGGCGGCGTCGTAGCGGGCCAGCCGGCCAAGCGCCGCCACGATCGTCTCGGCGGCGCCGTCCCCCTGGACGCGACAGGCGCTCACGACGACGCGGACAAGGGGCCAGCGCCGCGCCAGCACGCGCCGGATGTCGTGGATCACCGCGCCCGACAGGCTGGTGACGACGGCGATCGTCGCCGGACGCACGGGGAGCGGCCGCTTGCGCCTCGCGTCGAACAGCCCCTCCGCCGCGAGGCGCGCCTTCGTCTGCTCGAATCGGAGGGCCAGGTCACCGAAGCCCGCCGGCTGGATCGCGGCGACATAGCACTGGTAGACGCCCTGCGCGTCGAAGACGTCGATCCGGCCATGCACGATCACCCGCATCCCTGACTGCGGCTCGAACGCGCTGGCCTGTCGGTCCTCGCGGAAGAAGACGCAGGCGAGCTGGCTCTTCTCGTCGCGCAGGGTGAAGTAGGCGTGGCCTGCCGAGCTGACCGTCACGCGGCCCACCTCGCCCTCGACCCACAGGTCGGCGAGCCGCGGATCCTCGCGAAGCGCGTCGCGGACCGCGTGGGTGACCTCGGTGACGGCCAGGATCCGGAGCCCGAACGTGCCGGCGGGGCGGCCGGGTCGCGATCGGTCGGGGGGCCGCGTCCCGAGGTCGATCGCGTCCCACGCGGGGAGCGCCCAGTCCGGCGGCTCGTCGTCGGGCACGCACGCAGCTCCGGCGTTCGGCTGGGGTTCGCGGCGGCCCGGGGAGGCAGCTAGAGCCGGGTCTGGTACTCGCCAGTGCGCGTGTCGACGCGGATGGTGTCGCCCTCGGTCACGAAGAGCGGCACCTGCACGATCAGGCCGGACTCGGTCGTGGCGGGCTTGCGGGCGCCTGTCGCGGTGTCGCCGGCGAAGCCGGGATCCGTCCCGACGACCAGGAGGTCCACCGTGATCGGGAGCTCCACGCCGAGCGTCTCACCGTCATAGCTGATCCGGTCGAGCGTCATGCCGTCCTTCATGTAGTTGACGGCGTCCTCGAGCTGGTCCGCGTTGAGGTGGAACTGCTCGTACGTCTCCATCTCCATGAAGTGGAAGGCGTCGCCGTCGCGGTACATGAACTGGATCGGGCGCCGATCGAGCTGTGCCCGCGGCCACCGCTCGCCTGCCTGGAAGGACTTCTCGACGATCGAGCCCTTCTTCACGTTCTTGAGCTTGATCCGGACCTGGGCCGATCCACGGCCCATCTTGATGTGGTGGTAGTCGAGAATCTGCCAGAGGTCGCCGTCGAGCTCGATGACGACGCCCTTGTGCAGCTCGCCGGTGGAGATCATGGAAGGCTCCCTCGGGGGCCGGCGGGAATGGGCGCGCGCCGGCGCAGCTGATCGTGATGGTGCGATGGATCGTAGCAGACGGGCCGACCCACTCCCCGCGCCGGCCGACCCGACGCACCCGGGTGCCTGCCGGACGAGCCTCGCGGCCGCCCCGGCGAGCGGGCCCGGTCACCCGACGACGAGCACCTCGCGAGGGAAGCGCGTGAGACGGTCGACCCGGCCCGCGGCCACATCGAAGTGGACGAGATCCTCGATCCGGACGCCCGTCCGGCCGTCGAGGTAGACGCCGGGCTCCACGGAGAAGACGGTCGGGCTCGGCAGCGGCGCGTCCGACGCCACGCGCGAGAGCGACGGCGCCTCGTGCGTGGCGAGGCCGATCCCGTGCCCGGTGCCATGCCCGAAGTGGTGCCCGTGGCCGGCCGCGGCGATGACGTCGCGCGCCGCCGCGTCGGCCGCCCGCCCGTTCGGGACGGTCCCGGCCGCCAGCGATGCCTCCAGGTACGCGATCGTGGCCGCCTGGGCGCGCGCCACCAGCTCGTGGACCGCCAGGTCGCGCGGTCGCGGCTCGCCGACGAAGAGCGTCCGCGTCATGTCGCTCCGATAACCCGCGACCTGCGCCCCGAAGTCGAAGAGCAGCACCTGGCCCGTGCGAACGCGCCGCTCGCCCGGTGATCCGTGGGGCAGCGCGGCCTGGGGGCCAGCGAGCGCCGCCACATCGAAGGCGAGCGCCTCGGCGCCACCCTCCCGCATCATCGTCTCCAGGCGCCACGCGAGCGATGCCTCGGTCACGCCGGGGCGGATCTCGGGCAGGAGCATCGCGAGCGCGCGATCCGCGACGGCGCAGGCGGCCGCGATCCGCTCGATCTCGGCCGGCTCCTTGACCGCGCGATCCTCGGCGACCCAGGGGCCGGCAGGCACCAGCTCCACGCCGGGGGCGGCCGCGGCCAGCTCTCCCCAGAGCGCATGGCTGATGTCGGCGGCGGGCACCGCAACCCGGCGGGCGCCGATCGAGCCGCACAGCTCGGCCCACCGGGCGGCCAGGTCGTAGGTCACCACCTCGACGCGCGCATCGGGTGCCTCGCGGCGGGCCTGGAGCGTGTAGCGGCTGTCGGCGAGCACGACCACTGCCTCCGCGGACACGAGGAACCGGCCGGAATGGCCGGCGACCTTCTCCTCGCCGTCGCCGAGGGCGACCCCGGCCAGGTACCGGATCTCCTCGCGGCCGAGGCCGAAGTACGCATCGATCCCCTCCGCGGAGAGGTGAGCACGAAGGCGCGCGAGCCTGGCAGGACGGGCCGCCCTGTCCGCCTCGTCCCAGGCCCGTCTCCGGCGGGGGCCGGGCGGCGGCGCGAAATCGGCCGCGACCGGCAGGCCGTCCGGTCCGCCCCGGGTCACTTGATGTACCCGTATTTCCGCAGGTTGGCTTCGTGCTCGGCAGCGGTCTTCGCGAAGGCGTGCGTCCTGCTGCCGTCCTGCTTGGCCACGAAGTAGAGGTAGCCGGCCTTGGTGTTGGGCGCGAGCGCGGCGTCGATGGAAGCCACGGTTGGCGTGCAGATCGGCGCGGGGATCAGGCCCGGGTGCTGGTACGTCTGGAAGCCCGCCAGCGCCGGCGGGAATTTCACGCTGGCAAGCGGGGACCCGACCAGGTTCCAGAAGCTGTAGGTCGCCCATGCGGGCATCGCGAGGTCGGCAAGGTTCAGGGTGTCGTTTCCGTAGATGACGGTTGGGTCCGCGTTGAGGATCATGCCCCTGAGGATGCGGTTCTGGTAGACGCCCGCGATCAGCGGGCGCTCGGAGTCGACGGCCGCCTCCTGCTCGACGATCGAAGCCAGGCTGAGGACCTGGTACCAGGTGAGCCCGCGGGACGCGGCGACGTTCATGCGCTCCGCCCCGACCTCGCTGATGAACCGGTCGAGCATCATTCGGACCAGCTGGTCCGGCGTCACGTCGGGGAGGATCGGGTAGTCGCCCGCTGCCAGGTAGCCCTCGAGCGTTCCCCCTTTGGGGATCTGCAGCCACGGGTAATCCCGCAGGAGTGACGCCGGCGGCGTGCGGACCAGGTCCAGGAACGCGGAGGCGGACATGGCAAGAGAGGCGAGCCCGCGGTCCGCGGGCTTTGCCTGGATGAGCGCCGCGATCTGCTCGAGGCGAAGCCCGGTTCGGATCGACAGCACGATGTGCAGGTCCGGCGCCGGCGGCGCCAGGAGCGCCGCGGACAGCTGTTCCGGCGTCATCGTCTGGCGGACCACGAAGTCGCCGGCCCGGTAGCTCGTGGTCGCGTTCCGTTCGAGGGAGATGAGCACGAAGGCGCGCGGATCGCGGAGCACTCCCACTTCGGCGAGCCGCGAGGCGATCGTGGTCGCGGTGTCGCCGGTCGCGACGGCGAAGGGGACGTCCGTCGCGTTCGACCCCGCGGGGTCCGTCAGGGCGCTGCCCAGGTCCTCGCGCACCATGTCCGCCACGAACCCGATGCCGAGCGCGCCCGGGTTGTCGCCCGCCAGGTCGACGACGACGCCGCGCACGAGCGGACGTCCGATCGTCGCGAGGAGGGCGAGCACGAGCCCTGCGCCCAGCAGCAGGAACAGGATGAACCGGAGGGACCCGGATCCCCGTCCGCGGGGTCCCCGACCGACCATCTCGGAGGCGGAGATCGTGCCCGAGCGGCCCGGGGCCGCGCCGGCCGTGCGGGCGGGTCGGGACCGCACCGCCGCGTCGCCCAGGCGATGCGCCATCGAGGTGCGTTCCGGCGCTGCGTCGCGGTCGTCTCGCGGACTGCCGCCGCCGCGGATCGTCATCGGGTTTCCTCGTGGGGGCCAGGCCCGGTCCCGGGAGACCGGGAGGGACCGCGGGCATGGCCTTCGGCGTCGTCCGGATGCACCCCAAGGGTACCCGACTCCGCCGGAGCGCGGCCCGAGCGATCCCCCCGGGCGTCCGCCGCCACGATCCGCTCCCCGGGCAGCCCCAGCTCCCGGGCCGCGAGCTCGTCCTCGAGGATCACGCCCGCCGCCTCGCGATCGATCCGGGCCCGATTCGCCGCCCGACGGACCGGGCCGGGCGGGCCTCCGGAGGGCCCGCGCTTCGCCCGACCGACGCGGCCCTCCGCCACGTGGCTGGAGAGGCGCTCGTCGCGCAGCGTGACGGGCAGGCCCGTGGCGTCCGCGATCGCGACCGCCCACTGCCGGGCGGCGAGGGCTGCCGGCCCTTCCTCCCCGGACATGTCCAGGGGCAGGCCCACGACCAGCTCCCCGATGCCGTTGGCGGCTGCCACCTGACCGACCGCGTCTGTGTCGGCGTCGATCGAGCGGCCACGGCCGAGCGTCGCGAGCGGGCGCGCGCGGAGCGCACCGGCCTCGGCGATTGCCAGTCCGATCCGTCGCGTTCCGAGGTCGATCCCGAGGAGCCGCCTCACGGAGCCGTCGTCGCCGGTGGCGCCGGGGTCGGGGTCGGGGTCGGCGCCGGGGTCGGGGTCGGGGTCACGGCCGGCGACGCCGTCGCGTTCGGGCCGGGAAGCCCTTCCACGCGCAGGTCCACCCGCGCGTCGAACGTCGGGATCGTCGTCGCCCAGCCGGGCCAGAGCGTCACGGTCGCATCACCGAGGGGGCCGAGCATCGCCTCGGCCTCCACCTTCGAGCGTCCCTTCAGCTCGGTCCGGAGGGCCGCCTCGTCGATGCGCGGCGCGGTGTCGGCGCGGGCCGTCACGCCGAAGCGAACGCGCTGCCCGTCGACGGTGCCGGGTCCGAGGGTTACCACCGCCGAGCCGGCGACCAGGTCCCGCTCGGCGGGGACGGCGGCCGCAACACGCGCCTGGCCGAGCGCGAGGATCGGTGCCTGGTCGACGGTGACGACGGTCCCGGTCGCCGTCACGCCAAGGTCGAACTGCGGGACCTCCTGGTCGATGAGCGTGGCGGGGTCCACGGTCGCCGTGGCCGCGCCGCGCGTCGCCGTCTCGGGGAACGGCGTGCTCCCGGCGGGCAGCCCTGCCGGTGCGGCGGCGGCTGTCGCGAGCTGCGCGTCGATCTGCTTTCCGAGGGCGGCAAGCGCCGCCGTGACGTCCTTCTGGACGACCTTCGGGAACTCGTCCCGTTTCCCGCCGCTGGTCGGGGCCGGGTTCCGGACGGAGATCACCACGCTGTTGTACTGCCCGGGGATGACCGAGATCGTCCCGGCGGCGACGTTCGAATCCGGGCCGGCCTTCGACGCGGTGATGGTCACGGTCCGGTTCTGGCAGGTGATCTGCGGGGGGTTGAGGATCGCCACCGGCAGGAAGACAGCCTCGTCGATCGCGAACGCGACGCCCGCCGCGGTGCGAACCAGCGTGCCGCGGGGAATCGTGTAGGACCGCGTCGGATCGCAGTTCGTCCAACGCACGCTGCCGACGGCGGCCGCCTCGTCGACCCGTTTGCCCGACGCCTTGAACGTGCCGTTCGCCGCGAGCGGGAGCTCCAGGCGAGTCGCCGGGACGACGGCCGCGGCAGGGTCCGGGGCCGTGACGTCGGGGTCAGCCGTGACGACGAAGGTGACCGGTGGAAGCGGCGCAGACCGGACGGTCAGCACGATCGACGCCGTGGGCAAGAGCAGGTAGGCCGCCGCGCCCCCTGCGACACCGAGGAATGCCAGGACGAGCAGCCCGACGAGGACGGCAGTCCGGCGGCGGTGGCGTGGTCGCGGCGCCGCGCCCTGGCCTCGTTCCGCGCCGAGCCCCGTGGTCGGGCCCAGGCGGGTCGGGCCGGCGTGTGACGCTTCGAAGGACTTCCCCGTATCGGACGCGGGCACGTGTGGCGTGAGGGCTGGCGGCGCGACGGTCGTTGCCGCGCGAGCCGCGCTGCCCGCCCGGGGGGACGTGCCCCCGGCAGGAGCTCCCGCGCCGGTGGCGCCCGCAGCAGGGGCTCCCGCAGCAGCTCCCGCGGCAGGCAGCCCAGGCGCGGGCGTGGCCCGCTGCATCGGCTCTGCGGCCGCATCCCCACCGTCGGGCCGGCCGGGCAGGGACGCCTCGTACTCCATCGTGGACGCGAAGACGGGCAGCCCTGCGGTCGCCGCGAGCGCGCGGGCCGCCGCATCGGGCGCCACGATCGACAGCCGCCGGCTCCGCTCCTGTGCCTCCCGCGCTAGGAGCCGGAAGTTGATCCGGCTGGTCGCGATGCGCGAGCCGGCCGGCAGCACCAGCACCACGACGAGGTCCGCGGTCCCGCGGATGCGGGCGGCGGCGGACGTGATCTCGTCGTCGATGTCGAGATAGAAGGTGGCCATCGTGGCGACGCTACAGCTTCATGGCGCGCAGGACCCGCCGGAGGGCGGCGTCGAGCGCATCCTGCTCCGCCTGGAGCTCGATCGCCTGGTAGGCAAGCCCCAGCGGCGTGACGTCCTGCTGGTCGACGAGGAGCTTCGTGGCGTCGGTGATCGATTCCACCATCGCGGGCTGCATCACCACGACCTCCGGCGGCCGGCTGAACGGCAGGCGCTTCCAGAAACGGGGATCGCGCAGCGCGGTCGCGGTCTCGGGCAGTCGCGAGCCGCCCCCGCAGAGGTAGATCCGTCCCGGCAGGAGATCGCCCCCGGCGAGCTCGTCGAGGACCAGCTCGACGCCGGCGGCCCATACCGCGACGTCGTCGCCCACGATCTCCGCGATCGCGTCGTGCTCGGGCATCGCCAGCCCGCGCGCGTAGTCGACCTTGAGCGCCTCGGCGCGCGGGAACGGCAGGTCCAGGCGGTCGGCGAGCGATTTCGTGAAGGCCCGGCCGGCGAGGGCGAACATCCGGGTTCCCTCGATGCCACCGGCCCGGACCAGCGCGACGTCGGTCGTGCCGCCCCCGATGTCGACGAAGAGGGCGCCCGCCTGCTGGACCTGCTCCGAGGCGAGCACCCGGGCGACCGCGTACGGCTCGGCGACGATCTCGAGCAGCTCCAGGTCGAGCTGGGCGGCCACGCTCTCCAGCGCGCCGAGGTGGACCAGCGGGGCAAAGGCGTTGAAGATCCCGATCTTCACGTGGCGGCCCTGGAAGCCCACCGGGTTCGTGACGGCATACCCGTCGATGCTCGCCGACGTGACCGCGGCGTGGACCAGCCGCACGTCGACGTTGGGCAGGCCGGTCTCCCAGGTGATCGCCCGTTCCGCCTCGATGAGCGCGGCGCGCTGCACCCCGTCGATGAGCTTCTGCAGCTCGGCGTCCGTGATCGCGACGTCCGGCTTCCGGCGCTCCTGGGTATGCGACGTCGTGAACCCCTTGACGAGCTCGCCGGCGATCCCGATCACGACCTGCGTGGGCCGGAAGCCGGCCATCTCCTCGGCCTCCTGGAGTGCGACGGCACAGTTGTCGACGACCGCAGCGATGTCCGCCACCGTTCCCGACTGCATGTGGGCGAGGCCCTGGCGCTTGCGGCCCACACCGCGCACCGTGCCGCGACTCTCGGCATCGATCTCGAAGACGAGCGCCTTCGCGAACTCGGTCCCGATGTCGAGCGCGGTGCATGCGGCGAGCTGGGCGCTGCTGTCGCGCTGCCAGAACCGGCGCAGGAAGGCCATCGGCGCGGCCTTAGCCGCCGCCGATCGCGGCGAGCGCCGCGCCGATCGCCTCCAGCGCGGCGGGAAGGCCGTCGCGCCGCGAGCCGCGGCCCTGGGCCATCTCGGGTCGACCGCCGCCCTTCCCGTCGAGGTGCGCCATCGCAGCCCGAACGAGGTCCCCGGCCGCGACGCCTCGCGCCACGAGGTCGTCCGAGACGCCCACGAAGAGCTGCGGCTCGTCCGCATCGAGCCCGAGCGCGATCACGCCCGAGGGCAGGAGGCCGCGGGTCTCCTTGGCGGCCGCCTTGAGCTCCTCGATCGAGGTCCATGGGGCCGCATGCAGGACCAGCCGGACGCCGGGCGCGACCTCCCGCGCCGCCGCCGCGAGCTCGGCCGGCTTCGGGAGGGCGGCGCCCGCACCCGCCCGCAACCGCCGTTTCGCCTCGCGGAGCTCCGTCTCCAGCGCGGCGATCCGTTCCGGCACGGCGTCCACGGTCTGCGCGCCGAGGCGCTCCGCGACGTTCTCGAGGAGATCGGCGCGGGCGCGCAGGTGATCGTCGGCCGCGTCGCCGGTGAGGGCCTCGATCCTCCGCATCCCCGAGCCGATGCTCCGGTCCGCGGTGATCACGAAGCTTCCGACCTGGCCGGATGCGCGGCAGTGCGTTCCGCCGCAGAGCTCGAAGCTGTAGTCCGCGACGCGCACGGTCCGGACCGTCTCGCCGTACTTCTCGTCGAAGAACGCGTCCGCACCAGCGTCGATGGCGGCGGCCATCGCGAGGTTGGCTACGGTCACCGGGCGATCCTCGCGGATGACCCGGCGGACCTCGTCCTCGATCCGGCGCCGCTCGTCGTCCGTGAGGGCGCGCTCGAACGGGTAGTCGAACCGCAGGTAGTCGGGCGAGACGAGCGAGCCGGCCTGCCGCGCCGCGGGCCCCGCGACGTTGCGCAGGGCGCGGTGGAGCAGGTGCGTGCCGGTATGGTTGCGCATCGTGCGGGCCCGGCGCTCCGCGTCGACCACGGCGCTCACGGTCTCGCCGACACGAATGCGGCCGTGAAGGGTTCCGCGGTGGACGACGAGGGACCCGGCCGGCCGGAACGTCTCCTCGACCGCGAAGAGCGGCGAGCCGCCGCCCGCTTCGCGAAGCTCGCCGACGTCGCCGACCTGCCCGCCGCCCTCCGCGTAGAACGGCGTGCGGTCCAGGATCACCTCCGCCTCGCCGGAGCCGGTGAGCTCGTCGTACGCCGTGCCGTTGCGGAGGATCGCAAGCACGCGGCCCTCTGCCGTGGTCGTCTCGTAGCCGTCGAACCTCGTCGCCCCCGCCCGGCGCAGGATCTCCTCGTATTGCGCCGTCAGCTGGGCGTGCCGCGCCAGCTCGGCCTTGCGGCCGCCCCGGCTGCGCTCGCGCTGCTCGGCGAGCGCGACCTCGAAGCCGGCGCGGTCCACGCGAACGCCATGCTCGGCGGCGAGCTCGATCGTGAGGTCGATCGGGAAGCCGTACGTGTCGTGGAGCCGGAACGCGAAGCCGCCCGCCAGCACCGGCGCGTCGGGTGCGACGTCCTCGGGCCGGCGGCCAACCACGCGCTCGGCGTCTGTCAGGGGAATGAGCGCCTCCTCGAGCTGGGCCGTCCCGGCGTCGAGCGTCCGGGCGAACTGCACCTCCTCGCGCGAGATGGCGGCGAGGATGCGTGCGCGTTCGTCACGCAGCAGCGGGTACGCCTCGCCCATCACCTCGACGACCGTGGCCGCGGTCTCGACGAGGAACGGCTCGCGCCGCCCGAGGAGCCGGCCGTGGCGGACGGCGCGGCGGATGATCCGGCGCAGGACGTAACCCCGGCCCTCGTTCGCGGGGAGGACCCCGTCGGCGATCAGGAACGTCATCGCCCGGCTGTGGTCCGCGATCACCTGGTAGCTGAAGCGCTCGGCCTCGAAGATCTCGGGATCGTGCCCCAGGAGCCGTCGCAGCGTCTCGTGGATCGGCGTGAACAGGTCCGTGTCGTAGTTGGAGAGCACGCCCTGGAGCACGGTCGCGAGGCGCTCCAGCCCGAGTCCGGTGTCGACGCTCGTGAACGGGAGCGGGACGCGCGCGCCGTCGGGCAGCTGGTCGAACTCCAGGAACACGAGGTTCCAGATCTCCGTCCAGCGCGGGCACGTCTCGGAGTGGTCCGGCACGCACTCGGGACCCTCGGAGAGGTGGGCGCCCCGGTCGTAATGAACCTCGCTGCACGGGCCGCACGGCCCGGTCTCGGCCATCCGCCAGAAGTTCTTGTCGTCGCCGGCCTCGACGTTCCCCCAGCGTGCCATCCGCTCGGGCGGCAGGCCGATCTCGTCGCGCCAGATCGCCCAGGCAACCTCGTCGTCCGTGTAGGTCGTGGCGGCCAGGCGTTCGCCCGGGATTCCCATCTCGACGGTGAGGAACTCCCAGGCCCAGTGGATCGCCTCGCGCTTGAAGTAGTCGCCGAAGCTCCAGTTGCCCATCATCTCGAAGAGCGTGTGGTGGCGCGGCGAGCGACCCACCTCCTCGAAGTCGTTGTGCTTGCCGGCCACGCGCAGGCAGCGCTGGACGTCGACGGCGCGCGTGTAGCTGCGCTTGTCGACGCCGGTGAAGACCTCCTTGAACTGGACCATGCCCGAGTTCGTGAAGAGGAGCGTCTGGTCGCCGGCCGGCACGAGGCTCGCGCTCGGCACCACCGTGTGGCCCCGGGCGGCGAAGAACGCGAGGAACCGACGGCGCACCTCGGCCGCGGGGAGCGGCGCAATCCGGGGGTCGCGATCGGGCATGTCGGGCGGGGTCGGCATCGAGCGTAATGGTAGCGAACGCCGCGCGGCGATCCCGACCCGTGCCGCGGGTCATCTGCGACGGGGGCCGGGGACCCCCGGAACGTCCCGCGATCCGCCTATCATCAGCCTGTCGTGGGGGGTTGGCCGCGGGGGTGTCCGTGGACGGACCCGGGACGGAGGTTCACGTGTTTCGGAGAATCGGCGTCGCTCTCCTGGTGGCGGGCGTCATGGCGGGATGCGGGGGCGGCTCGACCCCGGCCCCGGCAAGCGGCGGAGGTCAGGGCGCCTCACCCAGCCCGGCCGGCGTTGCGGCGACACCCACGGAGGATGCCGCTTCGCCAGCGGTCGGCGGTTCCGGCCAGGCCGAGACGATCACCGTGACGCTCGACGGGAAGGAGAAGACCTATCCGGCGACCTGTGCGGTCGACGGGACGATCGCTGACGGGACGATCAACGTCAAGGTCGACGGCCGCGACGGTTCCGACTCGGCCAGCTTCGCCTGGCTGCACTCCACGCCGCCGACCATGCCGGAGGCCTCGGGCGTCATGGACGGCGTCACGTGGAAGGCGCCCGACCTGAATGCCAGCATCTCGTTCGCGAGCGCGCATGCCTGG
Source organism: uncultured Chloroflexia bacterium (assembly GCA_963734535.1). Lineage (GTDB taxonomy): Bacteria > Chloroflexota > Limnocylindria > Limnocylindrales > CSP1-4 > CTSoil-043. The sequence goes on along the minus strand of CAVTHS010000003.1, from coordinate 238,694 downwards.
ACGTTCAACGGCAGCGATTCCGAGACCGGCAAGTCCGTTGAAGGCAAGGTGATCTGCAACTAGGAATCGGCGGCGGCCCGCGTCCCGCCGGGTCGACCCGGGCCGCGTCCCTGTCTGCCTAGCGGCCGCGCACCTCGACGTGACCGTGGGCGGGCGGCCCTGGCACGGCTGACGTCTCTGCCACGGCTGCCGTGTCCGCCGGCTGGGCCGCGGAGCCCGCGCGCCCGGCCGCGACGCGCTTCCGAACGCGGTGCCAGGCCGCCGAGCCGGCGATCGCCGCGCCCACGAACGCACCGACGGTCGCGCCGCGGACGAAGTCCGCCAACGGGTCGTCATCGCCCGATCGCCGATCCCGCGATGGGCGTTTGTCCGGGGACCAGCGGCTCATCGATCCGGTCCCGGACCGCTTTCGGCCCGTGTCGGCCCGAGGACGGAGACGAGGACCACGAGGAGGATCCCGCCGAGCGCGCCGAGCGAGGCCGGCAGCAGCCGGAAGTCGCCGATCCGCAGGAGATCGAACGGGCCGCCGATTCGGCCGCCGACTGCGTCTCCGGCCCACGCACCCGTGATCGCGAGCAGGATCACGAACGGCAGACGGGCACCGGCAGCGCCACGGACGAGCACGGCCGCCGCGGTCCAGAAGATCCCGAGCAGAACCGCGAGGACGAGCGAGGGCCCGATCTCCGGCACGTCCCCTCCCCTACCCGTCGTCGCGCACGATCCGGCCGCCGCCCACCACGAGGTCCGGGTCATCGGGATCGTAGAGGACGCACGCCTGGCCCGGCGCTGCGGCCCACACGGGGACCTCGGTCTCCACGACCCAGCGCGCCCCGTTGCCGGATGGCGCACCCCCGGCTCCGGACTGTGCCGCGCCGAGGGCGTCGGCCGCCGGGCTTACCGTTGCCCGGACCGCCTCCGCGCGGTGGCGGACCTGGGCGCGGGCGGCGAACGACCCGCCGTCGGGGGTGGGCGGCCGTCCCGCCGGGAACGTCACGTCGGCGATCGCGAAGCGGCGCGTCTCGAGGTCGGCACGGCGTGCCAGGACGATCGTGTTCGCCCCCGGGTCCACCCGGCTCACGTAGCGGGGCTCGCCGAGGGCGATGCCCAGTCCGCGACGCTGCCCGACCGTGAAGCCAGCCGCGCCCTGGTGCGAACCGACGACCCGTCCGTCCTCCGCGTCGAGCGCCGGGCCCGAGACCGGCAGCCAGGCGGTCCGCGCCCGCAAGGCGTCGCGAGGGTCACCCGTCGGTACAAAGCAGATCTCCATGCTCTCGGGCTTCTCCGCGGTCGCCAGCCCGCGCTCCCGGGCAAGGTCTCGGACCTCCGCCTTCGTCAGCTCGCCGAGCGGGAACCAGGCATGCGCCAGCTGGTCCTGGCGCAGGCCGTAGAGGAAGTAGGCCTGGTCCTTCGCCCGGTCGGCGCCGCGCCGCAGCCGGTGGACGGGACTGCCGTCGGGGCCCGCCACGGTGTCGCGGCGGGCGTAGTGCCCCGTCGCCACCGCATCGCACCCGTAGAGCCGGCGTGCGCGCCCCAGGAGCGCCCCGAACTTGACGTAGCTGTTGCAGTCGACGCATGGGCTGGGCGTCTCGCCGCCGAGGTACGCGGCGAGGAACGGCCGGATGACGCCCGCCTCGAACTCCCGCTCCAGGTTCAGGATGTAGAACGGGACGTCGAGCTGTGCCGCCACCCGCCGGGCGTCCTCCGCCGCGTCGGCCGAGCAGCAGCTCTTCTTCAGCTCCGAGTATGCGTCCGCTCCGTCGTGGACGCGCATCCACACGCCGACGACGTCGTGCCCCGCCTCGGCCACGAGCGCCGCGGCGACGGAGCTGTCCACCCCGCCCGACATCGCGACGAGCACGCGCGCCACGGCGCCTCAGGCCCCCAGCCGTACACCGAGCGGATCCGCGGCCTGTTCGACCGATCCGGCGCGAATCTCGGCGATCACCCGAGGCACCACGAGGCACGCCTCGCTCACCTCCGCGTCCGTGGTCGCGCGGCCCAGCGAGAGGCGCAGCGCGCCGAGCGCCTCCGCGTCCGTGTAGCCCATCGCGGTGAGGACGTGAGACGGCTCGGGAGAACCCGTCGAACAGGCGGACCCGGTGGAGGCGGCGATCCCGTCGAGGTCGAGCGCGACGCTGATCGCCACGCCGTCGGCGCCCTGCACACGCAGGGAGAGAAGACCGGGAAGGCGCTCCGTCGGGTGGCCCGTCACCTCGACGCCGTCGACCGCGAGGCAGGCGGCCGCAAGCCGCGAGCGCAGGGCGCGCAGCCGGATCGCGGTCGTGGGGCGGTCCGCGCAGGCACACTCGTAGGCGACGGCCATGCCCACGGTACCGGCAACGTTCTCGGTGCCTGCCCGCCGGTGCCGCTCCTGGCTTCCCCCGTGGAGCTGCGCGATGAGCTGCGTGCCGCGCCGGATCCAGAGCGCGCCGATGCCCTTGGGGCCCTCGAACTTGTGGGCCGAGATCGTGACGAGGTCCGCCCCGAGCTCGCCCACGTCGAGATCGAGCGTCGGGGCGGCCTGGACGGCGTCGACGTGGAGGAGGATGCCGCGCCGCGCCCGGACCCGTTCGGCGATCTCGCGGATCGGTTGGAGCGTGCCGACCTCGTTGTTGGCGAGCATCACCGAGACCAGGATGGTCCGATCGTCGATCGCGGCGTCCAGCTCGTCGGGATCCACGCGGCCCTGGCGGTCGACCCGCACCTCGACGACCTCGAAGCCGAACTTCTCGAGGTGCCGCATCGTGTGGCCGACGGCGTGGTGTTCCACGGCACTCGTGACCAGGCGATGGCCGCGCGCCTTGCCTGCCCATGCGGCCCCCTTGATCGCGAGGTTGTTGGCCTCGGTTCCCCCGGAGGTGACCACGATCTCGCGGGCGGTGCCGCCCAGCGCCGTCGCCAGCCGCTCGTGCGCCTCGTCGAGCGCGTTGCGGGCGGCGCGTCCGAACGAGTGGGCGGACGACGGGTTGCCGAACGCGCCGCCAAGGTACGGGAGCATCGCCTCGAGCGCTTCGTGGCGGAGCGGCGTGGTGGCCGCGTGGTCGAGGTAGATGGCCATCAGAGCGGGATTGTACGGCGGGATCGCCCGAAGGCCTGCTGGCTATCCTTTCACCGTGACCGATCGACCACGCCCGCCCGGACCGAGCGCTGCCCCCGGACCGAGTGCGCCCGGCCCCGCGGCCCGGCCGTCGGGCTGGCTCCTTGGCTATCCCACGGATCACCTGATGGGCATCCTGCCGTCCCGCGCCGCGGTCGACGCGGCGATCTCGGAGCTGCGCGGCGACGGGGTCGACCTCGACGCGATCCGGGTCCTTGTCGGTGAGGATGCCGCGCTTCGGATCGATGGCCGCGGGAAGCACCACGGGCTGCTGGCGCGCATCTACCGCCTGGTCCAGTTCACGCAGATGGACCAGGCGCCCGACTTCCGGCGCTACGAGCTGGAAGTGCGGCGCGGCCATCCGGTGATCGCCGTCCGGGAGACCGATCCGGCCCGTCGCCGGCAGGTCCGGGCGGTCCTTCGGCGCCACGGCGCGCACTTCATCAACTTCTACGGCCGCTTCTACACCGAGACCCTTGATCCGTTCACGGGACCCGACGAGGGCGATCTCCCGATCTAGGAGTGGCTGCCGATCCAGGAGTGGCTGCCGGTTCGGCGATCCACCCGCGTGCAGGTCATCGCTGCGGTCGCCGGATGGCTCAGCGCAGCTCGCTGATGCGGATCAGGTTGCCGGCCGGATCGCGGAAGGCGCAGTCGCGAATGCCGTACGGCTGCTCGGTCGGCTCCTGGACGACCTCGGCCCCGCCGGCCTCCAGCCGCTCGAAGGTGCCGTCGAGGTCGCTGGTGGCCAGGAGGATCCAGCCGTAGGTGCCCTTCGCCATCATCTCGGCGATGGTGCGGCGCTCGTCGTCGGTGATGCCGGGGTCGACGGCCGGCGGAGCCAGGAGGATCGACGTGCCTGGCTGGTTGGCGGGGCCGACCGTGATCCAGCGCATCCTGCCCTTTCCGACGTCGCCGCGGACCTCGAAGCCGAGGACGTCGCGATAGAAGGCCAGGGAGGCGTCCGGGTCATCGTGCGGGAGGGAGGCCGTGTGAATGGTGATGTCCATGGCGGTCATGCTACGTGCGGCTCGGTGGCCCGCGCTTCTCGGTTCCTGACCGGTCTCGTCACCTGTTTCGCCACGCACGACGGCATCCCCGCCGTCGCGCGCGCGGCGTCGCGCCGGTACGTGCTGGGCGCCACGCCGACAAGCTCGGTGAAGCGGGTGCTGAAGGTGCCCAGCGACGAGCAGCCGACCGCGAAGCAGACGTCGGTAACGCTCAGGTCGCCGCGACGCAGGAGCGCCATCGCGCGCTCGATGCGCCGTGTCATCAGGTAGCTGTACGGCGACTCGCCATAGGCGAGCCGGAACTCGCGGCTGAGGTGCCCGGCCGACATGTGCGCGCCGCGCGCAAGCGCCTCGACGTCGAGCGGCTGCTCGTACTCCCGGTCGATGCGGTCGCGGACGCGGCGCAACCACGCGAGGTCGCGCAGGTGCTGCGCCGCGGCGGGCCTGGTGGTCACCTGCGAGATCGTGCCACATGCGACGTGCGGGCGCCGCCGTGGCCTCGGTCAGCCGCCGACGTAGTCCGCGAGATGCTCACCGGTGAGGGTGGAGCGGGCCGCGACGAGATCCGCCGGCAGGCCCTCGAACACGAGCCGCCCGCCGTCGTGGCCGGCGCCGGGACCCAGGTCGATGATCCAGTCGGCGTGCGCCATCACCGCGAGGTTGTGCTCGATCACGATCACCGACTTGCCACCGTCCACGAGCCGGTCGAGCAGGGCGAGCAGGTGGTCGACGTCGGCGAGGTGGAGGCCCGAGGTTGGCTCGTCGAGGACGTAGATCCCACCTTCGGTGCCCATCTGGATCGCCAGCTTGAGCCGCTGCCGCTCGCCGCCAGAGAGCGTGGTGAGCGGCTGGCCGAGCTTCAGGTACCCGAGCCCGACGTCGGTCATCCTGGCCAGGATCGCCGTGGCAGCCGGGGTCCGGGCGGCGCCGCGGCCGAAGAACGCCAGCGCCTCCCCAACCGGCATCGCGAGCACCTCGCTGATGTCGCGGCCGTCGAGCTTGTACTCCAGGACGCTCGCCTGGAACCGCTTGCCCTGGCACTCCTCGCACACCGACTCCACCGTCTCCAGGAAGCCGAGCTCGGTGTAGATGGCGCCGTTGCCGTTGCAGACCGGGCAGGCGCCTTCGGAGTTGGCGGAGAAGAGCGCCGCCCTGACGCCGTTCGCCTTGGCGAACGCGTTCCGGATCGGGTCCAGCAGCCCGGTGTAGGTCGCGGGGTTGCTGCGCCGCGAGCCCTTGATCGGCGCCTGGTCGATCGCGACGACCCCCGCTCCTTTCGGCATCGAACCGTGGATCAGCGAGCTCTTGCCGGACCCGGCCACGCCGGTCACCACGCACAGCACGCCGAGCGGGACGTCCACGCTGACGTCCTGCAGGTTGTGCTGGCGCGCGTGGCGGATCTCGAGCGCGCCGGACGCCGACCGGGTCCTCGGCTTGAGCGCGGCCCGGTAGCCCAGGTGGCGTCCGGTGAGCGTGTCACTGGCCCGGAGACCCTCGACGGTGCCTTCGAAGCAGACGGTGCCGCCCTCGGTGCCCGCACCGGGGCCGAGGTCGATGACATGGTCGGCGGTCACGATGACTTCCGGCTCGTGCTCGACCACCAGCACGGTGTTGCCCTTGTCCCGCAGCTGGCGCAGCAGACCGTTCATGCGCCGGACGTCGTGGGGGTGGAGTCCGGTGGTTGGCTCGTCGAAGACGTACGTGACGTCCGTGAGCGACGACCCGATGTGGCGGATCATCTTGACGCGCTGCGCCTCGCCGCCCGAAAGCGTCCCCGACGAACGCTCGAGGCCAAGGTAGCCGAGCCCGATCTCGACGAACGAGTCGAGGAGGTGGCGCAGCGCGCGGAGCAGCGGGGCCACCGAGGGCTCGTCGAGGCCGCGGATCCATGCGGCCAGGTCGCTGATCTGCATCGCGCAGGCATCGGCGATGTTGATGCCCCTGATCCGGGACGAACGGGCGCCCTCCGCCAGCCGGGTGCCGCCGCAGGCGGGGCAGGCCGTGAAGGTGACCGCCCGGTTCACGAACGCCCGGATGTGCGGCTGCAGGGTCTCCTGGTCCCTGGACAGGAACGATCCCTGGATCCGCGGCACCAACCCCTCGTAGGTCATGTTGATGCCTTCGATCTTCATCCGGGTCGGCTCCCGGTACAGGAAGTCGTGGCGCTCCTTCTCGGTGAAGTCGCGGATCGGCTTGGTCGGGTCGTAGAAGCCCGACGACGCGTAGAGGCGGTAGTTCCAACCGCCCGCGATGTAGCCCGGGACGGTGATCGCGCCCTCGGCGAGCGACTTCGCCTCGTCGAAGAGCTCGCCGAGGTCGATGTCGGAGGCGGTCCCGATCCCCTCGCAGCGAGGACACATCCCGCCGGTGACCGAGAACGTCTTCTTCTCGGCCTTCGCCCCGGCCTTCTCGACCGTGATCGATCCGGCTCCACGCACCGACGGGGTGTTGAACGAGTAGGCCTGGGGGGAGCCGACATGCGGCTGCCCAAGCCGGCTGAACAGGATCCGGAGCATCGCGTTGGCGTCCGTGGCGGTGCCGACGGTGGAGCGCGGATTGCCGCCCATCCGCTCCTGGTCGACGACGATCGCCGTGGTGAGCCCCTCGAGGACATCGACGTCGGGCCGGTCCAGCGTCGGCATGAAGCCCTGGACGAAGGCGCTGTACGTCTCGTTGATGAGCCGCTGGGATTCGGCGGCGATGGTGGCGAAGACGAGCGAGCTCTTGCCCGATCCCGAAACGCCGGTGAACACGGTCAACCGGCGCTTCGGGATCTCGATGCTGACATCCTTGAGGTTGTTCTCGCGCGCGCCATGCACGCGGATCAGATCGTGGCTGTCGGCAGGGTGGAGCGCAGGCGACTGTGCGTCCGTCCTCGTGGCCATGCTCATCGTGGGTTCGCCGTCCATGTGTGGTGACCGTAGAAGCCGGGCGCGACGGCTCGGTCCGTCCCGACCAGGCCTGGCCCAATGGCGACCTCGTTCCTCAGCCGACGGCCTTCTTCACGAGCGCGGAGATCCGCGTCTCCTCGGCGGGGGTCAAGTCCGTCAGGGCGAAGGAGGTCGACCACATGGAGCCGTCGTCGAGGTGCGCCGCTTCTTCGAAGCCGAGCGTCGCGTACCTCGAGTTGAACTTGGCCGCGCTCTTGAAGAAGCAGACCACCTTGCCGTCCTTCGCGTAGGCAGGCATCCCGTACCACGTCTTCGGCCAGAGGGCCGGCGCGGTTGCTTCGACGATCGCATGGAGCTTCTCGGCCAGGATGCGATCCGGTCCCTTCATCGCGGCGATTGCCGCAAGCAGGTCGCGCTCGCCCTGCGCTCTGTCCTTGTTCGCGCGCTCTTCTGCTTTCAGCTCGCGGGCGCGAGCCTTCATCGCGGCGACTTCGTCATCGGTCCACTTCCCGGGCGCCTTGTCGATCGTGGTGCTGTTCCTGGCGGAGCTCTTCATGTCAGTCATCGCGGCTTCCTCCCCTGGGAATCTTGGCTGGGACGACCCTCGCGCCGGGGTCGCTCGCTTCGGCGGCGTGGTGCGCCCTGTTGAATGTCAGACCAACCAGCGGCCGTCGCGCATGAGCTCGCGGTCGGGCAGCTCGTTCACCTCGCGCCAGGCCTGAATGTGGCGCGGAACGATACGGTACCAGCGGTACGGCGTGACCAGCTCCCGCGGGTCGAAGCCCGTTCGCGCAGCGAACCGGTCACCCTGCTCCCGAGGGAGCGCGTCGATCTCGAGGGTCTCGACGTCGCCCGCGATCATCGACACGTCGCGCGTTTGGCCCAGCCCCAGCCTCACGGTTCGGGTGGTGGCCAGGTTCCTGCCGGTGGCGCTGTCCGCCGGCGTCGCCACCAGCAGCGCCTCGCCGTCCCAGTCGAACGACAGCGGCACAAGGTGCGGCGCACCGTCGGCCGAGGCACTGGCCACCCAGACATCGATATCGTGGGTCAACCGATGCTCGGTGTCGCGACGACGGACGCGGCGGGAGCGGGGCTCGGTGATCACCGGTCCTGGAGCAGCCGAGTTGGTCATGGTCACTCCTGGCGTCGTGGTGGTGATGTCCATGGCCGTGACTCTAGGTGCCGCTCGATGCCCCGCGCTTCTCGATTCCTGACCGGTGCGGTCACCTGTCTCGCCAGGCACGACGGCATCCCGCCATCGCACCCGACGCGGCGCTCCGGTCGACGCTGCAGCGCGGGGCCCCGTCCTCGCGGCCGTGCTGCCCCCGCTCACCGACGTCGGAGAGGGGTCCTCGTTCGGACGAGCGTCACGCCCCGGGCCTGCGACCGCTGTGGCCGCTCTCGCGTGAGCGGAATGGGACGTCGGCGACCAGGATGTCCGAGCGGCCGGTCAACGCCTCGCGGATGCGGTGGACGTTCTGGTTGAACAGGAGCTTCTCCCACCAGTGGCGCGATACCCGCTCGGGCAGGAGGACCACGGTGACGCTGTTCGGGTCCTGCTCCGCGGTCACCTCGAGGTACCGGATCAGCGGGTCGACGAGGTTCCGGTACGGCGATTCCACGATCACGAATCGGATCCCGGGCAGCTGGCGTTCGAACCGCTCGCGGACGCGCTCGCCCGCCGCGACATCGTCGGTGACGTGGACCGCGGTGATGTCGTCGCTCATCGACCGCCCGAAACGGACCGCCTGGATGACGTCCCACTGGACGTCGGCGACCGGGATCACGACGCGCCGACGGTGCACCGGGGCGCCCCAGACGAGGTCGGGGGCCACGCTCAGCCCCGACATCCCGAAGCTGTATTGGCGACGGATGAGCAGCATGATCGCGACGAGGACCGGCACGATGACGAGGACGATCCAGGCGCCGAGCGCGAACTTGGCGACCGCGAACACCACCGCGACGATGGCCGTGGCGATCGCCCCGACCCCGTTGATGATGGCGCTCCGCCGCCACCCCGGACCCTTCTCGGAGAACCAATGGCGGACCATGCCCGCCTGCGAGAGCGTGAACGCGGTGAAGACGCCGATCGCGTAGAGCGGAATGAGCGACTCCACGCGTCCGCCGAAGGCGACCGCGACGATGATCGCGAGCACCGCCAGCGCCACGATTCCGGCATTGAAGGCAAGACGCTCGCCGCGATAGGCGAAGCCGCGCGGCATGAACCCGTCACGGGACAGGATCGACGCGAGGCGTGGGAAGTCCGCGAAGCTGGTCTGGGCGGCCAGGACCAGGATCCCCATCGTGGAAATCAGCAGGATGTACCAGATGGGGCCCTGCCCGAACGTGGCACGGCCGACCTGCGAGAGCACGGATTCGTCATGGGACGGGACCGCCCCGGCGCCCTTTGCGAGGAATGAGATCCCCAGGAAGACGAAGCCCAGGATGGAGGCCATCGCCACCATCGTCCGCTGGGCGTTCTTCCACTCCGGCGGCTTGAACGCAGGGGTGCCGTTCGAGATCGCCTCCGTGCCCGTCATCGCGCTGCAGCCGTCGGCGAACGCCCGCATGAGGAGGAGGAGGCTCATCGTCTCGGCCTGGACCGAGATCGGCACCACGTCCGTGACTCGCGGCGTGTCACCCAATGCCGTCCGGATCACGCCGACCACCACGAGGAGGATGACGCTGAACATGAAGATGTACGTCGGGAGCGCGAAGATCGTGCCGCTCTCCCGGAGCCCGCGCAGGTTCACCGCCATCACGAGCAGGATCGCGACGACGATGAGCGGGACGGTCACGGCGTGGAGGGCCGGGAACGCCGACGCGAGGTTGAAGACGCCACTCGACACGCTCACCGAGACCGTCAGCACGTAGTCCGTGAGGAGGGCGGCCGCCGCAACCAGCCCGGGAAGGACGCCGAGATTTGCGCGCGCGACGATGTAGCTGCCGCCGCCGCTCGGATAGGCCCGGATCGTCTGGCGGTACGAGAACGTGACGAGAACGAGCAGCGCCACGATCACGATCGCGATGGGCATCAGGTAGCTGAAGGCGATGGTGCCGACCGCGAGGAGCGTGAACATGCTGGCCTCGGTCGCGTACGCCACCGAGGACAGGACGTCGCTCGAGAAGACCGCCAGCGCCTTCCACTTCGGAAGGCGCTGCTCGATCTCCTGGGCGGTGGCGAGCGGGCTGCCGAACAGGACCCTGCGAGCTCCGATCCACGCGCGCCCGATCGGCGTTCGCGCCTCGCTGGCCGCCGCGCGGGCGACCACCACGCCCGGCCCGGCATACCGGAAGTAGCGGGACTCCGGTCGGCTGACGCGGACGCGGCGGTCGGCGGGCTTCTGGCCGTGGAGCAGACCTGGGTCCTCGCTCGCCGCGTGACGATGCTCACGCGGCGCGGGCCGCGGCAGTGCGTGACTCACCCGGCGCGCACCTCGACGTCCCAGCCTCCGCCGCGCCGGATCTGCCGTTCGAGCACGACGCCCGCGCTCGCCGCGGCCGCGTCGAGCCGCGCCACGACGCCGGCGCGAAGCGCGCTCCCGCAGAGGACCACGCGATACCGGGGGTTGCGGGCGACCATGGCGATCGCCGCGTTGATCTCCCGCTCCCAGTCCCAGGGCAAGACCGCGCCGGGCGTCGGACGTGCCCCGCTCCGGCGTCCTTCGAGGTTCATGCCACCACGATGGCAGCGCGTTCCAAGGTCAGCCAGCCTCGGGAGCCCGCCCCGCGCTCAAGGATCGCTCAGGATCGATCCGCCTCGGGGAGGCGCACCCGGTAGCCGACGCCGGGCTCGGCGGCGATCAGGCCGGCGAGATCGCCGGACGGGTCCACGGCCGCGATCTTGCGCCGGATCTGGCTCACGTAGACGTGCAGGTAGTGGGCCTCGTCCGAGTAGGCGGTGCCCCACACGGCACGGAGCAGCCGCCCGTGCGTGACCAGGCGGCCGGCCGACGCCAGCAGGACCTTCAGGACCTCGAACTCGCGGGGCGTCAGCTGGACAGGCCGGCCAGACACCGTCACCTCGTGACGCGCGACGTCCAGCCGGAGCTGTCCGACCGTGACCGCCCCGGCCGGCTCGGCCGCGGGCCCGGCCGCACGGCGCAGGACCGCCCGGATCCGGGCGAGCAGCTCGGCCGCCCCGAACGGCTTGGTCACGTAATCGTCCGCGCCCGACTCGAGCGCGGCCACCTTCTCCGCCTCCCGGTCGCGCGCCGACAGGACAAGGATCGGGGTCGTCGAATCGCGCCGCAGGCGCCGGATCAGGACCACCCCGTCCAGGTCGGGCAGGCCCAGGTCCAGCACGACCAGGTCGGGCCGCTGCGCCGCCCAGCGTTCCCAGGCCGTCGCGCCGTTGCCCGCCTCGTCGACCCGGAAGCCGTGGCCGCGCAGGAACGTGGCGACCTCCCGCCGCGTCGCCGCATCGTCCTCCACGAGCAGGACGGCCGCGCCGGGCGCGGATGCGGGCATCACGTCCCGCCCTCCGATCCCGGTCCCTCGGGCGCCGGCGGCGCTGCCGGACTCACGGCCGGCTGGAGGATGACGTCCACCGCGAGGCCGCCGAGGTCGCTCGGGTGGGCCGAGACGCGCCCGCCCATCGCCTCGACGAACCCGCGGACGACGGCGAGGCCGAGGCCGCTTCCACGTTGCGCGCGGTCGGTCGTCGTCGGGACGCGGTAGAACTTGTCGAAGACGCGCTCGAGCACCGCGGCGGGCACGCCGGGCCCGCCATCTTCGACGCGCAACCGGACGGTCCCATCCGCCTGGGCGACGGCGCTCACCTGGATCGGCACGACCGGCGGCGCATGGCGGATCGCGTTCTCCAGGAGGTTGGTCACGACCTCGTCGATGAAGATGTCGTCGACCGAGACGGGCGGCAGGTCCGACGGCATCGAGACTGCCACCGTCCGGCCGTCGAGCTGGCCGGCGGACCGCGCGATCGTCGCTCGGACCAGGTCCTCCAGTGGGAAGACCTCGAGCCGCGCACGAAGGCCGCCCGCCTCGATGCGGCTCATGTCGAGCAGGTTGGTCACGAGTCGGTTGAGGCGCTCCGCCTGGCCGTCGATCGACGCCGCGCGCTCCATCCGGGCCGCGTCGTCGAGCGGCACGGTCGGGTCCATCAGGCTCCCCGCCGCCGCGCGGATCGAGGCCAGGGGCGTCCGCAGGTCGTGCGAGACCGAGTCGAGAAGGGCGGTCTTGGCTGCCTCGCTGCGCCGGGCGATCTCCGCTCCGGTAGCCTCCTCGGCCAGGCGATCCCGCTCGAGCGCCTGGCCGACCTGGTCGGCCGCAGCGGCGAGCACGCGCGTGTGGCCCCGGCCGGGCGGCCCGTCGCTCCTGCGGCGGACGACCCACAGGGACCCGAGTGGGATTCCCGCTGCCGTGATCGGGATCCGGTAGCAGACGCCACCCGCCTCGCGCCGCTCTCCGGAGGCCGGGCGTGGGTCGTGGACGCGCACCCACGCGGTCCCCTCGTCGCCGGGCATGCGCTGCATGACCTGGTATGACGCGGGTGCCGGCCGTCCCGGCGCAGGGTCGCTGTCGGCCGCCACGCGCTCCTGCCCCACCTCCCCGCCCAGCCCGATCCACGTGCGCGTCGCCTCCACCTCCTGGCCCACGATCTTCACGAGGCCCGGCAGCGCCTCGCGGGCGGTCGCCGCGGTGGCGAGCTCGCGGCCCACCTGGTACTGGGTCCGCGCCTGGCGCTCGCGGAGCACGGCCGTTTCGGCCCGGCGTCGCTGCATCCCGGCCAGCTGCCCGACGACGACGCCGAGCGCCAGCAGCAGCAGGAGGTTGAGGAGCTCCTCTGCGTTTGCGACGATGAGCGCGCCCGTCGGCGCGACGAACAGGAAGTCGTACAGGAGGAACGAGCCGATCGCCGTTGCGACGGCCGCCGCCGTGCCGAATGCCACGGCGACCGAGACCACCGCGAGCAGGTACGTCGCGGATGCGTCCGGGATCTGCAGGACGCCTTCGAGGGCCGCCACGGCGAGCGTCGTCAACGCCAGCGCCGCACCCATCACCGCGAGCGCACCGGCCACCGTGCGCACGGGCGCCGACCTGAACCGGTCCATCACCAGATGGTAGCGGCGCGGCGGCGGCGCGCGACACCGCGGGGGCGACAGCATCGGCGCGTCAGGTCGTCAGCGGCTCCCGGGCGGGCGCGTCCGTCCTCCGTTTGTCAGCGCTCGGCGACCGACCGCGCGTCCTCGCGGGCGCCGGCCTGGCGGTGCCGGTCATGCGACGAAAGGAGCCGCTTGCGCAGCCGGATCTGGTTGGGCGTGACCTCGACCAGCTCGTCCTCACCGATGAACTCGATCGCCGTCTCGAGGGTCATCGGCCGGGGCGGGGTCAGCCGCAGCGCCTCGTCGTGAGCGTGGGTCCGGATGTTCGTGAGCTTCTTCTCTTTCGTGACGTTCACGTCCATGTCCCCGGATCGGGCGTTCTCGCCGACGACCATCCCCTCGTAGACTTCCTGCCCGGCACCGATGAGCATCTCCGCTCGTTCCTGGAGGTTGAAGAGGCCATAGGCGTTGGACGTTCCCTGGCGGTCCGCCACGAGCACGCCGTTCGTCCGATGCGTCACGTCGCCGGCGTAGGGGCCGTAGCCCTCGCCGATCTGGTGGAGCAGCGCCGTTCCGCGCGTCTCGGTCATCAGCTGGCCGCGATAGCCGATGAGGCCGCGCACAGGCAGGACGTATTCGAGGCGGACGCGGCCGTCGGCATCGGTCGACATCTGCTCGAGCCGCCCCTTGCGGCCCGCCAGCGCGGTCTGGATCGTGCCGATGTACTCGGGCGGGATGTCGAGGGTGATCCGCTCGTACGGCTCCTGGAGCACGCCGCCCTCGGTCCGCAGGATCACCTCCGGGCGGCTCACCTGGAGCTCGAAGCCCTCGCGTCGCATCTGCTCGACGAGGACGGCGAGCTGGAGCTCGCCGCGACCGCGCACCTCGAACGTGTCGGCCGATTCCGTCGGGAAGAACTGGATCGCGACGTTGCCCAGGATCTCCTTCTCCAGGCGCGCCCGGAGCTGGCGGCTCGTCAGGTACTTCCCGTCGCGTCCGGAGATCGGCGAGGTGTTGACGCCGAACGTCATTCGCAGCGTCGGCTCGTCCACCTCGAGACGCGGGAGCGGGCGCGGGTCGGCCGGGTCGGTGAGCGTGTCGCCGATCGTGACCTCGGGCAGCCCGGCCACCGAGACGATGTCGCCGGGGCCGGCCTCCTCGATGTCGGCGCGCTCGATCCCGCGGGCGGTCTGCAGCGCGGTCACCGTCCCGGACAGGGTCACGGTCCGCCCCGGCTCGACGACGCCACTCGGATCGTCGGGCTCCTCGCGGACGACCACGATCCGCTGCCCGACGCGGATCGTGCCGTTCATCACGCGACCCACGGCCATCCGGCCGACGTACTCGTTCGCGGACAGGTTCGTCACGAGCAGCTGCAGCGGGTGTCCCGGCTCGTAGGTGGGCGCCGGCGTGACCGACACGAGCAGCTCCAGGAGCGGCCGGAGGCTGGTGCCGGGCACCGCGAGCGCACGCGTCGCGGTGCCGCTCTTCGCGTTGGTGTAGACGACCGGGAACTCGATCTGACCGGCGGTCGCGCCCAGGTCCATGAAGAGCTCGTAGATGTCGTCGAGCACCTCCACGGGACGCGCGTCGCCGCGGTCGATCTTGTTCACCGCCACGACCACCGGCAGGTGGCGCGCCATGGCCTTCTGGAGGACATACCGTGTCTGCGGCAGCGGTCCTTCGGCGGCATCGACCAGGAGCAGCACCGAGTCGACGAGGTTGAGCGAGCGCTCCACCTCGCCGCCGAAGTCGGCGTGGCCCGGGGTGTCCACGATGTTGATGTGGATCCCGTCGAAGTCGACGTTCGTCTGCTTGGCGAGGATCGTGATCCCCTTCTCGCGCTCCAGGTCCATCGAATCCATCACCCGCTCCGCGACGACCTGGTTGGCCCGGAACGAGCCGGTCTGGCGCAGGAGCGCGTCGACCAGCGTTGTCTTGCCGTGGTCGACGTGGGCGACGATCGCGACGTTGCGGACGTCCCTGCGGACGGCGAGGACGGCGCGTTCGGTGTCGGGCGCCTCGGGCGGCGTCGCGGTCGCGACGGGCACGCGGGGTCGGTTGCTCGTATCGGTCATGGGCCGCTCGATTGTCGCACAGGTGCCGTGCGCGCTCTCGAGAGCCTGCTAGCATCCCCGGCGTGACCGTCGCCGCGTGCATCCTGGCCGCCTCACCGGAGTCCGCCCTGCGCGACGTGGACGGGACCCCGAACGTACGCCGCCTCGTCGACCTGGCCTGGGCCGGCGGCGCGTTCCCGGTCGTCGTGGTCGTCCCGGACCCGGCGGGCGCCGTCGCCACGGCCCTCGCCGGTGCCAGCGTGATCCTTGGGGCGCCCGCGTCGCTCGAGCTGGGGCCCGCGGGCCAGATGGCGCGGGCGATCGACCTCGCGCGGGCGGAGGTCGACGCCACCGAGGCGGCCCTCGTGTGGCCGGCCCGTATGGGCTGGCTGGATGCCGAGACGGTCACCTCGCTCATCGAGGCACACGGCACGGACCGCACGACACTTCTCCGTCCGGCGTACCTCGGCACGCCCGGCTGGCCGATCCTTGTCCCGGTCGCGCTGCTCCCGACGCTCCGCGCGCTTGCGCCGGACCGGATGCCGCCAGCGATCGCCGACGCCCTGGCCGGCGCCGCTCCCTCGCGCACCATCGAGCTGGGCGATCCCGGGATCGTGCTCGGCCTGGACACGCCCCGCGACGAGCTGCCGGCGTTCGACGGCCCGCCCGGGCCGCCGGCCGGTCACCGCCACGAATGGGGCGCCCTGGTCGCTTCGGGCCCGGACCAGGCACCCGAGCCGCCGGTGACCCGCGACTGACCCCGGCTCAGCCCAGGCCGAGCGCCCGCCGCGCGCGGCCGACATCGTCCACGGTGAACGCGGTCTCCACGATTCCCTCGCGCCGTCCGAGGAACAGGACCCCGTGGATGTCCACGCCGGCCGCGGCGAGCTTCTCGGTGGTCGCGGCGAAGCCGCCCGGCTGGTCGTCGACCTCGACGAGGAGCGCCTCGCCCTCGACGAACGGGTAGCCGAACGAGCGCAGAACGGCCCGCGTCGCCGCGTCGTCGTCCGTGGTCAGGACGGCGTAGCCGTGCTCCCCGGCACCGCCCCCCGAGATCTCGCGAATGCTCACGCCCCGCTCGGCGAGCGCCCTGGAGAACGTCGCCAGCGCACCCGGGCGGTTCGCGAGCTGGACGACGAACTGCGTGCCCATGGCGCCCTCCTGCAACGGCTGGTCCATGCTCCGTGCCCCGCGTCCATTGTCCCGCCGGGCACAAGCGGCGGCGCGCTCAGGCCCGCTCGGTCGGCCCCACGTAGCGAAGCCCAAGCTCGGCGTACTGGCCCGGATCCGGGGCCGACGGCGCGTCGAGCATCAGGTCCATGCCGGACGAGGTCTTCGGGAATGCCATCACCTCGCGGATGGTCGCCTGGTCGGCCATGAGCGCCGCCCAGCGATCGATCCCGATGGCGATGCCCCCGTGCGGCGGCGCGCCGTACTCGAACGCCTCGAGCATCCCCCCGAACTTCTCCTGCATCGAGGCGAACGTGTGGCCCTGGAGCGCGAAGGACCGCTCGAGGAGCGCCCGCCGGTGGATCCGGACCGACCCGCCCCCGAGCTCCCACCCGTTGAGGACGAGGTCGTACTGCATCGCCCGGGCGCGACCGGCCGGGTCCTCGTGGGACGGGCGCTCGGGGTCGCCGGAGGCGGTGACGAGGAGCGGCTCGTCCTCCGGGACCACGCCCGAGAACGGGTTGTGGGTCGCGTGCCAGCCGTTGCGCTCGGAATCCCACTCGTACATCGGGAAGCGGTTGACCCAGCAGTAGGCGAGCACCGTCGGATCCGCGAGGCCCAGCCGCGTGCCGAGCTCGGCCCGCAGGCGACCGAGGACGTCGGCAACCACGCCCGGCCGATCGGCGACGATCGCGACGAGGTCGCCCACGGCGGCGCCACAGCGGGCAGCGAGCTCCGCGGCGCGTTCGTCGCCGAGGAACTTGACGGCCGGGCCATGGATCCCCTGTCCGGTCACGCCGAGCGTGACGAGCCCCCGCGCGCCGAAACGCTTCGCGGCCTCGGTCAGCTCGTCGATCCGGGCGCGGCTGGCATCGCCCATGCCCGGCACGGCGATTCCCTTGACGCGTCCGCCGCCGGCGAGGGTCTCGTCGAAGACGCGGAAGCCGGAGGCCGGTGTGCCGGTCGCGTCGACGAGCCCCGGCGCGAGGTCGACCAGCTCCATGCCGAACCGGAGGTCGGGCTTGTCCGAGCCGAAGCGCTCCTGCGCCTCCGCGTACGTGAAACGCGGGAACGGCACCTGGAGGAGCGGGCGCTCGGGCGTCACGGCCAGCGAGACCTCGATCGCCATCTCCTCGACGAACCCCATCACCGTCTCCTCGGTGACGAAGCTCATCTCCAGGTCGAGCTGGGTGAACTCCGGCTGCCGGTCGCCACGCAGGTCCTCGTCGCGAAAGCATCGAGCGATCTGGAAGTAGCGGTCCATGCCGGCGACCATCAGCAGCTGCTTGAGCTGCTGCGGGCTCTGCGGAAGCGCGTAGACGCTGCCGGGCTGGAGCCGGGAAGGCACGATGAAGTCGCGGGCACCCTCCGGCGTGCTCTTGATGAGGATCGGCGTCTCGACCTCGACGAACCCGTTGGCGTGATGGGCCAGGCGGATCTCCTCGACCAGGCGGCTGCGGAGGAGAAGCCGGCGGAGCATCGGCTCCCTGCGGATGTCCAGGTACCGATACTGGAGACGCACGGACTCGTCGACCGGCGCGTCCGGCTCGTTGATGTAGAACGGCGGGGTCTTCGCCTCCGAGAGGACCGTCAGCTCCCGCGCACGGAGCTCGATCTCACCGGTGGGAAGCTTCCCGTTCTCCATCCCGGACAGCCGGCGCATGACCGACCCCGCGACCATCACCACGAACTCGCTGCGGCAGCGCATGGCGGCCGCATGCGCGTCGGGCGCCTCCGTCGCATCGATCACGACCTGCGTGATCCCGTGCCGGTCCCGAAGGTCGAGGAAGATCAGCTGGCCGTGGTCGCGGCGGCGGTGCACCCAGCCCGCAAGGCGGGCGTCGGCGCCCGCGTCGTCCCCGCGGAGCGCGCCGCAGGTGTGGGTTCGGTATGGGGTGGCAAGGTTCGTCATGCCGGCAATCGTAGCGCGGCGCCGACCCGGGCCGGACTGCCCTCCGGGCGGGCAGTCAGCTCGCGTCGAGTTGACCGGCCGGCGACGCCCGTCGCCTCCGGTCCGGCTCGTCAGGGTCAGCCGAGGGCAGGTCCCCGGGTCGGCACGCTCCAGCCGATGAGCTCGCAGCCCAGGTAGTGCGGGTGGCCCTCCCCGGGCGTGCAGTCGGCACAGCCCCAGCGGGTCAGTCCGCCCTCGTCCGGCACGAACGCGAGGTCACAGGCGTTCTCGGTCGGGTCGCAGTTGCGACCGTGACAGGCGTGGTCGCAGTGGATCCAGTGCTCGCAGGTGCAGGTCGCCGACGGCGACGGCGCGCGGATCACGCTGGCCGGGAATGTCGTGTGGCCGATCATCGCTCCCCCCGGTGCCGGTCACGGGCGCCTGGAACGGGGCCCGGATCCATCGATTGTCCGAGACGCGTCAACCGCAGGCCGATCGCCGGGCGATTCAGCCCGGCTCGGCGCGGTCCTCGATCTCCCAGGCGTGGTCCAGGACGTGCCACGCGATGCGCCGGGCCGCGTACCGGGCGGGCCAGCGGCCGCCGGCGATCGGACCGCCATCGGTGGCGCGTGCCAGGACGTCCGCGAGCGCGGCGCGGACGCCGGCCACGGCGCTCGCGTCCCCGGCGTCGGGCCCCGCAAGCCGAAGGCCGACCCGTCTCGCGTAAGCGTTCTCCGCGGCGACGACGTGGGCGGCGATCGCGTCCCGGTCGCGCCCGCCGCCGCGAGGTCCCTTCCGGAGCTCGGCGGGCGCGGACGCGACGACCCGCTCGAGGATCGTCCACGCGCCTCGCACGAGCGCCGCGAGGCGCTCCCCGTCCGCCGCATCGGTCGGGCGGCCATCCAGGGCGAACACCACGTCGGGAGCGCCGAAGACCGTCGTGGGCGTGCCCGGCAGGTGCTCCACGACCTCGAGCTGGCCCGGAGTGACCGGCGCGAAGGGGATCCCCGCCTCCCGCGCGGCTGACGCGTACCGCTCGCCGCTCGCGGCCAGGGCGGCGAGCGCCGCAGGCTCGTCGCGCCCGGCGCGGGTCCATCCGGGCCACTCGAGCGCGGACGCGAAGACCCGCTTCGGGGTGGACTCCACGCCGACCGCGATGGATCCGACCGTTGCGCCGAGCGGCCCGGTCACGACCCCCCCGGGGCCCGGACCTTGCGCCGGAGCAGTGCGGTGAGGTCCGCGAGCGCGACGGGCTTCTGTGACCCGCCGTCGAGGTCGCGCAGCTGGACCTCGCCGGCGGCGAGCTCGTCGCCGAGGATCACCGCGAACTGGGCGCCCTCCCGGACCGCGGCCTCGAGCTGGCGGCCGAGCTTGCGCACGGCGAGATCCGCCCGCACGGGCAGCCCCGCGCCACGCAGGTCCGTCGCGATCCGGAGCCGATCCAGCGTGTTGCCCGGGTCCGCGCCGACGACGACCGCGACGGGTACCGCCTCGGACGGGGCGCCCATGCCGGCGGCTGCGAGCGCGATGACGACCCGGTCGAGCCCGAGCGCGAAGCCGATGCCCGCGGTCGGCTTGCCGCCCAGCAGCTCGATCAGGCCGTCGTAGCGGCCGCCGCCACCGAGTGCCTGCTGCTGGCCCTCCTCGCCGCGGCGATAGAACTCGAACGCGGTCCTGACGTAGTAGTCGAGCCCTCGAACGAGCCCGGGCTCGACGCGGTAGGTGATGCCCATCGCGTCGAGGTGCGCGCGGACGGCCGCGAAGTGCTCCGCGCACGCGGGGCAGAGATGGTCGGTGATGCGCGGCGCGGCGGCGTTGACCTCGGCCATCGCCGGATCCTTCGAGTCGAGCAGCCGCAGGGGGTTCGTCTCGAGGCGGCGTCGCTCCAGCTCCGGCAGGTGGACGCCGTCCGCGCGGTAGTGGGCCACCAGGCGGGCAAGGTACGCCGGCCGGCAGGCCGCGTCGCCGATCGAGTTGAGGAGGATCTCCACGTCCGGCAGCCCGGCGTCACGGTAGAAGCGCGCGCCGAGCTCCACCAGCTCTGCGTCGACCGCCGGTCCCGCGTCGCCGATCGCCTCGACGTCCCACTGCCAGAACTGGCGGTAGCGGCCCGCCTGGGGCCGGTCGTAGCGGAACATCGGGCCAGTCAGGCTGAGGCGCACCGGCTGCGGCCAGGTCTGCATCCCGTGCTCCACGTAGGCACGGCAGATCCCGGCAGTCGCCTCGGGGCGGAGCGCCCAGGCCTCCCGCTCGTCCCCGCGACTCGGTGAGACGCGGAACAGCTCCTTCTCGACCACGTCCGTGGCGGCGCCGATGCCGCGCTCGAAGATCGACGGCCTGCTCGAACAGCGGTGTCTCCATGTCGCGGTAGCCGTAGCGGGCCGCCAGGTCGCGGGCGATCCGCTCCACGCGCGCGAACGCGGCCCGCTCGTCGGGCAGCAGGTCGCGGGTGCCCCGGGGGGCCCGCAGGGATGGCGGCATGGCGCCAGTCTAGCGGGCGACGAGCGCGGATTCGCCGCGCCTCCCCTACCCCAGGTCGCGCTGGACCGAGAGCACGTCCTTGACCCGCTCGATGCGGCTGATGACGCGGGCAAGCTGCGAGACCGACGCCACCTGGAGGGTGGCCATGACGGTCGCCGTGTGGTCCTGGCTGACCGCGACGTTCGCCGCCACGATGTTCACCTTGCTCTCGGCGACGGCACCCGCGATGTCGTTGAGGAGCCCGGTCCGATCGTGGGCCTCGACCCGGATCGCGATCGGGTAGGTCTCCGCGGGAGCGGTCTCCCACTCGACCTCGATCAGGCGCGCCGACTCGCGCTCGTTGACCACCGTGGGGCAGCGGCCCAGGTGCACCGTGATGCCGCGCCCGCGCGTGATGAATCCGACGATCGGGTCGCCCGGGATCGGGTGACAGCACTTGGCGAAGCGAACGAGGAGGTCGCCCACGCCCTTGACGCGGACGCCGCCGGCCCGGACGGGCGTGGGGGCGATGGACGGCAGCGTCAGCTGGGCATCGTCGACCACGCCGAGCCGCATGACGACCTGCTGCGGTGACACGGCGCCGTAGCCGATCGCCGCGAAGAAGTCGTCGAGCGTGTCGTGCCCGTACGGCCGCGCGGCCTCGAGGAGTCGATCATGGCCGACGGCCGCGATCGTGGTTCGGGCCAGCCGCTTCAGCTCCCGCTCGAGCGACTCCCGCCCATGGGTGATGTTCTCGTCGCGGTCCTTCTTCTTGAACCACTGGCGGATCTTCTCGCGGGCGTGCGAGGTCCGGACGATCGAGAGCCAGTCGCGGGACGGGCCGTGCTCGGCCTTGGTCGTCACGATCTCGACGATGTCGCCGTTCTTGAGGCGGTAGTCGAGCGGGACGAGCCGGTTGTTGACCTTCGCGCCGATCGTCCGATGTCCGACGTCCGTGTGGATCCGGTAGGCGAAGTCGAGCGGCGTGGAGCTTGCCGGCAGGTCCTTGATGTCGCCCCTCGGCGTGAACACGAAGACCTGGTCCTGGAAGATGTCGAGCTTGATCCCCTCGACGAACTCGGTCGCGTCGGTGACCTCGCGCTGCCAGTCCATCAGCTGGCGCAGCCAGGCCAGCTTCGCATCGTAGTCGCGCTCGGCCTTCGAGCCCTCCTTGTAGCGCCAGTGGGCCGCGATGCCCACCTCGCTGACGGAGTGCATGGCGTGCGTCCGGATCTGGATCTCGAGGGGCTTGCCGTCGAGCGCGATCACGGCGGTATGCAGGCTCTGGTAGCCGTTCGGCTTGGGGACCGCGATGTAGTCGTCGAACTGGCCCGGGATCGGCTTCCAGAGGCTGTGGACCACGCCGAGCGCCGCGTAGCAGTCCCGGACCTCGTCGACGAGGAGGCGGATCGCGTAGACGTCGTAGATCTCGCCGAAGGCGGCCGACTTGCGCTGCATCTTCTTCCAGATGGAGAAGAGGTGCTTCGGGCGGCCGTTGAGGTCGCCTTCGATCCCGTGGCGCTCGAGCTCCGGCTGGAGGACCGCGATGGCCCGCTCGATGTAGCTCTCGCGATGGCCGCGGCGGGTGTCGAGGTTGGCCGCCAGCTCCCGGTACCGCTCCGGATCGAGGTGCTTGAACGCGAGGTCCTCGAGCTCCCACTTGATCTGCCAGATCCCGAGCCGCTCCGCGAGCGGGGCGTAGATCTCCATCGTCTGGCGGGCGATCCGGAGCTGCTTGTCGGCGGGCAGACCGGACAGGGTCCGCATGTTGTGGAGGCGATCTGCCAGCTTGATCAGGACGACCCGGATGTCCTGGGCCATCGCGAGGAGCATCTTGCGGATGTTCTCCGCCTGCTGCTCCTCGTGGGAATGCGTCGAGAACTTGGAGAGCTTCGTGACGCCGTCCACCAGGTGGGCGACCTCGGCCCCGAAATGCTCCTCGATGTCGGTCAGCGACTGGTCCGTGTCCTCCGGCACGTCGTGGAGCAGCGCCGCCTGGATCGAGGCCGGGTCGAGGGCCATCTCGGCGAGCGTGCGGGCGGCGGCGATCGGGTGCGTCACGTAGGCCTCGCCCGTCGCGCGGCGCTGGTCGCCGTGGGCCGCAACCGCAAAGTCGAACGCGCGCTCGATCGGGCCGAGATCGGCCTGCGGATGGTGGATCGCGACCTCGGCGATGAGCGCGGCGCGAAGCACCGGCAGGGACATCTCGTCGGCGGCGCCGCGGGTCAGGCTCGACGCAGCCCTGCGGGCCCGCGGCGTGCGCGGCGCGGTATCGGCGGGGACCTGTTCGACGGACATGGGTCGCGCAAGGATAGCAGGGCCGTTTTGGCGACCCGGTGCGCAACCCGGTGAGCGTGCCGCGTCGTTTCCGTGAGCGCCTCACCCGCACTGGCGAGCTCGCGCCGGGTCCAGGGCTCGGTCAGGTCACGCCGAGCGCGGTGTCATCCGTAGCCCGCCGCGGCCAGGCATTCCTCGGCAACGAGGCGCTCGTCCCACGCCAGCTCCGACCCCGCGTAGATGATGCTCCGCTCGTGGCCCTTGCCCGCGAGGAGGACGACGTCGCCGGGCCGCGCCTGCTCGATCGCCGCCGCGATGGCCGCCCGCCGGTCCGGGATCAGGAGCAGCTCGTCGCCGCGGTGCAGGCCCGCTGCCTCGGCGCCTTCGGCGATCTGCTCGAGGATCGCGATCGGTTCCTCGCCGCGAGGGTCCTCGTCGGTCGCGATCACGAGCCGGCAGCGCTCCCCGGCCACCCGCCCCTGGAGCGCCCGCTTCGCGACGTCGCGCTCCCCCGCCGAGCCGAATACCGCGATCCGCCCGCCGCCCGGCCCGACCAGCCCGGCAAGGTCGTCGAGGACCGCAGCGAGCGAGGCCGGCGTGTGCGCGTAGTCCACGATGAGGACGAACGGCTGGCCGCGGTCGATCCGTTCCATGCGGCCGCGAACGCCGCCGAACCCGGCGAGGCCCGCGAGCACCAGCTCCGCATCCAGCTCGAGCAGCTCGCCGAGCGCGACCACCGCCAGCGCGTTGTGAACGTTGAAGCGGCCGAGGAGCGGGATCCGGAGCGTCCGCGAGCTTCGCGGCGTCGTGACGGTCGCGACGAGGCCGCCGTCCCTGACAGAGATGTCCGACGCCCGGACGTCGGCCCGAGGCGCGACGCCATACCGCAGCAGGGTCGCGCCCGCGTTCCTCGTCGCGGCCACGAAGACGTCGGCCTCCGGGTCATCGGCGTTGACGATCCCACCGCGGGGCCATGGGCGGCTGCCGGGCAGCGAAGCGGGCTTGTCGCGCCGGCCCGTCCCGCCGGCACCCTCAGCGCCGAGCCGCTCGAAGAGCGACCGCTTCGCCGCCCGATATGCCTCGAAGGTCCCGTGGAACTCGAGGTGCTCGTGGCTCAGGTTGGTCAGGATCGCGACGTCGAACGCGATCTCCCCGACCCGCTCGAGCGCGAGGCCGTGCGAGGTGGACTCCACGACGGCCGCGACGTCGCCGGCGGCGTGGATCGCGCGCAGGGCGCGCTGGAGCTCGGGCGCCTCGGGCGTCGTGACGTGGGCACGCGAGCCCGCTCGCGTGCTGCCGATCTTCTGCTCGGCCGTGCTCACGAGGCCGGTCCGGACGCCGGCGGCCTCGAGGGCCGCAACGGCCATCGCGGCCGTCGTGGTCTTGCCATCGGTCCCGGTGATCCCGATGACGCCGAGCGTCGCGGCAGGGTCCGCGTACCACCAGGCGGCCACGGTCGCGAGGGCGAGCTGGCTCCGGTCGACGACGAGCTGGATCGCCCCGGCCAGGTCGCCGGCGGGTCGCGCCTGCTCGAGGACGAGCACGCCTGCCCCGGCCGCGACGGCGGCGTCGACGAACGCGTGCCCGTCCACGTGCGAGCCGGGCACGGCCACGAAGCAGCTGTCGGGCACGACCCGCCGCGAGTCGTAGGCGATCCCGGTGACGGCGACGCCACCCACGGGCGCGTCCGTCGCCGAGCAAGCCAGCCCGTCCGCTCCGATCACGGCGCGCAGGCGGCCGGCCGCCCGGAGCCGCTCGACGAGTCCAGCGAGCGGCTTCGACCCCTGCGGTTCCGCGGCCGCGAGGCGTGCGGTCAGGTCCTGCGCCGCGGCCGGCATGTCCTGGTCGGGGCCGTCGGGGAGCCGATGCTCGTTCACCGCGCCGGCCTCCATCCGCGCGCGAGGCGTCGCGCACCGTGCGCGACGCTGCCGATCGTGGCGCCGGCGCGGGCCCGCGATGGACGGAGAACCCGCTCGTGGGCGCCGGACAGCTCGACCCACCGTCCGCCGAAGGAGCGCTTGAACTCGAGGAGGCCGTACATCGGGTCCCCGGGGCCGGGCTCGGATCGGGCGCCCGCCACGTCCACGCCGCCGAGGTCCAGCTCGCTGCGACCCTCACGCGCCGCGAGCTGGAGGGCGCGCCAGAGGAGCAGGCGCGAGGCCCCGGGATGCGTGCGCCGCAACGCGACGACATCGCCCGAGTGCGCGTACGTGAGCCGCTCTCCGTTCCGGTAGAAGAGGGCGGCCCCGAGGTACGTGTCATCCGCGGAGCGTGCCTCGAGGAAGGCAAGGAAGCCGGCAGCGAGCGCGGCGTGCCACCACGCCAGGGCCATGGGACGCGGGCCGATCGCGAAGCCGCGCCGCTCCCCGGTGGCAGCGAGGAGGGCGTGGAACCGCTCGAACGCTGCTGTCGCGGACTCGCCGGGACGTTCGTGGACCGGCACCTCGAAGCCCGGCCCGGGGGCGGTCCCGGCGGCGACGTCACGGCGCACGACCCGCATCCCGCGCCGCTCGGCTGCCACGATCATCTGGCGGGTGGTGGTCCCGATGGTCGCGAGCAGCCGCCCGTCGTCGGCGCCCGTCGCGATCGGCGCCGACACCCGATGTCGCGACGGCCCGACCTCCTCGACGGGCCGGAAGCCGCGCGCGGCCAGGACCGCCGGGTACCCGGTAGCCGCGGGAATCTCGGCATCGGCGAGGATCACGTCGTAGCCGGCCTCTCTGGCCCACGCGGCCACCGCGGCGAAGCGCTCGGCCACGGCCACCGCCGATGCGCCGTCCGCCACCGGCCCCTTCGGCAGGTAGAGGCGCCCACCGCCGAGCAGCGGCCATGGCCGGCCGAGGGCGAGGACGGCGCTTCCGTCGTCGAGCTCGAGGTGATGGACCCGCCAGCCCGTCCGCGCGCGGTGCTCGCCCCAGGCCAGTGACTGCTGGACGTCGCCCCCGGAAACCCGGACCGTTCGATCGTCCCAGCCGGCGAGCGTTTCCGGGCCGGCCTCGCGCACCCCGGACGGATCGCTCATTCGGCGTCGGTCTCGCCAGGCGGGCGGGCGGACTCGTCGCCGCCCGCGAGGCCCGGCGCTCCGGCCGCTGCCAGGCCGGCCCGGCGGCGTGCCCGGATCACCCGGAGGCGCTGGGCGGTCAGGTAGACCTGCCGGCCCAGCTCGCTCATGACCAGGTCCCAGGCCCCGACGAATCGAACCTCGCGGCCGCCGAAGCCGGTCTTGAAGTGGGCGATCCCGGGGTTGGCCAGCCCCCACAGGTCGTAGGTCGCCGCACCGGCTGCGCGGGCGCGACGGATCGCCTCCCACTTGAGCAGGTAGTTGGCCCGAAGGTCGGCGCCCGGGCCCGTCATCCCGCCGTACGGCTCGACCACGCGGCGCCCGTTGCGCACGAGGAAGAGCGCGGCCTGCGGCGTCCCGGCAGCGTCGATCGCGAACAGGATCGTCGCGTCCCCCGTGGCCCGGTAGGCCTCCCAGACATCGCGGTACGCCTGCTCCACCCGGATCAGGAAGCCGGCCCGGGCGGCGGTTTCCCGGTAGATCTCGTAGAAGGGCCGGATCGGGTCGCCCGGCAGCTCCACGACCGTCACGCCGTTCGAGCGGGCCTTGTTGACGTACTGGCGCCACTTCTTGCGGAGGTCGCCCCACAGGGCTGCCTCGTCGGCCGCGAGGTCGATGACGCGGGTCGACGGCGGCTGGATCGGGGCGGCTGGCCGCCAGCCCGCGGCCGACAGCGACGTTCGGAGGAACCCGCCCGGATCGAGAGGGCCGTCGCGCTCCACCTCGGGGTCGATCCGCACGTGCGAGACGCGCCCGAGGGGAGCCGCTCGCAAGGCGTCGGTGAACGCGCCGAGCGACGCCGCGTCCCAGGCCGTCGCGACCGGGCCGCGCGGCGCGTAGGCGAACGCCCATGGCAGCGGGCGCGGTCGGCGCAGGAGAACCTGGGCGCCGATCGGCGCGGGTCCGCCCGCCACGACGCGCGCGCTGGTCCACCCATTCGCGGCCTTCACGCGCGCCCACGCGGTGCGCTGCAGATAGGAGCCGCGCTCGTTTCCGACCACGAACGCGTCCCAGGCGGCCGGCTCCCCGGCCGGCTGCGTCCGGGTCACGCGGACGGTCCGCGGCCGAGCGCGGAACGGAGCAGGCGCACGATCGTTGGGACCTCCGGGATCCGCAGGAGCCGCGCGCAGCCGAGGTAGAGGCCCACGCTCACGAGGCCGACGACCACGAGCTCTCCCGCGATCCCGATCTTACCGGGCGCGGGACCCAGCACGAGCCGTCCCGCCTCGAGCACCAGCCATGCCCCGGCGCCGGCCGCGGCCGAGCAGGCGGCGGCGAGCGTCCCTCCCCCGGTGATTCCCGCCACGTCGAGCGTCGGCAGCCGGTGGTCGAGCCGGATCAGCAGGATGACGGCCTCCAGCCACGACGCGATCGCGATCCCGAGCGCGAGGCCGACGACGCCGAGCGCGGGCGCAAGCGCGATCGAGATCACGATGCTGAGGGCCACGGCGAGGAGCGCCGCCGCGACCGGGGTGCGCGTGTCCCGAGCCGCGTAGAAGGCCCGGGCCAGCAGGACGATGACCGTCTCGGAGGGCAGCGCGAAGAGGAACGCGACGAGCGCTCGCGCCGTGACCTCGATCCCGGCCGCGTCCACCTTGCCGTAGCCGAACAGGATCGTGACGATCGGCCCGGCGGCGACCGCGGCGACGACCGCGATCGGCAGCATCGCGAAGAGCATCACCCGCAGGGACCGGCCGAGCAGCGAGACGAAGTCCCCGACGGCGCCCGAGGCGAGCCGCTCGCTCAGCGCCGGAAGGGCGACGATGCCCAGCGGCACGCCGAGCGTCCCGATCGGGATCTGGAAGACGGTGAACGCGATGGTGAAGGCGCTGATCGAGCCTGCGGCGAGCGTCGAGGCGATCGTGGTGGCGGCGAGGAGCTGAAGCTGGGCGCCGCCCAGGCCGATCGCTCGCGGCACCAGCAGAAGGATCGTGGTCCGGGCCTCGGGGTCGGCCATGTCGACGCGTGGGTGATACCGGAAGCGCGTCGGTCCCAGGACCGGGTAGAGCTGAATCGCCAGGTGGAGCACGCTTCCGGCCACCACGCCGACCGCCACGCCCATGACCCCCATCGACGGCGCCAGGAAAAGCGCGCCGCCGATGATCGCGAGGTTGTAGACGATCGGGGCGAGGACCGACGCGACGAACCGCCCCCGCGCCTGCAGCACGCTGGTCGCGACCGACCCGAGGGCGAGGAAGATCGGGCTGAGGAGCATGACGCGGGTCATGTCGACAGTCGCCGCGATCTGGGCGGCGTCGAACCCGGGCGTGATCGCCGGGACCACGGCCGGGGCGAAGACGAAGAGCAACCCGGCGAGGATCGCCAGCCCGGCGAGCATCAGGTTCGTGACCGTGGACACCACGCGCCACGCTCGATCCTCCTCGTTGCGGGCGATGAGCGTCGCGATTGTCGGAATGAGCGCCGAGGCAAGCGCGCCGGCCGCCACGAGCTGGAAGATCATGTCCGGGATCCGGAACGCCGCGAAGAAGGGGTCGAGGGCGCCCTGGATCCCGAACGTGGTCCCGATCACCACGAGGCGGACCCAGCCCAGCACCCGCGAGACGAAGTAGGCGCCGGTCACCAGCAGGCCGGCGCGGACGAGGTCGCGGCCGGATGTCACCGGGGTCGGGGCGTCCCGTCGGCCGGTGCGGTGCCGGTGCCGGTGGCGTGCGCCCGCGGGTGGGCGCCGGCATAGGCGGCGCGGAGGCGCGCCGGCGAGACGTGCGTGTAGACCTGCGTCGTGGCCAGGCTCGCGTGGCCCAGGAGCTCCTGCACGACTCGCAGGTCGGCGCCGCCGTCGAGCAGGTGCGTGGCGAACGAGTGGCGCAGCGTGTGCGGATGCGTTCCCTCGGGACTGCCGGCGCGCACGAACACGGCATCCAGGCGATAGCGCATCCCGCGCTCGCCGAGCGGACCACCGCGCGCGTTGAGGAAGACGGCATCCGGGGCGGCGCCGGGCCGCGCCCGCCCCAGCAGGGCGGGACGGCCCTCGGCGAGGTACCCGGCGAGCGCCGCCCGCGCTGGCCTCCCGAGCAGCCCCGCGCGCTCCTTCCGGCCCTTGCCGAGGACCCGCAGCTCGCCGCGGCCCAGGTCGAGGCTGTCGAGGGTCAGGCCGGCGAGCTCGGCGATCCGGAGCCCGGCCGCGTAGGCCGTCTCGACGATCGCCACGTCGCGCAGGGCGAGGGCGCGCCCGACCGCGGACGCGCCCCTCGAGCCCGCCGGTTGTTCGTCGCCGGCGGAGGCGACGGCGCGCTCCACGTCGGCGATCGAGAGGACCGGGGGCAGCCGGCGAGGGCGGCGCGGCGTCCCGAGCGCTGCCCACGGGTCCGCCTCGGCGAGCCCCGCCCGCCGGGCCCAGCGGTGGAACGATCGGATCGCGGCCAGGCGCTGGGCGACCGAGGACCGGGCACGCCCTGACCCGAGCTCCCCGAGGTATTCGCGCAGCACGCTGCGCGACGGCGCAGCCCATGCCACGCCGCGATCGTCGAGCCAGGCGAGGTACGTCCCGACCGCGGTCCGGTAGGCGCGCTGCGTGTGTGGCGACGCGTCGCGGGCCGCCAGGCTCGCCAGGAACCGCTCGAGCGGCGCCGGCTCGTCCACCCGCAGCTCAGTCGGCGCCGGCCGACGGGCGCCGGGCAGGACGACCCGTGGCAGCTGGCCGTCGGCGCGTCGTGCCCGCCGCCGGCGCGCGCCGCGGGGGCGCGCTCCCCGCGCCTTCGGACCGGCCGCGCCCCGTGCCGCCCCCGGGACGGCGTCCGCCGCGTCCACCCGGCCGTGCGAGCGCAGCCGGATCCGGCGGACCGCCGGCGAGCGACTCCCCCGGCGCCGGGACGATCCCGCCCGGAATCGGCACCGTCGCGCCGCATCGCAGGCAGAGGCCGCTCTCGTCGTCGCGACGGGCAACCGGGCCGCCGTCGGCGTCGTGGACGGGACCGAGCGGCTCGTGCGAGGTCGTGAAGTCGCACTTCGGGTAGCGCGAGCAGCCCCAGAAGACGGACCCCGTCCGGCGCGCACGACGAGCCACGAGATGGCCCTCGCCGCATCGCGGGCAGAGCACCTCGAACGGAAGCTGGTCAGGCGGCGGCGGGCCGTCCTTCCTGATGTAGGCGCAGTCCGGGTAGCGGTTGCAGCCCACGAACGGCCCGAACCGACCGCGCTTGACCGCGAGCACGCCGCCGTCCGTCTCACCGCAGGTCGGGCATGGCTCGCCGGCGCCGGCCAGCGCCGGGAGATCGGGCTCCTCGCCCGGGAGCGGCCGCGACTCCTTGTGCTCCGGGTAGAGCGAGCAGGCGAGGAAGCGTCCGTTGCGGCCCAGCCGGATCAGCATCGGGTGCCCCAGCGAGCAGACCTCGTCGGTCGCCTCGGTCGTGAAGTCCTTCCGCCGCAGCTCCTTGCGCTTCTCGTCCACGAGCGTCCGCAGCGGGGCGTAGAACTCCCGGAGCAGCGGCACCCAGGCGCGCTCCCCGCGCGCCACCTCGTCGAGCTCCTCCTCCATCCGGGCCGTGAACGCGAGATCCACGTAACGCCCGAAATGCTCCACCAGGAGGTCGGTCACGATCTCGGCGACGGGCTCCGGGTAGAGCCGGCGCTCCCGGATCGTGACATAGCCCCGGTCGACGATCGTCGAGAGCGTCGCCGCGTACGTGGACGGGCGTCCGACGCCGTGCTCCTCGAGCGACTTCACGAGCGATGCTTCCGTGAAGCGAGGCGGTGGCTCGGTGAAGTGCTGGGTCGGAACGACCTCCGCGACCGTCGTCGGGTCGCCCTCGGCAAGCGGCGGGAGCGTTCGCTCGGCTTCCTCCTCGCCCTCGTCGCGGCCCTCCGTGTAGACCCGGCTGAAGCCGTCGAAGAGCGTGCGCGTCGCCGAGGCGCGCAGCTCGTAGCCGGCGTCCGCGAGGTCGACCGTGGTCGTCTCCAGCTGCTTCTCGGTCATCTGGCTCGCCAGGGTGCGCTGCCAGATCAGGCGGTAGAGACGTGCCTCGTCGCGCCCGAGCGAGCCGGCGAGCGCATCCGGCTCCCGCTCGAGGGACGTCGGCCGGATCGCCTCGTGGGCCTCCTGTGCATTGCGGGACGTGGTCCGGTAGCGGCGGCCCTTCGCCACGACGTACGGGCGGCCATACCGCGCCTCGATGACGGCGCGCGCCTCGACGAGCGCCTGGTCCGAGAGCGCCACGGAATCGGTTCGCATGTAGGTGATCAGCCCGACCTGCCCGTCCGGCGTCTCCACGCCCTCGTAGAGGCGCTGGGCGACCGACATCGTCCGCTTCGGGCTGAAGCCGAGCTTCCGGCTCGCCTCCTGCTGGAGCGTCGAGGTCGTGAACGGCGGTGCAGGGCTCCGCTTCGAGGTCTTGACCGACACCGCACGGACCAGGGGCCGGCTGGCGCGGAGCGCCTCGGTGTGCAGGCGCGCTGTCTCCGCGTCCTCGATCACCGGCTTGTGCCCGGCGATCCGTACGAGCTCGGCCGTGAACGGCGTGCCGTCCGGCGCCAGGAGCGTCGCCTCGATCGTCCAGTACTCGCGCGCCGTGAACGCCCGGATCTCGCGCTCGCGCTCGACCACGAGGCGAACCGCCACGGACTGGACGCGGCCGGCCGACAGGCCCGAGCGGACCTTTCGCGAGATGAGCGGGCTCAGCGTGTAGCCGACCAGCCGGTCGACGATCCGACGGGTCTGCTGGGCGTCCACGAGGTCCACGTTGATCGCCCGGGGCGCTGCGAAGGCGGCCCGGATCGCCGGCTCGGTGATCTCGCTGAACGTGACGCGGCTGGTCCGGTCGGCTGGAAGGTGGGCCGCTTCGGCCACGTGCCAGGCGATCGCCTCGCCCTCGCGGTCGAGGTCCGTGGCGAGGAAGATGTGGTCCGCGCGACGGCCCGCCTTCTCGATCGCCGTGACCTGGCGGCGCCGATCGGCGGGGATCTCGTAGTCGGGCGCGAAGTCATGCTCAACGTCCACGCCCAGCTGGCCCTTGCCCGGGTTCTCCGGCAGGTCGCGGACGTGGCCGTACGAGGCGAGCACGGTGTACCCCGGCCCGAGGTAGCGTTCGATCGTCTTGGCCTTCGCCGGCGACTCGACGATCACGAGGTTCTCGGTCATGGCGAGCGAGTCTAGCACCGGGCTCTCACCGCCCGATCACGCGGCGTCGAAGCCCCGATCACGCGGCGCCACGGCCCACCGGCGCGAGTGGCTCGCCGCCTCCAGCGATCGGCCCGCGACGGCGCTGGGCGCGGGCTCGCGGATGCGGCGTCAGAGCTCGCGGACGCGGCGCAGGAAGTCCTCGTCGACCTCGAGCTCGGGCTCCGGCTCCGCGAGCTGGATCGACATGATGGGCTCCACCGACTCGACACCGGCCGCGGCCGCGACGGGCAGCTCCACGAACCGGATGTGGGTGTACGGGAAGACGAACGTGGAGTCGCCGTGTTCGGCGAAGAGCGGGCGCGTCCGGCTCATGGTCCGCAGGTTGGTGCCGACGAGGACGCTGTCGCCCGGTGAGGGCGCCTCGAAGATGTCGATGAGCAGCGGCTGCTCGTTGATCAGGTGGAGGACCGCGTCGCGGATCACGGATGGTAGAAGTCGATCACGATCCGGATCTGCCCGCCCGAGATCCAGACGCCGATCCCGACCCGGTCGTAGGCCGGGTTCATCAAGTTGACGTAGTGCCCGCCCGGCGGGCTCCACGAGCGCTCCGACTGGAAGTAGAGCTGGGTGCCGAGCGCCGACGCGTTCGCGCTCGAGGCCGAGAGGCAGCCGAGGTTCTCGCCCCAGCGATAGCTGGTGTAGCCGGCGCGCCGGAGCCGGTCGCCCGGCGTCCCGCCGTCGAAGTGGCTGCACACGCCGCTGGTGGCGAGCAGCTTCGCGTACGGGCGGGAGACCGTGTTGCTGATCCCGCTGTCGAGCACCAGGGGCGCGACGCCACTTCCGCCGGGGCTCGAGCACGCCCCCGACGAGGTCACGAGGCCGCCGCCGCGCGTGCAGTTCATCAGGCTCAGGAAGTACCGCTCAGCCGCGGCCCATGCGCCGCCGCCGGTCGAGCCCCCGCCGGTGGACGGCGGCGAGGCGGGCTTGGGCGTTGGCTTCGGGGCCGGCTTGGCGGGCGCGGACGTCGGCTTGGCGGTCGGCCTGGCAGGGGCGGGCGTCGGCTTCGCAGTTGGGGCCGGGGTCGGTGTCGGCGTTGCCTCCGGCTTCGCAGCCGTCGTGAAGCGTGCGGCGATCGGGCCCGAGATCGCGATGCCGTCGGCGCCGACGGCGTCGCGCGTGATCGACATCGTCACGTCGGTATCCCAGGGCAACGGGTCCCGCGGGTTGAAGATGACGACGGTGTCGTCCTCGGCCCAGTGATAGTCGCCGGCCAGCTGCTTCCCCCCGACCGAGACGACGAAGGCCCGCTGCGTGGCCGCCCGCTCCATCGAGCGCGTGAAGCGGACCGAGATGTCCGCGTCCCGCGCGATCTCGTCTGTGCCGGCGCGCGGGCGGAAGCGGACCACGGCCGGCGTCACGATCGTCTCGACCGCGAGTGCCGAGATCGCCGCGAGCGGCGCCCCGTCGGTGTCGACGAGCCCGACCGCCATCGCGATCGTGTACTTCGTCCCCGCGGCAAGCCCGTCGGCCGGGATGAATGTCAGGCCCTCGGTCGGGCCGACGGCGTTGTCGGACTGGAGCTCACCCGCGACGGGTGGATCGATCCGGAAGGCGGCGCGGGCGGCCGCCGTGTCGACGGGGCGATCGAAGGCGACGATGAACGCCGTGTCCGGCGAGACCCGTCCATTCGCGAGCGATCCCGTCGCCACGATGCGGCCACCGGTGGGACCGCGCGTGTAGAAGGCGGTCCGGAGCGGATCGCTCAGTGTCTCGCCCGCGGCGTTGCGGGCCGACGACGCGATCGTGAGCGTGTAGTAGGTCTCGGGCGCCCATGCGCTCCGCGAGGTGACCAGCAGGCGCCGGCCGCCGTCGAGCCAGGCAAGGTTCAGGGGCGTCTGCGGGTCGATGGTGAGCGCTGCCGCGACGCTCGCCTCGTCCATCGGCGCGGCGAACTCGAAGGTCACGGCTCCGTCGAGCGCCTGGCGCGACTCGACGTTCGGGCCGAAACGCTCGGCAGCGACGGGGCCGGCCGTCGCCGGAGGAAGTGCCGAGGCGGCGCGGGGCAGGGTTCCCACCGCAGCGGCGAGCACCAGCAGGCCTGCGCCGGCGGCAAGTCCCGCCCGGATCGCGACGCTGCGCCGGCGCATGACCGGCAGGTAGAGCGCCACGAACACGGGAACGGCCAGGATCGCGGCCGCGATCTTCCGCAATAGACGCTCCTCGCTGCGGGTCGGGTGCCGTGCGCGAGGGGCCGTGCCCCGCTCGCTCTCCCCCACGGTCGGCCTGCACCATACCACCGGCCGTCGAGCAGGGGCAACCGGATCCCGGATCGCGCCCTGGCTGCGTGCACGCATCCCCGACGATTCAGGAACCGTTGCGCACCACGGCGGCGCCCCCCGGCGTGCGTTCTCGCCGACGCTGCGGCGTCGTTGCCGCAAGCGCGCCGCCCGGCCCGTACCGTCCGAGCGCCGCGACGACCAGGCCATCGCCCTCCAGGCGGGTGAGCACCGCGAGAATGGTCGCGGGCGCGTAGCCGGTGGCGTCGACCAGCTCCTCGAGCGTCGCGGCGCGGGGCAGAAGCGCCCGGGCGACGGCCGCCTCCGCAGCGCCGAGGCCGGCCAGGATCGCCCCGGGATCCGGCCCGACCGCACGCCCGCCGCGCAGCAGGCGCCCGACCGGTGCGGGCGCGGCGGTCGCCCCCGCGAGGCCCAGGTCCTCGAGCAGCTCCGCCGACGCTCGGCACTGCCCGCGCCTGGCCCGGGTAGAGCCGCAGCAGGCGGTTGCAGCCGACGCTCTGCTCGGCATCGATCGGCCCGGGAACGACGAAGCACTCGCGTCCCTGCTCGAGCGTCCAGCTCGCGGTGATGAGCGCGCCGCTCCGCTCCCCCGCCTCGACGATGACGGTCGCGTCGGCGAGGCCGCTGATGACCCGGTTTCGTCGCGGGAAGGTTCCCGGGACGGCGCTGACGTCCGGCGCGAGCTCGGAGATCACCGTGCCGCCCCCAGCCACGATCCGGTCGGCGAGGTGCTCGTGCGCCCGCGGGTAGAGTCGCTGGTGACCCGAGCCGAGGACGGCCACGGTTCGACCGCCACAGGCGACCGCGGCGGCATGCGCGGCGCCGTCTATGCCGACCGCGAGGCCCGACACGACGACCGCACCGGCAGTCGAGACCGCACCGCCGATCGCGCCGGCGATCCGCCGCCCGCGTTCGGTGGCCCGCCGGGTGCCGACGATGGCGACCGACTGCGCCGGATCGAGAGCCGCGAGCGAGCCCTGGACGAACAGCACCGGCGGCGGCAGGTCCAGGAGCCGGAGCCGGCCGGGGTAGTCGGGGGACTCGATGGTGAGAACCTCGATCCCGAGCGCCCGCACGCGCGCGACGGTGACCGGCGCCTGCATGGCCGCATCGGCGATGGCGCGCCCGAGCGCGACGTCCAGGCGCCCCCCGCGGCGCGCGACCGCCTCCGCCAGGCGCCGCGGACCGGCCGGTCCCGCGGCCGTCGCGAGCACCGCCCGGCCGCTGCCGAGCGCCGCCAGCAGCGAGGCGAGCGTCGCCGGTCCGATCCCGTCGACAGCGACGAGCACCGCCCAGGCATCGACCTCGTCGAGCGAGAGGCCTCCGGCGGTCGGGGCCGGCGGTCGAGGACGAGCGCTCGACGGGACCGCCGGTGCCGGCCACGTCGCCTGGGAGCCGCCGGACGCGTCAACGTGTCCTCTCGGACCGCTTCCGGTCCCAGCGTCCGGGGCACCGGCGCGCCACTCGCCGCGCGCCCCGTCGCGCCCGACCCCGAGCACGTCAGCCGGCCCGCGCGGCGGCCGCGGCAGTGGCCGGGACCCGGTATCGCGCGGCCTCTTCGAGGTGGCGGACGGCAACTCGCTCAGCGGAGTCGAGGTCGGCGATCGTGCGGGCGACGCGAAGCAGGCGCTCGGTGGCGCGTGCCGTCAGGCCGGCCGCGTCGGCCAGCCGGATCGCGGTTCGCTCCGCGCTCACGTCCAGCAGGCATGCGGCGCGGAGCGCCCGACCGGTGAGGCGGCCGGCGAGGCGGCCGCGCGCCGCGAGCTGGTGCGCATGGACCGCCGCGACCCGCGCAGCCACCGGCGCCGATGCCTCGCCCTCCCCGCGGGACAGGAGCGCCGCGGGCGCCACGCGCGGCAAACCGACCCAGAGGTCGAGCCGGTCCCGGAAGGGCCCGGAGATCCGTGCCGCGTACCGGTCCGGCAGGCCAGGGGGGCAGGTGCAGCGCCCGGAAGGGTCGCCGGCCCACCCGCACGGGCACGGGTTCATGGCGGCAACGAGCTGGAAACGGGCCGGCATCTCGACCGCCCCGCCCACCCGCGCGATGGCGATCCGTCCCTCCTCGAGCGGCTGGCGCAGCGCCTCGCGCGCGGCCCGGTCGAACTCGGGCAGCTCGTCGAGGAAAAGCACGCCGTGGTGGGCCCGGGTCACCTCACCCGGCGCCAGCCGCGGGCCCTCCGCCCACGAGCGCCGCGTAGGAGGCCGTGTGATGCGGCGCCCGGAACGGCCGCTTCGTCACGAGGCGTCGGACGGGTCCCTCCCCGGCCACCGAGGCGATCACCGTCGCCTCGTGTGCCTCCGCCGGATCGAGCGGCGGAAGAAGCCCGGGAATGGTCCGTGCGAGCAGGGTCTTGCCCGATCCCGGCGCCCCGATCATGAGCAGCGCGTGGCCACCGGAGAGCGCGATCTCGAGCGCGCGGCGCGCCTCGGCCTGGCCGCGGACGTCGGCGAGGTCCGGCCAGGCATCATCCTCGGACGGCGTCGGGGGCTGCCGCTCCGCCTCGTCGGGGATCAGCTCCGCCCGGGTCATCGGCCCGCGGCCGCGCACCCGCCGCCCGCGGACGAGCTCCACCGCCTGCCCGAGCGACGCGGCCGGCAGCGCCTCGATCCCCGGCACGAGGCGGGCCTCGTCGAGCGCGTCCGCCGGCACCACCACGCGTCCAGCTCCGCGCCGCGCGAGCGCCGCGATCATGGGCAGCAGACCCGGAACCGGCCGGACCTCGCCCCCGAGCCCCAGCTCGCCGAGCATCGCCCAGCGACCGGATGGGCGAAGCTGCTCGGAGCCGACGAGGATCGCGATCGCGATTCCGAGATCCAGGGCGGAGCCCGCCTTGGGGACGTCCGCCGGGGCGAGGTTCACCGTGATGCGGCGGGGCGGATGGACGAAGCCGGCATTCCGGAGCGCACCGCGAACCCGCTCGCGAGACTCTCGCAGCGCCGCGTCCGCGAGGCCGACGATGGTGAAGCCGGGCAAGTCCGGGCGCCACGTCCACCTCGACGCGGACCGGGCGGCCCTCGAGCCCGCGAAGCGTGGCGGCGAGCACGGTGGCGAGCATGGAGCCACCCTAGGCGCGCGGTCTCACCCCGCGGCCACCCGCCGCTTCACTCGGACTTACCGACGGGCTCCCGCCGGTGCCTGGGGGTGCGCGGGCAATCCCGACCGTGAGGTCAGCGGGCCGGTGCGACCAGCGCGCTTCCCGTCGCCGCGCGCGGCTGCTTCTCGATCGCGCGGGCAAAGTCGTGGAAGGAGCGGCCGAGCGGTGAGTCGGCCTTCGTGAACATGACCGGCGCGCCCGAGTTGAGGGCGCTGATCGCGCCACGGTACTCGTTGATGACGAGGTGGTCGATCGTGCGCTTCAGGGCGCCCTCGGCGTTCTTGACGTTGATTCCCGTGAACGCGTTCGACCGGTTGAGGACCAGCTTCACGCGGTCGTCGGCGTAGCCGATGTGACCCAGCGTCTCGAGGACGAGGCGCACGTTCTTGAGGCACGAGAGGTCCGCGGTCATGACCACGAAGAGGGTATCGGCAGCATCGAAGATGCCGAGGTTCGTGTCATCGAGGCGCTTGTCGACGTCGACGACGATGTAGTCGTAGAGGCCGCGCAGCGTCTCGAGGATATGCGCGAGGTGCTCCTTCGTGACGAGCTCGGCCGTCTCGGGCGATGGCGGCGCGAGCAGGAGGTCGATCCCGGAGTCGTGCTTGACGACGACGTTGCGGAAGAGGTCCGCGTCGATCGACGGGGCAGTGACGACGTCGACGATGCTCTTGCGATCGAGGCCGAGGTCGAGGAACACGCGGTGATCGCCGAACTGGAGGTTCGCGTCGACCAGGCACACCTTGCGGCCCAGCTCGCGATGGAGGGCGATCGCCGTGTTGATCGCGATCGTCGTGGTCCCCACGCCGCCCTTTGCGCCGTAGAAGGCGAGGACGCGCCCGAGCGGCGGACGGCCGACGAGCATGTCGCGCGGCGCGAACCTCGCGAGGAGGCTCTTGATCCGGGCGAGGAGCTCGGCCGGGTGGAATGGCTTGACCAGGTAGTCGTCCGCCCCGGCGCGGAGGCCGCGGATCTTCTGCTCCACCTCGCTCTCGGCGGTGAGCATGATGATCGGGACGTGGCCCGAGGTCCCCTCCTCTGCCCGGATCTTGGCGGCCACCTGGTAGCCGTCGAGCTTCGGGAGCATCACGTCGAGCAGGACGAGGGCGGGCGGGTCCTGGGCCCAGAGCTTGAAGCCCTCGGCACCGTCGCCGGCCACGACGACCTCGTAGCCTTCCTGCTTGAGCGTGAAGCTCAGGAGGCGCTGGACGTTCGGGTCGTCGTCAACAACGAGGATCTTGGCGGACATCCGACCTTCCTGGCTCACCGCGTGTGCCGAAGCGCGATCATGCTCATGACCGCTCGACCACGGCCCACCCGCGGCCGATCATAGCGGACCGCCGCCGCCGCAACCCCGCGGTTCCCCGGGGGGCCCTCAGCCCGGGCCGCCCATCGGGTGCGTCGGCGGGGTGCCGGTCGCCGCCCCGGACGCAAGGCCCGCCCCGAGCGTCAGCGCCAGGGGCTCGAGGAACCGGGTGAACTCGGTCGGGATGACGAACTTGGTCGACGGGCTCGCGCCGAGCGCCTTGAGGGCCTCGAGGTACTGCAGCAGCATCGTCTTCTGGTCGATGCCCGCCGCAGCGGCGTAGATCCGCTCCAGCGCCTGGCTGAACCCTTCGGCATCGAGGATCTGCGCCTGGCGCCGGCCCTCGGCGTCGAGGATCGCAGCCTGCTTCGACCCTTCGGCAATGTTGATCTCGGACTGGCGCTTGCCCTCCGACTCGGTGATCACGGCACGCCTGGTCCGTTCGGCCGAGAGCTGCCGGTTCATCGCGTCCTGGACATCGCGCGGCGGCGTGATCTCGCGAATCTCGACCGTCGTGACCTTGCCGCCCCAGCGCTCGGTGACCTCGTCGAGCTTGACGCGGAGCACCTCGTTGATCTGCTCGCGGCGGGACAGGACCTCGTCGAGAAGGATGTCGCCGATGACGGCCCGCAGCGTCGTGGTCGCGACGCCCTGGAGCGCACCGCTGAAGTTGGCGACGTTGACGACGCTCTTGAGCGGGTCGCTGATGCGCCAGTAGATCAGGAAGTCGACGTTGATCGGCGCGTTGTCCTTGGTGATCGTGGTCTGGCTGGGGACCTCGATGAACTGCTCGCGGACGTCGACCTTCACCGGTCGGTCGATGATCGGGATCAGGAACCGGAGCCCCGGCCCGCGGACGAGCGCCTCGTTCGTCTTGCCGAGCCGGAAGACCACCATCTTCTCGTACTGCTGGACGACCCGGACGGACAGGTACAGGAGCAGCAGGCCGAGGAAGAGGACGGCCACCAGGATCGCGAAGAGGACGGCGACTTCCACGCGGGGCGCTCCTTTCGAGCTGCGGGGTCAGGTGGCCGAGCCGGGCTCGACCGGGGACACGTACAACGTCAGCCCATCCTGGCGGACGACCTCGACGCGAGCGCCGCGGGCGAGCGGTCGTCCATCCTCGCTGCGGGCGGTCCACTCCTCGCCGACCGCGTGCACGCTGCCGAGCGGGTTGATCTCGGTCGAGACGACCGCGGCCTCACCGGCGACGCGCAGGTTGCCCACGAGCACGGTGCTGGAGCGCATCCGGCGGGTCCGGTACGCGGTCAGGGTGATGAGCGCGCCGAACGCGGCGGTCATCCCGGTCATCACGACGATGACTGGCAGCGCGACCTCGATGCCAGGCATGCTCGGCACGCCCGGGCTGCCGTAGAGGCTGGCCGCCCCGATCGCGACGCATGCCGCCGCGGCGATCGCGAGCAGGCCATGGCTGGTCACGTGGGTCTCGAGGACCAGCAGCGCCACGCCGAAGCCCACGAGCAGGAGACCGGCCACGTTGAGGGGCAGGTCGGTGAACCCGATGAAGGCGAGGAGGATGGCGAAGGCGCCCAGGATGCCCGTCACGAGGTTCGGGCTGCCGAGCTCGAGCGCGAGCAGGAGGATGCCGACCACGAACAGGATGAAGGCAAGGTTCGGGTCCGCGAGCACGCGGAGGACCGCCTGGAACGGGCTCAGCTCGACCACCTCGGTCGTCACGCCGGCAAGGGCCAGCGTCACCGGCCGACCACCTGCCACGGTGACGGTCCTTCCGTTCGCCGCCGCCAGCACGTCCGCCTCGGTCGCCGCGATCCCGTCGACACCCCCGGCAGCGACCGCCTCGGCCGCGGAGTAGCTCTTCGCGTCGCTGACCGTCGAGGCAGCCCACGCAACCGGTCGCCCGCGCGCCTGGGCGATGGCCGAGATGTTCGCGATGGCGTCGTTCTTGACCTTCACGCCGAGCGTCCCCGGGATGTCCGCACCGCTGCTGTCGATCGGGCTCGCCGCGCCGATGTTCGTCCCGGGCGCCATGAACGCGAGGTTTGCGGCAAGCGTGATGAACGTGCCTGCGCTCGCGGCCCGCCCGCCGGCCGGCGACACCCACACGATCACGGGCACCGGGGACTCGAGGAAGGTGCTCGTGATCTTCTGCATCGACTCGAGGCTTCCGCCGGGCGTGTTGAGCTCGACGATGACCGCGGGAGCGCCCTCGCGTTCGGCCCGCGAGATGCCGTCGGCGAGGAACTGCGCCATCACCCCGTCGACG
This sequence comes from uncultured Chloroflexia bacterium, assembly GCA_963734535.1. Classification (GTDB taxonomy): domain Bacteria; phylum Chloroflexota; class Limnocylindria; order Limnocylindrales; family CSP1-4; genus CTSoil-043. The sequence goes on along the minus strand of CAVTHS010000003.1, from coordinate 197,699 downwards.
TCGCCGGTCGTGGGCAGCACGACGACGGCGGGATCTGCGCCGTGGACGGGGCCGGCGAACGCGGCGAGCGCGACCGCGAGCATTCCCACCACGAGCGGGATGGAGCGGGCGAGGACGATCGGTCGGCGCATCTGGAATCGGCTCAACGGCCAGTATGCACCCGCGCGTCGCGGCCCGGCGAGCGACGGCCCGGCGTCGCGGTCAGGACGGATCCGGCGTCTCGTCGCCGTCTCCCGGCGTGCCGCCGCGGACCCCGGCATCGCGGCCGCTCACGAAGTCGAAGACGAGCTGGCTCCAGGACTCCATCCGCTCGTGGACGGCCAGCACGTCGCCCGGCGGGACGAAGCGTCCTTCGAGCTTGTGCCGCTCGCGGACGGCGACGGGCCGGCCGGCCGCCTCGGCGATGAAGACCACGCCGACGTGGACGCGGCCCACGTCGGTCTCGTCGTCGTTGAGCAGGCCGACGAGGCGGAACTCCGGGACGAAGGTGGCTTCGATCTCCTCGGCCCACTCGCGGGCCAGGCCGCCGGCCAGGTCCACGTCGCCCGGGTTGAGGTGGCCGCCAACCCCGATCGAGAACCGGTCGTGGAGGCGCGCGTCGACGCCGGCCCGTGTTCGCCGCATCAGGAAGTAGTCGCCGCTGTCACGCAGGACCAGGTACGGGATGACCTGCTTGAAGCTCGGGTCGGTCTCCATGGGCGCGCGCGGAGCGAAGCGGCCGTCGTCGCTCGATGACCGCCAGGTACGGCTCCGTCCCCCGGTCCAGGATTCCACGCCACCCGGACGCCCCCATCAGGGCCGCGCGCGGGACGACCAGCACGGACTCCCCCGGCGGATCTCCCATGTCAGCCGGGGCCGCCGAGGCGGTCGCGCGCCGAGGCGAGGCGCGCCCGGATCGCGGCCTCGTCGGGGAGCCCGCCGGGCTCCGACGCCTCGAGCAGCGCGAGCCATCCGTCGATCCGGTCCCGGTACGCCCGGAGCCCGGCGGCGAGCGCCGTGGCGTTCGTGACGGCGATCCCGGCTCCCATCGTCGCGTCACCTCGAGCGAGTCGCGTGGCATCGCGCCAGCCGGATGCCGCGAGGGCCGCGGCTGCGGGCCAGCCCGCTGGCGGCGCTTCCCCGGCCATGCCGGCCGCCGCCTCCACGAGCGCTGCCGCCGCCACCATCGGGAGGTGGCTGATCATCGCGACGGCGGCGTCGTGCGCCACCGCGTCCATCCGAATCGGGACGGCACCCGTGGCGCGCGCAAGCCGCTCGACCCGCTCGATGGCCGCGCCGTCGGCGGGATCGCCTGGGACCACGACCCACGGCCGACCCACGAAGAGCGTCGCGGTCGCGGCGGGAAAGCCGCTCGTCTCCCGGCCGGCCATGGGGTGGCCGCCCACGAACCGCAGGCCGAGGGAGCCGGCCCGGTCGACGATGAGCGCCTTCGTGCTGGCCACGTCGGTCACGACGGCCGCGGCCGGGAGCGCGCGGCGTGCCTCGCCGGCCAGCCGGTCGAGCAGCGCGAGGCACGCGGTCGGCGGCGCCGCGAGCACCACCATGTCCGCGTCTGCGAGGGCACCCTCGAGGTCATCCGGCGCGGCGTCGATCGTTCCCGATGCCAGGGCCAGCGCCGGTCCCGCTCCCGTCGGCGTCCATGCCGCCGTCGTCCAGCCCCCGGCCTCGCGCAGCGCACGGGCCACGGAGCCGCCGATCAGGCCGAGCCCGAGGAAGGTGACGTGCATGGGACGCGTCCCGTTCCGGGCTGCCGTGCGCGAGGCGCTACCGCCCGCGGCGTCGCTGGACGGACCGCCGCTCCACGACGCGGCGCTCTCCGTCGGGCGGCGGCCCGGGGTCGGCGGGAGGATTCTGGCGGCGGAGCTGCTCGCGGCGCTCGATGTCGCGACGCTCGAGGTTCATGGCCACGCCGCAGCGCGGACACCGGCGCTCCTCGGCGAAGAGCGACTCGAGCGGCGACGTCGCGTAGATGTTCCGGCCGCACGACCAGCAGGCAAGACGGGGCATGCCCGCATCGTACGCCGCGGTCGGGGCGCCGTGGAGACGGCGCCCCGACGCGCGCTCAGCCGACGACGGGCAACGCCGCCAGCGCGTGGGCGACCCGCTCGGTCGGGTACTCGAAATCCTCGAGGGCGCCCGACAGGTACCGCTCGTAGGCAGTCAGGTCGAAGTGCCCGTGCCCCGAGAGGTTGAAGAGGATGACGCGGGCTACCCCTTCCTCCCTGGCCTTCAGCGCCTCGTCGATCGCGACGCGGATCGCGTGGTTCGACTCGGGCGCCGGGAGGATCCCCTCCGTCCTGGCGAACTGGACGCCCGCGGCGAAGGTCGAGTTCTGGTGCACGGCCCGTGCCTCGATCTTGCCGAGATCCTTGAGCAGGCTGACCATCGGCGCCATGCCGTGATAGCGCAGGCCGCCGGCATGGATCGGCTCCGGGATGAACTCGCTGCCGAGCGTGTGCATCTTGACGATCGGGGCCATGTGCGCGGTGTCGCCGTAGTCGTATGCGTAGACGCCACGGGTCAGGGACGGCGCCGCCGCGGGTTCGGCGGCGATCACGCGGTACGATGCCTCGCCCCGGAGCATCCGCCCCACGAACGGGAATGCGATCCCACCGAAGTTGGACCCGCCGCCGGCGCACGCGATCACGATGTCCGGCTCCTCGCCGGCCATCTCCATCTGGAGGATTGCCTCCTGGCCCACGACCGTCTGGTGCAGCAGGACGTGGTTGAGGACGGATCCCAGCGCGTACTTCGTGTCGTCGCGGGTCGCGGCGTCCTCGACGGCCTCGCTGATCGCCATCCCGAGCGATCCTGGGTTGTCGGGGGTCACGGCGAGCACGGCCCGCCCGTAGTTGGTGGTCAGCGACGGGCTTGCCACGACCGAGGCGCCGTACACCTCCATCAGCATCCGGCGATACGGCTTCTGGTCGTAGCTCGCCCGGACCATGTAGACCTTGACCTCGAGACCGAACAGCGCCCCGGCGATCGAGAGTGCCGTCCCCCACTGGCCCGCGCCGGTCTCGGTTGCCAGGCGCTTGACGCCCGCCTCGGCGTTGTAGAACGCCTGCGGGATCGCCGTGTTCGGCTTGTGGCTTCCGGCCGGGCTCAGGCCCTCGTACTTGTAGTAGATGTGCGCGGGCGTATCGAGCGCCTTCTCCAGCCGGTGCGCCCGGAAGAGCGGGCTGGGCCGGAACAGGCGGTAGGCGTCGCGGACCGGCTCCGGGATCTCGATCTCCCGCTCCGTGCTGACCTCCTGCGCGATGAGAGCCATCGGGAAGAGCGGCGCGAGATCGGCGGGCCCGAGCGGCTGCATGGTGCCGGGGTGGAGCGCAGGCGGCGGCGGTGAGGGCAGGTCGGCGGCGATGTTGTACCAGGCGCGCGGGATGCGCTCCTCGTCGAGCACGAACTTGGTCCGGTTGGTCGCCATGCGCGCATCTCCTGGGGTCTGTCGCGAGGTGGAAGTGTCCGGGACCGCCCCGTCGCCGTGCGGGGCACGAGGCTACAACGCGCCGCCCGGGTCTCGCAAGGCGGCGCCGTCAAGCGGTGCCGTCCGGAGCGGCACGTAGCGGGCGGGACCGCCACCGAGGACGCTCTCGAAGAGGACGATCCGGTCGACCGTCCAGGCCGCGTCGAGTGACGCCGCTGCCGAGCTGAGCGCCTCGACCGCAGCGGATGCACCCGGCACGCCATCCGAGCGCGCGAGCGTCAGGTGCGCCGCGAAGGGGCGCTCGGCCGGCGGCCAGCCGGCCTCGGTGAGCTCCGTCGAGAGCCGATCCGCGAGCCCCCCGAGATCACCCGCACCGTCGCCGACCCGCAGGAAGACGGCGCGGGGCCGCGCCGGCGACGGGAAGGCTCCCGCTCCCGCGAGGCGGGCCGCGAACGGGCGCATGGCACCGGCCGTCCGATCCACGGCCGCCTCGAGCGCGGGCAGGGACGCGGCGGCCGTGGCACCGAGGAAGCGGAGCGTCAGGTGCAGGTTCGTGGAGCGGACCCAGCGCAGCCGGGCCGACGGCGGTGCGGCCGGATCCGGGTCGCGACCGCCGTCGGGCGGCGCGCCGAGAGCGGCCATCAGGCGGGCAACCGCCTCGCGCGCGGCGTCGCCGAGCGGGACCGCGATGAACAGGCGCCGCTCGCCGGGCGCGAGCGGGCGGACCCAGCGCTCGGGACCGGCCCGGGTCATCGGGCGTGCTCGCGACCCCACGTCGCCCGGTCCGCGCGGAGGATGTCGAGGGCGTCGTCCCGGTCGCGCCAGCCGACGACCTCGGTCTCCTTCTTCTCGAGCAGCTTGTAGGTCTGGAAGAAGTGCTCGATCTCCACCAGTCGATGCGGTCGAACCTGGTCGAGGCGGAAGATGTGGGCCTGGTGGGGGTCGCCGATCGCGACGCACAGGACCTTGAAATCGAAGCCGTTCTCGTCGCTCATCTCGAGCCCGCCGATCGGCCGGCCCCAGACGTGACAGCCGGTGAATGTCGGCGCGTCGATGATCAGGAGTGCGTCCGTGTGATCCCCGTCGGCAGCCCGCGTTTCCTCGATGAAGCCGTAGTCGAAGTTGTAGAAGACGGCCGAGGACAGGATCCGATCCAGCCGGAAGACCCCCGCTTCCTCGTCGAACTCGTACTTGTTGCGGCTCCCGCGGGGGATCTCGACCACGATCTCGACGGTATCCGGGAAGTCAGCGCGATGGGATGCGGTCATGGCGGGACGATACGACACCGGACCAGCCTGCGCAGCCCGGGATGACGATCGGCCCGCGGGGTGGGGCCGGAGCAGTCCCCGCTCCCGGCGCCCCCGGCGCGATCAGTCGTTGTAGAGGCGCTCCTCGATCAGCTTCTCCTGCACCGTCCGACCGTTCGGGTCGAAGCAGGAGAACTCGAAGTGCTTCTCGAACTCCACGTCGACGTTGTCCTGGCCACCCCGGTTCTTCTCCACCGAGACGATGATCCAGTCCCTGAAGCGCTGCGCCTGGTACGGGTTGAACTCGATGTTCACCTTGGCGACGATCTGGTACTTCTCGTTGAGGATGAGGATGATGTCGGCCTCGTAGTTGATGGCCGACGAACCGCGGAGGTGGTGGTTCCGCAATCGGGAGGCCTTGAGGCCCTCCTTGTCTGCCGCCACGATCGCCACCATGCCGACCTGCTCCGAGAGCGCGATGTCCTTGAGACCGTTCACCACGAAGGTGACCTTCTCGGTCTCGGAGCTCGGCTCCGGGTACTGCGGCACCTTCTGCAGGTAGTCGACCATCACGAGCAGCTGGCGATCCCCCGACATGGCGCGGTGCTTCTGGACGAGAAGCCGGATGTTGTCGATCGTGCTCGCCGTCTGGGTGCCGCGCATCAGGAAGAGGTTCTGCCCGTAGCGGCCGATCCGGTCCAGGCTTGGCCGGAGCCGCGGATTCGAGGCGAGCACGGGACCACCCTGACCCTCGGCGACCCACGACCCGAGGATCTCGCGCCGGACATCCTGGATCTTGATCGCGCCGGTTCGATGCGGCAGGTGAGCAAGCGCCGACTCCATCGCGATCATCCGGTTGAGCAGGTAGTGCTCTTCGTGCTCGAAGCAGATGTAGAGGACGTTGGCCTGCCCGCCCGACGCGACGTTGCGCGCCATCTGGAGCGCCATCGTCGTCTTTCCGGTGCCCTGGGCCCCGCCGATGAGCAGGAGCTCGCCCGGGCGGACGCCGCCGCCGATCGTCTTGTCGAGCGGGGTGAAGCCGAGGGGCACGGCCTGGTAGTCAGCCAGGTTCCCGCTCGAGATCCGATCGTTGAGGTCGACCAGCACGTCCAGGGCCGAGCGGGGGACCAGGCTCCCGGTCGACGAATCGAGGCGCCACTCGGCGTTGGGCCCGGTGGCTGGGCGCTCCATCTCGGTGCTCACGCGGTATCACGCTCCCTGGAATGCCGAGGCAACGGGATCGTCCCCGTCCGGCCATCGTAGCACCGGGCCGGTGCCGGATCACCCCTCGGAAGTGCCCCCGGCGTCCCGGACCTCCGGGTCGCGCCTACGCCCCCGGATTCGCCGCGAACTCGTCGAAGAACGCCGCGAGCGCCCGGATCCCCGTCTCGAAGTTCCCCATGTCCATCCACTCGTTCGGAGCGTGGAAGTTGCCGTTGGGCGGCATGAACCCCATGACCGTGACGGGCAGGCCCAGGATCGAGGCGAAGCTGGCCGCCACGGGGATGGAGCCGCCTTCCCGGACGAACAGGGGCGCGCGGCCGAACGTCGCCTCGAGGGCGCGCGCAAATGCCCGGGTTGCCGGCTGGTCGTGCGGCGTCAGCGTCGGCCGTCCGCCGCCGGCCGAGACCACCTCGACGCGGACGCCGGGCGGCGCGATCTGCATCACGTAGTCGCGGAGGTGGGTGAAGATGCGGTCCGGGTCCTGGTTCGCGACCAGCCGGCAGGTGATCTTGGCGTGGGCACGTCCGGGAATGATCGTCTTGGTGCCCTCCCCCGAGAAGCCGCCCCAGATCCCGTTCACGTCCAGGGTCGGGCGAGCGCCGCGCCGCTCCGTCGTCGTCCAGCCGGACTCTCCGACGAGCGCGGGGACGTCGAGCTCGACGCGGAGCGCCTCCTCGTCGAGCGGGAGGGCTGCCAACCCGACCCGCTCCGCGTCCGAGAGGGCCACGACGTCGTCGTAGAAGCCCGGGATGCGGATCCGGCCATCGGCGCCCTTGAGCCCGGCGATGATCGAGGCGAGCGCGTTGATCGGGTTCTCGATCGCGCCACCGAAGACACCCGAGTGGACGTCCTGGAACGGTCCGCGGACGTGGATCTCGGCCGCCGCCAGGCCCCGCAGGCCCACCGTGATCGCGGGAAGGTTCCCGGCGAAGAAGCCGGAGTCCGCGACGAGGGCCACGTCGGCCGCGAGCCGCGCAGCGTTCCCGGCCAGCCACGGCTCCAGGTGGACGGAGCTCGAATTCCTCCTCGCCCTCGAAGACGAAGCGCAGGTTGACCGGGAGCGCGCCACGCGTGGCGAGAAGGGCCTCGGCGGCCGCCAGCGCGATGGAGATGTTCGACTTGTCGTCGGACGCGCCGCGGGCGAGGACGCGCCCGTCCCGCACGATCGGCTCGAACGGCGGCGACTGCCACTCGTCGAGCGGATCGACGGGCTGGACATCGTAGTGGCCGTACAGGAGCACCGTCGGCGCACCGGCCGCGTGGAGCCAGTCGGCGTACACGACCGGGTGCCCGCCCGTCTCGCTGACGTCAACGTGCTCGAGGCCCGCGGCCCGAAGGTCGCCGGCCAGCTGGTCTGCCGCCCGACGGCAATCCGCGGCGTGCTCGGGGATCCCGCTGATGCTCGGGATCCGGAGAAAGTCGAGATATCGCGCGAGGCGCCGCTCCGCGGTCGCGACGAGGTGAGACTCGAGGGCGGCGTCCGTCACGCGACGTCAGGCAGGCTGGGGCGCGCCGGCCGGGACGCCGGCCGACTCGAGCTTCGGCACGATGCCGTGGATCGGCTCCTTCGGCGGCAGGTCGCTGAAGAGCGCCTCGAACTCCGTGGCGTCGAGCGTCTCCTTCTCGACGAGCTGGGCGGCGAGCGCGTCCAGCTTGTCACGGTGCCGGGTCAGGACGTCCTGGGCCCGGGCGTATGCGCTGTCGATGATCAGCCGTACCTCGTCGTCGATCTGGCGGGCGACGTCGTCCGAGTAGTTGCGCTGCTCGCCGATGCCGCGACCGAGGAAGACCATCTCGTCGTGCTTGCCGAAGGCGAGCGGGCCGAGCTTCTCGCTCATGCCGAACTCGGTGACCATCCGGCGCGCAAGGTCGCTGGCCTTCTCGATGTCGTTGGAGGCGCCGGTCGTCGTGTCGCCGAAGACCAGCCGCTCCGAGGCGTTGCCACCCAGCATGCCGGCGATCTTGTCCTCGAACTCGGTCTTGCTCTGCAGGTAGCGGTCCTCCGACGGGAGGGCCATGGTGTAGCCGAGGGCCATCCCGCGGCTGATGATCGTGACCTTCGCCACGGGGTCGCACTTCGGCAGGATCCGCTGGACCACGGCGTGGCCACCCTCGTGGTACGCGATGATCAGCTTCTCGGCGTCCGAGATCACCCGGCTCTTGCGCTCGGGACCCGCCACGATGCGCTCGAGCGCCTCCTGGAACTCGGGCATGCCGATGAGCTTCTTGTTCCGGCGCGCGGCGAGGATCGCGGCCTCGTTGACGAGGTTGGCGAGGTCGGCCCCGGAGAAGCCCGGCGACTGCTTGGCGACCTCCTCGACGGAGAACGCCTTGTCGAGCGGCTTGCCCTTCGAGTGCACGCGCAGGATCTCGACGCGGCCCTTCATGTCCGGGCGATCGAGGATCACCTGGCGGTCGAAGCGACCGGGGCGCAGGAGCGCCGGGTCGAGGACGTCGGGCCGGTTGGTGGCTGCGACCACGATGACGTTCGTCGCGGTGTCGAAGCCGTCCATCTCGACGAGGATCTGGTTGAGCGTCTGCTCGCGCTCATCGTGGGAGCCGCCGAGGCCCGCGCCGCGCTGGCGCCCGACCGCGTCGATCTCGTCCACGAAGACGATGCAGGGTGCGTTGCGCTTGGCCTGGTCGAACAGGTCGCGCACGCGGCTGGCGCCGACGCCCACGAACATCTCCACGAACTCCGAGCCGGAGATCGAGAAGAACGGCACGCCTGCCTCGCCGGCGACCGCGCGGGCCATCAGCGTCTTGCCGGTTCCCGGCGGGCCGACGAGGAGCACGCCGCGCGGGATTCGCGCGCCGAGCGAGTTGAACTTCTCGGGGTACTTGAGGAACTCCACGACCTCCTGGAGCTCCGTCTTGGCCTCGTCCACGCCTGCGACGTCGGCGAAGGTCACGACCGTCTTGTTGCCCAGGAACATTCGGGCCCGGCTCTTGCCGAAGGACAGTGCCTGGTTGTTGGTGCCCTGGGCCTGCCGCATCATGAAGAAGAGGAAGCCGCCGATCAGGAGGACGGGCAGGAGGGCGCCGACCAGGAGGTTGACCCACTGGCCTGCATCCGACGCCTTCATGGCAGTGAAGACGATCTTGTTCGGGTCCTGCCCACCCGCCTTCGCTGCGTCCACGGTGTCCTGGAACGCGCTCTGGACGCCGATCCCGGGCACCACCGAGGTGTACTTCGAGGCGGGGTTGCCCGTCGTCGTCACGGTGAGCGTGAGATCCTGCTGGGTGACGTTCGTGACGAGGCCCGCCCTGACGTCGGCAAGGTAGGCCGAATAGGGCTTGGCCGTATCGCTCGTCGGCGAGACGAGGAATGTATAGAGCAACGCGACGGTGCCCACCACGAGGACGAGCATCACGATTCCGTTGCGGAAGAACTTGCCGTTCAACCTGGCCTCCGGGTCAGTTGCGCCGGCGGCGCTCCGCCAACGTCAGGTCTGTGAGTATAGCCGCCCTCTCGGAGGACCCCTTCGGGACGCCCACGACGCCCGATGAGCGCCCGACGTGCATGGCCACTGCCTGTCTGTACGCAGGCGAGGCGCGGTCGGATGTCCCCCACGGACGGCGCAGGGCACCGGGGCCGGAATCTCGGTGATCCGGCCCGGATCTCCGTGCAAGGTCGCGGCGGGGCCGGAATCTCGGCGGCCGGCCCGCCCGGGCCGGCCGCAGTGGGTGCAATTCGGTGGTAGCTGGGACAGGACTCGAACCTGTGACCTAGCGATTATGAGCCGCTTGCTCTGCCAACTGAGCTACCCAGCCACGGGGCGTCATTCTAGCGCAGCTCCCGGGCGCGTCGGCAGCGACGCGATCGACGGCGACGCTCAACGGGGATCGCTCCCGGGGCGCGATGCCTGCGGTGCCGCCGGATCCCAGTTCATGAGCCAGGCGTGGTCCGGGTCCACGCTGAAGTGCCACGCTCGGTTCGGGCCGGCCATGACGTTCAGGTAGTAGCAGTCGTAGCCGGCGGGAGCGCCGACCGGGTGGTAGCCCGCGGGCACCAGGACCAGGTCGCCGTCGCCCGGCGCCATCACCTCGTCGAGCGATCGGTCGGGCGTGTAGACGCGCTGGAACGCGAAGCCCTGCGGCCGGGCGAACCGGTAGAAGTAGAGCTCCTCGAGGAGCGCCTCCCGCGGCGGATCCTCCGTGTCGTGCTTGTGGGGCGGGTAGCTGGACCAGTTGCCGCCCGGCGTGAAGACCTCGAAGGCGATCAGGCGGCCGGCCTCGGCGGACGGCGGCAGCAGGTGGTGGATACGCCGCTCCGTCTGGCCGGCTCCCCGGGTTTCCACCAGGATCTCCGCGGGCGGCACGCACGCCGTGCGCCGGACGGATCCCCCCGGCGCGCTCGCCACGACGACCAGGGCGGCCGACTCGGCCACGATCTCGACCGGACGCCCGGGCTCCACGAGCACGACGGGCGGGGGCGGGCCGTCGAACACGGTCGTCCGTGATCCGACGATCCCGAAGTCCTCCGCGCCGGCTCGGACCCGGGCCCGGCCCTCGAGGACGAGCGCCAGCCGTTCGCGATCATCGGCGGGGCAGCGAACCGCCTGCCCGGCTCGCAGGCGGTAAGCGGCGAAGGCGACGTGCGACCAGCCCGCCGACGCAGCATCCACGGCGACGATCGCGCCGTCCCGGCCGGGGGCGGACGCCCGCCGCAGGAGCGGCGAGGGCCGCGTCGTCCAGGCCGGACGGGGCGGCAGGGGTGCGGCCGAGGCCGCGGCCTCGGCCTCGGCACGGTCGGCGGACCGCGGCGCTGGTCCCGTCGAGCCCCGCACGGACAACGAGACAGGCAGGACGACCCGCTCGATGGCGCTCGCAGCGGATCCCGCGCCGGTGATGCCCTCCACGAGCCGGCGGACGGCCCAGCGACCCATCTCCGCCTTCTCCTGGACGATCGTCGTGAGGGGCGGCTCCACCCAGGCGGCGGCGTCGATGTCGTCGAAGCCGACCACGCTGACCTGCCCGGGGACGCGCCGCCCGCCGGCCCGGAGCGTCCGGATCACCTCGATGGCGGTCACGTCGTTGTAGCAGACCAGGCCCGTGATATCGGGCCGCTCGGCGAGCAGCTCGTCGATGGATCCCCCGCCCGTGCCCGGACCAACGCCGAGGATGACGGGGACGTCGTCGCGGGCGATGCCCGCCTCCGCCAGGGCGTCAAGGGCGCCCTGGACCCGGTCCGCGGAGTCGGCGCGCTCCGCCGGGCCGGTGACCACGGCGACGCGTGTGTGGCCCAGCCCCAGCAGGTGCTCGGCTGCCAGGCGTCCCCCACCCCGGTTGTCGGATCCGATCGTGGGCACGCCCAGGTCGGCCCGCTCGCTGTTGACGATGACGACCGGGACGGCCGACCCCGCGAGCTGCGCCGCGTACGCGTCGGTCACGTGGCCGGCGGCGACGATCAGCCCGTCAACGCGCCCGTCCTGGAGGAGCGCCAGGTAGTCGGCCTCGCGCCTCGGGTCGCGTGCCCCGTTGCACAGGATGATCCGGAGCCCGTGCTCCCAGGCCGCATCCTCGACGGCGGCGACCAGCTCCGGAAAGAACGGATCGTGAACGTCGGTGACGATGAGGCCCAGGGTGCGGGCCACCCGTGTCTTGAGCGAGCGGGCGATGCTCGAGGGGCGGTAATCGAGCGCTTCGGCCGCCGCACGCACGGCAGCGACCGTCCCGGGCCGCGAGGTCGAAGCGCCCGACAGGATCCGGCTGACGGTGGCCGTCGAGACGCCCGCCCGCCGGGCGACCTCGCGGATCGTCACGCTCATCGGGCGCGCCGGTTCGGAACCGGGCATCCGTCCGCTGCCGACCGTGAGCCTACGCCGCGCCCGCCGGGACGGGCCGCTTCGCCACGGCGACCGGCCGTCCCTCCTTGAAGGATTGCGTCGCGGCGTCGGCGATGGCGAGCGCGGCCCGCCCGTCCTCGCCGGTGATGCGAGGCGCTCGGCCCTCCCGAAGGCAGGCCACGAAGTCCTCCACCTCGGCCACGTAGGACTCCTCGAAGCGCTGCAGGAACCAGAAGATGTTGTCGCGGGTCACCCCGTCCTTGCCATAGCGGCGCACCAGCGTCTCCGGGGCCTCCCCGACCACGACCTTGCCGGCAGAGCCGAACACCTCGGTGCTGACGTCGTAGCCGTAGACCGCGCGGCGCGAGGCCGTCACGACGCCCAGCGCCCCGTTGTCGAACCGGAGGGACGCGACCACCGTGTCCGCGTCGCCGATCTCGCCGATCGCCGGGTCCACGAGCGCGGCGCCGTAGGCGAACACCTCGACGACCTCGTGGCCCGTGAGGTAGCGCACGACGTCGAAGTCGTGGATCGAGGCGTCCCGGAAGATCCCGCCGGACACCTTCAGGTAGGAGATCGGCGCCGGCTGCGGGTCGCGGCTGGTTGCCGTGACGAGCTCGATGGTCCCGACCGCGCCCTCCTCGATCATCCGGCGGGCACGCACGTACGAGGGGTCGTAACGGCGCTGGAAGCCGATCTGGAGGGGCACGCCGGCCCTCTCGGCGGCACCGATCGCGGCGAGCGTCCGCTCCATGGTCAGATCGATCGGCTTCTCGCACAGGATCGGCTTGCCATGGGAGGCCGCCATCTCGATCAGGTCGGCATGCGTGTTCGTCGGCGTCGCGATCAGGACCGCGTCGACCGACGGGTCCGCGATCGCGCGCGCCGGGTCGGACGTCCACTGGGCCCCGACATCGGCGGCGCAGGCGCGGCCTGCGTCCTCGAGCGGCTCCACGATCCACGGCACGCGGCAGCCTTCCACGCGGCGGGCGAGCGTCTCTGCGTGCTTGCGGCCAATTCGGCCGGCCCCCAGGACCGCGACGGCGAGCGGGGCGAGTCGGGTACCGGGAGCGGCGCTCATTGCAGTTCCTCCAACGAGATAGGCCGGCCTTCCTGGACGGACCGGATGGCGGCGGCACCGATCCGGAGCGCGGCGAGCCCGTCGTCAAGCGTCGCGGCAGGCTTCGCCGTCTCCCGGACGGCGTCGATGAACGTGTCCAGCTCGCGTCCGAACGCGTCCTGGAAGCGATTCCAGAACCAGTCGTCGCGGAGCCGGGGCGTGACCTCGGATCGTGCGCTCGCCTCGGTACGGACGACGAACGGGATGGTCTCGGCGCCGAGGATCTCCACCTCGCCGAGCGATCCCTCCACCTCGGCCCGGATGTCGTACCCGTAGCGGGCAAACCGGCTGGCCTCGGCCAGCCCGCTCGCGCCCCCGGCGAACGAGACGAGGACGCGGGCGTGATCGAAGTCGCCCTGCGCCTCGAGCTCGGGCTGGACCATGCAGCGGGCCTCGGCGTAGACCGAGACCGGCTCGTCCCCGATCAGCCAGCGGCAGGCGTCGTAGTCGTGGCCCAGCAGGTCCATCAGCAGGCCACCCGAGTCGACGCTCACGCTCGTGATCCCCCGCGGATCGCGCGTGCAGCTGAAGGCGGCGATGGGCGTCCCGATCTCGCCGGCACCGATCGCGGCGCGCGCCCGCAGGTAGGCCGCATCGCTGCGGCGCTGGAACCCGACCTGGACCAGGATTCCGGCGCGCTTCGCGGCCTCCACCGCCCGCAGCCCCGTCGGCACGTCCAGCGCGATCATCTTCTCGACGAAGAGCGGCTTCCCGGCCGACGCGCAGGCCTCGATGATCGCCGGGTGGATCCGGGAGGTGACAGCCGCGACGACGGCGTCGACGGACGGGTCGTCCACGACCGCGGTCCAGTCGGCCGTCCATGGAGCGCCGATCTCGTCGGCGACATGACGGCTCCGCTCGCCGGAGCTCGCCAGGACCGCGCGGGTTCCGTGCCGCCCGGCCGCGATATGCCGGGCGTGGCGGGCCCCGAGCCAGCCCAGCCCGATCAGGCCGACCCGGATGGTGGCGGACACGTTGGGACCTCCGATGGGGGTGGGAGATGTGGGGCGCCGCCGGCGACGGCTGAGCGCCCCACGAACGCGTGAAGGGGTCTACTTGAAGTTCGCGACGTTGTCCTTGGTCACGAGCTCGACGCCCGTGTTGACGTTGGCGTCGACGGACTCGCCGGCGAGGATCTTGACCGCGGTCTCGACACCGAACTGGCCGATCTTCTTCGGGAACTGCGCGATGGAGCCGGTCAGCCCGCCGGCCTCGACCGAGGCGAGGGCATCCGGGTTGGCGTCGAACCCGATGATCGGGATCGTCTTGTTGGCCTGCTGGGCGGCCTTGAGGGCGCCGAGCGCCATCTCGTCGTTGGTGGCGAAGACAGCCTTCAGGTTCGGGTTGGCCTGCAGGACGTTCTCCATCACGGCCTGGCCCTTGGCCCGGTCGGAGTCGGCAGGCTGGACGATGACGGTGGCGCCCGCCGCCTTGAGGACGTCGGTCGCTCCCTGCTCGCGGAGGTTGTGGACGGCGTCGCCGGCCTGGCCCCGGATGATCAGGACCGTGTCGCCGGCCTTGACGCCGACCGTCTTGACGATGTAGTCACCGGCCGCCTTGCCGCCAGCCGCGTTGTCGGTGCCGACGAACGCCTTCTTGGGGGCGAAGTCCTTGTTCGTGTCGATCAGGATGATCGGGATCCCGGCGTCCGCGGCCTTCTGGAGCGAGGGCAGCACCTGGTCCGCGCCCGTCACGGCGATCACGATCGCCGCGACCTTCTTCGCGACGGCGGCCTCGACCTCGGCGATCTGGGCGGTGACGTTCGTCTCCGCGTCCGGACCTTCGAAGGTGATGGTGCAGCCCGGGAACTCGGCCTTGGCATCGTCGACGCCGGAGCCGACCGTCTTCCAGTAGGTGCTCGTGCCGGCCTTGACGATCACCGCGATCGTCTTGCCCTGGCAGGCGGCCGCACCAGCGGCGCCGCTGGCCGCGGCCGAGGCGGCGGCGCTCGACGGCGCCGCGGTGGCGCCCGACGAACAGGCCGCCAGGACCAGGCTGAGTGCGGCAAGGCCCGCGGCCATTGTGCGCTTGGACTTCACGCGTCTTCCTCCTCTTGGGAGCTGATCACGCCAGCTCCGTGCTTGCTTGTGTTCCCTCGTACGCGGCGATCCTGGACGACCCTCCTCTCCCGGGTGCCCGCCGGCGGCGGACACCTGCCTTCAGCGTGGTGTCAACGGGACTGCCCGGCGCGACGCCGGAGGACATCGACGTAGACGGCCGCGATGATCACCGAGCCGATGACCACGGTCTGCCAGTTCGTGTCGACGCTCATGATGTTCAGGCCGTTCCGCAGGACCCCCATGATGAGGGCCCCGATGAGGGTGCCGCTGACCGTGCCCACCCCGCCGAAGAAGCTGGTCCCGCCGATGATGCAGGCGCTGATCGCGTCGAGCTCGAATCCGAGGCCCGCGTTCGGGTAGCCCGAATCCGTCCGCCCGGCAAGGACGACCGCGGCGAGGCCCGCCATCAGCCCGGAGATCGTGTAGACCAGCACGAGGATCCGGTCCACTGGCACGCCGGACAGCCGCGCGGCCTCCGGGTTGCCGCCGGTGGCGTAGATGTGGCGCCCGACAACCGTCCGGTTCAGGAAGAAGTAGAAGGCGACATAGGCGAGCACGACCACGAAGAGCATGATCGGGATCGAGACCGCCCCGTCGCCCGAGCCGAGCAGGATCTCGTCGTTTCCGATGAACTTGACGATCCCGCCACCGAGCGCCGAGATCGAGGCGCCGCCGGTGATCACGAGGGCCGCCCCGCGGGCGATGTTCATCATGCCGAGCGTGCTGATGAACGGGTGAGGCAGGTGGAGCCGGGTCAGGAGCAGGCCGTTGCCCACGCCGAGCGCCGCACCCACGCCGAGCGCCGCGACCATCCCGATCGACTGGTCGAGGCCCGCCTTCGTGATGACCATCGCGAGGACGACCATGGCCAGCGCGAGCACGGCGCCCACGGACAGGTCGATGCCGCCGGTCAGGATGACGACGAGCATGCCCAGGGCAAGCAGCGCATTGACCGAGGTCTGCCGGGCGATCCCCGCCAGGTTGCCCGTCGTCAGGAACGACGACGACGAGAGCGCGAAGATGGCGATCAGCAGGATCAGGCCGAGGAGCGCTCCCAGCTGGAAGGCGACCTCCGTCCAGTTGCGCCGCTCCTCCGTCGCGGGCGCGACGGCCGCGGGCTCAGGCTGCGACGACATGTTCCTGTCCCATCGCCGCGGCCAGGATCCGCTCCTGGCTGATCTCGTCGCCCGCAAGCTCGGCGACGATGCTGCCGCCTCGCATGACGAGGACGCGGTCGCTCATGCCCAGGACCTCCGGTAGCTCGCTCGAGACCATGACGATCGCCGCGCCCTGCTGCACCAGGGTCGTCATCAGCTGGTAGACCTCCACCTTCGCCCCCACGTCGATCCCTCGCGTCGGCTCGTCGAAGATCAGGACGCGCGAGCGCGACGCCAGCCACTTCGCGAGGACCACCTTCTGCTGCGTTCCCCCGGACAGGGAGCGGGCGAGTCGGTGGACCGACGGCGTGCGGATCCGCAGCGACTCGACGAAGCCGCGGGCTCGCGCCGCGACCTTCCGCAGGTCGAGGAACCCGTGCCGCGAGACGTCGCCCGGCGACGCCATGCTGACGTTCTCCGCGATCGAGAGAAGGAGCACGAGACCCTGCGTCTTGCGGTCCTCGGGCAGGAGCCCGATCCCCGCCCGGATGGCGTCCACCGGGTGGTGGACCGCGACCTCTTTCCCGTCGACGAAGATCCGGCCGCGGTCGAGCCGGTCGGCGCCGAAGATGGCGCGCACGAGCTCCGTCCGGCCGGCCCCGACAAGGCCCGCGATCCCCAGGATCTCCCCGGCCCGCACCGAGAAGCTCGCATCCCTGAGGACGCCGCGGCGCTCGAGGTGCTCGACGCGGAGCACCTCCGCGCCCGGCTCGACCGGCTCCTTCGGATACTGCTTGGTCAGGTCCCGGCCGACCATCAGCCGGATGAGATCGGGAATCGGGGTGCCGGCAGGGACCGTGTCGACGTAGCGGCCGTCGCGCAGGACGGTCACCGTCGAGCCGACCTGGGGAACCTCCTCGAGGCGGTGACTGATGTAGATCACCCCCGCCCCCCGCGCCTGGAGCTGCTTCACGACGCGGAAGAGCTGGATGATCTCGTGGTCGGTGAGGGCCGACGTCGGCTCGTCCATCACGACGACGTCCGCGCTGGCGCTGACGGACCGGGCGATCTCGACCATCTGCTGCTGTGCCACGCCCAGCTTCCCGACCTGGCGCGCCGGGTCGATCGGCAGGTCCAGCTCCTTCAGGATGGCCGCCGTCTCGCGACGCATCCGGGCCCAGTCGATCACGCCCGGCCGCCCCGGGATCCGCGGCTCGCGGCCCATGAAGACGTTCTCCATGACCGAGAGCTGCGCCACCAGGTTGAACTCCTGGTAGATCACCGCGATCCCGAGATCGAGGGCATCGCGAGGCGACGTGATCTTCACCTCGCGACCCTTGAGCTCGATCTTCCCGGCATCCGCGTGGTAGGCCCCGCCGAGGATCTTCATCAGCGTGCTCTTGCCCGCGCCGTTCTCGCCGAGGAGCACGTGCACCTCCCCGGCGCGGACCTCCAGGCGAACGTCGTCGAGGGCCACGACCCCGGGGAACCGCTTCGTGATCCCCGACATCCGGAGCAGCACATCGCCGGAGCCGGCGCTGGTCGTCATGGTGAAGAAGCCTACCCGGCCAGCTCGCGCAGAATCAGGTCGACGACGGCCCGGCTCATCGCGGCGCTCTCGGAGGGCGGCCGCCAGGACGTGTCCTGCTCCACCATGAGCCAGCCCGCATAGTCCATCCCGTCGAGCGTGCGCAGGAGGGCGCGGACGTCGAGGAGGCCGCGGCCCGCCTCGCAGAACACGCGGCTCCGGAGGCCTGCCAGGAACCCGTCGACCTCGCCCGTGGCCATCGCGGCCCTCACGGCCGGGTCCACGTCCTTGAGGTGGAAGTGGCGCACGCGGTCGCCGTACCGGGTCAGCGCGGCCACCGGGTCGCCGCCGCCGAGCACGTAGTGCCCGACGTCCAGGCAGGAGCCCACGATCGCCGGGTCGCTCATCGAGAAGAGGAGGTCGACCTCCGCGGGAGTCTCGACGTACGTCCCGACGTGGTTGTGGAACGCGAGCACATGGCCCAGGTCGGCCGCCTCCCGGCCGAGCGTCTCGAGCAGCCCCGCCAGCCCGCGGAACCCCGCCTCGGTCATCCGCGGGACGCCGGGGCCATCCGCGCGACCGCCCCACGGGATGCGGGCCGGGCCGACGGGGAGCGCCGCGACGAGCGTGTCGCCATGGACGGCATGCAGCTCGGCGAGCTTCGCCCGGCCGACCTCGAGGGCGCCCGGGACCGGGCCGTCGCCGTCGCACTCGATGCAGGCGTAGACCTCGGCGATGTGCAGGGAGCGTGCGGCCAGGGCCTCGTCGAGGGCGGCGCCGCGCGGGAACGAGCCCGCGAGCTGGGTGCCCTCGTAGCCGAGCCGCGAGATCTCGTCGAGGATCTGGAGCCCGTCGATCGGCGGGGTCAGCTCCGGCAGGTCGTCGTTCGCCCAGAGGATGTGGACGATCCCGATCCTGGCGCGTGGGATCGCGCGGGTGCGGGCGACTGCTGCCTCGATCGTCGGTGCGCCTGTCATCGGTGCTGCTCCTCTGCTCGGCCAGCGAGCTGGCTCGCGTACTGCTCGGGATGAAACTCGGGGACGGGGGCGTCCCACCACCCGGTCTTGTCGAGCGCGTGCTCCGCCTCGCGGCCCACGTTCACGGCGACGAGGGCGGGCCCGCCGTGGGCAAGGGCCCGCTCCACGGCAGGGCGGACCGCGTCGGGATGCTCCACCTGCTCGGCATGGAGCCCGAACGCCTCGCCGACCGCCCGGTAGTCGGGCGAGTAGAGGGTGCCGTCGGGACGCACGAAGTCGGTCTTGGCCGTCCGACCGAAGAACGCCCGCTGGCCGCCCTTGATGCTCATCCAGCCGCTGTTGTTGAGGACCACGAACACGACCGGGATGCCCAGCATCTCGGCTGCGGCCAGCTCCTGGACGGTCTGCAGGAAGTCGCCGTCGCCTGCGATGCCGACCACGGGGCGACCCGGCTGGCCGAGCGCGGCGCCGATCGCGCCGGGAACGGTGAACCCCATCGTGCTGAAGCCACCGGACGTGACGTGCGTCCGCGGCAGGCGGGTCACCCAGTTCTGCTTGACGATGCTCTGCGGCAGGCCCGCGCCCGTCACGACGATGGCGTCCGGACCCATTGCCTGCTGGATCTCGAAGATCGCCCGGGCCTGCGTCATCGGCGTGAGGGAGGAGCGCTCCTTCTTCCGCTTGAGCTCCTCCCAGGCCGCCTTCTTCGCCTGGATCTCCTCGAAGTACGGCGAGCCCCGGTAGTGGCCGGCGGTCCCCGGACCCAGCGCCTCGAGCAGATCCTCGAGGGTCGCCCTCGCGTCACCGAGGAGGCCCACCTCGACCGGGTAGTTCTTGCCGATCTCGCGCGGGTCGATGTCGAGGTGGATGAGCCTGGCCGGCGGGATCGAGAAGGTGACCCCCTTGCGCCACGAGCTGGCGGACCAGTCGGTGAACCGGCAGCCGACCGCCAGCAGGACGTCGGCCGATGCCGCGAGCTCGTTGCCGCACGTGGAGGCGGTGTCCCCGATGCTCCATGCATTCAGCTCGTGGGTCTCGTCGATGGCACCCTTGCCCTGCCATGTCGTGACGACCGGGGCGCCAATGCGCTCGGCGAGCCTCGTCAGCTCGGCCCAGGCGGCGGCCAGCATGACGCCGCCGCCTGCCACGATGACCGGCCGCCTGGCGGTGCGAAGCAGGGCGGCCGCCCGCTCGACATCCTGCACCGCGGCCCGGGGTCCATGGCGCGCCTCGCGGGCGTCGGGATCCGGGATCACGACGTCGGCCGCCTCCGCCTGGACGTCCATCGGGAGGTCCAGCAGGACCGGCCCGGGACGCCCGGAGAGCATCTGGTTCCAGGCACGGTGGAGAACGAAGGGCAGCTCGTCCACGCGCGACGGCTGCCACCACTCCTTCACCACGGGCTCGAACACTCGCGGGTTGTCCGCGACATGGCGACGCTCGACCTCCTGGAAGAGCCCGTGGCCGCGCATGTAGGTGTGTGCGGATCCCGTCATGAGCATGACGGCCGTGGAATCGGCGTACGCCGTCGCCATGCCGACCACCGTGTTCGTCTGCCCCGGGCCGATGCTGGTGAACGCCAGGAGCGGGCGACCGGTGACCCGGAAGTAGGCGTCGGCGACGTGGACCGCCGACTGCTCGTGCATCACCTGGATCGTCTGCACGCGGTCGGCATGATCAAGGAGCACGTCGGTCAGGTTCCAGCAGCCGTGGCCGGGGATCCCCACCGCGTATGGGACGCCCTGGCGGACCAGGTATTCGACCAGGACCTGGGCGCCCGTCAACCGGCGTGTGCCAGCCGCATCCGAACCCATCCTCGCCTCCACCCTGGCCGCTCTCGCGGGCGGCGCTCGACTCCATCAGCCCGGCGCTCGACGCGTCCACCGCTCGAACGACGGTCTCGCCCGCCCTCGCCCGCGCGGTCCCCGTGAACGGTGTAATCGATTGCACGGCGATCTTGCACGTCAGGCGCGGTTGCCGTCAAGCCGGATTCTCCGGTCGCGACCCGGGCCGGACGGCCGACGCGCCCGGCGGAGGTCAGCTGCCCGCGCCGCCACCTGCCCCGAACAGGGCGTCCAGCCAGACGTCGAGCGGCGAGCGCCGTTCGACGACCGACCCGAGGCGCCGTGCCGGAGAGCCTGGCGCGTCCGGTGCGATCGATGGAGCATCGGCCGCGATCGCGAACGGCCGCTCGGCCCGCGTGCCGAGGCCATAGGCCCGCGCCTGCTGGAGAATCCAGCGCTGCGTCTGGACGAGGTTCAGCTCGTCACGGAGCGCCGCCACGCGCGCGACCAGCGCCTGGTTCGTGGTCTGCTCCTGCGTCGCGCGCTCCCCCGCGCGCGCGGCCGCCGAGGCCTGCCCCGCGAAGCTCACGAGGACCCAGACCGTGACGAGCGCAACCGCGGCCCAGCCGATTCGGTGCCGGGAGAGTCCGGCGATCCCCAGCCCGGCAAGCGAGACAGGCACCGGGCCCGCGTCGGGTGTCGGTGGGGTTGCGGCCTCCTCGACCGCGTCCGGGTCGGCCACGGTCGGCGTCGGCTTCGGCGGCATGGCCGGATGGTAGCTGCACGCAGGCTAGCGTGTCAAACCGCGCGGCGTGCCGGACAAGCTGTCACGGACCACGGGCACGATCCCCCGAAGCGCCCGGATCCGGGTGCTAGACTCGCCATATACCGCTCGTCTGTTCTATATGCGAGGAGGCGCCTGGATGCGCACGTATGCGCCCGCTTCGGCCGACGCGGTGCTCGCGCGGCTGCTCGACGACCCGTCGCTGGCGCGCGGCGTCGTCCACCATGCCCTGCTGGCCGCCCGGGCCGCGGAGACCGCACCGATCCCCGAGTGGGTAGATCCACGCATCCGGGCAGCGTTGGCGCAGCAGGGAATCGCCGCCCTCTACACCCACCAGGCCGTGGCGCTGGAGGCGGTTCGCGCCGGACGCGACGTCTGCGTCGTGACGCCCACCGCGTCCGGGAAGAGCCTGTGCTACGAGCTGCCGGTCCTCCAGGCGCTCGCGGAGAACCCGTCCGCCCGGGCGCTCTGGCTCTTTCCGACAAAGGCCCTGGGTGAGGACCAGGTCGCCGCGTTCCGCTCCCTGGCGGGAGCCGCCGGCCTCGCGATCTCCGCCGCGACCTACGACGGGGACACGCCCGCCCCGATCCGCTCGGCGATCCGGACGGCCGGCCAGGTCGTGGTCACCAACCCGGACATGCTCCACGCGGCGATCCTCCCGCACCACACCAAGTGGTTCCAGCTCTTCGAGCAGGTCTCCGTGATCGTCATCGACGAGCTGCACACGTACCGCGGGCTCTTCGGCAGCCACGTCGCCAACGTCGCTCCGGCGGCTGCTCCGCATCTGCCGCCACTACGGCTCGAACCCGGTGATCGTCACCTGCTCCGCCACGATCGCGAACCCGGGCGAGCTCGCGACGGCGCTGACCGGCCGGGCTCCCCTTGTCGTGGATCGAAACGGGGCTCCAGCCGGCGAACGGCACCTGCTCTTCGTGGACCCACCCGTGATCGACGCGCCGTCGGGCGCGCGCGGATCGGCCCTCACGCTCGCCCAGCGGTGGGCGCTCCCGTTCATCCGGGCCGGCCGCCAGACCATCGTCTTCGCCCGCTCGCGGACGGCGGTGGAGGTCGTGCTGACGGGGCTCCGCGAGGCGCTTCGCCAGCACCTGGGACCGCGGACACGGGTGCGCGGCTACCGTGGCGGCTACCTGCCGACCGAGCGCCGATCGATCGAGGAGGGCCTGCGCGACGGCCATGTCCTCGGCGTCGTGAGCACGAACGCGCTGGAGCTCGGGGTCGACATCGGCCGCCTCGACGTCGCCGTCCTTGCCGGCTACCCGGGCTCGATCGCCGCCACCTGGCAGCAGTTCGGCCGCGCCGGGCGGCGCCAGGACGTCTCGGTCGCGATCCTCGTCGCATCCGCGGCGCCGGTGGACCAGTACGTCGTCCACCACCCGGAGTTCCTCCTCGACGGCCCGCCCGAGGAGGCGCGCGTCGACCCCGACAACCTGCACGTCCTGCTTGCGCACATCCGGGCGGCCACGTTCGAGATGCCCTTCGACCCGGGCGAGGCGTTCGGCCAGGGGCCGGCCGACGACCTCCTCGCGTTCATCGCGGAGAGCGGCCACGTGCACGAAGGCGAGGACGGCCGCTGGTACTGGAGCTCGGAGAACTTCCCGGCCTCGGAGGTCTCGCTGCGCACGGCGGCGCCGGAGAACGTGGTGATCATCGACACGACACCGGACCGACCGCGCGTGCTCGGCGAGGTCGACCTGTTCTCGGCCCAGGTGCTCGTCCACCAGCACGCGATCTACATGCACGAATCCATCCAGTACCACGTCGACCGGCTGGAGTGGGGCGAGCGCAAGGCCTACGTCCACCGTATCGACGCCGATCACTACACGTACGCGAACCGGGCCGTGACGCTCAAGCCGATCGACGTCTTCGGCGCCGGTCCCGCCACCGGAGGTCGTCGCGTCCACGGGGAGGTGATGGTCGCCAGCCTCGTCACCTTCTACAAGAAGCTCAAGTTCGGCACCGACGAGAACGTCGGCTGGGGACCGATCGACCTCCCCGAGATCGAGCTGCAGACGACCGCCTACTGGGTCGCGGCGGATGCCCTGCCTGGGAGGTGGCGGCGCGAGGAGCTCGACGTTGCGCTGCTCGGCGCCGGGCGGGCAATGCAGACCGTGGCGAGCGTGCTCCTGATGGTCGATCCCCGCGACCTCGGCCTCGTCGCCCAGGTGCGCTCGCCCCACTCGGAGGCGCCGACGATCTACCTGTACGAGGCAGTCCCCGGCGGCGTCGGCATGTCCGAGCGGCTCTGGAACCGGCACGACGAGCTGGTCGCCGGTGCCGCCGACCTTATCGCCGCCTGCGCCTGTGAATCCGGCTGCCCGTCGTGCACCGGGCCGCGAGCCCCGGGCGGCGAGGCCGATCTCGACGCCAGGCGGCTGGCAATGCGGCTTCTCGAGGAGCTCGGGGCAGGCCTCGCGAGCCGGACCCGGAGCGTTGGGGCGGCATGAGCGACACGGCGCTCCTCCAGCGGCGCCTCGCCGCTCTTCGGGCGTCGCGGGCCACGCTCCCGGCAGCCCCGCACGAGGACGGCGCGTCCACGGGTCGCGAGGGCGGCGCGCCCGGGCCCAGCGCCTTGCCGCGGCCGTCGGCGGCGAGTGGCTCCACGGGCCCCGCGGCCACGTGGTCCGCGTGGAGCCGGCGACCATCGCGCTGCCGATCGTTCGTCCGCGCCTCGCGTCGTTGCCGGGCCAGCCCCCGGCGGACGCGCGCCTCGTCTGTCTCGACACCGAGACGACCGGGCTGGGCACCGCCGCGGGGACGCTCGCGTTCCTCGTCGGTCTCGGCTGGTGGGAGGGCGAGCGTTTCCGCCAGGTCCAGCTCCTCTGCCCCGACCACGCCGACGAGCCGGCGCTCCTCGCCGCGCTCGACGCCGCGATCCCGCGCGACGCGTGGCTCGTCACCTACAACGGCCGCGGCTTCGACTGGCCGCTCCTCGTGACGCGGTACCGACTCGCGCGCCGGGCCGCGCCCGTGCACGCCGGGATGCTCGACCTCCTGCCCCATGTCCGGCGCCTCTTCCGGCACCGCCTGGGCGACGCGAGGCTTGCCACGGTGGAGCGCGAGCTGCTCGGCGTGCGGCGGGACGGCGACGTGGGCGGCTGGGAGATCCCGGAGCGCTACCTTTCGTTCGTGCGCGGCGGGAGCGCCGTGCCGCTTGCGCCCGTGGTGGCTCACAACGCGGAGGACGTGCGCTCGCTCGGTCGGCTCCTCGTCCACCTCGATCAACGGTACGCGGATCCGGATCGCCGTCCGCTGGCCCCGTCGGGCGATCTCGTCGCGCTTGCCCGCGGCTTCACCCGGGAACGACGCCACGACGCCGCGCTCGGCTGCCTCGACGAAGCCGACGCCGGCTGGCGACCGCCGGCCCGCGGGTCCGACGCGTGGCCATTCGGTGCCGTGATCCCGATCGTCACGGTCTCGCGCGAACGGATCCGCGCCGAGCGCGCCCGGACGCTCCGCCGCCTCGGGCGCCCCGGGGAGGCGGCCGCCGCATGGGAGACGATCGCGGCCGCCGGTGGTCCCGGCGCCGCCCGCGCCTGGGTCGAGGTCGCGAAGCTCCGGGAGCACGTCCTCGCGGATCATGCCGGGGCGCTCGCCGCGACGGCTGCCGCGGAGCGCGCCGCCCAGCGTTCAAGGCTCCTGGGGGTGCCCGACCCGGCCCTGGAGCCTGCGCTCGCCCATCGCCGCCGGCGGCTCGGGGACCGGCTCCGCCGCGCCGGCGCAGGCCTCCCGCCCGGTGATGCCCCACCCCGCCCCGCTCCCGCCGATGGCCGCGGTCCACGTGACGAGGCCACACGCCATGAGGCTCGTGCCGGACCGCGGTGATAGGCTCGGTGGCGATCCCGCCGCACCGAGGAGCCCGCATGCATCCCTTCGACGTCGCCGCGATCCGCGCCCAGTTCCCGGCCCTGCGCCGCCAGCTGGATGGACGCCCCGTGGTGTTCCTCGACGGGCCTGGTGGCACGCAGGTCCCGGACCGGGTGATCGACGCGGTGTCCGGCTACTACCGCACGATGAACGCGAACAGCGGCGGGGCCTTCGTCACGAGCGAGGCGACGGATGCCCTCGCGGCCGCCACGCATGCCGCCGTCGCGACCTTCCTCGGGGCCGCCTCCCCGGACGAGGTGAAGCTCGGCGCCAACATGACGACGCTCACCTTCCACGTCAGCCGGGCGATCGCCGCGACGTTCTCGGCCGGCGACGAGATCGTGGTCACCACGCTCGATCACGAGGCGAACGTGTCGCCGTGGCGCGCGATCGCCGCGGATCGCGGCCTCGAGATCCGGACCGTGGACATCCACCTGGAGGACGGCACCCTCGATCTCGACTCCCTCGACGCCGCCCTCGGTCCCCGGACGCGGCTTGTCGCGTTCGGGTACGCCTCGAACGCGCTGGGCACGGTGAGCCCCGTCGGCGAGATCATCAGGCGCATTCACGCCGCCGGGGCGCTCTCGTACGTCGATGCGGTCCACTTCGCGCCCCACGGCTCGATCGACGTGGCCGCGCTCGACGCGGACTTCCTTGTCTGCTCGGTCTACAAGTGGTTCGGGCCGCACCTCGGGGCGCTCTACGGGAAGGCCGCCGTCCTCGATCGCCTGCCCGCCTACAAGGTCCGCCCGGCCCACGACCGTTTCGAGACCGGGACGCCATCGTTCGAGGCGTACGCGGGCACGCTCGCCGCCGTCGACTACCTCCGCGATCTCGGCCGGACGTACGGCAGCCCGGCCCGCGGCGCGGACTCCGGGGACGCCCGCGGTGAGCTGGTGGCGGCCATGGATGCGATCGTGGGCCACGAGCGGGCGCTCGCCGGCAGGATGCTCGACGGCCTCGTCGCCATCCCGGGGCTGCGCGTCTGGGGGATCGCGGACCCGGCCAGGCTGGCGGAGCGGACGCCCACCTTCGCGGTCACGATCGGGGGGACCTCGCCGGCGGACGCGGCGGCGGAGCTCGGCCGGGCGGGCATCTTCACGTGGGACGGCGACTTCTACGCCCGCGGGCTGATCGAGCGCCTGGGGCTCGACGAACGCGGCGGTGTCCTGCGGCTCGGCCTGGTCCACTACTCCACCGAGGCCGAGGTCGACCGGACGCTCGAGGCGCTCGCGACGATCGCCGGGCGGGTCGCGGTCGGATCGCTCCCCGTCGCCCGCTAGAATCGCCTACCACCCACCAAAGGAGATCCGGTGCACTTCTACGAGCTCCACGAGGGCGACGACGAGCTCTACACCGACGTCCTCCTCGCCCGCGAGGAGGAGATGCCCGCGGACGAGTTCTTCGACCTGGTCCAGGGCATTCGGAAGAACGTCCAGGGCCATCACGAGGAGGACACCCTGATCGAGGCGATCGCGGTCGAGCTCGAGCGCACCCACGCGTTCCTGTTCATCTCCGACGAGCGAGTGACCGCGGCGGTCAACGTGTCGACCGACGAGGACGAGAACTTTCTGATCGCGTCGGAGGACGAGTTCAGCGCCCTCGGCCTCGCGAACACGGACTACCGGGGAGCCTTCGCCGAGTACGTCGGCGAGGACGGCGGCTCCGGGGACGACTGACCCGCACCGCCCGCGAGCCGGCCGAGGACGGCCGCTCGATCCGGCACGGCCGCCAGGCCTGGCCCTTCCACGGTGAACGAGGCGGCCGCTGCCGCGAACCGGACGTCCGGGAGCGGCCTGGCGGCGCGCGTGAGCCCGGGACGCTCGGCCCGGTCGCCCGCGTGGTCCGGACCTCCCTGGACGACGCTCGAGACGAGGGCCGCGAGGAACGTGTCGCCTGCGCCGGTGGCGTCCACCTCGCCCGCCGCCCCGACCGCCGGGTAGTGGACGACGCGCGCGAGGCCGTCCTCCGTCACCTCGGCGATGCGCCCGCCGGCGACGCCGTGGGTGAAGACGAGCCATGCGCCCGGGTGCAGCAGCGGGGCGAGGTCCCCGGGCGACGTCCCGGGCGCCACGTCGTGCTCGCTGACGCCGACGACGTCGGCCCGCCGCACGAGGCGCCCTGGGGCCGGCGCTCGGCGCTCGACGCGGGTCCCGGCGCGCAGCGTGCGCAGCAATCCCTGCCACCCCAGCGCCACGAACGCGTCGGCGGGGATCGGGTCGGCCCAGGCGTCGTCGAGCTCTCCTGCGACGGGCGCCAGGATCCAGGCCGGCGCGGCCCGCCAGGCGAGCGGCACGGCGACGTGCGGCAGCGGCAGCCCCGGCTCCAGGCAGGTCTGGATCCGGCCGTCCGGCGAATCGACGTTCCGGAAGACCGGGCCGAGGTGGAGCCGAACGCGGAGCAGGGTCACGCCCGCCGCCTCCAGCAGCTCGAGCTCGTGCGACTCGTAGGCCTGCGGATCGAGGCCGATGACCGCGGCCGTGCGCACGCCGAGACGCGCGCACGTGAGCGCCGCATAGGTGACCCCGCCGCCCAGCCGCCAGCCACGCTGGTCGTCGGGGGCGATGTCGCGGCTCGCCGAGCCCGCGATCACGACCTCGGGCTCGCCCGCCATCGCGCCGTGGGCGCGATCGCCGGAGGCAGGCCGCAGGGTCACTTGGAGAAGAGGATCTCGAGGACGTCGCCGTCCCGGACGCGGTACGTCTTGCCCTCGGACCGCAGCTTGCCGTGGCGGCGCGCCTCGGCCATCGTCCCGAGCGCCACGAGGTCCTCGTACAGGACGGTCTCGGCCCGGATGAAGCCATGGGCAAGGTCGGTGTGGATCGCGGCCGCCGCGTCAACAGCCGTCGAGCCATCCGGGATCGGCCAGGCGCGGACCTCGTCTGGCCCGGCGGTCAGGAACGAGACGAGCCCGAGGAGCCGGTAGGAGAGCCCGATCACCCGATCGAGCGACGACTCGGTGATGCCCAGCTCCGCGCCGAAGACCGCCGCCTCGTCCGGGTCCAGCTGGCCGAGCTCCATCTCGATCCGGGCGGACAGCAGGTCGATCAGGGCGTGACGGTGCGGGTACCGCGCGGTCATCTCGGCCACCCTCGCCGGGGCCGCGGCCAGGTCGCCCTCACCCACGTTGAGCAGGATCAGGACGGGCTTCTGGGTGAGGAAGCGGAAGCCCCGCAGGTGCTTCTCCTCGTCGGCGTCGAGCGCCTCGTCGCGGATCGGGTGGCCATCCACGAGGCGCGCCCGGAGCCGCTCCAGGAGCGGCGCCTCGCGCTCGTTCGCCTCTCGCTCCGCCGGGGTGCCGTGGCGTCCGGTGCCACGCAGCCGCTCCAGCCGGCGGTCCACGACCGACAGATCCGCCAGGACGAACTCCAGGTCGAGCTGCTCGAGGTCCCGCCAGGGGTCGACGGACCCGGATGCATGCGGCAGCGCGGGATCGTCCCACGCGCGGACCACGTGGAGCAGCGCATCGGCGTCTCGAAGGCGGGCCAGGTGCTCCGCGGGAAGCTCCTCGGTGCCCACGTGTCCCTCGGTGGAGGCCGGCGGAGCGGGCAGGTCCACGTATGTCACGTCCGCGTGCACGACCTTCTTCGGGTGGAAGATCCCGGCGAGGCGGTCCAGGCGTGGATCCGGGACCTTGACGACGCCCACGTGCAGCTCCAGCCCACCGAAGCCGCCGGTCTGGACGTTCCCCCGGGTGAGCGTGTTGAAGACGGTGGTCTTGCCCGAGCCGGCCAGCCCGACGATCGCGATCTGCATGCTGTCAGTATCCGGCGCCGGCGTCCACGCTGTTGACCAGCGGCTCCCCCGTGGCGAACCGGCGCAGGTTGTCCGCGAACAGCTCGACGCTCCGATCCAGGACTCGCCCGCTCGACCACGCCGTGTGGGGCGTCAGGATCACGTTGGAGAGGTCGTAGAAAGGGGACGTGGGCGGAAGCGGCTCGTCGCGGAACGCGTCGAGCACGGCGCCTCCCAGCCGGCCCTCCTGCAGCGCGCGAAGCAGGGCCCGCTCCACGATGAGGCGGCCGCGCGCCACGTTGATCAGCCACGCGGTCCGCTTCATGAGCGCGAGCGCGCGATCGTCCACGAGGTCCTCCGTCTCCACGGTGAGAGGAAGGGCCAGGACCACGAAGTCCGACATCGCGAGGAGGTCACCGAACGCCTCGGGACCACGCAGCTCCACGCCCGCGGGGAGCGGCGGCTCGTCCGGCTGCAGCGACGGGTGACGGCGCGTGGCGATCACGCGAGGCCCGAATGGCGCGGCCAGCTCCGCGACCGCCCGCCCGATGCTCCCGAAGCCGACGATCCCGAGCGTGACGTCCCGCAGCTCGCGCGCCTCCAGCGGCTGCCAGGTCCGCTCCGCCTGGAGCTCGAGGAGCTGCGGGAGGCGGCGGCTGACCGCAAGCACCATCAGCAGCACATATTCCGCGATCGGCCGGCTGAAGACGCCGCGGGCATTCGTGATGGCCAGCCCCCGTGCCCGGGCCGCCGGCGTGAGGAGGCGCTCGACGCCGGCCGCGGCCGAGTGCACCCAGCGCAGGGACGGGGCGCGCGACAGGAGCCGTTCGAAGGCGTCGGCCGCGAGGAACCCGTGGAGCAGCACCTCCACGTCGTCGACCGGGCCGTCGGCGAGCCCCTCCCGCGAGAGCGTGATGAGCCGCGCTCCCGGCGCCGCGGCGGCGATCCGGGCCACGTCCTGGGGCCGGTAGCGCGCCGACAGGATCGGCGAGAGCGCGATCGCGAGGGGGACGCCATCGGGGCCGTGCCCCGGACCGGGACCGCTCCCCGGTCCCGGCCCCGTCGTCGCCCCAGCCGGCTCGCCGGTCACGCGACGGTCCGCAGGACGCGCTGCGTCCAGCGCTCGGGGTGGTCGAGCTCGTCTGCGCGGGGAAGCGTCTCCGGGCCATCCCAGAGGCGGCGCAGCGCGATGGGGCCGCCGAGCCGCTCGATCCCGGCCACGAAGCGTTCGCCCCGCGCGTACTGCTCCATCTTCAGGTCCAGCCCCGTGATCCGCAGGATCGCCCGCTCCATCGGGGTTCGCGACGCACGCCGGGCGTGGAACCGCGCGGAGATCGTCTCGACGCCCGGTACCAGGTCCTTCCCGACGGAGTCCATGACGTGGTCACCGAACCCTTCGAGCAGGCTCATCACGGCCTGGGTCTCGCGGAAGAGCGTCCGCTGCTCGTCGGACATGAGGCGCTCCAGCCAGTGACCGTCGCCGCCGCGAAGCGCCCGCCCGAGCGCCTTCGTCGCGTCACCGCCGAGCGACGACGTGCTCCGTGAGAACGCGCGAAGCTGCCGGTCCAGGCGCTCCGCCAGGTAGGGCCGCAACCAGGGGTGGGCCTCGAACTCGAAGGCGTGCGTCGTCTCGTGGAGAGCGATCCAGGTCCGGAACGGCGCCACGTCGACGCGGAGGGCCGCCGCGGTCGCCCGGATGTTCTCCTCCACGAAGAGCAGCTGGCCGGGCTCGGCTTCCGCCGAGAGGAGCGCGAGGTCGTACTGGCCGAGCACCCGCTGGCCCATGAAGCCGAGCAGGAAGGCGAGCTGCCGCGTGGTGACCCACCGGTTGGCAAGGGCCATCGAGGCCTTGACGAGGCCGGCGCCCTGTGGCACCAGCTGGTCGATGAGCCCGCTCTCCAGCTTCCCGAAGAGGTCGGCGAACGTGACCAGGTTGGCCTCCACCCAGCCCGCGCGATCCACCACCGCGACGCGATCGACGATCCCGGGGAGCGGGACGCCGAGCGCCTTCTCCAGCGCCGGGACCACGCGCGCCATCGCGGCTGCATAGGCCGGCTCGGTGGTCGCGATCTCGGACGCGCCCAGCCGGCCCGGGGCATGTCGAAGGCGAGCCTCGGCGAGACGGCCCACCGCCTGCCAGTCCACGAGGCCCGTGCGCGCCTCGTCCTCGGCCCGCCGGCCGAGGACCGTGATGACCGCGCCGAGCGCCGCGCCCACCAGGAACCCGGCCTGCCACGTGCCGCCGGACGATCGTCCGGTCGGGCGACGCGCCCCGCCCCGTCCCGCCGCCATCGCCGCCCTCAGGCCGCGTCCGCGCCGACCGCGGCGGTCTCGGCGGTGGGGAAGTCGGCCCCGAAGAGCCGGTCCACCAGCGCCTGGAAGGATGCGAGGTTACCGGTCGTCAGCAGGCGACGGGTGGGGGGAACAGCCCGTTCCCCGGGCGCGTCGTGGCCTGCGCTTCCCGCGTCAGCCGCAGTGCCGCGGGTGGTCCCGGGCGCCTCGAGGCCGTTCACGGAGAGCAGCTCGGCGAGCGCCCCGGCGGTCGCCGTCGCGCTGTCGACGATCGCGACCCCCTCGCCGACGGCCGCCTGGATGATCGGCCGGAGGAGCGGGTAGTGCGTGCATCCGAGCAGCAGCGTGTCGATCTTCGCCGACGGCGGCAGCGGGTGGATGAACTCGCCGCGCTCGTCTCGCCGGCCCAGCAGCGGGCCCAGCGCCTCCCCGACCGCGGCGACGGCGGCGGCGCCGGAGAGCACCCCCGCCTCCACGAGCGGCACGAGCGTCGGCGTTGCGTGCTCGTAGACCTCGACCGCGGGGTTCTCTTCCTTGATCGCGTCGAAGTAGGCGTGCGAGCGGATCGTGGCCGGCGTGGCGATCACGCCCACGCGGCGCGTCCTCGTCGCGAGCGCCGCGGCCTGGGCGCCGGGCCTGATGACGCCGAGAACCGGAATGTCGTAGCGGCGGCGGTACTCGCCGAGCGCGACGGCGGTGGACGTGTTGCAGGCGACCACGAGCGCCTTGACGTCCTGGTCCACGAGGCGATCCAGGCATTCGATCGAGAACCGGCGCACGTCTGCGTCGGACCGCGTCCCGTATGGCGCCCGGGCGTTGTCGCCCAGGTACGTCAGGCTCTCGTGGGGCGTGCGACGCAGGATCTCGCGCAGGACGGTCAGCCCGCCAACGCCGGAATCGAAGACCCCGATCGGACGCGGGTCGGACATCGGCTCAGCGCCGGGCGGCGGCCGGCGCAGGTGCCGCGAGGAGCGACGCGGCCATGGCCGCGACGTCGCGGCTGATCTGGGCCCCCGGGCTCGCGAGCACGAACGGCACGCCCTGGTTGTTGGACTCGACGACGAGCCTGCCGTCCGAGATGATCGAGTGGTCGGGCGCCTTGCCGAGGGCCCGGGCCAGGTCGTCGGGCCGGATCCCACCCCCGGAGTCCGCGCGGTTCACGACGTAGCGCACCTTTCCCGCCGGGTAGCCGATGGCGCGGAACGCGTCGGCCACGGCGAGCGTGTTGCGGATGGTCGTCGAGTCGTACGTGACGATCTGCAGGACCGTGTCCGCAGCATCGAGGATGGCGAGCGAGACGTCCCCCAGGGTCGCAGCCATGTCGATCACCACGACGTTGTAGACCCGCCGCAGGAGCGACACGACCTTGTCGATGTCCCGGACGCTCACCATCTCGGCGAGCTCCACCCGGGGGGGCGCGAGCAGGATGTCGATCCCCGATGGGTCACGCCACAGAACGTCGGCGAGGTCCGACTCGCCGACCCGGTCGGTCGGCAGGTCGAGGATGGATGGCGCGTCCCCTGGCACCTTGAGGAGCGAGCGGAGGTCGCCGAACTGGAGGCTTCCATCCATCAGGCAGGTGCGGTGGCCCAGCGTCGCGAGCGCGACCGCGAGGTTGAACGCGATCGTGGTCTTCCCGACGCCACCCTTCGGCGCGAAGACGGCGATCACGCGGGAGCCGTGCAGACCGTCGCTCGCCGAGGCGGCAGCATGGACCGCGTTCACGACGTTCACCAGCTCGAACCCGGAGAACGGCATCGAGATGACCGCGGCGATCCCGGCCTTCGGATCGGGCTCGACAGGGCTCTGCGGGACCGTGAGCGCGATCACGGGGATGTGCAGGCCGCCCTCGTGGAGCACCTCGACCACCCGGCGCCCCTTCGTCCGACCCTGGAGCAGCCAGTCGACGACGATGACATCGGGGCGCAGCTGCTGGACCTGTGCCACCACATGGCCCCCGTCGGTCACGACGTCGACCAGCTTGATCGCCTGCTGGGCGTTCAGCAGGCCGCGGACGTACTGGGCGACCTGTGGCACATCCTCGACCAGGAGCAGGCGGATCTGCGCGGAACCCGACATCGACGCCGACGATACCAGACTCAGGCCCCGTCACCGGGCTTGCGCGCAAGGACGATCAGGCGGTCGTCGTGCGGTCCGAGCGGCTCCAGGTCGTAGCCGCCGGCAACCAGCTCCACCGCGAGGCCGGCCGCCTCTGCCAGGGCGCGCTGTTCGTCGGCGGAGGTGAGGCGCACCACGTCGCGACGAAACCATCGGACGGCCGCCTCTCCGGCCTCGCCTTCGTCGAAGAACGTCGTCAGGGCGATCGTCCCGGTCGCCCCGTCGTGCTGGGCAGCTGCGGTCTTCGTGACCCAGCGGCCACGCTCCGGATCCCGCCGCAGGTACTCGAGGTGGAGCCGACCGTCGTAGCGGGCCAGGTCCGCAGCGTCGGGCAGCCAGGCGTCGACGGCGGCCAGGCCGCCGGGGGCGAGGTGCGCCGCGAGGGCGGCCCAGGCGGTTCCCTGCGCCTCGCGCGTCCGGAGGAGCAGCATCGAGTTGAGGGGCACGATTCCGAGCCGGAACGTTCCGGCCGCGGCGAGCTCCAGGCCCAGGACATCGCCGAGGACGAGGTCCAGGCGCGCCTCGACATCCTCGCCCGCCGCGGCCGCACGGCGGGCCGCGCGCCGCAGCATGGCGGGGTCCAGGTCGACGGCGGTGACCGCGAACCCCGCCTCCGCCAGCGGGACCGCGACGCGTCCCGTCCCGGCCATCAGCTCGAGGATCGGCCCTTCGGCCTGCTCCGCGAGCGCGAGCCAGAGGTCCATGTCCCCCGGATCGTCGAGCAGGTCCAGGTCGTAGAGTCGCGCCAGCGCGTCGGGGAGCGGCTCGGGCCCGGGGGTCCCGTTGATCTGGCTCACGACGGTCGCGTCCCGCGGCCGGCGAAGCGCACCGGAGAACCCGCGACGCGCTTCGCGGCAAGCGCCGCGATGGCCTCCATCGCGCAGCGGTTGGCCGCCATCGCGGTCACCTCGGCGTGGTCGTACGGCGGCGCCACCTCCACGATGTCCATCCCGGCAAGGTCCACCGCGCCGACGATGCGGCGGATCGCCCGGAGCAGCTCGCGGGTCAGGAGCCCACCCGGTTCCGGCGTCCCCGTCCCGGGCGCCATGCCGGGATCGAGGACGTCGATGTCGACGGACAGATAGATCGCGTCGGCGCCCTCCAGCGCCTCGCCGATCGCATGGTCGACGACGGCCTCCATGCCGCGCTCCTCGATCTCCCGCATGAGATGCCAGCG
Source organism: uncultured Chloroflexia bacterium (assembly GCA_963734535.1). Lineage (GTDB taxonomy): Bacteria > Chloroflexota > Limnocylindria > Limnocylindrales > CSP1-4 > CTSoil-043. Next base: position 163,455 of record CAVTHS010000003.1, on the reverse strand, counting down.
CATCCCCTGCTGCTGCATCCAGGCGAAGACGTCCACCGGCGGCCAGTAGCCGCGCAGGCCGACCTGCACGAAGTTGCGGCCGGCGACCGCCCCGGACTCGATGAGCCGCCGCATCGGCGTTCCGTGGCCCGCCAGCACGCCCCAGTCCTCGGGCGCGGTGTCTGCGTGCGCGTCGAAGTGGATGATCCCGAGGGTGCCCGGCCTGCGAACCTCGGCGACGGCCGTTGCCGATGGCCACGTGATCGAGTGGTCGCCGCCCAGCACGATCGGGATGGCCCCGGTCTCGGCGACCTCGCGGACCTTGCGGTAGATGAACGCATGGCTTCGCTCGATCCAGGCGGGGATGATGTTCGCGTCGCCGGCATCCACGACCGTCAGGATCTCGAACGGCTCCACCCCCAGCTGGAGCGAGTGGAGCGACCCCGTGCTGTACTGTGCCTCGCGGATCGCGCGGGGCCCGAAGCGCGCGCCCGGCCGGTGGCTGACCGCGTCGTCGAACGGCGCGCCCACGATCGCCACGTCCACGGTGCGCCGCCGCAGCTCGGCCGGGTCGGTCACCCAGGGCAGCTTGGCGAACGTCGACGGGCCGACGTAGGTCGGCAGGTCGAAGTCGCCGAACGCCTCGAACTCGCGGTCCCACCCATTGGCGTGGGCGTAGTCGGGCGCGGCGTCGACCGGATCGTTCGCGTCGGTCACGCGAGGCTCCTCTCGGGCCGCGAGCGTCGTGGCAGCGCCGACGATGGCGCGCGATGGGGACGCGGGGCCGTCGGTGTCGGCGCCGCCGGTTCGGGTCCATCGTCCAGCGGGGCGCCCGCGGATGATAGCGCGCGGACGGGTCCGCTCCTATCCCTCGCCGTGGAACTCGCGCCAGGCTGCCGCGACGAGGGACGGATCGGCAAGCAGATCCAGCGCCGTCTCGGCGACGAGCGCCGCAGCGACGAGCGTCGTCGCCTCGGCTCGTGGGCGTCGCCGCGGCCCGCAGCGACTCGACCGAGTGCCAGGGCACGCCGTGGTCGCAGATCGCGAGCGACGGATGGATCGTCGGGAGCACCAGGGACACGTTCCCCATGTCGGAGCTGCCGATGTGGTCGGGGTCGGCTCCCTCGTCGACCAGCCCGCGAGCCTCCATGTTGGAGCGCCAGAGACCGGCCAGGGTGCGGCTCTCCTTCATCGTGGTCGAGCGGCCGGAGAAGATCACCTCGCCCTTCACGTCGGCCATCAGCGCGGCGCCCTCCACCAGGGACCGGAACCGCGTACGCATCGAATCGAAGTAGGGCTGGTCCGTGCTCCGGATCATGAACCGGGCGGTCGCCCGGTCCGGGATGATGTTCGCGGCCGTCCCACCTTCCACGACGATCCCGTGGACGCGGGCATGCTGGGGCAGCTGCTGGCGCCACAGACCGACTGCCTCGAACAGCAGGATGGCCGCGTCGAGCGCGTTCCTGCCCTCCCACGGCTCGCTCGCGGCGTGCGCGGCCCTGCCGCTGAACGTGACGTCCACGTCCTCGCTGGCGAGCAGGATGGCATGGACCATGTCGCGGTCGGCCGGGTGGAAGAGCAGCGCCGCGTCCAGGCCATCGAAGAGCCCGTCGTCGAGCATGAACTGCTTGCCGCTGCCCCGCTCCTCGGCCGGTGTTCCGAGGAAGACGACCTCCCCGGCGAACGAGTCGCGCACCGCCGCGAGGGCGATCGCGGCGCCGACGCCGGATGCGGCCATCGTGTTGTGGCCGCAGCCATGGCCCAGGCCCGGCAGCGCGTCGTACTCCGCGAGGACGCCGATCCGCGGCCCATCGGATCCGAGGCCGCCGGTCAGCCGGCCGCGTACGGCGGTGGCGAGGCTGCCGGCCGGGTGCTCCACGAGGAAGCCGTGGGCGGCGATCGACGCCGCGACCCGCGCCGCCGCGCGATGCTCCTCGAAGGCGGGCTCCGGGTCGGCATGGATCGCCCGCGAGAGCGCCAGGATCTCGTCGCGGTTGGCCTCGACGGCGGCCGCGGCGCGGGTCTTCAGGTCGGACGGAGCGGGCATGCGGACCTCCAGGATGGGAAGCGAGGAGCCACGCTCAGCGCTCGATCGACAGCGTGAGCTCGGCGAACACGACGAGGACGACAACGAAGACGGCGATGGGCAGGCTCAGGATCGACTGGAGGCGGAGGGCGACGAACAGGCCCGTGACGAGGCCCACCCACAGGCCGCGGCGCGCCGCGCGGACCCAATCCCCCCGATAGGCGATCCGGCGGTGCCGTCCGAACGTCGCGAGCCAGAAGAGCGGGACCGTCGTGAGCCCGATCGCGAGGCCCATCAGCGCGGCACCGACGAATCCGGCGGCGGGATCCTGGCGCGGGTCGCGGGTGAGGACGAGGAGTCCGACGAGCACCCACGAGACGGCCGCCGCCCCGAAGATCCCGAGGTTGGCGAGTCGGTCCCGTGCCTCCACTCCGGGAGTCTAGCGCGCGACGCTCGACGGGCAGATGGCGCGGTACGCGCACCACGAGCACGACGTGTACGAGGGGCTCGCCTCGAACCGGCCTGCTCGGATGCCGGCCGCTGCCGCGCGGATGTCGGCGACTCCGCGCTCGATCCGCGCCGCGTCGACGCCGGCCGTGCCGACGACCCCCGAATCGAGGAAATGGAGCGCCACGGCATCCGGCAGACGCCCGGTCTCTGCCTGCCACGCCATCGCGTAGATCGTGAGCTGGAGCGAGTCCCGTGCCCGCTCGCGCGCCTTGGCCGGGTCGCGCACGTCCGAGCTCTTGTAGTCGGTGATCACGACGCGCTCGCGCAGGAGCGGCAGGGCCGGCTCGACCACGTCGGCGGCGTCGGCGACCGCGTCGGCCCCGCGCCAGTCGGGACTGCCGGGGCCGTCACCGTCGGGCGGCTCCCCGAGCGGGACCAGGTCGACGCGGTCCATCCGGCCCCGCACCCGGTCGCCGTCCAGCGTGAAGGCGAACTCTCGCTCGACCCACGCCGGGATGATCGCCCCCGGCTCCAGCTGGCTCCGGCGGAATCGTCGGAGCGCCTCGCGGCCGGCCTCCAGGCGCGCCTCCTCGTGCTCGCGGGAGACGAAGCCCTCCGTGGTCCACGCCTGCTCGAAGACGGCGGTCAGCTCGGCCTCGCTCATCACCACGCCCCGTGCGTGTCGCTTGTGGAACTCCTGGACCGCGAGATGGAGCGCGGACCCATACACGATCGCGTGGTGCGGCGCCGTGGGCACGCGCAGGACGTGGCTGTACTTGTAGCGGAGCGGGCAGGTCAGGTAGGCGTCGACCTGGTTGAAGCTCAGGACGAGCGGCTCGCCCGGCCGTCCGACCGCGAGGACCGGCTCGGGGACGGCCGGTGCCTCGAACGAGCCGAGACGCTCGAGCGGGTCTATCGCACGGGTGGCCGGCTCCGCGCCCGCGGGCAGGTCGAGCGCCTCGAGCACGAACGGCGAGACGCGCCGCGTGCGCTTCCCACCGTAGTCGAGGGCGTGGCTCAGGAGCAGCTCATCGCGTGCACGCGTCATGCCGACGTAGAACAGCCGACGCTCCTCCTGGACCTGCGCGTCGCCGACCGGGAACGTGCCGCGGAGCAGGCCATCGGGAACCGCGAGCTGCTCGCGCCGCCCGCGCGCCGGGAAGCGGCCGTCCACCAGCCCGACGAGGTAGACGACCGGCCACTCGAGGCCCTTGGCCTTGTGGATCGTGACGACGGCCACCGCGTCCGCGTCCGGGTCGAGGTCAGCCGTGGCGGGGTCGTCGCCCGCCTCGATGAGCGTCTCCAGGTGCGGCGCCAGGAAGACGGCCCGGTCGTCGGCAAGGAGGTCCGACTGGGCGCGGATGATCTCGAAGAACCGCGCCACGTTGCCCAGCGCCTCGTCCGCGGCGGGGGTGCGGGCCTCGGCCAGGCGGCGAAGTGAACCGGACTCCTTGAGGAACTCGTAGAGGACTTCGCCAGCCGGGCGCCGGTTCGCGAGCTCGCTGTAGCGACGCAGGTCGGCGATCAGCCGGGCCAGCGATGTCCGGGTCTCGGGGAGCAGGCGGAGGAGGCCCGGCTGGCGCTCGAGCTCCTCGAGCGTCTCGCGGAGGCTGCGGTTCGTGCGCCGGGCGCGGTTCGTGATGGCGGCGAGGTCGTCGCCCGGGAAGCCGTACAGCTCGGACGCGGCGAGCGCGAAGACGTCGACGGAGCTGTGCGGGTCCGCGATCGCCCGGAGGAAGGCCAGCAGCAGCCGCACCTCCGCCCGGCTGTAGAGGCCGGAGACGCCCGAGAAGCGCCAGGCGATCCCGGCCACGTTCAGCGAGCGCAGGATCGCGTCGGCGTCGGCGTTCGCCCGGACGAGGATTGCGTGGTCCCGCGGGGCCGCCCCCGCCCGGATGCGCCGCTCGATATCGGACGCCACCCAGTCCGCCTCGTCCGTTCCGGTGGCAAAGGCGACCTGGCGGACCGGAGCCGACCCCGCCGTTCGGCGATGCGCGACCAGCCGCTTGGCAATGCCGCGCTGGACCTCCAGCCGGTCCGGATCGTTGAACCTGATCAGGCGGTAGGACGCGTCGAGGATCGGGGCGCGCGAACGGTAGTTGCGCCGCATCACCACCGTCCTGGCGGCACGGAAATGCTCCAGGAAATCGACGATTGCGCCCGTGGCCGCGCCGCGGAACCGGTAGATCGACTGGTCGTCGTCGCCCACCACGGTGATGTTGCGATGGGGCTCAGCGATGAGCGCCACCAGCTCGGCCTGTGCCCGGTTGACATCCTGGAATTCGTCGACGAGGACGTACCGGAACCGCGCCTGGACCCGGCGTCGTGCCGCTGGATGCTCGCGCAGGAGGGTGAGCGCCAGGCGCACCTGGTCCCCGAAGTCGATCGCGCCGGCCTCGACGAGCAGCTCCTGGTAGCGCTCGTAGGCGGCGGCCAGCTCCAGGTGCCGTCGCGCCTCGTCGCGCAGCGCGGGTCCGCCCTCGGCATCCACGACCGGCTCGGCGACGACCGCCAGCGCCGCGGCATGGGCGCGGTACTCGTCCGGGCCGATGTCCTCGTCCTTCAGGCGGCTGAAGAGCGCGGCGAGAGCAGCCAGGAACCGGGTCGGATTGCCCAGGGGCCGGTAGGCGTCCAGCTCCAGCCGGAAGAGGCGCTCGCGAAGGAAGATCACGGTCTCGGCGCGCGAGAGGACCCGCGGCTCCGATGGCAGGCCCAGCTCCAGGGCGTGCTCGCGGATCAGCCGGTCCCCGAACGAGTGGAAGGTCGCGACCAGGGTGTCGGTGAAGCCGTAGGGAACCAGCTGGTCGACCCGGAGCTGCATCTCCTCGGCGGCCTTGTCCGTGAACGTCAGGGCCAGGATCTCCGACGGCCGCGCACGCTTCGAGGCGATCAGCCACGCGATCCGCCGCGTCACGACCTGCGTCTTGCCGGTCCCGGCACCCGCCACGACCAGGAGCGGCCCGTCGCCGTGCGTCACGGCGCGACGCTGCTGCGCATTGAGATGGGCAAGGAGGGCCTCGATGCCCGTTGCCACCGGCGCCGGGCCGGCTATCCGTGGCGGGGTGACGTGCTCGAGCCAGACGGGGATCTGCTCGAGCTGCGCCGGCTCGCGGCGCCGCCTCGGCATGCGCGGCGCGCTGCCGCGACGTGCACCGGCCGCCCGGACCCCGCGGGTCATCGAGCGCCCCCGCGCGTCATCGACGCCCTCCCGGGACCCGCGGGTTCGTGGCGGGCCACGTCCGCTCCGTCAGCGACCGAGCGCCCGGGTGGTCGCCTCGCGCAACGCGTTGCTCTCCTCCGCGGACAGCGCGCCCTCGGCGACGCCGCGGGCCACGGCCTTCGCGTAGACGCGGGTCTGGTTACGAGCGTGCAGGCTGGAGATGACCACGCCGTTGGCCTCCGGGTCCGACACGGCAAGGGCGAAGCTCTGGTTCCCGCCGGTGTCGTCGAAGTTGTTGAAGCGGACGAGGCTGACGCCCTGGAGCGTATGGCGGGCGCGTGCCTCGAGGGCCACGGCGCGGCCGTCGAGCTCGTCCTGGCGGCGCGCCACCGCGTAGACCTTGTCGAGGTGCGCCTCGAGGATGTCGGCGAGGCTGTCGCCGTCGTCCCCGCGGGTGAGCGCGGAGAGCTGCGATTCGAGCCGACGAGCACGCCGGGCCACGATCACGAGCACGCCGGCGAGGATCGCGAGGGCGACCACCAGGAGGCCGACGATCGGGCCGATATTGGCGCTGACGAGCGTGTTGAGATCGCTCACGGGTCCTCCGGTGGGGCTCCCGCGAGTCTAGCAGGGCCCGCTTACCCGGCGCCCCCTCCGGCCCGCCACCGGCCCGCGGTGCTATCCTTCGGCGTCGGCGGGCGCGTGGGCGCCACCGTCCGAGCATGCCCGGACCCGGGTGGCCGGGTGGATCCAGGAGGCCAACCTCAGCATGGCGAAGCGCCAGCGCGGCAGCACGCGACCGGGCCAGCGGCCCCCCTCGAAGAGCCCGTCCGGGCGACCGTCCGCCGCGCTCTCCCCTGCCCCGGTGTCGCCGCGTCCGAGCGGCACGCTCACCGACGACGAGCTGGCCCGCGCGGCCGAGATCGAGGCGCGCATCGTCGACGAGGAGCGCCAGGCAAGCGCGTCGCTCGATCGGGTTCGTGATCGTCGCCGCAGCGCCGCGGCGGACGTGCCGGCCCGGGGACGCAGCCGCGCCGTCAGCACGCTCGCGATGGTCGCCGCCGACGAGTACACCTACGTCCGGCGCGACCTGCGCCGCATCGCGATCGTCTTCGTCGGGATCTTCGCGCTCCTGTTCGTCGCCTTCGCCCTGGCCCAGATCGCCGGGGTCGGCCGGGTCGTCTGACCCGACTGCCCGTCGCCTGACCGCGGCCCGGGAGCACGAATTCGTGGCCCGCCGCGCGGCCGGAGCTGCGCCCGTTCCCCTGTTCTCGCCGCCGGACGGCATGCGGCCCCTGGCCGACCGGATGCGGCCGCGCGCCCTCGACGAGGTCGTCGGCCAGGATGCCCTCCTGGGGCCCGGCGCCACGCTGCGCCGCCTGGTCGAGGGCGGCCGCCTCCCGTCGTGCATCCTGTGGGGTCCCCCCGGGTCCGGGAAGACCACCATCGGCCGGCTCCTCGCGGAGGCGATCGGGGCGCGCTTTGCGCCGCTCAACTCCACGACCGACGGCGTCGCGACCCTGCGTGGCGTCGTGGAAGAGGCACGAAGCGCCGCGGCCCTGGAGGGCAGGACGACGGTGGTCTTCCTCGACGAGGTCCACCGCTATAGCAAGGCGCAGCAGGACGCGCTCCTCCCGCACGTGGAAGCCGGCACGATCGTGCTCGTGGGCGCAACGACGGAGCCGCCGATCGCGGGCGGGATCACGCCGCCGCTCCTCTCGAGGCTCCGCGTCTTCCGCCTCAACCCGCTCGGCGAGGCGGAGCTCGCCACGATCGCCGCGCGCGCGCTCGCCGATACGGAGCGTCGGGCTCGCGGGCGCGTACGCGCTCGACGAGGCCGCGGAGCGACAGCTCGTCGGGTACGCGTCGGGCGACGCGCGCCGGATGCTCGGGCTCCTGGAGACGGCCGCCGCGCTCGCCGAACGGCGGGCGGTGGACGTGGCGAGCGCGGTCGATCGCGTTGCCGGCGTCGACGAGGCGGCCGACGAGACCAATGGCATCGCTCGTCCCCTCGTCGTCGAGTCCGCCGACGTCGCCCGGGCGGCACAGACCCCGATGCTCGGCTACGACCGGTCGGGCGTCGTCAGCGCGCTCATCAAGAGCGTCCGCGGCTCGGACCCCGACGCAGCCCTGTGGTGGCTCGCCACGGCGCTCGAGTCCGGCGAGGACCCGAGATACCTCGCGCGCCGGCTCGTGATCTCGGCATCGGAGGATGTCGGGAACGCGGATCCTGCGGGGCTGCCGCTCGCCGTCGCGGCGCTCACCGCGGTCGAGAAGATCGGAGCGGAGACGAACGACGAGGGCCTCTACGCGCTGGCGCAGGCGGCCGCCTTCCTCGCTGCCTCTCCCAAGTCCGCGGCGTCCAGCCGGGCCTTCTTCGCCGCGCGCGACGAGCTGCGGTCACGCGGGCCGCGCCCGGTCCCCGGGCACCTCCGCCCGGCCGCGAAGACCTACCGCAACCCGCACGACGAAGCTGATGGCGCTGCCGACCAGGCGTATCTGCCGCGCGGCATGGCGGGCGGCTGGTACCAGCCGTCCGATCAGGGCGCCGAGGCCGGCATCAAGGCGCGGATGACCGCCCGGAGGGTCCGCAGGGACCGACCGCCCGGGACGAACGGCTAGCGCGACCGCCTCGTGGACCGCCGGGCCGCGCCGGCGGCGTCGCGCCATTCGTCGGGCCGCCCATTGAGCGCTGGCCGGGTCACGTTGGGCGGCCGCCACATTGGACGCAGGGCTGCTGCCGTCACGCGCCGGTCATCGCATCCGTGATCGCTACGGCTCCAGGTCCAGGAGCCGCTCGCCGCGCGAGGTGCGCGGCGACAGCACCGCCAGCGGCCGCCGGTCGAATGTCGCGATCCGCCGCACGCCGAGCCGGGCGGCGGCCGCGACGAGGAGCGCATCCGACAACCGCGGGTGGTGCTCGGCATGCTCGACCAGGAGCACAGCGGCGCTGACGAGGTCCGCGTCGGTCGGCGCGACCACCCGGATGGCGCCGCTCGTCAGCGCCTCGAGGAGCGCGAGCGTCGCGGGCTGCCCCAGCTCGCGCTGCAGGACGTGATCGGCCTCGCCGAGCGAGAGCGCGCCGACCAGGAGGGGCTCGTCGATGTGCCCGAACCAGGCCTTCGCTGCCGCGTGATTGAGGTCCGCCGTGTCGGCCGCCGCGACGATTGCCGACACGTCCAGCAACACGGCCATCGGGTCAGCCGCTGCCGTCGGCACGCCGCCGCGTCCCGACCTCGCGAGCGGCGATCCGGCGGGCATCGAGCGAGAGGCGGCCGTGGGTGCTCCGCCCGACCCCGATGAACGCGAGCACGGGTACATCCTCGCGGGAGGACAGGTAGGCCTCGAGGGCCGCGCCAATGACGGCCGTCTTCGTGGATCGGGTGCGGCGCGCGTAACGGTCGAGCCGGTCGAGGAGGTCGGGCTCGGCCAGGATCGTGGTCCGCTTCAAGGCAGGCATATGCGCGCATATATACCACACTGGACGGCCCGGCCCCCCTCCCCTACCCTCAAGCAAGCTCGTGCGCGCCCCCGGGCGCGGACGGCCGCGATCGACCGCCCGACAAGGAGGCCCCCGCCGTGTACCGATTCGAGCCCAACCTCCGGATCCCCGGCCCGACCCACCTGCCGCCATCGGTGCGCGAGGCCGGCGGCCGCCAGATGATCAACCACCGCGGCCCCGAGTTCGCGGCCCTGCTCGCCCGGATCGACCGCCGCATGCGGGTCTTCTTCGGTACCGAGCAGGAGGTGCTCCTCCTGACGGCGGCAGGGACGGGCGGGCTGGAGGCAGCCATCGTCAACGTCCTTTCCCCCGCCGATCGCGTGCTTGCCGTCCCGACCGGCGCGTTCGGCGATCGCTTCGCGAAGATCGCCAGCGTCTACGGCGCCGACGTCACCCGCCTCGAGACCGAGTGGGGCATGGCCGCCGATCCGGCCGCCCTGCGGGCCCACCTCGCGGCCGACGCCGGCTACCGGGCGGTGCTGCTGACCCACAACGAGACCTCGACCGGCGTGACGAACCCGATCGAAGCGCTCGCCGCCGTCGTCCGCGAGCTGGCACCCGACGCGCTCCTCCTCGTGGACGGTGTCTCGGCACTCGGCGCGGTCCCCTTCGAGATGGACGCGTGGGGCCTGGACGTGGTCGTGACCGGCTCCCAGAAGGCATGGATGGCCGCGCCCGGGATGTCGATGATCGCCCTCTCGGAGCGGGCCTGGGCCGCCGCCGCATCCGCTCGGATGCCGCGCTTCTACTTCGACATTCGCGAGGCGCGGAAGTCGGCAGCCACTGGCCAGACGCCCTGGACGCCTGCGGTCGCCGTCATGTACCAGGTCGACGCCGGCCTCGAGCTGATGGAGGCCGAGACGCCGGCCGGGGTCTTCGCACGCCACGCTGCCTGCGCCGCGGCCACGCGGGCCGGGCTCGAGGCGCTCGGGTTCCGGCTCCTGGCAGACCCGGCGTACGCCTCGAACACGGTGACGGCGGCCTGGGTCCCGGATGACCTCGACTGGAAGGCATTCAACGGCGAGGTGAAGGCGCGCCAGGTCGTCCTTGCCGGGGGCCAGGGCAAGCTGAAGGGCAGGATCTTCCGGGTCGGCCACCTCGGGGCGGTCAACCTGGACGACATCCTCGGAGCGATCGGCGTCCTCGAGGAGGTCGCCCTCGCGTTCGGGCGGCCCGTGGAACCGGGCGCGGCCGTCGCCGCAGCCCAGCGCGCCGTCGTCGCCTCGGTCGGTGCCCGTCCCGCGACGGCCGGGGTCCCGGCATGAGGATCCTGGTCGCGGAGCCCCTCGCCAAGGAGGGGATCGAGATCCTCCGTCGGCACCACGACGTCGACGAGAAGGTGGGCCTCACGCCGGAGGCCTACCGGGCGATCCTGCCCGAATACGACGCCCTCGTGGTCCGCAGCCAGGTAAAGGTGGATGCGGACATGATCGCGGCGGGCACCCGCCTGACGGTGATCGGCCGGGCCGGCGTGGGCGTGGACAACGTGGACCTCGACGCGGCGACGCGCGCCGGGATCACGGTCGTGAACGCGCCGACCGGCAACACGATCGCGGCGGCCGAGCTGACATTGGCCCTCCTGTTCGCGCTGGCCCGCAAGGTCGCCGCGGCGGATGCCTCGATGCGGCGCGGCGAGTGGAAGCGCAGCGCGTTCTCCGGGAACGAGCTGCGCGGAAAGACGCTCGGGATCGTGGGCCTCGGGAAGATCGGCCAGGCGATCGCCGACCGCGCGCGGGGCCTCGAGATGATCGTGATCGGCAGCGACCCCTTCGTCTCAGTCGAGCAGGCGGCGCGCCACGGAATCGAGCTCGTCGCGTTCGAGGAGCTCCTCGAGCGCTCCGACGCGGTCACCGTCCACGTTCCGGTCACGAAGACAACCAGGGGCCTGATCGGCGAGGCCGAGCTGGCCCGGATGAAGCCGTCGGCCTTCCTCCTCAACGTCGCCCGTGGCGCGGTGGTCGACGAGGCGGCGCTGGCGGCGGCCCTCCACGCGGGTACGATCGCGGGCGCCGGCATCGACGTGTACACCGCGGAGCCCCCGACGGGCAACCCGCTCCTCGAGGCGCCAAACACGGTCCTCACGCCGCATCTCGGCGCGTCGACCGCCGAGGCCCAGGTGCTCGTGGCAGAGGAGGCTTCGCAGCAGGTCCTCGACGTGCTGGACGGCCGCCCGGCGCGCTACGCGGTGAACGCCCCCCTCCTGACGCCGGAGACCGCGCGGGCCATCGCGCCGTACCTCTCGCTCGCGGAGACCCTGGGTCGCTTCTACGCGCAGTTCGCACGCGGCGCCGTCGAGACGCTCACGCTCGAGGTCGCCGGCGAGCTGGCCGCCCACGACGTGACGCCTCTCCAGGCGGCGGTGCTGCGCGGCCTGCTGGACGGCACCACCACGGAGCGGGTCAACCTCGTCAACGCCGCGCACCTCGCGAAGGCCCGCGGGATCACCCTCGTCGAGCGCAAGACGCCTGACGCAGGTGCGTTCGCAACGCTCGTGACGGTCAGCGGGATCGCGGATGGTTCCCCGCATGCGGTCGCGGGCACGCTCGCGAACGGCGAGCAGCGGCTCGTCCGCCTCGACGACTACGAGGTGGAGATGGCCCCGGCGCCGTGGATGCTCGTGACGCGCCACCAGGATCGTCCGGGCATGATGGGACGGATCGGGATCCTGCTCGGAGAGGCGGATATCAACATCAGCGCCATGCACCTCGGTCGCTCCGCCCCGCGGAGCGACGCGTTCATGCTCCTCGCCCTCGACGAGGCCGTACCGGACGACGTCGCCGACCGGATCCGGGCAATGGACGGAGTTCTCGACATCTGGGGCGTCGAGCTCGGCGATTCCGCGTGACGGACGTCCCGGGGACGGTGGCACCGCTCGTCGTCCCGCCGGACCTCGCCGCGTCGCTCGTCCTCCTGCGCCACGGCCAGTCGGTCTGGCTGGCGGAGGGTCGCTTCCAGGGCCAGGCCGACACGCCGCTCTCGCCGCTCGGCGAGCGCCAGGCCGCGCTCGCCGGTGCGCGCCTCGCCGACCCGGGTGCCCCGCCGCGCCTCCCGGTGCCGGCGGGAGATCCCATCGCGATCGTTCACTCCCCGCTCGCCCGGACCGCCCAGACGGCGTCCGCGGTCGCGACGGCGATCGCCGCGCGAGGGCGGCCGGCCCCGCCGCTCGTCCCGGAGCCGGGTCTCCGGGAGATCGGGCAGGGAGCCTGGGAAGGCCTCTACCAGCGGGATGTCGAGGCCGGCTGGCCGGCCGAGATCGCCGGCTGGCGACGCGACCCGGTCCGGGTCTACGCGCCCGGAGGCGAATCCCTGGTCGAGGTGGACCGGCGCGTTCGGGCCGCCCTGGCCAGGGTGATCGACGGGCTCGTTCGCGCGTCGTCCGATGCCACTGCCGCCGGGGACGCGTCCACGGCTGCCGGCTCCCCCGCCCCGGAGAGCGGCTCGTCCGGTCCCGCGACTGGCACGACCGCCTCGGCGACCCCGTCGTTCTACGATCCCCACGCCGGGCCGTGGACGGTCCTCGTCGGCCACGACGGCGCATTCAAGGTCGCGCTCCTCGCGCTGCTGGGCCTGCCGCTTGACCGCTTCTGGACGTTCACCCAGACGACGACCGGCATCGCGGTCCTCGACATCCGGAACGGGCGGACGGTCCTGCGGGCCTGGAACCGGACCGAGCATCTGGCGCCGCTCGAGATCGAGGCCGGCGATGCGGAGCGTCGCGCAGAGGACGAGGCCGCCGCACGTTCGCGAAGCGGCGCCCTGTAGGCCCGGCCCCTCGCGCTGTCTCCTGGCGTCGGCGTCTCGTTCGCTGTTACGGCGCGGGCGTCTCCGCGACGGCGGCTCGTCCGCCGCGTCCTCGCGCAGCCGTCAAAGCACCGCACCGCAGCACCGCGGTTCTCAGCGCCGGCGGCCCCGCCGGCGCACGAACGCGAGCCGGAGCAGCGCGATCCGGAGGCGCCGCTGCGCGTCGCCCAGCGCAGAGAGCCGCTCGACGCCGAACCGTCGTCGACCGTAGGTCGCCTCCACGGTCGAGCGCGCGACGAGCTGGAGGTCCGGACGGACCGCGGGCACCACGTCGGAGAGCGAACCCAGGTACTCGTAGACCGTCTGGGTTGGACGGCGGGGGTAGCCCAGCCGACCGGCCAGCCCGGCCACGGTGCGGTAGACGGCAGCGGGCTCGGCAGGCCGGCGGAGGCGGCGCCTGAAGAAGACGAACCCGAACCCGATCAGGGCGAACGAGACAGGCAGCACGACCACGATGGCCGGGCCGATGCCGGGCGTGCGGAAACCGCTCCCCGAGCCGCCTTCCGCCGGTCCGGCCGGCTCATCGACGCCGGCCCGATGGCTCGCGCCCGGGCTCCCGCTTGCCCCAGCGCTGGCGGACGGCGACGCCGTCGGGACAGCGGGTCCGGGCGGCAGCACGAGCGGCTGGCCAACGCCACCGCCGGTCGGGTCGAAGTCGATCCAGCCCGCGCCGGGGAACCAGGCCTCGACCCAGGCGTGCGCCCCGCTGCGGAGGATCGTCTCGCGACCGCTCGCGTCGCGAGCCCCGGGCAGGAACCCCTCCACGAACCGGGCCGGGATCCCTTCGACGCGGAGCATCATCACCATCGTCGAGGCGAAATGCTCGCAGTAGCCCTTCCGCGAGTACACGAAGCAATCGACGACGCCGCGGCCACCGCAGTCCACGTCGGACACGTTCGTGCTGTAGGTGAAGTGGCGGGGGTCGCGCAGGTACGACTCGATCTCCCGCGCCGTGTCGTACGGCGACGTCGGCTTCGCCGCGCCCAGGATCTCGGAGAGCAGCGCGCGCGTCTCCGGCCCCACCGTGCCCGGCTCGATGGAGGTGTAGGTGGCGAACAGGTTGGACGGGTAGTCGGTCCCCGCGGCCCGGAGGCGGTTCGCGGTCAACGCCTTCGGGTCGGTCGGATTGGAGAGGTCCGGCAGGAGCGCCTCGAGGCGGTACCCGCCACTCCCGGCCGGCAGGATTCGACCGAACGCGGTTTCGCCGCCGCCCTGGACCAGCGTCACGCGCGCCGTTCGGTCGAGCTTCGTTGGAAGCCCCGGCGATACGACGATGCTCCCGGCCGCCAGGCCGCTCACCTGGTAGTCGGCCGTCAGGTAGGCGACGGTGTCGAGGGGCGCGTCCCGGGTACCGGCCAGGAGACCGTCCGTCGCGCCGATGCTGACCTCCGCGGTCTGGCTCCAGCTCCACGTGTTCCCGATGAGCCGATCGTACGCAACCGCCCGCCACTTCGTCCGGGGACTGCCGGCCGGGGCCTGGATGGTGAGGATGGGCGTCCCGTCCGCCGTCCACTGACCGGTCACCGTCACGGAATCCGAGAACTGCGTGCCCGTGATCCGGGTCCCGGGACCGCCCGCCGGGAAATACCTGACGAACTGCTGGGCAATCTCGGTGAACTTCTGGTTGAGCCCCGGCCAGGCGTTCGCGAGCGGCGCTGACGAGGCTGACTGCGTCAGCAGGAGCGCCCCGACGACGGCGAGGCCGACGAAGGTGAGGCCCGCCCGGAGCGAGAGCCCGACCGCGTCACCCACGTCGCCGATCCGATGCCGCATCCAGGCGCGCTGCTCGTCGGCAACATGGAATCGCACCAGGAAGAGGAGCCCGGCGAGCGAGAAGACCACCAGGAGCGGGTACTGGTCGCGAATGGTCAGGACGACGTTGGCGAGGAGGATCGAGCCAGGCAGGAGAACGGCGGCCACAGGACGCCGGTGGGCGAACGCGGTGTACCCCGCGAAGTGACCGGCCGCCCAGCAGATGATCCCGAGCACGAGCAGGAAATGGCCGATCTCGGTGGTCGTGGCACGGCTGCGGACCACGAGGTCGATCCACGCCTCCACGACCGAGTTCGAGGTTGCCTGGAACAGGCCGCCGACGGACGCGCCCGGGGCGAGCTGGTCGCCGACGACGAGCGTGAGGTAGATGGTCGCGACCGCCGCCCCGCCGACGTGGGCGAGCAGGCGACCGCGACCCGCCTTCGCCGCGACCACGCCCCAGAGCACGCCGAGCGCACCTGCCCACGGAAGGAAGTTCGTGAGCGACTGGCTCCCGAGCACCCAGCGCGAGTCGTCGATCGCCCACCCGACGAGCGCAGCCATGAGGGCGAGCAGCAGCACGCTCGACCATCCCTCGGCGGGCGCCAGCGGGAGGTGCCGCCGCTCCTCGGCCGCGATGGGGGTGGCGTAGTCGAACGCCGTGCCGATGGCGCTCACCCGACCAGGACCTCGCCGAGCGCGATCGCCGGCGGCACGGCGCACGTCCAGACGTCGAACTCGGCCAGCGCGTGATGGACCTGCCGCGACGCCTGCTCGAGCGACGCGAGCTCGGCGGCCGCCTCCGGCTCCTCGATGCTGCGGTCGTCCGCCACGATCTCGTGGCGCAGGAACGCATGTGGGTCCAGGTACAGGACCTGGGTGCCGATCCCGCGCGGCCGCAGCGTCGCCAGCGGGCGGACCCAGGCGGGTTCCGCGGCGGGCGTCACGATCAGGGCGGACATCCCGCGCCGAAGGAGCGGGAGCCCGGCGACGAGGGCCTCCACGAGGGGCGCCGTGCCGTCGCCATCCACTGCCGCGAGCAGGTGCAGGATCTTCTGGCGCTGGCGGGGGCCGCGATCCGGCGACAGGTGCGTGAGCCGCGCTCCCGTCGTGGTCAGGCCAACGGATCGGTTCTCCGCGAGCGCCCGTTCCGCGATGGCAGCCGCGACGCGCACGGCGACCTCGACCGTCGAGTCGTCACCGCTGCCCCGCTGTACGCGACGCTCGAGGTCCACGAACAGCCAGACATCGGCGGTCTGCTCCAGGTCGAACTCCTTCACCTGGATGGCGCCGGTCCGCGCGGTCGTGGGCCAGTGGATCCGGTTGAAGGCGTCGCCGGGCGCATAGGGTCGGATCGAGGTGGCGAGCGGCGTCGTCTGCTGCGCCCGCACCGGCGTGGACCGGCTTCCCTCGAGGCTCACGGCCCGGAGACGCCACCGCGGGATGGGCTCCACCCGCGGGAAGACGATCAGGGTCACGCCGTGCCCGACGGATGCGTTCGCCTCGAAGAACCCGAACGGATCGCCGGTCCGGATCTGGAGCGGGTCGACGCGGAAGTGGCCGCGCCGGACCAGCGGCACGCGGGCAACCCAGGACCGCTCGCGGCGCGTCCCCAGCGAGATGGCCCGGCCGGGCAGCGGGACCGGCAGCGTCGACGGGTTGTGCACCTCCAGCCAGAGCTTCGGCAGGCGGCTCGTGTTCCGCAGCGTGTAGGTGGTCCGGAGCTGGTCGCCGACGTGCGCCTGGAGCTGGTTGACGGCGTAGCCTGCCTCCAGGTCGGCGAGCCCGTTGCGCGTCACCAGGTAGCTGCCGCCGACGACGAGCAGGCCGAGGTAGACGAGGTAGAACAGGAACGAGTAGCCCGTGCTGAATGCGGCCACCACGAGGATCGTGCCGAGGACGAGGAACGGAAGGCGACGCAGGTAGCGCACGGGCGGCTGGGCTCGGCGACCGGTCAGCGGCCGCGCGGGGCCTCGGCCTCGATCCGCCGCGGGCCCCCGGGACGGGCGGGCGCGTCGACCGGCACGGCATCGAGCAGCTCGCGGACCACGGTCTCGGAGTCCACCTCGCGGATCGACGAGCTCGTCTTGATGATCAGCCGGTGGGCAAGGGCGGGACCTGCGAGGGTCTTCACGTCGTCCGGGATCACGAAGTCGCGCCCGAGGAGGGCCGCCCGCGCCTGGCCCGCCCGGTAGAGCGCGATCGAGCCGCGCGGCGACGCTCCAAGGTAGATGTCGGGGTGCGTCCGGGTGGCGTTCACCAGGCGGACGATGTATTCGGCGACGCTCGCATCGACGTAGATCTCGCGGACTGCCGCCTGCATCTCGCGGAGCTCCGCCACCGGGCAGACTTCCTCGAGGTCGTCGAGTGGGTGGATGCGCTTCTGCTCGTCGAGGATCACGATCTCCTCGGTTGGCGTCGGGTAGCCCATCCGGAGCCGCAGCATGAACCGGTCGAGCTGCGCCTCCGGCAGCGCGAACGTGCCCTCGTACTCGATCGGGTTCTGCGTCGCGATCACCAGGAACGGGTCCGGCATCATGTGGCTGATCCCGTCGATCGTCGCCTGGCGCTCCTCCATGCATTCGAGCAGCGCGGACTGGGTCTTGGGGGTCGCCCGGTTGATCTCGTCGGCGAGGACGACCTGGCTCATGATCGGCCCCGGCCGGAATTCGAACTCCTGCGTCTTCTGGTTGTAGATCGAGAGGCCCGTCACGTCCGACGGCAGCAGGTCCGGCGTGAACTGGATCCGTCGGAACGACGAGCCGAGGCTCTTGGCGATCGCCTTGGCCAGAACGGTCTTGCCGGTTCCGGGGACATCCTCGATGAGCAGATGGCCCCGGCAGAGAAGCGCCACGAGGGCGAGCTGGACCTCGTGGTGCTTCCCGACGATCACGCGCTCCACGTTGGCCACGACGCGCTCGCCGGACTCCTGCATCTTCGTCATCGTGCTCGCGGGCTCCTGTCGGTGCGCGGCGTGGCGCCGCGGCCGTCGAGGACGGCGCGAGGCCCGCTCGTCACGGGGGTTGGCGGTCGTGGGGTCTGCAGATAGTACGTCCGAACTCGGGGGACGGTTCCGGGGGCGGTTCCGGGCCAGCGCCGGCGGTCGCGCGCGGCCCCGCTCACCGCAGGGAGGTCGGCCGCACTCCAGTTCGCAACCGGTCCTGAGCGGGTCACGGCTTCGCGGCCAGGAACGTACGCAGCATCTCTCCGGCGAGCGGAGCCGCCCGTGATCCTCCGTGGCCGCCCTGCTCCACGACCACCGCGATCGCGATGGTCGGCGCCTCCGCCGGCGCGAACCCGATGAACCACGAATGTGGCTCCCCGGTCCCGCCGAGCTGGGCAGTGCCGGTCTTGCCGGCCACGGTCACCCCGGCCACCTGGGCGCCGGACGTGAAGCGCTGGCCGTCCGCGCCTTCGACCGCCTGGGTCATGGCCGCCGTGATTGCTGCCGCATCACCCGGCGAGAGTACCCGCCCGAGCGTGCCGCCGGACACGTCGCGGACCGAACCCGCCGGGCTGACGAATGCCGTCACGAGGCGCGGTCGAGGCTCCACCCCGCCGTTGGCGACGGTCGCCGCCACGAGCGCCATCTGGAGTGGCGTGACCAGCACCTCCCCCTGGCCGTACGCCGCGTTGGCCAGCTCGACGTTGTCCGCGAAGCCACCCGGCAACGGCCCGCCGCCGTTCGTGAGCTGCGAGGATGCCGTCGCGAGGTCGAACGGGATCGGCGCGCCGAACCCGAGCCGTCGCGCCGCATCCTCCATGCTCGCGCCGCCCGTGCGCAGGCCGGCCAGCGCGTACCAGATGTTGCAGGACACCTCGGTCGCGCGGTCGAAGTCGAGAACCTCCGATCCGGTGAACGGGTGATGCCCGTCCCGGACGCGGTAGCCCGAGACGAGCAGGCCCGTCAATTCGGCGGCGGGCTGTTGCGGGAATTTCGTGGCCGGCGTGATCGCGCCCGAGGACAGGCCGGCGATCGCGGTCACGATCTTGAAGACCGAACCGGGAACGTAGCGACCCTGGATCGCTCGGTCGAGGAGCGGCTGGTCCGGATCGCCCGTGGCCGCGGCGAACGCCGCCCGGGAGGTCGCCGGGTTCGCGATCCCCGACGCGTCGTAGGTCGGCGTGCTGGCCAACGCGAGAACGTCGCCGGTGCGAGGGTCGAGGGCAACCACCGCGCCGCGGTCCGTCCCCAGAAGCTGCACCGCCAGCCGCTGCAGCGACAGCGAGAGGCTGGTCCGCAGGTCGTCGCCCCGCTGGCCGCGGGGCCGGAACTTCGCCAGCGCTCGCGACGCGGGATCGTCGCCCCCGGCCCCCAACAGCTCCGACGCGTACGCGGCCTCCAGGCCGGCTGACCCGTACAGCCGCGACGCGTAGCCAATGGGTGCGCTGAGCGATGCGTCGGTGTAGACGCGATACGGCTCGCCGCTTGCGTCCCGGCGGCTGGTCGCCAGGACGCGGCCGTCCCGGTCGAGGATCCTGCCCCGGACGACGGATCGGGCGGCCGCGATCATGCCCGCGTCGGTCGGGTCCCGGGACAGGTCGTCGGCGCGGAACACCTGCCAGTAGCCAGCACCGAGCGTCAGCCCGCCGTAGACGAGGGCCAGGGCGAGGCTCAGGCGAGCGACGCGCGCGCTGAGCGGACGCTCCCGACGCCTGCCGCGACCCTGCACCGTCATCGGCCGCCCCCGCCGCGCTGGCGCGCGCGTCGCGGCTCCCCCGGCGGCATGGGCCCGCGATCCGAGAACGCGAGCAGGAGGCCCACGATCAGCCCGTTCACGAGGAGCGACGACCCGCCATAGCTGATGAACGGGAGCGTGATGCCCGTGAGCGGGATCAGCTTCAGGTTGCCGGCCGCAATGATCGCCGCCTGCACGCCGATCACGAGCGCGAGGCCGGCGCAGAGGAGCGCCCTGACGTCGTCCGTCGCGGCCGCCGCGATGCGCAACCCTCGCGCAACGACGACCAGGTAGCAGCCGAGGATGGCGACAACGCCCGCCATCCCCAGCTCCTCGCCGAGGGCAGCGAACGGGAAGTCCGTATGGACCGCCGGGATCGGCAGCTGCCCGCCGACCGTCGGCAGGCCCGCTCCCAGGCCCGTCCCAAGCAGCCCGCCGCGCGCGAACGCGTGAAGCGCCTGGATGGTCTGGTATCCGGTCCCGAGGGGATCGGCCCACGGGTCCAGCCAGGTCGCAACGCGGTCGCGCACGTGCGGGAAGACGACCGCCATGAGCACGAAGCCGACCAGGAAGAGCCCGATCCCGAGCACCACGTCCACCTTGCTCCCGGTCGCGAGGTAGAAGAGGCACAGGAACACCGCGTAGAACAGCATGGCCGCACCCAGGTCCCGCTGGATCACGACGATCCCCAGCGCCAGCGCCAGCATCAGGCCGGCGGGCAGGAGATATGGACCCGGAGGAACGGTGAGCCGGCCCACGACGCGGACACGAGCGTCGGCCAGGAGGACCCGGTTCTCGGCCAGGTACGCCGCGAAGAAGACGACCAGGATCACCTTGAGGAGCTCCGACGGCTGTCCGCTCACTGGCCCGAGGTCGAGCGTGAGCCGCGCCCCGTTCACGTCCGACCCCAGGACGAACGTGAGGGCCAGCAGTCCGAGGCCCGACGCCGCCCAGGTGTACTTGTAGAGGCGCAGCCAGCGATCCGAGCGCACCGTGATCGCGACGGCGACGGCGATCACGAGCGCGAGCACGAGCCAGACGAGCTGCAGCGAGGCCAGGCCGAGGATCGCGGGACCGACTTGTTGGACCACGAGGTCCTGCGGAAGCCGCTCGGCCAGCAGCAGGCCGATCCCGCCGAGCAGCCCGACCGCGGGCAGGAGCACCTCGTCGACTCGCCGCCCGGCGGTGACGAGCGCGAGATGGACGGCAGCGAGGGCCGCCAGGTACAGGAGCAGCCCGGCCGGATCGACCAGCCCCAGGCTGCCGGTGCGCGTGAGACCGAGCGACAGGTTGCCGAGGGCCAGCGCACCGGCGACCACCAGCAGGAGACCCAGCTCACGGCGGCGGATCCTCGGCCGAGGGAAGCCGGGCAAGCTGGCCGCGGTCACCGGAGGCCACGCTCCAGGCGCATCCGGACATCGCCGATCTGGAGCTCGTCGCCGAAGCCGAGCGGCAGCGCCCCGGCGACGGCCACCCCGTTGACGAGCGTTCCGTTCGTGCTGCCAAGGTCCTCCACGTACCAGCCGCGCCCCCGGAAGGTGAGGATCGCGTGCCTGGCCGACGAGAATGGGTCGTCGAGGACGACGCTGCTGCCCAGGTCGCGCCCGAGCGTCGTCACCGCGTCAAGGGGAAAGACGCTCCCCGCCGCGGGCAGGCCTGCGCTCGCGACCACGACGAGGCGCCCGAGCGCCCCCGCGGGGTCGCGCGAAGCAGCCCGGACATCGCGGAGCAGCGCCCGGACGACAAGTGCGAGGAAGAGGTAGAGCGCCGCAAGGAATGCGAGGCGGATTGCCCACACGGCCAGGGTCAGGGGGTCCATGTGGCGTCCGCTGGGAGGATGTCGATCGTGGTCCCGCCGAGCTCGATGCGGTCGCCCGCGCCGAGGACGGCCTCCTTCACGCCCCGTCCATTCACGCGGGTCCCGTTGCGACTGGCAAGGTCGGTGAGGACGAGCCGGCCGTTCCGTGGAACGATCCGTGCGTGATGGCGCGAGAGGAGCGGATCCGCGATCACGACGTCGTTGTCGTCGCCGCGGCCGATCCCGACCGGCCGGGCCTCCAGCCGCAGCCGGCGCTCCGTCCCGTCCGGAGCGATGACCCGCAGAATGCCGCTCGGGGCGGCCCGGACCGCGGCCGGGTGCACGCGGGTTCGATCGCTCGCCGGGCCGGCTGTGTCCGCGAGCGGGAATGGCCCCGCGAACGTTGCCCGGATGGTCGTGGCGCCCCGATCGAGGTCGGTCGACGCCACGATGGCCACTGATGGCCGCTCGGGGATCAGGTATCCCCGACGACGGGCATGGGCCAGCGCACCGGCCGCCAGCTCGTTCTCGAGATTCGGCACTCCCGAGAGCTCCACGGCAGCGCGCGCGTCGACGCTCACCACGAAGCGCGTCGGCGCGACGGTTCCCTCGACTCCCGGACGTCGCTCCTCGTCGATGGCACGTTCGATCCGCTGAGCGAGCGTTGCCGGAGCAACCCCGACATCGAAGAGACGGGCGCCCGGCCGTTCGAAGAGCCGTTCCAGGAGGCGCTCGAGCGCGGCGAACGGTCGCATCTGTTTCGCAGGAGACCTCAGGTCGAGTGTGTCGCCCTACGCGGCGATCGCGGGACGTTTGGACGGAGCCGGCGGTACGTCGGTTCCCGGGAGGCCACGAAGCCTACGGTATACTCTCGCCTCGCGGACGGGCGGGGGAGGCCGGGACGCGCGCGTACACGGGGGCCCGATGGCCGAGATCCTGACCGAATCGTTCTGCGAACAATGCGGCTCGCGATACACGTTCGAGTCGACCACCGGGCGCCGCCGCGGGCTTGGTCGGATTCGCACGCTGTCGCGAGGGGTGAAGAACTTCGTCGCGAACGACGACGCGACGTTTACCGACGCGATGGCCCTGGCCCGCGAGGAGGACGCCCGGAAGGCGTCCGTGCAGCAGCTCGACGCGTTCCACCGGACCTTCAACTTCTGCATGACGTGTCGCCAGTACACGTGCCAGAACTGCTGGAACAGCGCCGTGGGCGAGTGTCTCACCTGCGCTCCCGACGTCGGCCTGGACGTCCCGGCGGGCGCCTTCCCGGACCTCGCGCTGGTTGTGCCCGAGGCGGTCGTCACAGCCACCGAGGCGCCGGCGCCCAACGTGGCGGCGTCTGCGTGGCCCTCGTCCGACGTACGCGCCGTCGCCGCCACCCCGACCGACCGAGACGCCCTCGCGGCCGAAGCCGAGGCGGAGGCGGCCCGGCAGCTCGCGGCCCAGCAGGCGGCCGAAGCCGAGGCGGAGGCGGCCCGGCAGCTCGCGGCCCAGCAGGCGGCCGAAGCCGAGGCGGAGGCGGCCCGGCAGCTCGCGGCCCAGCAGGCGGCCGAAGCCGAGGCGGAGGCGGCCCGGCAGCTCGCGGCCCAGCAGGCGGCCGAAGCCGAGGCGGAGGCGGCCCGCCAGCTCGCGGCCCAGCAGGCGGCCGAAGCCGAGGCGGAGGCGGCCCGCCAGCTCGCGGCCCAGCAGGCGGCCGAAGCCGAGGCGGAGGCGGCCCGCCAGCTCGCGGCCCAGCAGGCGGCCGAAGCCGAGGCGGAGGCGGCCCGGCAGCTCGCGGCCCAGCAGGCGGCCGAAGCCGAGGCGGATGTCGAATTGACCCCGGCGGAGCTCGCCACCATCGAGAGTGCCCTCCACCGCCGGACGGGTGACCTCGAACGCTCAGCCACTGACGGCACGGTGGCCGGCGATGCATCGGCGAGCCTGAGACAGGCACCGGATGGAATCCAGGCGGTGGCCGAGTCCCCGGATGCAGCGATCACAACTACTGCGAGCGAGGCAGGTTCCACGAGCCGACCAGAGCTCGTCACGGCTGCGAAGGCCGAGACCCGGCGTTTCTTCCAGTGGTTCCGGGTGCGAGGCGGTCGTCGCGCGCTCCCCGCCCCATCGACGCCCGTTGCATCGCAGGACGACACCCTCGCGAGCACGCCGATCCCGTCTGCAGACATCCTCATCGCCGAGCCCAAGGCGTCGCAGGAGCCGGAGGCGACGGAGGTCGGGTTTGCGGCAGCGGCGACGGAGCCCGAGCCGATCGAGACCGATGTCGCGGCAGCGGCGACGGAGCCCGAGCCGATCGAGACCGATGTCGCGGCAGCGGCGACGGAGCCCGAGCCGGTCGCGATCGATGTCGCGGCGGTGGCCCCCGAGCCCGAGCAGGTCGTGGCGTCCGAACCGGAGCCTCCCGAAGCGGCCATTGCGGCACCCGAGCCTGCTGCGCCGGAGCTTGAGCCGGTCGTCGATCGACATGGCCGCGGCGGCTGCGCCGAGCCCGAGCCGGTCGCGATCGACATGGCCGCGGCGGTCGCGCCCGAGCCTGCCGCGCCAGAGCCCGAGCAGGTCGTGGCGTCCGAACCGGAGCCTTCCGAAGCGGCCATTGCGGCACCCGAGCCTGCTGCGCCGGAGCTTGAGCCGGTCGTGATCGACATGGCAGCGACGGCTGTGCCCGAGCCGATCGAGATCGATGTCGCGGCGGTGGCCCCCGAGCCCGAGCCGGTCGCGATCGACATGGCCGCGGCGGCAGCGCCGGAGCCCGAGCCGGTCGCGATCGACATGGCCGCGGCGGTCGCGCCCGAGCCTGCCGCGCCAGAGCCCGAGCAGGTCGTGGCGTCCGAACCGGAGCCTTCCGAAGCGGCCATTGCGGCACCCGAGCCTGCTGCGCCAGAGCCCGAGCCTCCTGTGCCCGAGCCCTCGCCTGCTCCCATCGACGTCGTGCAGCAGCCGACCTGGCGGATGGTGGCGCCCGATGGAACCGCCGCAGACGAGGCGGAGCCAGCGCCACCAATCTGGGCAACCCCGACCAGCGTCACCCGACGACCCACGGACGCGATGCCGACCGCGGCGTGGGCATCGCGAGTCGCGACCGCACGACCCGTCGAGTCACCGGTCTGGGCCGCCTCGAGTCGCGACGTCCTGGCCGCTGGTCCGGGGACCGCCGGTCCGGTGGGTGTCCACTCGTGCGTCAGCTGTGGCCTGTCGCTGTCAGTGAACGCCCGCTTCTGCCGTCGCTGCGGGACCCGCCAGGGCTGACCGTTCGGACGCCATCGCGATCCGCGGGACGCCGACGAGCGCGGCGCCGAACGGCTCGACCAGCGACACGACCCAGCGCCGATGGCTCGAGCGGGACGCCGTGGCCGGTTGGCTCAGAGGTCCTCGAAGAGCCGCGGCTGGACGTCCTGGGCGGCGACGCGTCGGCGGGGCCGCAGCAGCGCGCGGATCTCGACGCGACGGACGTATCGGCGGCCGCCCAGCTTCAGCGTCTGGAGCCGGCCTTCGCGCGCCCACCGGCCGATCGTCTCCGGGCGGAGATGAACGTTCGCGCCGTCGAGAATCTGGCCCGCCTCCGCGAGCGTGATCCAGTCCGAGGGCGGACGGCTCATCGAGGGTTCATCGATCCGCCTGGGACTGGGCCGACGTCTTCGAGGTCCCACCGCCTGACGACGATGAGGCATCCGCGGGTGGGGTTGCACCGGACGATTCCCCGGCCGGCTCCGCGGCCGGCTTCCCGGACTCGCCGGCCGGCTTCCCTGAGTCCGTCGACTCCCGGGACTCCCCGGGCGCCGCGGATTTCGACGATCCGGATGCCGGCGAACCGGTCTCGGTTCGCCGTGATCGCGCGCTCGAGGCACGGCGATCCGACTTCGCCCAGCCGGTTCCCTTGAAGTGGATCGTCGGCGGGACGAAGGCCCGTGCGACCGGCCCGCCGCACTCGGGGCACTGGTGCGGCCCCGCCTCGTTGATCCCGCGGAAGACCTCGAAGCGGTGGCCGCAGGATCCGCAGACGTAGTCGTAGATGGGCACGTGGTCTCCGTTCGCCGATCGGGCTCAGCCGCGCAGCAGCCGCATGCCGCACTTCGGGCAGTAGAACGCTCGGTCATGGGCGGACGCAAACCCGCAGTGCGCGCAGACGAGGCCGCCACGGCCGCCCGCCGGGACCGGCCGGTCCAGCGGCACGACCTCCATGGCGTACTGGCTTGCGAGGATGTTCTGGAAGAGGCCGCTCAGGCGCCGCGCGGCGATCCGGTCCGTGTCGCCGCGGACGCCGCGGCCGCCCCAGCCGACGACCGCCCGGACCAGCATGTCGCCGGTTGCCTCGTCCCAGTGCGATGCCACGCCGCCGACCACCGCGTTGTACTCGGGGTAGCCGGAGGTGTCGATCTCGCCGTCGAGAAGCGCGCAGGCAAGCGTGTCGAAGGCGAGATCGATGGCATCGATCAATTCGAGGACGTAGATGGCGTGGCGCGCGATCGGCGAGTGGGCGTGGTGGGCGTTCACCCACTGCATCGCCTCCGACGATCGGATGATCTGCGGGCTGGCCTGGCTGAACTCGATCGGGAGCGGATCGATGACCTCGATCTCGCTCGCGGCCAGGCCGGTGAGCATCGCCGGCAGCTCGGCCATGGCTCGCGGGCCTGCCTTCATCCGCACGCCTTCGCTGCTCTTGCCGGCGTAGTGAAGCTTGAGGAGATACTCCTCGGCGGAGGTCTCCTCCGGGATGGCGGCGGGCGTGGGCACGGAGCGGTCATCGTCCCGTCCCCGACGCTTGAGGAACTCGAGCGGCACGGAACCTCCATCGGCGTGGCGTGAACGTAATCCTAGCAGCGCCGGCCGCCGGCCCACGTTCCGTCCGGACGATCCACACCGCCTGCCGCGTGGCAGCCCTGGGCGGCGCTCCCCTACCCTCCCAGGCTGGCGCGCAGCCCGGTGACCCGCTCCTCGAGCTCGAGTGCCCTCGCACGCGCACGTTCCACGACCGCCGGCGGTGCCTGCGTGACGAAATGCTCGTCGGCGAGGCGGGCCTGCGCCCCCTCGAGCTGCTTCTCGGTCCCGGCAAGCTCCCGTTCCAGGCGCGCACGGTCCCGGGCCGCTGCCTCGTGATCCGGCGCGGCCGGGCGAATCAGCGCCTCGATCGGGCCGGCCAGGACCGCGAGCCCCCCCGCGGCGCCCGACCGCAGCGCGCCGATGTCCGGGACCCGCGTGAGCGGGCGGGCATGGGCGAGCCGTTCGAGGGCGGGCGCCAGGGCGTCGAAGGTGGGACCGAGACCGGTCGGGATCGCGACCTCCACCGCGAGCCACGCCGACGGATCGAGCTTCGCCTCGGACCGGGCGTTGCGAAGCGCTCGGACGAGCTCCAGCAGCGACCCGACCTGGGACTCCGCCTCGGCGTCGGCGGGCGGAGCGGCCGGCCAGTCCGCCACGATCAGGAGGTCCGGGTCGCCCGCGGCGCGAGGCATCTCGGCCCACAGCGCCTCGGTCACGAACGGCATCACCGGGTGCAGGAGGCGAAGGTACGTATCGAGCGCCTCGACGAGCGTCCACCACGTGGCCTCGCGGTCCGCCGCCGGGAGCGCGTCGTCGGCGAGGCGGACCTTCGCGAGCTCCAGGGCCCAGTCGCAGAACTCGCCCCAGATCGAGTCGTAGAGGACGTGGGTCAGCTCCCCGAACGAGAAGTCCGCGAAGGCTCCGTCCGCGCCCACGACCGCGGCGCCGACGCGGCTCCGCAGCCAGCGTTCCGCCGGGCCGAGCCGGGCATCATCCGGGGCAACCCGTGGCGCATCCGGCCGGATGGTCGACGGCCGGGCGCCGAGCACGAACCGCGCCGCGTTCCAGAGCTTGTTGGCGAAGTTGCGCGCATTCTCCAGCTTCTCGGCGCTGAACTTCTGGTCGTTGCCCGGCGCCGCCCCGTGGATCAGGGCGAATCGGAGCGCATCGGCGCCTGACTCGTCGATCGCCTCCAGCGGGTCGACCACGTTCCCGGTGGTCTTGGACATCTTCTGGCCGTAGGGGTCGCGCACCAGGCCGGACAGGTAGACCACCTCGAAGGGTGCGTCTCCCAGGAGGTGGATGCCGAGCATCATCATCCGGGCGACCCAGAAGAAGATGATGTCGTAGGCCGTCTCCATCACCGTGCCCGGGTAGAAGCGGGCCAGGTCCGCCGTGGCCTGTGGCCAGCCGAGGGTCGAGAACGGCCAGAGGCCGGAGCTGAACCAGGTGTCGAAGATGTCGGGGTCCTGGACCAGCTCCGTGGCCGGCCGTCCGCAGGTCCCACAGGTGCTCGGGCCGCCCGCCTCCACGCTCACCGTGATGTGCCCATCCGGGCAGTACCAGGCCGGGATGCGGTGGCCCCACCAGAGCTGCCGGCTCACGTTCCAGTCGCGAATCTCGGTGAGCCAGTGCTCCCAGACCTTCTCGAATCGTTCGGGCAGGATGACGGTTCGCCGGCTGCGCGTTGCGGCCAGTGCCTCCGCTGCCAGGGGCGCAGTCCGCACGAACCACTGGGTCTTGAGGCGCGGCTCCACGGCATCGTGGCTGCGCTGGCATCGACCCAGGATCATCTCGTGGGGGGTGCTCGCCACGAGGTCGCCGGCGGCGTCCAGGTCGGCGAGGATCCGCTGCCGGGCAGCGTATCGCTCGAGGCCCCTGTAGGGGCCGCCGGCCCCTGTCATGTGCCCGGCGTCGTCCATCACGTCCACGAACGGGAGGCCGTGGCGCTGACCGGTTGCGTAGTCGTCGTGGTCGTGGGCGGGAGTGATCTTGACGGCACCTGTCCCGAAGGCCCGGTCCACGACCGAGTCCGCGATGATCGGGACGTCGCGCTCGACGAACGGGATGCGGACGCGGCGCCCGATCAGGGCGGCGTAGCGGGGGTCATCCGGGTGGACCGCGACACCCGTGTCGCCCAGGATCGTCTCGGGGCGGGTCGTCGCCACGCTGATCGTGGCGGCCGGATCCGGCGCCCCGGTCTCCCCGTCCAGCAGGTGGTAGCGGACCGTCCAGAGCGTGCCCGTCTCGGGTGTCGCCTCGACCTCCAGGTCCGACAGGCTGGTCCGGCAGCCCGGGCACCAGTTGATCAGGGTCTCGTGGCGGTAGGCCAGGCCCTCGCCGTACAGGCGAGCGAAGGCCTCCCGCACCGCACGGGCGGAGACGTCGTCCATCGTGAAGCGCAGCCGGCCCCAGTCGAGGCTTGCCCCGAGGCGACGCTGCTGGCCCAGGATGACCAGCTTCGTCTCGTCGATGAAGCGCCACATTCTCTCGAGGTAGCGCTCGCGACCCAGGCTCGCCCGCGTCTCGCCATCCGCGGCGATGATCCGGTCGAGGACGAACTGGGCTGCGATGCTCGCATGGTCCAGGCCCGGCAGGAAGAGCGCCGGTCGGCCCTGCATGCGCGCGTGGCGGGTCATCAGGTCCTCGACCGCGCTTCGCTGGGCGTGCCCCAGGTGAAGGCTTCCCGTCACGTTCGGCGGCGGCTGGATCAGCACGAACGGCGGCTTGGATGCATCGGCACGCGACCCCGCCCCGTCGGGCGCGAAGACATCCGCGGCCAGCCAGCGTTCGTAGATCGCGGCCTCCACGTCGCCGGGCCGGTATGCCTTCGCGAGCCCCGGGCCGGCATGCCCCTGCGTCATCGCGCGCTCCCTCCGAGACCGAACAAACCCCGCTCGTCCCAGCGGACGAACGGGGTCGTGGTACCACCAGCTGGTTCGGCATTTCGGTCGCGACCGGTCATCCCGGCCGGTGCGCCTCGGGCGCGCCCGTCAGCCCTCTCGACGCGCTATCGGGCGTCTCCCGTCACGGCTCGCGAGCGACGTTCGCGCCGGGGTCGCCCGCGCGGCTCGCACCGTCCCGCGCTCGCTTCGGCCCCTGCCGACGCTACTCCTCCCGGTCACCGCCGTGAGGGCCGGAGTGTAGCACGGGGTCCCGTCCAATCCGGGCCGTCGAAACGGCTTCCGGGACCGGTCAGCCGATCGCCTCGAGGATCAACGCCTCGTTCGAGCCGAGGATCAGCCGCGCCCCGCTCGCGACGAGGGAGCCGGGCGCCGACGCCGGCGCCGTCCCAAACCGGACCCGCCATCCGGACTTCCCATCCGTCGCCGGCAGGTCCCACCCGGAATCCCCCCGGCCCAGGTTGAGGAGCACGAGGATGTGCTGCCCTGGAGCCTCGCGCGTGTAGGCGACGATGTCGCCGCTGCCGCCCGGATGCAGGCGGAGCGACCCGAGCTGGAGGGCCGGCGTGGCCGCCCGCAGCGCGAGGAGGCGGCGGTACGTCCAGAGGATGGAGCGTGGATCCGCCAGCTGGACCTCGACGTTTCGCTCCTCGACGTCGGGGCCGAGGCGCAGCCACGGGTGACCGTTCGTGAATCCGGACCCGGGCCCCCGCGACCAGGGCATCGGCGTCCGGCATCGCGACCGATCCCACCAGTGGGTACCGGGGCCGAAACGGAAGGCAGGCGGATCGACGCTCTCCTCGGGTGCAATGTCCACGTCGCGCATTCCCAGCTCCTCGCCGTAGTAGAGGAACGGGGTGCCCCGGACGGTCAGCAGCAGGACCGCCGCGGCGAGGGCAACCGCGTCCGGGTCCTCCGCCCCGACGCTGTCGGCGAGGCGAGAGGCCTGCCGCGGCCGGTCGTGGTTCGAGAGGACCGCGGTCGGCCAGCGGCCGTCGCCGAACGCCTGTTCGCGCACCCGGATCGCGGCGCGGATGGCCGGCGCGGTCCAGCTCGCCTCGATCAGCGCCCAGTCGAACACGAGGTGGGACCCCGATGTGAGGCTGGCTGCCGTCTCGACCGTCCCGTCGAAGAGCTCCCCGACGGACATCCGGCCAGGCGCCGCGTCGAGGATCGCCCGGAATCGCCCGATCAGCGCCGGGAGGTCGGGCTGGTCGCGGTCGTAGACGTGGAACTGGCGGTCCCACGGCCCGCGGCCGGCCCGGGTGGGATTGGACGGCAGGCCCGGGTGCTTGAGGAACACGTTGAAGACATCGAGGCGAAAGCCGTCCACGCCGCGCGCGAGCCATCCGCGAACCATGCCGAGCTGCGCCTCCTCCACGCCCGGGTGCCGCCAGTTCAGCTCCGGCTGCTCGGCCATGAAGGTGTGGAAGTAGAGCTGGCCCCGGCGCGGCTCCCACTCCCAGCCCGTGCCCCCGAAGAACGAGGTCCAGTTGTTCGGCGGCATCGGCTGCCCGTCCGGTCCCATGCCGGCAGGGTCGCGCCACAGGTACCAGTCCGCGAACGGCCCATCGCGCCCGGCGCGCGACGACTCGAACCACCGGTGCGCATCGCTCGTGTGGTTCATCACCAGGTCGAGGACGATCCGGATGCCCCGACGATGCGCCTCGGCCACGAGCCGATCGAACGCGTCCTCCGATCCAAACAGCGGATCGACACGCTCGTGATCGGCGACGTCGTAGCCCCCGTCGAGGCCAGGCGACGGGTAGATGGGAGACAGCCAGATCGCGTCGATGCCGAGCCCGTCGGGCCCCAGGTGGTCCAGGTGGTCGATGATGCCCGCCAGGTCACCGACGCCGTCGCCATTCGAGTCGGCGAAGCTGCGCGGATAGACCTGGTAGATGACGCCGCGCTGCCACCAGTCGTCGCCGAACCGGGCGCCCCGGACGGGCGGGACGTTCATGCGCATCCCGGGCTGCCTGCGTCCCCGCGTCAGGCGGTCGCGCCCTGGGCTGCCAGCCACCCCGCGTAGTTCGTCTCGTCGACGCCGTCGTCGATCTCGGTCTTCGTCAGGAGGAGCGGCGGCCGGCCGTCGCGGATCGTCTCCTCGGTGATGATGCACTTCCGGATCTCGGTCCGGTCGGGGATGTCGTACATCACCTCGAGGAGCGATTCCTCGACGATCGTGCGCAGCGCGCGGGCCCCTGTCTTGCGGTTCAGTGCCGCGTCGGCGGCCGCCGACAGCGCGCCTTCGGTGAAGACGAGCTCCACCTTGTCGAGGCCGAGGAAGCGCTTGAACTGGCGGGTGATCGCGTTCTTGGGCTCCGTCAGGACGCGGACCAGGTCGGCGGCGGTGAGGGCCGAGAGCGTGACGACCACCGGGAGGCGGCCCACGAACTCGGGGATCAGCCCGTACTTGAGGAGGTCCTCGGGCATCAGGCGGTCAAGGATCTTCTTGCGGTCCGCGCGCGTCCCGGTCGCGTCGCTGCCGAAGCCCAGCGCGCGCTTCCCCACCCGCTCCTCGATGATCTTCTCCAGGCCGTCGAACGCCCCACCGCAGATGAACAGGATGTTCGTCGTGTCGATCTGGATGAAATCCTGGTGCGGGTGCTTCCGGCCGCCCTGCGGAGGCACGTTTGCCGTCGTGCCTTCCAGGATCTTGAGAAGCGCCTGCTGGACTCCCTCGCCCGACACGTCGCGGGTGATCGAGGGGTTGTCCGCCTTGCGGGCGATCTTGTCGATCTCGTCGATGTAGATGATCCCGCGCTGGGCGCGCGCAACGTCGAAGTCGGCGGCCTGGATCAGCCGGAGAAGGATGTTCTCGACATCCTCGCCGACGTAGCCTGCCTCGGTGAGGGAGGTCGCGTCCGCGATGCAGAACGGCACGTCCAGGACACGGGCGAGCGTCTGTGCCAGGAGCGTCTTTCCCGAGCCGGTCGGTCCGACCAGCAGGACATTCGACTTCTGGAGCTCGACGTCGTCCGCCGTCCCGCCGGCGTTGACCCGCTTGTAGTGGTTGTAGACCGCGACGGCGAGGACCTTCTTGGCCCGCTCCTGGCTGATCACGTACTCGTCGAGCGCGTCCTTGATGTGGCGCGGCGACGGAAGCTTCTCGGACGACGGCTTCTGGCGCGGCTGCTCGAGGAGCTCCTCCTCGATGATCTCCTGGCACAGGTTGATGCACTCGTCGCAGATGTAGACGCCCTGTCCGGCGATGAGCTTGCGCACCTGCTCCTGGCTCTTGCCGCAGAACGAGCAGCGGTACGGGACCTTGGGCGTCTTGCTGGTCGTCGTCATCCGTGCCTGCTCTCCGTGTCGTCCGTCGTGCTGCGCGCCGCTGGTCTAGGCGCCCGCGGGCGCCGGCCCGTCGGGCGGCGTCTCGTCTGACGAAGCCGATCGTACCTTGCCCGGGCCGCTGGAGGCGGACGGGAGGCCCGGCGCGATCGATTTCGGGACGGGCGCGTAGACAGCGTCGATGATGCCATACGCCTGGGCCTGGTCGGGACTCATGAAATAGTCCCGCTCGGTGTCCTTGACGATCTTCTCCACGGTCTGGCCCGTGTGGTGCGCCAGCAGCTCGTGATTCGCGTTGACCAGCGTCTCCATCTCGCGGACCTGGATGAAGACATCCGGGGTGTTGCCACGGAATCCGCCCGAGCCCTGGTGGATCATGATCCGGCTGTGCGGCAACGCGTAGCGCTTGCCCGGGTGGCCGGCCGCGAGGAGGACGGCAGCCATGCTCGCGGCCATCCCCACGCAGATCGTGCTGACCGGCGCCCGCACGAGCTGCATCGTGTCGTAGATCGCGAGCCCCGCGGTGATCACGCCGCCCGGCGAGTTGACGTACAGGTTGATGTCCTTCTCCGGGTCCTCGGAGTCGAGGAAGAGGAGCTGGGCGATGATCAGGTTCGCGACGTTGTCCTCGATCGCGTCGCCCAGGAAGATGATCCGCTCCTTGAGGAGCCGCGAGTAGATGTCGTACGCCCGCTCTCCGCGGCTCGACGTTTCGATGACCATCGGCACGAGCATCTGGGTCCCTCCTGGAGAGGCGTCCTCGGCGCCGCTGCGAGCGGCCGCCGTCGACGGCGTTGGAACGAAGGGGTGATGGATCACGCGCGGGCGCTGCCCGCCTCCTCGACGGCGGCGCCGCCGGCGGCGGCCTCGGCGTCTTCGACATGCGGGATCGCCGGGTGGTCCGGGTGTGCGGCAAGCCATCCGTCGATGAGCTTCTCGACCACGCGCGACCGGCGCAGCGAGCTCCGGATGGCGGCCCGCGCGCGGTCCGTGTCGAAGTAGGCCGACAGCTTCGGGTCGTTCGCGTAGCGCTGCCGGGCGCGGGCCGCCTCGGCCGTCACGTCGGCGTCGGTGACCTCCATCCCCTCGGCCTCGGCGATCGCGCCCAGGACGAGGAGCGTCTTCGCGCGCTCCTCGGCGCCGGGCCGGAAGTCCGCGTGGAGCTGCTCGGGCGTCTTGTCGACGGCCTTGCGATAGGCGTCCTCGGTGATGCCCTGCCGCGCCAGCGCGCCGCGCAGCTCATCGTGCATGACCTCGATCTCCTCGTCGACGAGGAGGTCCGGGATCTCGACCGTGGCGTTCTTCACCGCGTAGTCGATGATGCGATCCGCGAAGCCGTGACGGGCGCGGTCGAGGGCGTTGCGGTCGAGCCGCGCCCGCACCTCGGACCGCAGCGTGGCCAGGTCGGGGAACTCGCCGAGCGACGCGGCGAACGCATCGTCGGCGACCGGCAGGACCTTCTCGCGGAGCTCCCGGAGCGTGACGTCGAAGTGAGCCGTGGCACCCTGCAGGGCCTCATCCTGGTAGTCGAGCGGGAACGTGATCTCGAACTCGGTCGTGTCGCCCGGCCGCAGGCCCACCAGGTGCTCCTCGAAGCCGGGAATGAGGCGCTCCTGGCCGATCACGATGGGCATCCGCTCCACCGTGCCGCCCTCGAACGGCTCACCATCGCGCGTCCCGACGAAGCCGATCACGGCCCAGTCGTCGTCCTTGGCGCCCCGCTCCTCCACCGGCACGAGCGCGGCCTGCTGGTCGCGCAGCTCGTCGACGACGCGGTCCACCTTTGGGTCGTCGACAGTGTCGATCTCGGGCGCGAACGGGAACGACCGGTAGTCGCCGAGCTTGACCTCGGGACGGACCGGGATCGTGGCGGTGTATCGGAGGGGCTGGCCCTCCTCCGCCTGCACGACGTCGATCGTGGGACGGCCGATCGCGAACAGCTCGGTCTGCTCTGCCATCGCCTCGCGATAGGACCGTTCGACGAGCTGCTCCACGGCCTCGTCGAGGACCGACCCTGGGCCCAGCTCGCGCTCGACCATGGATCGGGGCGCCTTCCCGGGCCGGAACCCGGGGATCCGGGTGCGCTGGCTCAGGCGGCGGGTTGCGTCGACGACGGCGCGGGCCAGGTCGGCGGCGGGCAGCTCGACCTCGAGGAGGACGGTGCTCTTCGGGGAGGGGGTGGTGGTGACGTGCATGGCCGGCCAAGTATACGGGGGGCCCCATGGGCGCGCCCCCGCCCGCTGGTGGGCGAGGAGGGGGTCGAACCCACACGTCACTCACGTGACACCGGCTCCTAAGGCCGGCGCGTCTGCCATTTCGCCACTCGCCCGTAGAGCGAGTCTAGCGCGCCGATCCCCCGTCGCCGGGGCGATCGGGTTCGGCCAGCACCCGCTTCAGCGCCTGCTGGGCAGCCCGGGTCGCGACGGGCGTGGCGATGCGCATCGCGAATCGTGAGAGCGAACGACCGCGGGCGGCGGCCCTGCGGTCGCCGGCGCTCGCGTCGAGATAGTCGGCGAAGCCACGCTCGAGCGCTCCGCGCACCTTCCTGCCGTCGCCGCCCAGCGCCCGGACCGCGCGCTCAACCTCGTCCGGGAGGAGGCTCTCCGGCAGCGGCTCCGGCTCGCCCACGACCCGTCGCTTCACGGCGCGGAAGATCCGCTTCGGGCCGCCCGCCGCGAGGAACGCGGTTCCCGCGATCGCACCGGCGGCTCGTCCCGGATACCGCTTCACCTTGGCCTTGACGTCCACGGCACTTCGCGCGGACGACTTCAGGCGCTCGACCTCGTCCTCGAGGCCGGCGCGAGCCGCTACGGCCTCTTGCCGAGCGGCGTCCGTGCGCGCACCCACTCGATGGTCTCCTTCGTCGTCTCGATGGTCGTGCCGGGCCAATAGCGAGCCTTGAGGACGCCCCAGTCGTAGGACCGGAGAGCCACCACGGCGAGGGCAGGCCAGGCGATCAGGGTGGTACAGATGCCGAGCGCGATCCCCACGCGGAGGCTGAACGAGATCGCGAGGAATGCGCCGATCAGCACGCCCGCCACGGCCCCGCCGATCAGCCCGCCGATGGCACCGCCGATGCCGCCGGCGCGGGCGCCGACAAGGAAGCCCAGGATTCCGACGACGAGCGCACCCAGCGCCAGGCCGGCCACGAGCGTGCGGACGCCGGCGTCGACCCCGGGGATGACCGCATCGCCGACCTTCGCGAACGCCTGGTTCGGCCATGCCAGCCCGAGCACCACGGCCACCACGATCCCGAGCCCGAGCGCCCCGAGGAAGCTCGTCGAGAGGCGGCGCCGCGGGACCTCGAGGGCAGCCAGGATGAGCACGAGCGACAGCGCCACGCAGGAGAGCACGCCGTGGAGCACGCCCCAGCCGATGCTTCCGAAAAGCCACTCCCCGAGGAACAGCGCGGTCCCGATGGGCGCCAGGATCGCCACGAAGATCAGGAGGGCGATCGCGACCCCGATGAGGGCGGCCGCCACCTTCGCTCGCTCGGCGATCTCCGAGAGCTCTGCCTTGGCGAGGTCGACGTGCGAGGTGACAAGCCGGCGTGCGGCGGCGATGGTCCTGCGGACCTGCTCCTGGAGCCCCGCAGGCGGATCCGCCGGGTTCGGCGGATCCGGCGGGGTGCCCGGCGGATCCGTCGGCTGGCTCGGCGCAGCCGGTCCCGGCGGCGCGGCGGACGCACCCGGGGCGCCGGGGTCGGGCGTGTCGGTCGGCGGCGTGGACTCGCCGTCCGGCGTGTTCTGGCTCAGGTCCCACCTCCCGCCGCGTGGATCGTGCGGGTGATGATACCGCGGACCATCACGCGCTCGTCGGGCGCCCCGCTGCGTGCAGCCGACCGAGCGCGACCCGACAGCGCCCATGGTGCGCTTCCCGCCTGGCTCGACCATCCGTCGATGCGGCCGGCCTGACCGTCAGTCTTGGGGTACGCTGCCGGGACCGTCCCCTGGAGGACACTCATGAGCTCGCACGCGGTCACGGCAGCAGACCTTGGCGGCTTCGCCCTGTTTCGCGGCCTTCCCGCGGAGGAGCGCGAGACGCTTGCGTCGGCCGCCGCCTGGCGCGAGCCGGCCGACGCCGAGGTCCTCTACATCGAGGGCGGGCCGGCCACGACGATGTTCCTGATCGAACGAGGCCAGGTCACGCTGGGCGTGCAGCGGGACGACCGGCGCGTCATCGTCGGGACCCTCGGACCCGGCGAGGTCCTCAACTGGTCCTGCCTCCGCGACGAGCCCGTGTCGCTCACCACGGCCCGGACCGCCGGGCCGGCCAGGCTGGTCGCGATCCCCGCGAACGCCCTTCTTGCCCTCGTCGGCAGCGGCTCCCCGGCGGGCCGGACCGTCCTGCGGCGCCTGTTCGGCGTCGCGGCCGTCCACCTGGATGCCGCGCGTGATCAGATGCTCCGCCAGGGCCGGGAGGGCGCGATCACGGCCGGCTGACCGGCCCGCCCGGCGCCCTGGGCGTCGCCGCGTCGTCAGCTGATGGTCAGCACCGGCTGCTGCCGGGCGGCTCGCACGCTCACCCGGGCTGCCACGGTCTTCGCGAGCGCGGTCAGGGCCACCGCCGCCGGACCCGGCTCCCGCTGGGCGACGACGGGAATGCCGGCGTCGCCGCCCTGGCGGACGGTGATGTCGAGCGGCACGCCGCCGAGGAACTCGATGTCGTTCTCGCGCGCAAACCGCTCGCCGCCACCGCGCCCGAAGATCTCCGTCGCCTCGCCGCAGTGCGGGCAGACGAACGCGCTCATGTTCTCCACGAGGCCGATCACCGGGACGCTCATCCGGGCGAACATCGCGAGCGCCTTCTGGACATCGACGATGGCCACCTGCTGGGGGGTCGTCACCAGGACCGCGCCGGAGATCGGCACGGCCTGGGCCAGGGTCAGCTGCGCGTCCGAGGTGCCGGGCGGAAGGTCGACCACGAGGTAGTCCAGGTCGCCCCAGGCAACGTCGCGCAGGAATTGCTGGATCGCGCCGCCGACCAGCGGTCCGCGCCACACGATCGGCTGACCGTCGGGCACGAAGAACGCGATCGAGATGACCTTCACGCCGTAGCGCTCGAGCGGGACGATCTTGTTGTCCGCGGATGCCTTGGGAACGCCCTCGAGGCCCATCATCAGCGGGATGTTCGGTCCGGTGATGTCTGCATCGAGCAGGCCGACCGATGCGCCGGCCTGGGCCAGCGCGACCGCGAGGTTGGCGCTGACCGTGCTCTTGCCGACGCCGCCCTTGCCCGACGCGACGGCGACGATGTTCTTGACGCCCTCAAGGAGCTGCGGGCCCGCGGCGGGTGCCGCGCGGCGGACCATCGCGCCCCAGGAGATGGTGGCCTGGCCGACGCCGATCGCCGCGAGCGCGGTGCGAGCGTTCCGCTCGATCTCGTCCTTGAGCGGGCAGGCGGGCGTGGTCAGCTCGATCGTGAAGGCGACATCGGCCCCCTCGATCGCGATGGCCTTCACCATGTTGAGGGTCACCAGGTCGCGGCCGAGCTCGGGCTCCTGGACGGTGCGCAGGGCGTCGAGGATCGCCCCTTCGGTGAGCGTGGTCATCTCGCGATTCAGTCCTTCGAGGGGCGCCGGACGGCGCGAGTTCCAGGCCGCGGAGCAGTGCGCCGGGCAAATCCATCGTACCCCGTGCCCCCGGAGCCTGCCCCCGGCGCCTCGGCGGACGGCCGATCGCCGATCCGCCACCGGACGCCGGCTCCGGCCACCATCACGCCCCGGGCCGACGGATTTCGTAGGAACGTAGCCATTCCGCGACGAAAGGCGTGCCTTGCACCGGGACGCTGACACGCGTTTCGCTGGGCAAAACGATCCGCGCCGATCGTAGCAGCGGGGTACCATTCGCGACCACGCGCACCCCCGGTGGCGTGGCTGCGATCCCGGGCGGGTCCATCCCGGGCCAGTCCCTTCGGCGCGAGGAGTGACACCGCCAGTGGCGACCGCGGTTGCAGTTCGGCTCGTCGACGTCGTCAAGAAGTTCGGTGACGTGGCAGCCGTGGACGGGATCAACCTGGAGGTCCGGGACGGCGAGTTCTTCTCCCTGCTTGGTCCGTCCGGCTGCGGCAAGACGACCACCCTGCGCATGATCGGCGGCTTCGAGGAGCCGACATCCGGGCTCATCGAGCTGCAGGGCCAGGACGTCACGTGGCTCCCCCCGTACCGGCGAAACGTCAATACCGTCTTCCAGAACTACGCCCTCTTCCCGCACCTCACGATCTTCGAGAACGTGGCCTTCGGCCTGCGTCGAAAGGGCGGCCTCAAGGACGCCGAGGTGCGCAGTCGCGTCACCGAGATGCTGGCCCTGGTCGAGCTGCCCGGGTTCGAGAAGCGCAAGCCCACCCAGATCTCGGGCGGCCAGGCCCAGCGAGTCGCGCTTGCCCGGGCCCTCATCAACCGGCCCGCGGTCCTCCTGCTCGACGAACCGCTCGGCGCGCTCGACCTCAAGCTGCGGAAGCAGATGCAGCTGGAGCTCAAGCGCATCCAGCAGGAGGTCGGGATCACCTTCATCTACGTGACCCACGACCAGGAAGAGGCGATGACGATGTCGGATCGCATCGCGGTCATGAACCGGGGCCACTACGAGCAGCTGGCGGACCCGGAGACGCTCTACGAGCGGCCCCAGACCCGGTTCGTCGCTGGCTTCCTGGGAGTCTCGAACCTGCTGTCCGGGACGGTGCTCGAGAAGGGCGCGCCGTATGCGAGCGTGCGCCTTGCCGACGAGGCCGTGGTCCAGGTCCCGGAAGCGGCCATCAACGGGTCCGCCGATGTCGAGGTCGGCGTCCGGCCCGAGAAGATCCGCCTCTTCGGGGCGGACGCCGAGCCGCCGAGCGGCCTGAACGTGTTGAGCGGGACCGTCCTCGATGCGTCCTACCTGGGCGTGAGCACCCAGTACGTCATCGAGACCCGGAACGGCAGCCGCATCTCCGTCTACGAGCAGAACGTCGAGCGAACGATCCACGGATCGCTGCATCGGCCCGGCGAGGCGGTCCACCTCGCCTGGTCGCCGGATCACACGTTCGCGGTGGGTGCACCCGCCGAGAACGCATCGCCAGGGGAATAGCGGCCGGTTCGAGGGCGGCAGTCGCCGCCCGCAGGAGGAGCAGCATGTCCGAGCAAGAACCCAACCTCTTCGACCGCGCGCTGACGCGCCGGCGCATGCTCCAGGGCACCGCGCTTGCCGGCGTGGCGGCGTTCCTGGCCGCCTGCGGCACGGCGGCGCAGTCGGTGGCACCGTCCGTCGCGCCGTCGGTGGCACCCTCCGGGGCGCCGTCGAGCGGGCCGTCGCAGGCGGCCAGCCCGAGCCCGGCCGCGTCCGCCACCCCGAAGCCCAGTCCGGCCGCGGAGCTCAACTTCGCGAACTGGCCGCTCTACATCGACCAGGACTCATCCAACCCGCCGAAGTCCCCCACGCTCGACGGGTTCACCAAGAAGTACGGCACGAAGGTCAACTACCGCGAGACGATCAACGCCAACGAGGACTTCTTCGGCACGATTCGGCCGGCCCTCGAGGCCGGCCAGGACACCGGCTGGGACCTCGTGGTGCTCACGGACTGGATGGCCGCCAAGGTCATCGGCCTGGGCTGGGCCGAGACGATCGACACGGCGAACACGCCGAACTTCGCGTCGAACGAGTCGGACAACCTGCGCAACCAGCCATGGGACCCGGACAACAACAAGCGGGCCCCCTGGCAGTCCGGCATGACCGGCCTCGGGTTCGACTCGAAGGTCGTCGGCAGCCAGACATCGATGTCCGCGCTGTGGACCGCCGATCCCCGCTGGAAGGGGAAGGTCTGGCTCCTCAACGAGATGCGCGACACGATCGGCCTGACCCTCCTCAAGCTCGGGAAGGATCCGGCGACCGCGACCAATGCGGACTGCGACGCCGCGATCGCCGAGATCAAGAGCGCGCTGGACGGCGGGATCGTCCGGAGCTTCCTGGGCAACGACTACAAGGAGGGCCTCATCAAGGGCGATCTCGTCCTGGGCACCGCCTGGTCCGGCGACATCATCCAGGCGCAGCTCGAGAAGGCCAGCCTGAAGTTCGTCATCCCCTCCGAAGGCGGGATGATCTGGACGGACAACATGCTCATCCCGAAGGGTGCGGCCCACAAGTACACGGCCGAGCTGATGATCGACTACGTCTACGACCCGACGATCGCCGCGCAGATCGCCGCCTACGTCCAGTACGTGTCGCCGGTGAAGGGCTCCAAGGAGGCGATCGCCAAGAACGTCGACAAGTCCGTCGCGGCGCTGGCTCAGAACCCGCTCATGTTCCCGGATGCCGCCACCCTGGCCAAGACCCACATCTTCAAGGCGCTGTCGGCAGATGAGGACAAGTACTTCAACGACCAGTTCTCCACCCTGCAGGGGAACTGATCGAGGCGATCGGGGGCGCCGCGGCTGGTCCCACGGCTGCTCCCCGGTCTGACGTGAGCGCATCGGTGCCGAGAGGGAGACGTTGACTGCGCTGCTCCGTCGCTACCAGTTCATCGTCCCGTACCTGCTCCTGACGCCGGGGCTGATCTGGCTCGCGATCTTCTACATCTACCCGTCGATCCAGATGTTCATCAGCTCGTTCTGGAGCGGCTCCCTGGAGCACGGGTTCACGTTCAGCCTGGCCAACGTCCACAACTACACGGACGCCCTGAACCGGTACCAGGAGCAGATCGTACGGTCGGTGTTCTTCGCGGCCGCGGCGACGGTCGCCACGTTCCTCATCAGCTTCCCCCTCGCCTACACCATCGCCTTCCGGGCGGGTCACTACAAGAACCTCCTGCTCTTCCTGGTGATCGCCCCGTTCTTCACCAGCTTCCTGCTGCGGGTCATCAGCTGGCGAACCATCCTCGGCGACGACGGGCTGCTGCTCGGCCCGCTCAAGAGCGCGGGACTCGTGAGCGACGACGTCCGGATCCTGGCGACGCCGGTCGCGGTGATCTCGGGGATCGCCTACAACTTCCTGCCCTTCATGACGCTCCCCATCTACGTGAGCCTGGAGAAGATCGACAAGCGCCTCCTCGAGGCCGGCCAGGACCTCTACGCCACGCCGTGGAGCGCGTTCCGCAAGATCACCCTGCCGCTGGCCCTCCCGGGGATCTTCGCGGGAACGCTCCTGACCTTCATCCCCGCGATGGGCGACTACGTGAACGCCGAGCTCCTCGGCCAGACCCCGGCCACGAAGATGATCGGCAACGTGGTCCAGAGCCGCTTCCTCGTCAACAACGACTACCCGACGGCGGCCGCCCTCAGCTTCATCCTCATGGCGGGCATCCTCGTCGCGGTGGCGGTGTACGCACGACTCCTCGGGACCGAGGAACTCATGTCGTCGGCAGGCTGACCGATGACGACCGTCGCGCTCCAGCCACCAGCCCGGTCGCGCGGCACGCCCGCCCAGCGCATCCGGCGCTGGCTCGGCCACAACGCGCTGTTCGTGTACACGTTCGCCGCGATCGTCTACCTGATGCTGCCGATCGCGGTGATGATCCTGTTCAGCTTCAACCGGCCGGTCGGCAAGTCGAACTTCGCCTGGCGCGAGTTCAGCTTCGATGCCTGGCTCAACCCGTTCGCGCCGCTGGGCCTCAGCGACGCGGTGATGGCGAGCCTGCGCATCGCTTTCATCTCCACGATCGTGGCCACGATCCTCGGCACGCTGATCGGCCTCGGCCTCACGCGCTACGTGTTCCGCGGCCGGGCGGCGACGAACCTGATCATCTTCCTGCCGATGGCAACCCCCGAGATCGTCCTGGGTGCGTCGCTGCTGACGCTCTTCGTGTCCATCGGGATGGCCCGCAACGAGCTGACGATCCTGATCGCCCACATCATGTTCAACATCAGCTACGTGGTCGTGACGATCCGGGCGCGCCTCGCGGGCTTCGACCGGCGCCTCGAGGAGGCGGCCATGGACCTGGGGGCCACCGAGATGGTGACGTTCTGGAAGGTGACCTTCCCGCTCATCTTCCCGGGGATCCTGGCCGCGGCGATGCTCGCCTTCAGCCTCTCGATCGACGATTTCGTGATCACCAACTTCACGGCCGGCTCGACGGTGACGCTCCCGATGTACATCTACGGCGCGACGCGGATCGGCGTGCCCGTCCAGGTGAACGTCATCGGCACGATCATCTTCGGAA
The DNA here is from genome assembly GCA_963734535.1 of uncultured Chloroflexia bacterium. Classification (GTDB taxonomy): domain Bacteria; phylum Chloroflexota; class Limnocylindria; order Limnocylindrales; family CSP1-4; genus CTSoil-043. Next base: position 121,225 of record CAVTHS010000003.1, on the reverse strand, counting down.
CGGCCGTCGGCGCGGTCCTGCTGAGCACGCTGCTCCAGCGGCGAGACCGCGCGGCCTGAGCCGCGTTCGCCGCCTGATCGGCGCCCTGGCCTGACCGGCGCCCAGCGAAGGAGCCCCAGCATGGTCGACACCGCAGCTTCCCCGGCGACCTCGGCGCTTCCCGATCGCGGGGTCGTGCCCGGGGTCTGGTCGCGCATCACGAACCTCACCGTCGACCACGGCGCGGGAAGCTGGCTGGTGACGACCGACGGCGAACGGTACCTCGACTACAGCTCCGGGATCGGCGTCACGAACACCGGCCACGCGCACCCGCGCGTCGTCGCGGCCGTCCAGGCGCAGGCCGCGAAGCTGCTCCACGGCCAGCAGAACATCGTCTTCCACGAGCCGGGCCTGCGGCTCTACGAGCGGCTCCGCACGCTGCTGCCAGGCGGACCCTGGCAGGCCTTCCTCTCGAACTCGGGCGCCGAGGCTGTCGAGGCCTCCGTCAAGCTGGCCCGCGCCGCCACCGGGCGGCCGGTCATCCTCGTCTTCCGCGGCGGCTATCACGGCCGGACGGCCCAGACGATGGCCATGACGACCGCCAAGAACGTCTACCGGGCCGACTTCGAGCCGCTGCCCGGGTCCGTCTACGCGACGTCGTACCCGTATTGCTACCGCGCCCCGGGAGGCGGGCACGCGCCGGACGCCACCTGCACCTGCGACTGGGAGGCGGAGCTCGACCTGACGCTCCACACCCTGACCTACCCGGAGCACGTGGCCGCGATCGTCGTCGAGCCCGTCCTCGGCGAAGGTGGCTACGTCGTGCCACCCCCGGGGTTCCTGCCGCGCCTCCGCGAGGTCACCCGCCAGCATGGGATCCTGCTGATCGCCGACGAGGTCCAGACGGGGTTCGGCCGCACGGGTGAGCTGTTCGCGGTGCGCCACTGGGACGTCGAGCCGGACATCCTGGTCTTCGCCAAGGGCGTCGCGTCCGGGCTGCCCCTCTCGGGAATCATCGCCCGGGCCGACCTGATGGCGCGCTGGCGGCCGGGCGCCCACGGCGGAACGTTCGGCGGCAACGTCGTCGCCTGCGCCGCCGCAAACGCGACCCTCGACGTGATCGAGGACGAGGGCCTGGTGGCCAACGCCCGCGACCGCGGCGCACAGCTGCTGGCGGGGCTCCGCGAGCTCGCCGCAACGCGGCCGGCGATCGGCGACGTCCGCGGGCTCGGCTGCATGGTCGCCCTGGAGCTCGTCATGCCGGGCGTCGGGGACGGGCGGGCTCCGGACCCGGACCTGGCACGACGGGTCATCGCCGAGGCGCTGGAGCGGCGCCTGGTCATCATGTCGGCGGGCCCCTACGCCCAGGTGACCCGCATCATCCCGCCCCTCGTGACGACCCAGGCCGAGGTGGAGGCTGCGATCCGGATCCTGGGGGAGAGCCTGGTCGCCGCAGGGGCGTGAGCGGGACGTCGCGGTTCGTGCCCGTCAGGGGGCGGTTGCCAGGCGCCGCAGCAGCTCGTCGTGGAGGTGGCCGTTGGAGCCCACGAACGACGGCGCGTCGATTCGCCGCGCTCCCGTGACGTCGGTGACGCGCCCACCCGCCTCCTCGATCAGCACGAGCGGCGCCGCGACATCCCAGGTGTGCATCCCGCACTCGATCATCGCCTCGGCCGAGCCCTCCGCAACCAGCGCGTAGGCCCAGAAGTCGCCGAAGCCTCGATCGCGCCACGCAGCGTCGATCGTCGCGTCGAAACCCGGCATCAGGCCGGACCCGACGTTCTCCCGCCGGCTCCCATACAGCAGCTGGGCGTCGTCGATTCGCCCGATGTCGGACGTCCTGATCGGGCGGGCCGCACCGTCGCGCCCGATCGCCCAGGCACCCATGCCGCGCGCTGCCTGCCAGCGCTCGCCGAGCGCGGGCGCGCTCATGATCCCCACCTGGAGCTCGCCGTCCACCTCCACGGCCAGGAGCGTCCCGAACAGGGGCACGCCGCGGATGAAGTTGTGGGTGCCGTCGATCGGGTCGACATACCAGCGGATCCGCGCCCCGGCCGCCTCCTCGCCGTATTCCTCCCCCACCAGCCCGTGGTCGGGATGCGCCGCCCGGATGCGCTCGCGCACGAAGCGTTCGATCGCCTGGTCTGCCTCCGTCACGAACGTGCGGTCCGGCTTCGTGGAGATCGGGACCTCGCGGCGGAACCAGCGCAGGGCGATCTCGTCGGCCGCGTCGCAGGCGGACAGGCCGAGCTCCAGCCAGGCGCGGAGGTCGGCATCCGGCACCCGCCGGCGGGACGCCGACCAGGCGGCACCGAAGCCGGGGGCCGGTCCCTGAACGTCGCTCATCGGTCCTCCGGCGCAGACGCATCCACGGAGCCGCCGGCGTGACACCGGCCCTCCACCCTCGATGACCCGGCATCCACCAGGTCGAGATCGTCATGCGAGGATATGGCATGGGCGAGCCAGGCGAGAACGGGGATCGAGGCGTGACTGTCGTACGCCGGTCATCCCGCCGGCCGATGGGGGCCGGATGTTCCGCCCTGGGCGCCACCTGATCGAGACGGCGCAGACCTGATCCGTGCGGATCTCGCCGGCGCGCCGCTGATCTGCGCGGCCGGCACGCACGGCACTGGCTCCAAGCCGCGCCCGCGCCGCCGCACTGGCGACGGTGACTACCACGCGACCGTCACACGGACACCGTATGCTGATCGTGGCGTCCAGCACGCGGAGGTCTGACGTGAGTTCAGAGCAGCGACCCGCACCGCGAGGTGTCGGCATCGGCATGGGCGCCGGGATCGGTGGCGGCCTCGGGATCATTGCGGCGCTCCTGCTCGCTCAGGAGATCGCGCTGGGCCTCGTCTTCGGGGCGGGCGTGGGCGTCATCGTCGGCCTCCTTGGCGAGGCGGCCATCGTCGGGCGTCGCTGAGGCAGAGCGTCGTCTCGGGCCGGTGCCCGCCAGATCGCCAGGTCGCGCGCCTCTCGACGGCCTGCCACGTTGCGCCCATCCTGACCCCGATCACGCGTGTGCAGGAGGTGGCGGGACATGCAGGACACCGATCTGTTGCTATCGCTGGCCGAGATCGCCGGCGTGTTCGTCGGGTTCGGGGCGCTCATCAGCGTCAGGAGCAGCGGCGCGAGCGATGCGCACGAGATCACGTACATCCGCAGCGTGGTGACGCTCGCGATCTGGGTGGTGATCGCCGCCCTGGCGCCGGTCATCGGCAGCCGCTACGACCTGGCCGGTCACGGGCTATGGCTGACGTGCAGTCTCCTGGCGCTCGTCCTCCTCCTCGGCCAGTGGATCGTGAACGAGCGGACGACGGAGTCGCGGGAGCTCGGGGCGGCCTATTCGCGGGCGCAGACCGTGGGGGTGGCGGCTTCCTACCTGGGTCTCATGATCCCCATGATCGCCGCGCTGGTCCTCGTCGTGCTCGGCCTGTTCCCGGACCAGGAGCCGGCGCTCTACCTCACGGCCGTCGGGCTCGGCCTGTTCATGGGAGCGCTCACCCTGCTCCTCCTGGTCTTCCTGCAAGGACCCAGGCCGACCGCGTCCGACCCGGCGGCGTTGTCCGCAACCGGAGGATCGAGCACGTGACCCCACGCAGACGGCCAGCCAGCCCAGGGGCAGGCCCCGGCGCGAGCCGCGTCGTCGTGCGCCGGGAGCTCGCCTGAGCCGGACATGGACCGGCCCGGGCCGGCGAGCCGACCCGGGCCGTTGACCTCGACGAAGCGCCGTCAGCCGGCGACCGCCACGCCGAGGGTCTCGGGCATCGGCCGATGCCAGGCTGGCGTCGAGACGAAACGGAGCAGGCCGGCCGTGCCGTCCATCTTCAGCTGGTCGAACAGGAACGCGATCTTGGCCCCCTGCGAGGCGAGGATCTCGTCCTTCGTGGCGAGCTCCCAGAGCTGCCGCTTGAACGGGCCGATCGCCTTCTTGCGGGTGGTGTAGACGAACTGCGTGTCGGTCATCCCGGGCTTGCGCTCGTCCGCCGCGTTGGCGAAGCACCACGCCTCGATCTCGCGATGGAGCGCGGCCGGGAACGCCGGGTGCTCGTAGAGGGCGTTCTGGAAGCCCGTCGCGAGGTGGATCTCGGCGGTCTCGACGCCGGCGAAGCGGTGGAACAGCTCGTCGGGAAGCGTGCTCGCCCCGTGCTGCACGGCACCGGCCGCCCCGTACGTGCGGGCCACCTCGCCGAGCACGCGGAGCACCTCGAAGTCCAGCTTGACCTCGGCCACGCCGCCGCCGGGGAGCGGCACGCCGCCATGGCTGGTGCCAGTCTGGACGCTCACCTTGCTGACGCCCGTTGCGCCCGGGCGGCGTGCGTCGAGTTCGATACGGAACCCGTCGAGGTAAGCGCGCAGCTCGGCCTCGTTGGAGTTCTGCTTGCCGACCTCGCCGATCTCGCCCCCGACGCTGATCGTCACGCCGGCCGGCTCCAGGTCGCGGATGAGCGCGGTGATCTCGGCCGCCCGGGTGTAGTTGACCTTCTGCTCGGCATCCACGTCCGGCTGGGTGAGGTCGACGAGCGTCGAGCTGTCCACGTCGATGTTGAGGTAGCCGGCGGCCACCGCGTCGCGACAGGCCTTCCGGATCTCCTCCGTCACCGCCTCGGGGTCGGCCGCGTACTTCTTGGCATTGAACTGGTAATGGTCCCCCTGGATGAAGACGGGACCCCGCCATCCGGCCGCAATGGCGCCGGCCAGGATGTTCGGCGCGTACTCGGAGACTCGCTGCCAGGTGTAGGTCTGCTCGGAGCGCGCGAGCTCGGGGATGACCGGGCCGACGTCCTTTGCCATGGCGGTGGCGAAGATCGTGCGGGCCATGTCGAAGGTCTGTGCCCGGAGGTTGATGGCCGGCACGGTGAACCCGGAGACCTCGCCGCGGCTCCGGGCGGCATAGAGCTCATGGATGCTCGCCGACGGCGAGCCGAGCTCCTGGCTCGCCTCCCAGATCATCCAGCGAGCGGCCTCGACCGTCGCCGCGTCCGCCGAGAACGTCTGGGTCCAGGCCAGATCGTGGATCGTTCGGGCTCGAAACACGTTCTCGTCGGTGACCAGCAACCGGCCACGCGCGACCCGGGCGGCCCCCTCGAGGAGCGCAACGAGCTGCGGAACGGTTTCGGCGACGGTGGCCATGGGCGAGTCCTCCTGGCGCGGACGGGCGGCGGGCTCGCCGCGCGGTGTGCGATTGCTGAGACGCCGCGGCAGCACCGGGCAAACGCCGATGGCACCTGCGCGCCGGACCATGGTACGACGCCGCGCGGACCCCCTCCCCGGCCGGGCGGCCCCTCCTCTGGGGCCGAAGCGACGGCGCCATCAGCCAGCCGCGTCTCAGGCGCCGGCGACGGCGTCCGCTCGCGCGTCGTCGCTGTCGGACGCTGCGACCGCGGCCCGTCCTGCATCGCGAAGGCCGTAGGAGCCTCGCTCGATCCGCTCGAACCATCCGTACGCGTCCCGGGCAAGGATCCGGCCGGCATTCGGCGCCGAGGCGGCCTCGCGGAGCGCTGCGACGGAGGCCGGCCCAGCCCGCAGGGAGGCCGCGATCCTGAGTGCCTCCTGGCGATACGCCGTCATGATCGGAACGCGGTTCGCCCCCCCGTGCGTCGGGTCGCCACGCCGGCGAGCATGCTCTGAGATGAGCAGCCGCGTCCGGCGGCCATCGTGCTGCGGCCGGTACGGGCCTGGCTCGACCATGACCTCCACGCGCAGCCGCGGGCCGTGGATCGCCAGCAGGCCCAGCCCGAGCCGGCGGCACAGCGGGCCAATCCCGCGTCGCCGGACCGTTTCGGCCGGGACGGCGAGGTAGACGGTCTCGGACAGGCGGAGGCGATCGAGCGCCTGCAGGACGAGCCCCAGCGTGAAGCGGAGCTTGAGCTCAACGATCACCGGCGGCTCGTCGCGGCGCACGCCGACGACGTCACAACCGCGGACCTCGCCCTTGACCTCGAACCCCTCGCCCTCGAGAAACGCCTTCACGGCCGGATAGAGGTCGACCTCGCGCCGCGGCGTCGAATGCGCGCCGGCGGCCGTCATGCGATCCCCGCCTCGGCGGCGCTCCTGGCCACGATCCGGTCAAGCTCCACGGGCACCCCGTCGCGCACGGCCGCGAGGGCGTCCGGCGTCAGGGAACGAAGCATCGGTCCTGCATCGAGGGCCAGTGAGAGGACCGGCGAGTCGGGCGTCGCGAGCCTCCGGGCCGGGACGGCGATCGCGCGTGCGCGCCGGATCGGGCGCGCAGGGGAGACCGAGCGACCCGCGATGACTCAGCGCTTCGAGGAGCCGGGCGGGCGATTGCTCACGTGGTGGGTCTTCCACTCGGAGCTGACGCCGTCCGGCGAGGCGCTGCTGCCCTGCCACCCGCACGTGCACGTCACTCGCTGGAGCTTGTGCTTGTACTCGTCGATGACGTGCTTGAACGGCTCGTCCACGACCTTCGTGGAGGATGGGCGCTGGTTGGTCATGCGGTCTCCCGGTGGAACGCAACGGGATTGCCACGGGCAACGCCCCCCTGGGCGCCCGGGATCACGGTGTGATGCTCATTGTAGTCCGAATCGCCGGAATCGGCCTCAGGCGGGGCCCGCCGACACGTCCGGCCGGAGCCGCTGCGCGCGGGAACGGTGCTCGCGCTCCAGGTCCCCGGCGCGACGCCCGGTGCGGGCCGCCAGCTCCGCGTAGATCCCCCATTCGAAATGGTCGTACGCGCCCCGTTCGGCATCCCAGGTCGCGAGGACGGCGGGCCCCAGCCGCTGCAGGTGGCCGCCGGCATCGCGGGCCACGGGCCGGAGGTAGTGCGCCGCCACGACGCAGCCGCCGGGACCCCGCATCCCGCTGCCGGGGTCCGCGGTGGGGCCCAGCACGAGCACGACGCCGAGGAAGGAGATCTCGTCGTCGGAAAGGCCCTGGTCGCGGAAGACCGCGAGAACCCCGGGGAGATCCGCCGCCGCGATCGCCGTTGCCAGCCCGCTCCGCCCGGTTGTTCCCGACAGCGCAGCCCGGAGCAATCCCGCCGGCGTGGAGATCGCGAGCGTACCCGCCACCCGGACCAGCCTCCCCCCCGCGGCCGCTGCCGCCTTGTCCGGGCGCCGACCGGCGGGCAGGCCGGCCACGAGCGCATCCAGGAGCTCCTGGCGCGATTCCTCACCGGTGCCGGCGACATGGACCGGCACGCCGTCCTCCAGCAGGAGCCACGCCAGCGCCGCGAGGTCCGCGTCGAGCACGCCCTCGGCGACGAGACGAAGCAGCGGCGGGATGCGGACGGGCGGCGGCACGGGCGACCTCTCGGCGACGTGGGGTGGGAGATTCGAGCCTATCTGCCCGGCCTTGGCCCCGTCAATCGATACGCCCGGGCGCGTGGCCCAAACCGCAGATCGGTGCTTGACAGCGCCCGCGGGCCCGATGTAGCCTCCGCCGAGTCGCGGGAGAGCCGCGCCAGCCAGTTGAGAGGTATGTCACCGAATGAGCAATCAGATCATCCTCGTGAGCGCCCGGGAGCGGCACTGCGCCGATCCGGTTGGCGCGCTCTGCGGGCGATCTGTGCCCAGCTCGGCCTAGTCACGCGGCGGTAGCGCCGCCAGGACAGGAACCGAAGCCGCGGGCCGGATCAGGGCCCAGCGGCTTTTTCATTGCCCCGCGCCAGGCGCGGGGCGGCGACCCGGAGCCGCGGGCCATCGACGCAGGGACAGACGTCGGGCTCGCGGCTTCTCTCGTCTCGAGAGCACCGCACGAAGGGCCCGGGAGCATCGGGTTCGCCTCACCGAGACGAGAAACGGGAGCCACCACCGTGAGCATCACCCTCACGCCGGAACCGAAGAGCACGGTCCGCACGCCCGTCTCGGCGCACGTCGAGGCCCCGGCCCGGATCCCCGCAGCCAGGCAACGCATCGCGCAGCCGGCCGGCCCGCCCGCGCTCCTCCTGGAGCACGTCGGGAAGACCTTCACGCTCGGCCGGAAGAAGAAGGCCGTCGCGGCCATCCTGGACGTGTCGCTGCGCGTCGAGCGCGCCGAGATCTACGGGGTTCTCGGCGCCAACGGAAGCGGCAAGTCGACGCTCATCCGGCTCGTATCGACGCTTCTCACGCTCGACACCGGGCGGGCAGAGGTGTTCGGCCACGACGTCGAGCGCGACGAGATGGCGGTCAAGCGGCTCATCAACCGGGTGAGCGTGGACGCCGCGTTCTTCAAGAAGCTCTCGCCATACGAGAACCTCGCGTTCGCGGCCCGCCTGTACGGACTCCATACGGGGGACGCCCGGCGGGAAGCGGTCCGGATCCTCGCCCGCCTGGGCATCTCCGAGAAGCGCATGGGAAGCCCGATCGAGCAGATGAGCCGGGGCATGCAGCAGAAGGTCGCGATCGCGCGGGCGCTGCTGACCTCGCCGACGCTCCTCCTGCTCGACGAGCCGACCACCGGTCTCGACCCGCGCTCGAAGCTCGAGGTCCAGGCCTTCGTGGAGGACCTCCGGGCGACGCACGACGCCACGATCCTCCTCACGACGCATGACATGGCAGAGGCCGACCGCCTCTGCGACCGGATCGCCATCCTCGACGGCGGACGCCTCGTCGCCGAGGACACGCCGGACGGACTCAAGGCCCGGGTAGGCCGCGAGACCGGGCTGGCGCCGACCCTCGACAACGTCTTCATGACCTATACCGGCCGCTCCCTCGACGAGGACGTCGAGCCCGACGGCCCGGAGGACGACGAATGAGCATCTTCGCACCCGGCTCCGGCCGCGGCCGGCCGCCGGCCCGCACCGTCCACGCCCCCCACGAACACCGGGAGGTGCACGCGATGAACACGCAGATCGAGATCCTGCAGGCGGTCCACGCCGACCGTCTTGCCCGGCTCCACGCCGAAGCGCACCGGGCACGCCTGGTGCGTCCGGCGCGCACCGACACGCGGCGCCTTCGCCGCGCGCTCGGCCACTCGCTCGTCCGCGCCGGCCAGCGGCTTGCCGCCGAGGCGTCCACGCCGGAGCGGTCGATCGAGCACCTGACGCCGGCCGGCTCCCGCTGATGCGGGGCCGGCCGGCCTCCCCCACTCCATGGGAGATCCTCCAGTGACCATCGCCAGTCGCCCGATGGCGACCGCGGCACGCGAGCTCAGCGCGTCGGCCGCGTTCATCGAGCGCAACTTCAACCTGAGCCGCCGCTACTGGGGCTGGGAGCTCGCGTTCCTCGTCTATGCGGTGGCGGGCGCCCTGTCGATCTCGTTCATCGGGGCCGCCGCGGCCGACAAGCGGCTCATCTTCAGCCTCGTGATCGGGGCGATCTTCTGGAACTACCTGTCGACCGTCTTCAGCTTCATCGCCGAGACGATCAGCTGGGAGCGCTGGGAGGGAACCCTCGAGTACACGATGATGGCGCCGGTCCGGCGCGCCTCCCAGCTCGCCGGGTCCACGACCTACGCGATCCTGTACGGCCTGGTCCACACCTCCGTCATCCTCCTCGTCCTGACCCTCTTCTTCGAGCTGGACCTGTCGCACGCCAACTTCGTCACCGCGACGGTCGTGATGTTTGCCGGCTCGTTCTCGGTCGTCGGGATCGGGATCATGGCGGCGATCCTGCCCCTCCTGTACGTGGAGCGCGGGGCCCAGATGACGTTCGTCATCCAGTCCTGCCTCCTCGTGGTGAGCGGCGTCTACTACCCGGTCAGCGTGCTGCCGGGCTGGATGCAGGTCGCGTCCGCGGTCTCGCCGGCGACCTACATCCTCGATGGCGTCCGCAAGGGATTGATGGAGGGCGCGTCCGTGACGTCCGTGGTCCACGACCTGTGGCCCCTCGCGCTCATGGGCGCCATCCTGATCCCGACCGGGCTCTGGCTCTTCGGGCGCGCTGAGCACTACGCGAAGCGCACCGGCAAGCTCAAGCGGGTTGGCTGAGCCATGACGACCACCATTGCCGGGACCATCCCGACCTCCGTTCCCGGGCTCCTCCTTCGACCGGTCCGCTGGCCGGAGGAGGCCCAGCTCATCGCCGACGTCAACAACGCGAGCCGGCTGGCCGGCGGGAGCCTTTTCGTGTTGAGCGTCGACATGATCCGCACCGACTACGCTCACCTCGTCAACAGCGACCTGGCCGCCGACCTGCGGCTTGCCGAAGCCGATGGCCGCCCCGTTGGCTACGTCCGCGTAGAGTGGACCGATGAGAACCGGGGCGATCGCGTCCATTCGGCCGCCCTGTTCGTGACACCCGACGCGCCGGCGGGCGCATTCACGGCCCTGCTGGACTGGAACATCGCCCGTCACCTCGAGATCGCACGCGGCCAGGGACCGGTGGATCGCCCCCGGACGGCAGCCATCACCACGATGCTCGAGCCACGAGAGGCCCGCGCCGCTCTCGGCGCGCACGGCTTCCTGCCGGTCCGCACCGGCTTCGAGATGCTGCGGCCCAGCCTCGACGACATCCCCGACCGCACCCTCCCGGCCGGAATGGAGGTCCGTCCTGCGGAGACCTCCCAGCTGCGGCGGATCTGGCAGGCGGAGGTCGAAGCCTTCGCCGCGCACTGGGGCGCCGGCGCGGAGGACGGGTCCGAGGAGCGATGGCAGGAGTTCCTGACCGATCCGCTCCAGGACGTTGCCCTGTGGCAAGTGGCCTGGGACGGTGACGAGATCGCGGGGATGGTGCGCCCGTTCATCAACCCCGAAGAGAACGCCCGCCTCGGCGTGGCGCGGGGCTGGTGCGAGAACATCTCGACGCGCGCCGCGTGGCGAGGGCGCGGCGTGGCATCGGCGTTGATCTCGCGCGCGCTGCATGCACTTCGCGATCGAGGCATGACCCAGGCGGCGCTCGGCGTCGACGCCCAGAACGAGACCGGCGCCCTTCGCCTCTACGAGCGGATGGGCTTCCGCCAGGCCGCGCGCGAGACGGAGTGGCGGCGCCCGCTCGTCCTCGACGGCATCGCGAACGATGGAGGGGTGGCGTGAGCGCGCCGCTGGGACGCCTCGCCGGCACCGCCGACATCGCTCCGCTCGGCTGGGATGGCGCCTGGGACGCTGCCTTCGCCGCGCACGCAGCCGCTGGCCTCTCGCCGGCGCGCGTCGTGGCGGAGCACCGCGGCGCGTACGAGGTCCTTGCCGCGACGGGTGCCGCCCCGCTCACCGGGCGCGTCACGGGGCGCCTGCGGCACGACGCCCTTGGTCCGGGCGACTTTCCTGTCGTCGGCGACTGGGTCGCGACCGATCTTCGCGCCGGCGATGGCACGGCGAGCATCCACGCCGTGGTCCCGCGACGGACCCGCATCCAGCGCCGCGCGCCGGCCGACCACGGCGCCCCGATGCAGATCCTGGCCGCGAACGTCGACATCGTGATGATCGCGACCTCCCTGAACCGCGATCTCAACGCGCGGCGCCTGGAGCGGTTCCTCGCGACCGCCTGGGAGTCGGGCGGCCGTCCCATCGTCGTCCTCACCAAGGTCGACCTCGCCACCAACCCGGTCGAGGTTGCCGTCGCGGAGGCCCAGATCGAGGAGCTCGCCGTCGGCGTGCGGGTGCTCCCGACCAGCGCGGTGACCGGGGACGGGCTCGACGCCGTCCGCGCGCTCCTGCTGCCGGGGATCACGATCGCGCTCCTGGGCTCGTCGGGCGTGGGCAAGAGCACGCTCATCAACGCGATTCTCGGCGAGCATCGCCTGGCCACCCGCGAGGTCCGGGAGGACGACGCTCGCGGCCGGCACACGACGAGCGGCCGCCAGCTGGTGCCGCTTCCCGGCGGCGGGCTGCTGCTCGACACGCCGGGCATCCGTGAGCTGGCGCTGTGGGACGACGGCGCCGGGCTGGCCGCGGCCTTCCTCGACGTGGAGACGACGGCCGCCGGGTGCCGGTTCAGCGACTGCACGCACGAGCGCCAGCCGGGCTGCGCGATCGAGGCCGCGGTGGAGAGCGGCGCGCTGGCGCCCGACCGGGTGGCGAGCTGGCACAAGCTCATCCGCGAGGAGCGACACCAGGCCATTGAGCGTGACGTGATCGCACGGCGGGCCGAGCGGAGGCGGTGGACGGTCATCGGCCGGGCCGGCGCCGCCCAGGCCAGGGCCAAACGCGGGGAATGGGGGCGCTGACCCGGGCACTCGCGGCGGAGGTGAGGCAGGCTACCCGGGCAGCCGGTGCTCCCGCGCGATCAGCTCCAGGAGGGGCCGTTCCCGCGCGATCGTCGTCTCCCGCCCGTGGCCCGGCATCACGCGGAGCGCATCGTTCAGCCCGGCCAGCCGGGCGAGCGAGTCCGCCATCGCGGCCGCGTCGCCACCCGGGAGATCGACCCTGCCCCATCCGCCGGCGAACAGGGTGTCGCCGGAGAAGAGGATGCCGTCCTCGGCCGACAGGAGGCAGACCGAACCCTCGGTATGGCCGGGGGTGTGAAGGACCTGGAGGCTGACGTCGCCGACGCGAACAACGCCGCCTTCCGCGAGCTCCACGGCGGGGACGCACGGCGGGATCGGGAAGGGCGCGAAGAGCGGCTGCGGATCGGTCAGGCGGTGCCAGTCGGCACGATGGGCGGCGATCTCGGCGCCGGCCGTCCTCGCCGCGCCTGCGCCGCGCGGAACCGCATCGCCACCGCCGGCCGCCTCGGTGAAGACCGCATCCTCCGCCTGCTCCAGCGACCACGCCTGGAGCGCGGCGTTCTCGCCCGTGTGATCCCAGTGGCCGTGGGTCGAGACGATGAGGAGCAGGCGCCAGTCGCGGCGCCGGAGCTCGGCGACAACCCAGGGCAGACCCGGGATCGCGCCGTCGATGACGATCGCCTCGCGGGTCCGCGGATCGCCGACCAGGCAGACGTTGGTCTGCAGCGGGCCGATGGCGCGGGTGACCAGCTCCATGGCGGGATCGCCTCGGGGGCGCGGCGTGGCTGCCGGTCAGGCCTCCAGCTTCGTCCTGATGCAGTCGAAGGTCTGGCCGATCATCTTGTTCGCGGTGCCGTCGATCATTCGCGCGCCGACGCTGGCGAGCGTCCCCGAGATCGTGACGTCGGCCGCCCAGTCCATCACGGTCGCGCCCTCGGCGCCGTCCGTCAGGACCATCTTCGCGGTGGCGTCGACCGCGGTCCCGGGCGCCTGGCCGTGCACCAGCACGGTGGCATCGTCCGGCTCGTGGACCTCCGAGAACTCGGCATTGACCACGAACTTCGCGCTGATGAAGCCCACGCCGACCTTCGCGTGCGCCCGGAAGCGGCCGCCGTCGAGCTTCTCGATCGACTGCACGCCCGGCCCGCAGCTCGCGATCTGGTCCGGATCGGTGACGAACGCCCAGACCTTCGGGCGCGGGGCCTTGATCTCGACGCGGCCCTCGAACTTCATACGGCGGCTCCTCGATACGAGCTGTCAGGCCAGCGCGAGGTAGCGCGCCGGGTTCTTGGCGAACCGCGTCCGACAGCCCGCGCAGCAGAACGCGTACGTCCGGCCCTCATGGTCCGCGATGTGGCGCACGTCGGCAGGGTCCACGTGCATCCCGCAGACCGGATCGACGAGGATGATCTCCTCGCCCGCGCCCACCTCGGGCGACGCTGCTGGCGCCGCGGCAGGTTCGGGTGCCGCGAATGTCGCGCGTGTCGCGGAGGCGGTGACCGAGGCGGGAGCGGAGCCCGCCAGCGTCGCCGGTCCGGGCATCGCCACGAACCGGGCCCGGCCGCGACGCACCTGCACGAGCTCGGCGAGGACCGACACGGCCACCTCCGCGGCGCCAACGGCGCCGAGGTCGAGGCCGCAGGGAGCCCGAAGGGCCGCCCGCCGCTCGGCCGGCACGCCCACGAGCTCCAGGTACTCGGCCACCGCGGCTGCGCGCCGCGCGCTCGCCACGAGGCCCAGGTACGCGATGTCCCGGCCCAATGCGGCGACGAGCGCCTCCTCGTCCCACTGGCCCTGGCTCGCAACGACCACGTACGGAGACCCGAGCGCGTCGAGCCCGGTGAAGTCGCGGGCGGCATGGACCCGGACGCCGTCCGGGAAGAGGTCGCCGCTCGCCGACGGATCGATCGCGGTGACCTGCCAGCCGGCCCGCATGCCGAGCTCCGCGAGCGACCGTGCGATCGGGGTGACGCCGACCACCCACAGCTCGGGCGCCGGCATCTGCGGCTCGATGAAGATCTCCAGCGTTCCGCCCGAGTGGCAGGTCATGACCAGATCGATGATCCCGTCGGCACGGCGCGACTCGGTCGGCTGCTCCGCCGACAGGCGGAGCAGCCGGGGTTCGCCATCGGCCAGGGCGCGGAGCGCCTCGGCGATGACGGACGGCTGCGCGCAGCTCCCCCCTACCCACCCCTCGATGGTTCCGTCGGGGTGGATGATCCCGCGCGCCCCGGGTTTCGCCGAGGTCGGGCGCGCGATCGCGACGACCGTGGCGAGGACGAACGGGCGGCCGGCCCCGGCGAGGTCGGCCGCACGCGCGAGGATCCCGGCGGCCGGGCTGCTCATCAGGCGGTGAGTCCCTTCTCGTTGAGGATGGCCCAGACCTTCTGGGGGGTCATCGGGATGTCGATGTGCCGGACGCCGGCATGCCAGAGCGCGTCGACGACCGCGTTCGCGAACGCCGGCGGCGCGCCGACCGTGGCTGACTCCCCGACGCCCTTCGCCCCGATCGGGTGATGCGGGGACGGGGTGATGGTCTTGCCCGTCTCCCAGGCCGGGGTCTCCACGGCCGTCGGGACCAGGTAGTCCATGAACGTGCCCTGCATGTTGTTGCCGTTCTCGTCGTACGTCATCTCCTCGTACAGCGAGGGTGCGAGGCCCATGGTCAGCCCGCCGTGAATCTGTCCCTCCACGATCATCGGGTTGATGATGTTGCCGCAGTCGTCCACCGCGACGAAGCGGCGGACGTGGACCTGGCCCGTGCCGCGATCGATGTCGACCACGCAGATGTACGAGCCGAACGGAAAGGTGAGGTTGGGGGGGTCGTAGTAGTCGACCGCTTCGAGGCCGGCCTCCATCCCCGCGGGGAGGTTCGTGTAGGCCGCGAAGGCAATCTCGGCGATCGTCTTCGACTTCTCCGGGGAGCCCTTCACGCTGAACTTCCCGTTCGTCCACTCCAGGTCGTCCTCGCTGGCCTCCAGGAGATGGGCGGCGATCTTGCGGGCCTTGTCGCGGATCTTGCGGGCGGCGATGGCCGTGGCGGCACCGGCCACCGGCGTGGACCGGGACGCGTACGTCCCCAGGCCGTACGGCGCGGTGTCGGTGTCGCCCTCCTCGATCGTGATCTTGTCGGACGGGATGCCGAGCTCCTCGGCGATGATCTGGGCGAACGTCGTCTCGTGGCCCTGGCCCTGCGACTGGACGCCGAGCCGGGCGACGGCCGAACCCGTGGGATGGACGCGGATCTCGCAGGAGTCGAACATCTTGATGCCGATGATGTCGAACTCATGCGACGGGCCGGCGCCGACGATCTCGGTGAACGAGCTGATCCCGATCCCCATCAGCTCGCCCCGGGCGCGCTTCTCGAGCTGTTCCCTGCGCAGATCCTCGTAGCCGATCATGTCCATCGCCTTGCGCAGGGCGGCCGGATAGTTGCCGGAGTCGTAGTCCCAGCCCGTGGGCGTGTGGTAGGGGAACTGCTCGGGCTGGATGAAGTTCTTGAAGCGGAATTCGGCCGGGTCCATGCCGATCTCGGCTGCCGCCACGTCGACGAGCCGCTCGATCGTGTGGACCGCCTCCGTCACCCGGAACGAGCAGCGGTAGGCGACCCCGCCGGGCGGCTTGTTGGTGTACGCAGCGTCCACCTCGACGAACGCGGCGGGCATGACGTACGAGCCGGTGATCACGTTGAACAGGCCGGCCGGGTACTTGGACGGATCGGCCGCCGCGTCGGTGTAGCCGTGGTCGGCGAGCGTCTTGACACGCAGGCCCTGGATCTTCCCGTCGTTGTTGACGCCGAGCTCCGCGTGGATGTGGTAGTCACGCGCGAACGAATCGGCCTGCAGGTTCTCCGAGCGGGCCTCGATCCACTTGACCGGCCGGCCCAGGGTCAGCGACGCGACGATCGAGATCACGTAGCCGGGATAGACCGGCACCTTCCCGCCGAAGCCGCCGCCGATGTCGTGCGTCTTGACCCGGATGCTGGATTCCGGGATCCCCGACACGAGGCTGATGACCGTCCGATAGACGTGCGCCGCCTGGCTCGTGACGTGAAAGTCGAGATGCGCGCGGACCGGGTCCCAGTCGGCGATGCAGCCGCACGTCTCCATCGATGCGACGTGGATGCGCGGAATGTAGACGTCGATCGGGACGACCCGATCGGATGCGGCGAGTGCGGCGTCCGCGGCCGATCGATCGCCGGATTCCCAGTGCCAGATCCGGTTCGTGGCCTTGTCCGGCCCGCGATCCGGGCGCAGGATCGGCGCGTCCGGCTCGAGCGACTTGAATGGGTCGACGACGACGGGGAGCGGCGTGTACTCGACCACGACGGCGAGCGCCGCGTCGGCCGCGACGTAGCGATCCTCCGCGATGACCGCGGCGACCTCCTGGGCCTGGTACATGACCGTATCGGTCGGGAGCACCATCTGCTTGTCGCCCGCGAGCGTCGGCATCCAGTGGAGCCCGGCCTTCTCCAGGTCGCGGCCGGTGATCACGGCAAGGACGCCCGGCATCGCGAGGGCGGCCGACGCGTCGATGCTCACGATCGTCGCGTGCGCGTACGGGCTCCGCACGATCGACATCCAGGTCTGGTTCTTGAGGTTGACATCCTCGATGTACTGGCCCTGGCCGCGGATGAACCGGGGGTCCTCGCGCCGCCTGACGGAGTGGCCCATCCCGCCGACCTCGAAGGTCGTGGTGGTCGGCTGAACGAGGTTGTTCGTCATGGCAGCCCCCTACGCCGTCTCGGCCGCGAGCGGGGCCGCGGCCTGGGCCCGCAGCTCTCCGGCAGCCTGGTCGATGGCCTTGACGATGTTCACGTAGCCCGTGCATCGGCAGAGGTTGCCCGCGATGCCGTGGCGGATCTGGTCCTCGCTCGGGTCCGCGTTCTCGCCCAGGAGCCAGCTCGCCTGCATGATCATGCCGGGCGTGCAGAAGCCGCACTGCAGGCCGTGCTGATCCGTGAACGCCTGCTGGAGCGGGTGCAGCGTGGTTCCCTGCTCCATCCCCTCGATCGTCGTGATCTCGCGACCGTCCGCCTGCACGGCGAGCATGGTGCAGCTCTTGGCGCTTCGACCGTCCACGAGGATCGTGCAGGCGCCGCAGGTCGAGCTGTCGCAGCCGACGTGCGTCCCCGTGAGCCCGAAATCCTCGCGGAGCATGTGGACGAGCAGGCGGCGCGGCTCGACATCGGCTTCGCGACGCCTCCCGTTCACCGAGACGGCGACGTGCATGGTGCTGGTCATCTCTCTCGTCCCCCTCGTCAGGCGCCGGCGCGAGCCAGGGCGCGGCGGAGCGCTCGAACAGCCATCTCGCCGGCCATCGCGCGCTTGTAGTCGACGGGCCCGTGGCCATCTCGCGTGGGGTTGGATCCGTCCGCCGCGGCCCGCCGAACGCTCGACTCGAGCTCCGGCGACGCATGGGCGCCGACGAGCGTCGCCTCCGCGGCCAGCAGCACGAAGGGGGTGTCCGAAACGGCACTCAGTGCCACGCCCGCAGCGGTGATCGCCCCGCCCGAGTCGAGGGTCACCTGCACGGCTGCAGCGGCCGTCGCGAAGTCGCCAGCCTTGCGCTCCGTCTTCTCATACGCGCCGCCCGTGCGGGGCGGCGGCAGCGGGACGCGGACCTCGGTCAGGATCTCGGTGGGCTCGATGGCCGTGACGAACGTGTCCAGGAAGAATTCCCGGGCCGGGATCACCCGCTCCCGCTCGAGGTCGCGGACCACGACGGAGGCGCGGCTCGCCAGCAGGACCGCGGGCCAATCGGAAGAGGGATCCGCGTGGGCAACGGAGCCGCCCAGCGTCCCCCAGTTGCGAACCTGTGGATCGCCGATCCCACCCGCGGCATCGGACCAGAGACCGGAGCGCCGGACCAGCTCGCTCTGCTCCAGCTGGTGGTGCGTCGTCCGCGCGCCGATCTGGAGCTGGCCGCCCGCCTCGCGGACATAGGCGAGATCGTCGAGGTTGCCGATGTCCACGAGGAGCCCCGGCTGCGCGAGCCGGTAGCGCAGCAGCGGGATCAGGCTGTATCCGCCGGCAAGGACCTTCGCCTCGCCCTCGCGATCGTGCAGCAGCCGGAGCGCCTCATCGAGACTGCTCGGTCGGGCGTAGTCGAATGCGGCAGGAATCATCGCGGAACCTCACCCTGCGTTCGGGTCACGTGGGTCGGGGACGCGGCGGCGCGGGTTGGCGCCGGGGGATCGCGTGTGACACGGGTTCTGACCGGTTGCACTCCAGTGACGGAATGTGGTGCCGGAGTGTCGCAGAAACTGGGCCGATCGGCACGCGGGGATGTGCCAGATGGGACTTGTTGTCCAAACGATTTCCACAGGGTCCATAAGCAGACCCGTTCGCGTCAGGCGCGCGGCGTCCAGCGGACGATTCCGACCCGCGTGTCGATCGCCGGCACCAGGTTGACGCTGCCGTCGCCCGCTGCCACCGTCCTCCGGTCGAGCTCCGCCATGAGGCGCCCGTCCGCGGCCGAACCCGGGACCACGAAGAGCTGGTTGCGCAGCCAGGCGAGGAGCGCATCCCGCGACGCGAAGCCGCGCCGCTGCCGTGCCGCGTATGTGATCGCCGGCCGCCTGCCCCGCGCGCGAAGGATGGCCAGGAGCTGCGGGAGGGCGGGGAGCTCGGCGCGCTCCTCCCCGTGGACGACCGGCCAGAACGGTCCGGCCGGGGCGGAGGGCACCCGTTCCGCGAGGATGGCCACGCAGAGCCGCCCGGCGGCGGCCTCCATCGCATCCAGGAACTCCCCGATCCGCTCCACGTCGTAGCCAAGGTGGGCGATGAGGGCGACGTCGGCCAGGTGGTGGCTCCCGGCCCCCGCGTCCAGCGGCCACCGCGCGTGGACCGGCGAAACGTTGCGAATCCCGTGCTCTGCCATGCCGAGCCGCAGCGCCTCCAGCATGCCCTCCGACGGGTCGAGCGCGATCACCTCCTGGACCCGGAGCGCCAGCGGGAGCGCGTAGCGGCCCGCCCCGGCCCCGATGTCGAGCCACGTCTCGCCGGGCCGCGCGATCTCGACGAGCAGGTCAAGCGTCCGGTCGTCCGAACGGTGCGGGTCGGCCACGAAGAGCTCCCGGACCGGCGCGTAGAAGTCGCCGGGCTCGGGTGCCTCGCGGACGCGCTCCGACTGCTCGCGGTTTGCACGAACTCGCGCGGCCCACGCGTCGATGAGCCCGGCCGAACCCAGGGGCGCGTCCGTAGCGGTCATGTCAGCGGCACCGGTGTCGACGCCAGCTCCGCCAGGTCGGCGGGCGTGTCGACGTCGGGGTTCGCGCCGGGGACCGGCACCCGGACGACCGTGCCAGGATCCGCGGCGAGCAACGGGCCGAGCCCGCGGTCGCCGGCCAACCGCGCGACCAGCGGCCAGCCGGCCGGCAGCAGCAGGACCGGGTTCGGCGCTGCATCCGCTTCGTAGCGGGGCACGACGGCGACCGCGCTCGCGGGCGCCGCCGCGTCGCACAGGGCGCGCAACACCTCGGCCCGGACGCGCGGCTGGTCGCCGAGCACGATGAGCACGCCGGCCGGCGCCGGAGCGGCCGTGGCCGGACCGAGCCCGATCGCGAGCGAGGTGGCGAGCCCGCGTTCGGGCTCCGGGTTGACGGCCACGAGGACCCGGTCAAGCGCAGCTGGCGTGTCCGCCCGCAGCGCAGACACGACGGCCCCTGCATCTCGCCCGAGCACGACGACCACGCGTCCGATTCCCGCCTCCCGCACGGCCGCGAGCACGTGCGCGAGAAGCGGACGCCCGTCGAGGGGTGCCCGGATCTTCCCGCCGCCGAAGCGCGAGCCGGCGCCCGCGGCGAGGATGACGGCCGCGGTTTCGGCGACCGGGATCACCCCGTCGCGACCGCTGGCGCCAGGACCCGCATCGGGACGCCGGATCCTCCATACCGTTCCGCGACGACCTCGGCCATGATCGCGAGCGCCGTTTCGGCCGGCGCGCGCCCACCCAGGTCGAGCCCGATCGGGCCGCGCAGCCGGGCCAGCTCGGCATCGGTCACCCCGGCTTCCTGGAGGCGCGCGCGCCGATCCGCCTGCGTCTTCTTCGAGCCGACCGCGCCGACATAGCGACAGCCGCGCCGCAGGCCCTCGATGATGGCCGGCTCGTCGAACTTCACGTCGTGGGTGAGCACGGCGACCGCGTCGGTCGGGCCGAGGCCGATGTCGTCGGCCACCTCGTCCGGCCATCCCACGACCAGGCGATCGACGTCCGGGAAGCGTTCGGGAGTGGCAAACGCGGCCCGCCCGTCCACGACCACGGTCTCGTAGCCGAGCTCGCGAGCCATCCGCGCCAGCGGCATCGCGACCTGGACCGCGCCGACGATCACCAGGCGCGGCGCCGCCGGGTAGCCCTCCAGGAAGAACTGCCGCCCGGCTGCCGTCACGGTGGCCGAGCCCCCGCGCGCAAGCAGCGTCCGCGCCGCCTGGGCGATCGCCGCGTCCACCTCCGGCACGCCGGTCGTGCCCGCGAGGCTCCCATCGGCGGCGACGGAGAGTGACGCGCCCGGCAGTTCGCCGGCCCCGGGCGGATGCGGCCCGAACGCGGCGGGGGGCGCATCTGCGGGGAGCGGGATCACCACCACGGAGCCGGCGCGCAGGCCTGCTGCCGCCACGACCTCCGGCCTGACGTACGGCTCGACGAGGACGTCGATCGTGCCGCCGCAGGCGAGGCCCACGTCCCACGCCTGCTCGTCGCTGATCCCGTACCGGATCACGCGGCTGACGCCGGCGGCCCGCGCGGCCTGGATCTCCTGGAACGCGGCGCCCTCCACGCAGCCGCCCGAAACGCTCCCGGCCAGCCGCCCGTCTGCCGTCACGACCAGGCTCGCGCCCTCCGGACGTGGCGCCGAGCCGAAGGTCCGCACGACGACGGCGCGGCCCAGCGTGGCGCCCTCGGACTGCCATTCCCGGATCGTTTCGAGCAGCTCGCGCATTGCCTCTCCCCTCCCCCTTCAGTCGACCAGCGGACGTGCCGATGCCGGGTCGCCGAGGGCCGCGTCGGCCGACCCGGGCGGGGCCCCGACGCGCGGCACGATCGATCGCGCGAATCCTCTCGAAGTGTCGCCCGACACCTCGACGCGGTGGACGCGCGGCGTGCCGGTTCGCGGGGGCCGCCCGGCGCTGCCGAGCCCCATCCCGCCGAGGATCGCGCCCAGCCGTTCCAGCGACGCGATCGACTGGATCGGCAGGAAGTCGTCGATCGACGGATAGGCGGCGGCCATCCCGGCCGCGATCGGCTGGTAGCCCTCGGCGCCCGCGAGGGGGTTGAGCCAGATCAGCCGGTGGCAGTTGCGCTGCAGCCGGGCGGTCTCGGTGCGCACGAGCTCGGGGTCGCCCCGGTCCCAGCCGTCGGACACGACGATGACCACCCCCGAGGAGCGCAGGACCCGCCGCGCCCAGCGCAGGTTGAAGGTGCGAAGGGAATCGCCGATCCGCGTCCCGCCCGACCAATCGCTCACGGTCTCGCTGACGCGCCGGATCGCGAGGTCCGGGTCGCGTCCCCGCAGCTCGTGCGAGATCCGGGTGAGCCGCGTGCCGAAGACGAACGACTCGGTCCGCACCCCGGATGCGCGGGTGAGCGCCTGCACGAAGCGCAGCAGGATCCGGGCGTGGCGCTCCATCGATCCCGAGACGTCGCACAGGATCACGATCGAGCGCGGGCGCTTGAGGCGCCGCCGCCAGACCCAGTCGACGAGGTCGCCGCCCGCCCCGAGGTTGCGGCGGTACATCGCCCGCGGCGCCAGCCGCGCGCCGTGGGGATGAAGCTCGTAGCGCCGGGTGAGCCGGGATTCGAGGCGCGGCTCGAGAAGGTCGATGAGCCGCTCGGCATCCCGCAGCTCCGCGTTCGTCATCCGGTCGAAGTCGCGGTGATGGAACGCCTCGCCCGGGCTGAAGGCGCGCGGCGAGACCACCCAGCCAGCGTCAGCCTCCTGCTCGTCATCGCCGGCCCCCGGCTCGGCCTGCTCGGGCCGGCCGCGCGGCGGCCCCGGCTGGTCGCGGGGACGCTCCGTGTCGAGGGCGGCCTCGCGATCCTTCGGCGGCCTCGGCGGGCGGGCGACGGTCGCCTCGAGGCCGGTGGGCGCGATCCGCGCCGTGTGGCGCCGCCAGAACTGGTCGAAGACCGCGTCGTACGTCTCGAGGTCGCTGCGCCGCCGGCAGAAGACCGCCGAGCCCGCCGCATGCACCTGGGCCCGGTCGCCGATGTCCACGAGCGTGAGGGCCCGGGCGAAGTCGAGCCCCCCGCCGAGGTCGGTCACGACGCCCGCCGAGCGGAGCGCACGCGTGAAGAGGACCGCGTTGCGCAGGAACGTCGATCCGTCGAACGCGTCCAGCGGGTCCGGGACGGGGGCGCGGATGCCGGTCATGGGCGGATGCCGCAGGCTCCCTACGCTCCCGTCGCGACGAGCTCGTCGAGGTAGCCCGCCGCGGTCGCGCCGCGGACTCGCCGGACGTCCTCCTCGTATTTGAGCAGGACGCCGAGCGTCTCATCGACCACGCTCGGGGCAAGCTCGCGCGCGCCGAGGGCCAGCAGCGCGGACGCCCAGTCGAGCGTCTCCGCCACGCCGGGGACCTTCGTGAGGTCGGCCGTCCGGAGGCGGCCGACGAAGCCGACAACCTGGCGCGCGAGGCGCTCCGGTGTCTCGGGGACGCGCGCGAGGACGATCTCCATCTCGGTGTGCGCGTTCGGGTAGTCGATCCAGTGATACAGGCAGCGGCGCTTCAGCGCATCGTGGACCTCGCGTGTCCTGTTCGAGGTCAGGATCACGCGGGGCGGCCGCTCGGCGGTGACCGTCCCGATCTCCGGGATCGTGACCTGGAAGTCGGACAGGATCTCGAGGAGGTAGGCCTCGAACTCCTCGTCGGCGCGGTCGATCTCGTCGATCAGGAGCACCGGTGCGATGCCGTCGGGCGCCTCCAGCGCCTGGAGCAGCGGGCGCTTCAGCAGGAACTCCGGCCCGAAGATGTCGTGGGCGGTCGCGCTGCCGATCTCGCCGCGGGCCTCCCGGAGACGGATCTCGAGCATCTGGCGGGCGTAGTTCCACTCGTAGACCGCGGTCGTGACGTCAAGGCCCTCGTAGCACTGGAGCCGGATCAGCCGCGCGCCGAGCGTGTCGGCCAGCGTCTTCGCGAGCTGGGTCTTTCCGACGCCCGCCTCGCCCTCGAGGAGGAGCGGCCGGCCGAGGCGAAGGGCCAGGAAGACGGCCGTGCTCAGCGAGCGGTCGGCGACGTAGTCGCGCCGGCGAAACGCGGCCTGGAGGCCCTCGATCGTCGCCAGCTCGCCGGGAAGCGCCGCGTTCTGCTCGTCCATCGTGCCTCGCTCGGGGGTCGGGATTGGGCGGGATCGTACACCGCGGGTCAGCGACCAGCCGATGCGGAGATTCGAGAGCGCGTGCGGCGGGGTCGCGATCCCGCCAGCGTATCGAGCGACGTCCTCTACCCCTCCGGGGCGTCGAGCGATCGCGCATATGGTGGGAAGCGGAACCGCATCTCCTTCGTCAGGATCCCGCCATGTGCGAGGCGCGCGACCGTCCGGCGGTCGGGCGGCTCCCCGGCCGCGAGCCACGGAAGCAGCAGGTCGGCCGCGGTCGCCCGCGAGTAGGCGCCGCATGTCGGCAGGCCCAGGAACGTCGTCGCGCCGGCCCGCCCCAGCCACAGCATCGAGCCCGGATGCGCGGGAACCCCGTGGCTGACGACCCGCCCGCCGATCGCCGCCAACCCGACGAAGATGGTGTCCGAGGGATCCGTGGACGTTGCGCCGGCGGTCAGCAGGAGGTCGACGCGCGCGGGTCCGCGCACGAACCGGCGAAAGGCCACGGCGACCGCGGCCGTCTCGTCAGCGACGTACGAGACGTCGACGAGCGTCGAACCGAGGCCCTCCACCCGGGCCCGGAGGGTCGCCTCGAACCGGGCCCGTGCCGAGGCGGAGAGCGTCTCCTTGACGACCGCGGCGATGCGGCGCGCGACGTAGGGCCGAACCTCCACGACCGGGCGGGCGGAGCCCCCGCGGGCCGCGATCGCCTCGGCGCGCCCGAGCGACGCGGCCGCGAGGAGGTGCGGTCCCGTCTTGACCGAGGCGACGAGCGTGCCCGCGGCGACGAGCTGGCCGTCGAGCACGGTGAAGACCGCGATCCCGTCCACCGCGTTGAGCCGCTCGAGGATGGGCACCCTGGCCCTGACCTCGCCTGCGTGGGCGGCGACGAGGTCGAACCGGGACTCGAACGGGCCCCGGATGACGAGCCCGGGGCCTGCGACTGCGGCCGCCAGCCGCGCCGCGGCCGCGTCCTCGTGCACGTCGCCCGGCTCGGGCATCAGCAGCGCGATCGCCCGGGGCCGTCCGCCGGCCGCGGCCGGCGTCCCCGGCAGCGTCACGTCGCCGACCTCCAGCGCGCGCAGGTCCGCCTCGTCGAGCCGGCGTCCCTTCGACCATCGCACGCCACCCACGAGCAGGTGGCGGGCAAGGACGGCGCCTGCGAACGTGGCCGCGGGGCGCGGCAAGGAGTCACCCGGGACGATCGAGACGACCTTCACCCGATGAGAGTAAGCGAGGGCGGCGCGGGGCGGCTCGCGCGTGGCCCACGACTACCGGCCCCGCGGCCGCCCGCGCTGGTCCGGTCGGTATTCTCCGAGGGCAGCGCTCCGCAGGTCGACAGCCCGGGGGTCGAAGCGGCGCTGCAGCACCTCCGGCTCTCCGGCCAGCAGCCGGGCCGCCTCTCCGAGGAGGCCGATGAGGGCCTGTGCCCGGGCCGGGTCCAGCCCGTCGAGTCCGCCCGACGGCGCGAGGCCGACCCGTGCCAGACCGCGGCCGCCGAGCGACGCCGCGTAGCCCGCCGCCCAGGCAACCTCCTCGAGGCCCGTCGATCGCCGGCCGGTCGCGTCGGCGACGCCCACGATGATGCCGCGATCGCCGGGCGCTCTCGCGATGGTCCGCCAGCTGTCCGGGCCGGCGATGAGGTCGAACAGGTAGCTCCGGTACGGCAGCCCGAAGAGCGCCTCGGCGCCCAGCGCCTCCGCGTCTCCGCCGGTGATCGCGAGGGTCGCGTGCGCGTCCGCCGGGAGCCCGGCAAGCAACAGGCGATGGGCCGCCGCGAACACCGTGCCCGCCCCCGCGCCGCCCGGGAGCGTCGCGACGGGCTCGTGGATCTCGATGACGGGGCAACCCGCGGCGATCACGGCCGCGAGGGCCGCCGCGAGGGTCGCGGCCGCCGACAGCGCGGCCGAAGACTGCCCGTCCGGCGCGTCGGTCGCGGTCGAGGGCGCGCGTGGCGTGCCGGCGGAGAGCGCGACGCGCGCCCATGGGCCGGCGACGGCGAGCTTGACGGGCAGGCCGATCCCCCCGGCGTGGGCCGCGTCCCGGGCGGCCGTCCAGGCCCTCACCAGCGTGGACGGGTCATCCGAGTGGTGCACGATCCCGTCGGAGAGGAGCCCGAGCCCCGCGCCGGCCTGCGCCACCAGGACAAGCCTGAGCGCCCGGGCAGGCGGCACGTCGGTGGGCCCCGGGTAGCTCCCCGCGAGTGTGGCGAACATCGACGCGAAGCGTACGCCGCCCGCAACGCAACGACGCGCGGGGTACTCTCGGGCCATGCCCGCCATCGGTGATCTCCTTGCGGATCGCTACCGCATCGACACGCGCCTTGGAGCGGGCGGCATGGGAACCGTCTGGCGCGCCCACGACCTGCGCCTGGACCGCGACGTGGCCGTGAAAGTGCTCATGCCGACCTTCGCCGGCGACCCGCTCCTGACCGAGCGGTTCGACCGCGAGGCGCGCGCGCTTGCCGCCGTGGCGAGCCCGCACGTGATCGCGATTCACGACGTGGTGACGAAGGCCGGGAGCGACCCGTTCCTCGTCATGGAGCTCTGCCCGGACGGGTCGCTGGGCGACCGGCTCGACGCGGCCGGCGCGCTGGCCGTGGCCGTGGCCCTTCCGCTGCTTGCCGACGCCGCCGAGGGCCTCGCGGCGCTCCACGCCCGCGGCATCCTCCACCGGGACGTGACCCCGCGCAACGTGCTCCTCTCGGGTGGCCGGGCAAAGCTCGGAGACCTGGGGCTGGCGCGCACCGGAGGGGCGAGTGAGCGACCCCGGCTCACCGAGCTGACGGCGACGGGCACCACGGTCGGCACCCTCGCCTACCTCGCACCGGAGCTGCTCGAGGGCGAGCCGCCGTCCGCCGCGTCCGACGTCTATGGGCTGGGGGCGGTCGCCTACCGAACCCTCTCGGGCGTCCTGCCGCATGCGGCGGGGAACGTCGCCGAGCTCGTCAGCGCTCGGCTGCTCCCGGCTGCACCCCTGGGCGAGCACCTTCCCGGCGTGGCGCCCGCCCTTGCGTCGCTCATCGCACGCGCGCTCGACATTCGGCCCGGGACGCGTCCGAGCGCCGCCGAGATGGCGACGGGGCTGCGGAACCTCGCCGTCTCCGCGGGCGGACCCGCCCCATCCGCGGCGATGGCCGCGGGCGGGATCGGGATGGGACCGGGAGCCGGCGTCCCTGCCGGGGCCACAGGACCGGACGCCCCCACGCGGGCCGCCATCGCCTCGCCGCCGGGCGTGCCCGGCACCGGCGATCGGTCGCGTCCAGCGACCCCGATCCCCTCGCGGCCGGGCCACGGGTCGGATCGCTATCGCGGCCCCTCGCTGTGGACCGGCGAGATCCTCCTCGTCGCGATCGTCGCCGTGGTCGTGCTCCTGGTCCTGCTCGCGATCGCGGGCGCGTTCGGGGGTGGACCGTCCAACGCGCCCGCCTCGAGCGGAGCTGCGCGGTCGTCGTCGGCATCACCGGCCGAGTCAACGCTCCCCAGCGCGCCACCGAGCCTCCCACCGTCCCCCGTCGCCGACCCGTTCGCCGTCGCGGCGGCGCGCGCCGCCGATGTCCGTGCGGCGATCGACGCGGCACGTGGTCCCGGCGCCCTGAAGGGCAAGGAGGCGAAGCAGCTGAGCGATCTCCTCGACCAGGTGGCGGGTACGCTGGCGGGTGGTGACACGGCTGCGGCCACCACCGCGACCGGCCGCCTCGCGGCGCAGGTCCAGGCCGACGTGTCGGATGGCATCGTCGCCGGCGAGCCGGGCCAGGCCCTGGAAGCTGCGGTGCGCGACCTGGTGACGGCGGTGGCGTCCCTCCCCTGATCCGGCGTGTCCTGCTCGCGTCGGGTCAGGCCGGCGCCCCCACCCCGGCGCCCGCGCCCGCGTCCGGCGGCGGCCCGGGCGGCAGGGCGAACGTGGTGCCGCCCTCGTCTTCCGCGCCGAGCTCGGCAGCCTGCGCGCGCAGGGCCGCGGCTCGATCGTGCAGCTGGGGCCCGAGCGCGGCGAACTGGTCGATGTACGGCCCGACGCTGTCCCAGGTGTCCCGGAGGTCCTGCACCGTGACCCTGGGCATGCCGGTCATGTCGCTCACCTGGCCGATGATCAGGTTGATGACGTCCTCGACGTTGTTGCAGTGCCCGAGGCCCTCGCTGAACGAGGCGATCTGGGTATGCAGCGAGGCAACCAACTCGGTGCTCTTCGTGGCGAGGATCGCGAGCCATTCGCCGAGGCTGTCGGCATGGCTCTTGAGATCCAGGATGGGGCTCCGGATCGCGTCCTTCGCCGTGTCGAGGGCCGCCGACACGCCCGAGACGGCCAGCTCGAGGGCGGTGTTCGCAGCCGCCGCCGCCGTGTTCGCGACGGCTGCAGCGGCATCGGCGAGGACGCCATCCCCGAGGTCCACGCTCGGAATTCGAACGCTGGGCATGACAAGGCCGTCGATCCCGGCCAGGACCGTCGTGCACGCCGCCGAGATGGACGCGGCGTTCGCCTTCGCGTTGGTCGCGGTCTCGCCGAGCTGCTGGGCCACGCCGAGCTTCGCGTTCATGTCATCGAGGCCGGCCTTGACGGCGTCCCGGATCACCTGGAAGGCCGACTTGCCGCCGGACAGCGCGCCGACCACCGCGTCGATCTGGGCGATCTGGTCTTCCGCATATGCCTCGAACGCGCCGATCACGAGGTTCATGCCGTCATAGGTGGCACGGGCCTGGGGCGCTTCGATGTCGATGAAGCCGCCCGCCACGTCGTAGGCCGCGGCCTGTGCCTGGAGGCGCGCCGCGCGGCCCCCGGGTCCGCTTGTCTCGCCTGGCTGCCCGGCCATGATCCGCTGCACCTTTGTCCCTGCGCCGGGACCCGCGGCGCCTGGTGCCGGAGCCGGTCCGCCCGGGGTGCTCGACGTGCCAGCGGCCGGGCCCGCAGCCGCGCCGCCGGTGGCGGGGGTGCCGGTCGCCGCATGGCGTCCGGCGGTCACGCCGGTCCCGAGCCAGACGCCGACGACGTTGTTGATGGCCGAGATGATGTTCGGGGCGGCGTGCTCGAGGAATGCGCCGGCGAGGGTCAGCGGCAGCTTCGCCTCCTCGACCGGCGCGGTGTTCGCGGCACCCGCGCTCGCGAGGCTGATGAGGTCCAGGATCGTATTGACGACATCGCCGAGGATGTTCGCGGCGTAGTTGTCCGCGAGGGCACGCCACGCCTCGGCCTCGGTGCTGTCCGGCGCGTGGTTCGCCTGGTACAGGGCTTCGACCTCGACGAGCACGTCGGTCCCCAGCTGGACCTCGTCGAGCGCCACCTTGATGCCGGCGAGGACCTCATTGGCCGCCGCGGTCAAGGGTGTGAACTCGGCGCCCACGACCGATCCCGCCAGCCCGTCCTGGATCAGCTGGTCCACGTACAGGACGTGCCCGAGCCCGTTGTTCAGGATGTTCACGACGTTCCGGAAGATCACGAGGTCCGTCGCGAACCGGGCGTTCTTGGACGCCGGGATCGAGCTCATGTCGCTCGCCCAGCTGAGGGAGTCGGACGCGAGGCCGGCCAACAGCCCCCAGCCAGGGATGAGCCGGCCGACCTCGAGAACGGTGCGGGCGGGCGGCCCGAAGTCCGAGAGCATCTGGTTCCAGTCGATGCCGGTTCTCGCGGTTGTGGGGTCCGCGACGCCAGAGGCCCCGTTCCCGCCGGTGGCGGTCGCGGGAGCTGTGGTGATCGGAGACGCAGGCCCGCTCCCCGTCGCGTCGAGGGTCGTGGCGGGACCGCCGCCTGCCTGGCCCGGAGCGCCGCCTGCCTGGCCCGGACCGCCGCCTGCCGTCACGCCACCCGGGCCGGTCGACGGGCCGCTGCCCGCCCGGGGCGTCGACGGACCGCCCGTCCCAGTGATCGGCGGCGGCTCGGTTCGGCGGGTGCGGGACGACCCGGCGGCCCCGCCTCCGGGCGCGCCGGCGCCGGCAGCGACATCGGTCGATCGACTGCCCGCCGATGCGCCCGAGCCCGACGCTCCTCCGACCGCGGCTCCGGCCGCAGCACCTGCGGCGGCGCCCGGCCCGCCTCCGACGGCAGTCCCGATCGCGGCCTCGGCCGCAGCACCCGCGGCCGAGGCCCCAGCCGATTCACCTGCTGCTCCGGCCCCCGCTGCGCCGACGGCCGCGGCTCCGGCCGCTTCGCCCGCGGCCGCGGCTCCGGCTCCGGCACCGGCCCCGGCTCCGCCAACCGCAGACGCCGCCCCTGCTCCACCGATCGCGGCGCCGGCCTGGCCGGCTGGACCCGCCGCGTCACCGGCCGCCGACAGAGCGGGTTTCTCGAGCTCCTGGCCGTTCCGACCACCACCGCCCTGTTTCGACAGCTTCGCGCCGGCGCCGGCCGCAGATCCCTCGCCCGCGCCCCCCTGCTCTCCCGAACCAGCCGCGCCGTTCGGGGCTCCGGCCGCCGCGCCCGCCTGCCCTGGCAGCGCGAGCAACTCGGCCGGCGAGGCGCCGCCGGCGGGCTTCTCCTCGTCCTGCTCCGGGTCCGCCGTCGTGCGCAGGAGCGACACCTGCGCCCTGGCTAGGGCCTGGAGCATCGCTCGGTTGCCCGCGAGTCGCTGTGTCGCCATGAAGGCTGCCGGACCCATCCCACGCGGGAAGATGGCCGGACCCGATCCGGGCCCCGTTCGGCGAGACGTGGCAGGCAGGATCTGGATGGTCGGGTCGTCGGCGACCGCTGCCGCCGGGCTGGAGCCCGGCGCGCCCGGACGCCGGCGAAGCGTCTCCAGCTCGTCGCGCTCGACAAGCTCGGCGCGATCAGGCACGGTCGTCGGCTGCGCGGAGGCCCAGTCGCATGCGTGGATGGTCGCGCGCATGCGGACCCGCCCACAGGCGATTTCGGGCGGACGATCGGGCAGCCGAACGTGCCCGATCGGGCGCTTGACCCGACTCCGGATCCACGGAAGTGCAGCCGCCAGACCGGTGGCGCCGCCGACGATTCCTCACGCCGGCAGCTCGGCAGATCGAGCGGTGGCGGCCGCGAACGATCCTTATGCTTGGAACCATGCCCACGCCGCAGAACGGCGGCCGCGGGGAGCAATCCGCGCTCGATTGGAAGTGCCTGTGCAGCTGGAGCGCTCTGCCGTGAGACGCGCTCGCTACGACGATGCCCTGCCGGAGGTCCCGGCTCTGCCGAGCGTTGGCGACGCCGAAGGGTCCGCCGGTGCTCGGGATCTCGTTCGGCCCTCGGGGTCCAGTTCCCCCCCAGTTCTGGTCTCACCTTGATCCCGCACGCCGAGCCCGGACGTTGGCGTGGCTCCGCGCTTGCCGGCACCACGGCGCTGATCGCGATACCCATCGGGCTGTGGAGCCTGCTGCTCCTGGCGCTTCCATATTCGGCCACCCTGGCGCTCGCGCTCAAACTCGTTCTGTGGGGAACGCTCGCCCTGGCATACCCGCGGCTGGAGCGGGCCGATCCCGCAGCCTATCTCGGTCTCGACAAGGCACCGCAATTGGGATGGTTGTTCGGCGGAGCAGTCCTGATTGCTGCGTACTCATTGCTCATCCACGGCGGGCGACCGGACCTGCCCCCGATCTCGGCCTTCTACCTGGTCTCAGCCGTCATCGTCTCGCCGGTGGTGGAGGAGGCCGCTTTCCGCGGCGTTCTGCTGCGACGCCTGGACAGCATGGTCGGCACGACTGGAGGCAACCTCGCGACGGCGGCCCTCTTCGTTCTCTACCACGTGCCTCTCTGGCTCGCCAGGGGCACCGATATCTCGGCGATGGGCTGTCTATGGGTGGCGTTCTTCTCGGTCTGGATGGGCTACGTCTTGCACAGGAAGGGTTCCCTGTGGACGTGCATCGGTCTCCACGCCCTCAACAACCTGGTGCTCGCCTGAGTCTCGCCACTCCAGTCGGCCGCTCCGGGGCCAGCCTCCCGCTCGGTTCCTCTCGGTGGATCCGGGCTTACGCGGCGCTTACGTTCGAGCCCCTTGGGCCGGCCGGCGCACCGTAGACTCCAGAACCATGAAGCGCGTTCTCGTCGTCGACGACGAGCCGAACATCGTGGCGCTCCTCCGCCTCTACCTGGAGAAGGAGGGCTTCGAGGTGATCGCGGCTCGCGACGGCGACGAGGGGCTCGCGCTCCACCTGCGGCACGACCCGGATCTCGTCGTCCTCGATCTGATGCTGCCGAGGCAGGACGGGTTCGACGTCTGCCGGGAGATCCGTCGCCGCGGCGATACCCCGGTCCTCATGCTCACGGCCCGCACGGACGACGTGGATACGATCGTCGGGCTCGAGCTGGGCGCCGACGACTACGTGACCAAACCCTTCAACCCACGCGCCCTGGTGGCCCGTGTCAAGGCGATCCTCCGGCGAAGCGCCAGGTCCGCGGCGGGTGCCCGTCCGATCGAGGTCGGATCGCTCCGGATCGACGGCCGTCGTCGCGAGGCCATCGTCGGCGATCGCCGCCTCGAGCTCCGGGCGCGCGAGTTCGACCTGCTGGCAGCGCTCGCCCGGGACCCCGGGGTGGTCCTGACCCGGGACGTCCTCCTCGAGGACGTGTGGGGTACGGACTTCCCGGGCGAGACCCGGACCGTCGACGTCCATGTCGCGGAGCTGCGCAAGCACCTCGGCGACGACGGACCGCCCATCGAGACGGTGCGCGGCGTGGGATACCGGCTCGTCCCACCCGCGCGCGCTTCGCTCCCGTCCGAAGACGCGCGCTTCCCGTCCGAAGACGCGCGCTGAGGCACCCCACGTGCCCAGGAGCCTCGCCGGCCGCCTCGCCCTCACGCTCACCCTGACTGCGCTCGCCGTGCTCGTCGGCGTCGGCGGGGCCCTCTTCGTGGTCGTCCGCGGGCTCCACCGCGACGCGGCGTTCGGGCGGCTGCATGCGGTCGGCGCCACGATCGTCGGGCAGCTCGGGGCGCGCGCGGACCGTGCCGACGTTGCCACCGCGCTCGAGACGCTGCGCGACCAGCTCGACTCGCTGGACATCGCGCTCCTGTTCGTGCCCGGCGCGGCTCGTCCTCCGCTCAGCCTCGCGGGAAGTGCCCGGCCCGTCGGCGACCTGCCCGCCATCCCGGGCGGCGGCCGCGGGACCGTCGCCGACGCGACGCTCCGATTCGACGACGGCACGACGCGCGCGACGAGCGTCGTGGCGCTCACACAGCCCGGGGCCGTCCTGTCGCGCGCGATCGTCCTGGCGGCCCCGGACCGCGCAGGTGCGGAGGCGCTCGGGGACCTCCTGCGGACGCTGCCGCTGGTCGGGCTCGTCGTGCTCCTGGTGGGCGGGCCGCTCGCCTGGCTGCTCGCGCGCTCCACCACCGGCCCGCTCCGGCGGCTCGCGGTCGCAACCGCGGCGGTGCCTGCCGAGGGCACCGGGCCGGAACCGCCACCACTGCCGGTGGAGGGCCCGAGCGAGGTCCGGGAGGTGACCATCAGGTTCAATGCCATGCGGGGCGAGCTGGCGCGGACACGGCGCGCCGAGACCGAGCTGCTCGCGAACCTTCGCCACGACCTGCGGACGCCGCTGACCGTGATCGGCGGGTTCGCGGAGGCCCTCGTGGACGGGACCGCGAGCGGCGACGCGGCGCCCCGGGCGGCGCGGGCGATCGCCGACGAGGCGGCACGGCTCGAACGGCTCGTCGGCGAGCTCGGCGCGCTCGACGGGCTCCGCGACGAGTCGGCCGCTTTCCGGCCGGAACAGCTGGAGGGCGGCGCTGTGATCGCGGAAGCTGGCGCGCGGTTCGCCCCGCGGGCGGCGGCCGTGGGCGTGGACCTGGTGACCGACACGCCGTCCGTCGCGCTGCCATTCGCGGCGGACCGGCTCGCCGTCGAGCGAATCCTCTCGAACCTGGTCGAGAATGCGCTCGCCGCGGTCGGGCACGGGGTCGCCGGGAACGCCGCGCCCAGCGTCCACCTGGGCGTCCGCGGCGCCCGAACGCCCGATGGGCGCCCGTCGATCGTGCTTTCCGTCTCGGATGATGGTCCAGGCTTCCCGCCGGGCGGCCTCGAGCACGCGTTCGACCGCTCGTACCGCGGGGACCCATCCCGGAGCGGCCCGGGCTCGGGGCTCGGCCTCGCCATCGTCCGCGAGCTGGCGCGGCGTCACGGAGGCGATGCGGCGGCCGAGAACCTCGCGCCGCGCGGCGCCCGCGTCAGCGTCGTCCTGCCCATCGTCCCGGCTACACTCGCGGAGTGACACCGGCCTCCTCTACGCCGCCCGACGAGATCGAGGCGCTGGCGCGCGAACGGGCGAACGCCCGCGCCGGCCGCGACTTCGCCCGCGCCGACATCCTCCGGGCGAGCATCGAGGCGGCGGGCTGGCGCGTGATGGATCGCGGAACGGCCTATCGTCTGGAGCCTGCCGCGCCTCCCACGATCGAGGACACCCGGGTCGTGCGCCACGGGAGCGCGGAGACCGTGCCGTCCCTGCTCGACGAGCCCGCCACCGCCCCCTTCACGGTCCTCCTGGTCGCCGGCGACCAGCCCGACGCCCTTGCGCGGATCCTCGACGGCCTCCGCGTCCACGCCCCGGGCGGCACGCAGGTCCTGCTCGTCGCCAACGACCCGCCACCGGAACAGGCCGAGCGGCTCGCCCCGGGCTCACCCGACCTGGCTCCGATCGCCGGAACCGATCCGGAGCTCGTCTGGACCAGCGCGCGGCTCGGGCATGCCATCGCCCTGAACGCGGGCCTCCGTCGCGCCCGCGGCGAGGTGGTGGTGCTCGCGGGGCCGTCCGTCGAGATGATCGGCGATGCCCTCACGCCGCTGGTCGATGCGTTCGCCGATCCCTCCGTCGCGGTCGCCGGTGGGTTCGGCGTTGCCGGCCCGGACCTGGGCCATCTCGACGAGGCCGCGGGACCCGACGTCGACGCCATCGATGCCACCTGGCTGGCCTTCCGGCGGGCCGAGATCGCGACCCTCGGCCCGCTCGACGGAAAGCTCGTCTCCGACCGGTGGCTGGACACGTGGTGGAGCCTGGTGCTGCGCGCCGGCGCGAACCCGGACCGGCCTCCGCGGCGCGCCCTGCGCCTCGAGCTCCCGCTGGTCCGCCATGAACAAGGCGGCGCGGTCTCGCCGGACGTCCCGGACCGTGACCGCCTCGCCCGGCGCAGCTTCTACCGCGTCCTGGAGCGCTTCCGGGATCGTGCCGACCTGGTCTCGGGATCATCCGGGCGCTGATCCGTGCCGGACGCGAAAGCCGCGCCAACCCCTGACGAACGCCGGGCGGAAGAGGCCGCGCTTCTCGTCCGGATCCGCGAGCAGGACGAGCGGGCCATCGAGGCACTCCACGAACGCTATTCCGGCCCGCTCTACTCCCTTGCCTACCAGGTGACGGGCGGTGACCGGTTCGCCCAGGATGTCGTCCAGGAGGTGTTCGTCGCGGTCTGGAAGAACGCCGGCCGCTTCGACCCGGCCCGCGGATCGCTGAGCTCCTGGCTGTTCTCCCTTGCCCGGCACAAGGCGATCGACCTCGTGCGCAAGGAGGCGAGCGTGCGCCGGCACACGGCCGACGTCGACCTCGAGCTCGAGGAGGCGGCGGACGACGTCGACCAGGAGGCATGGCTGCACGTGCGGCGCGACGCTGTCCGGGCCGCGATCGCCGAGCTGCCGGAGGCCCAACGGACGGCCGTCGAGATGGCGTTCTTCGGGGGCCTGACGCATGTCGAGGTCTCCGAGGCGCTGGGCATCCCGCTGGGAACGGCCAAGACGCGCATCCGCACGGCGCTCCTGCGGCTGCGCGACATCCTCGGGCAGTCGGTTGCCGAGATGACGGAGACGGCCGGCTGACCGCGGGCACCCGGGGCGGACATGACCGCCCACTGGTGGAGCACAGCCGCGTTCGGTCCGTTACGCGGGCGACCGCCGGCCCGCCGGAAGCGCGAAGCGGCCCTGTGCGAGCGCGACGCCCAGCAGCACCACGACCCCGCCGAGCGGCTGGTTGAGCGTCACCGCCTCGCCGAGCAGCGATGCGCCGACCGCGATCGCGACGAGGGGCGTGAGGTAGGTGACCGTGCTCGCCATCGTCGCGCCCGCACGCTCGATGACCTGGAAGTTCCAGACGTAGGCGATCCCGGTACCGAGCGCCCCGAGCGCCAGCATCGCACCGAGGACCCGAGGCGTCAGATCACCGATCGGGCTCGTATCGAGCAGCGCGAAGGGGAGGAGCTGCAGGGCCGCGAGCGTGATCTGGGCGGCGGCCAGGGCGAGCGGCCGCTCCCCTCGCGGGGCGAGGTTGCGCCGGATGTACGGAAAGCCGATCCCGTAGCAGGCGACCGCGCCGAGGCAGGCCAGCACGCCCAGGGCCTCGTTGCTGCCGACCCCGTTCCAGATCCCCACGACAACCAGGATGCCGGCGAAGCCGAGAAGGATTCCGGCGACCGTGCCGGCGGTCGGGCGGTCGGACCGGAACGCCACGAACATCGCCAGGATCGTGGCGAGCGGCGTGACCGCGTTGATGATCCCCGCGACCACGGACGAGACGTGCGTCTCGCCGAACGCGAAGAGCGTCGACGGCACGCTGTTGAGAAGAAGCGCGACCACGAACAGGTGCGCCCACGTCCCGCGCTCACGGGGCAGCCGGACGCGCGTCACGCCAGCGAGGACGAGGAGCGCCACAGCGCCGAGCGCCTGCCGTCCGAACGCGACGTGGATCGGCGAGAGCGCCTCCAGCCCGATCTTGATGAACAGGAAGGAGCAGCCCCAGATGAGCGCGGCGCCCAGGTACGGGAGCAGCCAGCCGCGGCCGGATCCCTGCGCCGCCGATGTCCCCGTCGCCGCAGCGGCCCTGACTGGTGTCACCGGGCAGCGAGCCCGGCCGACGGGCCTTCAAGCGCGAGGAGGAATGCCTTGCGTGCGACGCCGCCCGCGTAGCCGGTCAGGGTCCCATCCGCGCCGACGACGCGGTGGCATGGCACCACGATCGAGATGGGATTGCGGCCGACGGCCGCGCCGACCGCCCGGGCTGCGCCTGGGTGGCCCGCGCGCCGGGCGAGCTCGCCGTAGGTGATGGTCGTTCCCGGGGCGACGTGGGCGAGCTCCGCCCAGACGCGGCGCTGGAACGGCGTCCCAGCCGGGGCCAGCGGCAGGTCGAACAGTGCCCGCGTGCCCTCGAAATACTCGTCGAGCTGGCGCGCGACCTCGCCGAACGCGGACGGATCCTCGGACCAGGATGGATCCACGGCCGGGCCGTTTCGATGCTGCTCCATGTAGATCCCGGAAAGCCGGACAGCGCCGGCACGGTCGCGCTCGCCGACGAGAAGGAGCGGGCCGATGGGGGTGGCGTGGGACGCGTGAACGATCACGGGACGGGCTCCTCCGGTGCAGCGGGGACGGGGTCGGTGCCGACGGTCGTGCCGGCGGCGGCGCTCGAGGCGAGCGACGCCCACAGGTGATGCGTAGCGTAGGAGCGCCACGGGCCCCAGCGTTCGCCCCGCGCGCGGAGCGCCGCGGGGTCGTTCGGGAGGCCGAGCGCCGTGGCCGCCCTCCGCACCCCGAGATCGTCCGCGAGGAGCACGTCCGGATCGCCGAGCGCGCGAAGCGCGACATAGCCGGCCGTCCACGGACCGATGCCCGGGAGCCGGCCGAGCCGGACGCGCGCCGCTTCGCGGTCGACGCCCGCGTCGAGCAGGAGCGTCCCGTCGGAGAGCGCGGCCGCGAGCGCCCGGACAGTTCGGCGACGCGATGCGGGCATGGGCAGGCTCGCATCCGGCGCACCCGCGATCCGCGACGGCTCCGGGAAGAGGTGGGTCAGGCCGCCGCTCGGCGTTCCAAGCGGGGTTCCCTCGGCCCGCGTCAGTCGGGCGGCGAGCGTGCGCGCGGCAACGATCGA
Source organism: uncultured Chloroflexia bacterium (assembly GCA_963734535.1). Taxonomy (GTDB): domain Bacteria; phylum Chloroflexota; class Limnocylindria; order Limnocylindrales; family CSP1-4; genus CTSoil-043. The sequence continues at coordinate 84,103 of CAVTHS010000003.1, read as the reverse complement.
CACCTGCTGGCCCAGGACCGCCCGGATCGCGAGCTCCGGGCCGTCGATCGCCCCGGGCGCCCTGCGCCCCGGCGTCGCGCGGACCAGCCGGCCGAGCACCGGGTCGCGACCCAGCACGTCGTCGACGGCGACCGGGTCGGCATCGAGATCGAGCAGCCGCCGCACACGCGCGACAGCCGGCCCCAGGTCCCGCGGGTCGCTGAGCTCGAGCCGGCACCGGACGGCCGTGCCGTCGTCGGCCACCTCGACAATGGCGGGCCCGTGGGGCAGTTTCAGCGTGCGTCGGTACGTGTCGCCGACGACCTCCTCCACGCCCGGGATGGCGCGCGGGCCGAGGAACGCCAGCAGCGTGCCGAAGTCGAACGGCGCGCGACGGGCCAGCCGAATCTCCATGCGGTTGGGGACGTGGTGTTCGCGGCCGCGCCGGCGCCGTTCGCGGAGCAACGTCGGGCTGGCGTCGAAGACGTCGCGGATGGTGGCGTTGAACTGGCGCAGCGAGGCGAACCCAGCCGCGAACGCGATCTCCGTGATCGGGAGATCGGTCGTCTCGAGCAGCAGCCTGGCGACATGGGCCCGCTGCGCTCGGGCCAGCGCGAGTGGCGCCGCCCCGAGGTCGGCCAGCAGGATCCGCCGCAGCTGTCGCTCCCCGTAACCCAGCCGGCCCGCGAGACCCGGGACGCCTTCGCGCTCCACGACCCCGTCCGCCACGAGCTGCATCGCCCGGCCGGCCACGTCGCCGCGGACGTCCCACTCCGGCGAGCCGGGCACGGCTCCCGGGATGCAGCGCTTGCAGGCGCGGAAGCCGCCCGCCTGCGCCGCCGCGGCCGTCGGGTAGAACCTCACGTGATCGCGTCGCGGCGTGCGGGCCGGGCAGCTTGGCCGGCAGTAGATGCCGGTCGAGGTCACCCCCAGGAAGAAGTACCCGTCGAAGCGGGAATCCCTGCTGGCGACCGCGCGGTACCGATGCTCGAAGTCAAGGGGAACGGTCATGCCGGGAGGATCGCACGGGCGGCGAGCCTGCGCTCGCGGGAATCGGACATCGCGATCCGGCTCCCACGTCGAGGTCGGGAGCGCCGCTACGCGTGCCTGCCGCCGCCGAGCACGACGCCTGCGAGGATCACCACCACGAACGCCGCGACGCCCGCCCAGCGCAGGAGCCCGAGGGTCAGCCCGCCCACGCGGATCGCCGCGTTCGTCCCGGCGACGACTGCAGCGCGGTCCGTGGTGGCCGCCGCCTCAACCTGGGACGTCCGGGAACCCGGCATGCCGCCGCCGGAGCGCCGCCCAACGGGCGGCAGGTCCGACGCGCCGATGGGCGGGATCAGCAGGCCCAGCCAGAGTCCGCCGGCCAGGCCACCGAGGTGGGCGAAGTTGTCGACGTTCCCCCCGAGCGAGTTGAACCCGAACCCGAAGACGAGGTTGATCACGACGAGGAATCCGATCTGGCTCATGATCGCCCGCTGCTGGCCCTGGAGCACGGGGCGATGGAGCGCTCGTCCGACCAGCAGGACCCCGCACAGGCCGAAGAGCGCGCCGGACGCTCCGACGCTGGGCCCCGGGCCCAGCAGGAAGCTTGCCAGCGACGCCGCCGCTGCGGTGAGCACGTACAGGACCAGGAAGCGGGCGGAGCCGTAGAGCTGCTCCACGAGTGGGCCCACGAGGTACAGGAAGTACATGTTGAAGGCGAGGTGGATGATGCTCCCGTGGACCAGCACCGGGCTCACCAGCCGCCACCACTCCCCGTTCCCGAGGCCCTTGTCCAGCTCGAGCAGCCGCAGCAGCTCGCTTCCCTCGGGCTGCAGCGCCAGGAATGAGACGACGACGGTGATCCCCAGGATCGCGTAGCTCACGATCGGCGTCCGCTCCCGGCCGCGGCTTCGCGCGAAGTAGCGGCCGGCCCCGCGCGAGTCGCCCAGCTCCCGGCTGAGCCAGCCGAGGCGCGACGCGATCTCTGCCCGGTCCTGCGCCGGGGCGCGCCGCTCGGCCTCCTTGTAGGCATCGAATGCCGTCCGCAGCGAGCCGGCACGGACCCGGGCCGCGGCGACCTGGCGCCATGCGGCATAGGCCGAGGGATTCTCCGGCAGGCGCGTGACCTGCTCCCAGCTCCAGAGCGCGCCGGCCTCGTCGTCGAGCCGGAAGAGCGACTCGCCCGTCCCGAGCAGCGCGGCGCCCGTGATGGCCGGGTCGGGGAAGCCGATCAGGCGCGCGTAGTGGGCGCGAGCGGCGTCGAACTCGCTGGCTGCCAGCAGCACATCCGCTCGGGCGAGGAGCGCCTCCGCCGTCCCGCGGTCGAGGGGGCCCGCGATCTCCGGGTTGGACGTGGTGGGTCCGCTCATCGGGAGGACCGTAGCAGAAGGCGGAGCCGTCCGCCGCCACTGCTAGACTCCGGCCATGTGCGGCCGATTCACGCAGCAGCGCCCGAGCGCGGAGCTGGCTGCCCTGTTCGCGGCCGACGACCTGGCCGCGACGCCCGGCGGCCGTTTCAACCTCGCGCCGCAGCAGGCCGGGCTCGTGGTCGTGGAGCGCCCTGACGAGGGTCGCGCGCTCGCTTCATACCGGTGGGGGCTGGTGCCGACGTGGGCGAAGGACGCGAAGATCGGCAACCGCCTGATCAACGCCCGCGCGGAGACCGTCGCGACGGCGGCGGCCTTCCGGAGCGCGTTCCAGAAGCGGCGCTGCCTCGTGCCCGCGGACGCGTTCTACGAGTGGGAGCGCGTCGCCGAGTCCATCCGCCAGCCGAACCTGATTCGGCGGTCCGACGGGGAGCCCATGGCGTTCGCCGGGCTCTGGTCGCCGTGGCGCGACCCTGCGGATCCCGAGAGCGCATGGCTCCGCACGTTCACGATCGTGACGACCACCGCGAACGCGACGCTCGCGCCGATCCATGACCGAATGCCGGTGATCCTCTCGGCAGCCGATTGGGGTGCCTGGCTGGACCCCGCGGCCCCGGAACCCGCGGCGCTCCTGCGCCTGCTGCGGCCCGCGCCTGACGACCTGCTGCTCCGGTACCCCGTGACGAAGCGCGTGAACAACGCTCGCAACGAGGGTCCCGACCTCGTTGTGCCCCTTGGCCCGCTCGGCCCCGAGCCGGGTGGGCGCCAGCTGACCCTCGGCTGACCTGGCTGCGCGGCCGGCCCGACCGCGCCGGCGCGACGACGCGCAACCCGTCGCGCGCTCTGCCGATTGCTCGGTCAGCCGGTTGCGCGCTCCCAGCCACCCTGCGACGCAGCCGATCGAAACGCCTCCCCAGCGTCCTCGCCACGATCCAGGGCAGCGGCGAGCCGGCCGACGAGCGCGGCGAACGCCCCGTCCGGGTCGATCTCGGGCGCTTCGAGGACCGTCGCGGATGCAGGGGCGACCGGGAACATCACTCCCGGCGGGGCGATCACGATGAGCGCGGCGTCGGCGAACGACGCGGCGTCGGCGACGACCAGGGACGACGTCTCGTCGAGCGGATCCGCCGCGACGAGCACGCGAAACTCGCGGACGTAGCGCAGCCCGAGCGAGATGTCGTCGGGGTCCATCGCGAGCCCTGCGGGTCCCCGGGGAGCCAGGATCTCGCCCGGTTCGCCGGGAGCATCCGCGCGGTCCTCTGCGAGGAATGCGGCGATCGGCTCCGTGTCCGCGCCATCCGCGAACGGGACGAGCGGCGATGCGATCGGGGTCGCGCGGCCCGGGTCCCGGAGCAGCGCGACGTGTCCGACGCCGCACCTGCCAAGCGCGATGAGCACCGCGTCGCCGGATGGATCGTCACCGACCTTTCCGATCAGCTGCACCTGGATGCCGACGGCGGCGGCCGCCCGAGCGATGCCGGCGGCGAGCCCGCCTGCGTCACCCGCCGCGCCGGGTGTCAGCGCGGGCTGGAAGCATGGCGAACCGACGACGGCGAGCACGCGATCAGCCTAGCAGGGGAACGGCGCGCGCCGGCGGGCAGATTCCGGCGATACCTTGCCTATCCGCCGCCGTGACCCGAGCTGGGTTCGGGCGTCTCCGTCGGCCGCGGCGTGACGCTCGGGCTCGGGACCTCGCGCGGCGTCGGGCTCGGGACCTCGGTCGGCGACGGGCTCGGGGATGGCTCGGTCGGCGACGGGCTCGGGGATGGCTCGGGCGTCCCCGTGGCCTTCGGCGTCTGGGTCGGCCGGTTGGTCGGTCGCGGAGTGTCGGTCGGTTGCGCCGTGCGGTCCTGTGTTGGGTTCGGAGTCACCGACGGCTCGAGGGTACTTGACGGTTGCGGACTCTGGGAGGGCGCTGGCTGAGCGCTCGCCTCGGGCGATTCGCTTGCAGTCGGCGACGGCGAGGGCGACGGGCTGGCCGACGACGCCGAGGGGGACGCCGTCGTCGCGGGAGACAGGCTGGGCGTGGCCTCGGGCCCGCGGCTCACCAATCCGCCCAGCGCGCCGGCGCCGATCGCTCCGACGCCCACCGAACCGAGGACGAGCAGCACGACGAGCGCCATCGCCGGGAAGCGCGCGGCCAGCGGGCGGCCGCCCGTGAACGCGACCCGCCAGAGATCGCCGATGGCGGACAGCGCGGCGAGCGGGCTTCGACGACGGGCGGCGCCGAGCGCCGCGGCGACGGGGCGCGGGGCCGGCTCGCGGCTCACGGCGGCCATGACCGTTCCCACGAAGTCGGGACCCGGGCCGACATCCTCGCTCAGGGCGAGCCACTCGAGCTCGCGAGCCGCGCCGAGCAGCTCGGCTTCGATGCCGGGGCCCAGGTCGGCCCTGTCCAGCTCGCCCGGCCGGAACTGGCCGGGTCGCTGCGCACCGGCCATCAGGCCACGCCTTCCGTATCGAGAGCGCGGCGCAGCCGCCGGAGGCCGCGGTGGAGATGTGTCTTGACCGTTCCGAGGGGCCGACCTGCCTCCTCGGCGATCTCGGCCAGCGAGAGCTCGGAGAAGAAGCGGAGCGCAATGACCTCGCGGTACGGCTCGTCCAGGCTGGCCACGGCAGCCCGGATCGACGCCGCGCGCTCGGCTCGCGCGAAGAGCTGGGCGGGATCAGCCTCGGCCCGGCCGAGGGCGCCCAGCAGGGCACGCTCCCCGACCGTGTTCGCTGCAACGCGCTCATCGCTGCCGCCGTCGGCCGCTACCGGGTGCGGATCGATCCACACCACGGGCCGTCGCCGGGATGCCTTCCGAAGCGCGATCCGGACGCCGATCCGGGCGAGCCACGCGCCGAAGGGCCCGTCGCCGCGCCACGTCCCGAGCGCCCGATACGCCGTCACGAATGCCTCCTGGGCTGCGTCCTCGGCGTCGTGGAGGTCGCCGAGAACGCGGTAGCAGCTGCGAACGAGCGTCCGAGACTCGCGCTCCACGAGAGTCCGGAACGCGTCCGGATCGCCCTCGAGCACCGCAGCGACGACCCGACGCGCCTCGAGGTCGTCCCTCGGCGTGTCGGTGCCGGGCGTGTCGATCGGGACGGGGTCGCGCGGCGCGTCGATCGGGCGGGCTCCTTGGTGGGGACGTCCATCACCGGCGCCGGGACGCTGGCCACGAGACGATACGCCGCGCGTGCCGTCGTGCGCCACATGGCCCGCCTCCCGCGTCGTATTGAACGTGCCGATGCCGGACTGTTACCCGTTGCCGCTATCGGCGGAGCCGTTGCCACGGTCGCCGGAGCCGCGGCCACCGTGCGAGTGGGCCGGCTCGGGCGTCGCCGCCGAGCCGGACGTCGGCGCACCGGCCGTCGGGGTGGCCCGGGCGCCGGCGTGCTCGTCGTCGCCGTCGTCCCGGCGCTGCTGGGTGTTGTCGCCGGACTGGTCCTCGACGTCACGCGTCTCGGCCGGCTCTGCCGTCCGGGTCGCATTGGGAGACCTGGTCGGCTCGGCCTTCCGGGTGTCTTCGGACTTCTCGGTGCCTTCGGCCCCGTGGGTGTCTTCGACCTTCTCGGTGCCTTCGGCCTTCTCGCCCGGCTTGGCCGTCCCCGTCGTGGCATCCGGCGTCTCGGTCGGTTCGGCCTTCCCGGTACCTTCGGCCGCACCGCGCGGCTCGGCCGTCGCGTGTTCGGTCACCTCGACCTTCGAGGCGTCGGACTGCGAGGTCGCCGCCGCGGGGACGAAAGCTCGGGACGTGCTGTGGGGGGAGCCCATCACCGCGTTTGCCGCGAACGCCGCACCCGCGACGAGGAAGAGGGCCACTCCCGCCGCGGCCACGCCGCGAATGAGGCTTGCGCTGTAGCGATCCATGTTCGTTCACGCTTTCGATGCGCCGGGTGGTTCGCGGCGCTGTGCCGGTTGCTCGCGGCCGGGCGCTGCTTTCGACCTCGCTACCCGTCTGAGGCCGGGGTACACGAGAAGGTTTCAGAAATGCCGCGTCACCGAGCCACGGCCGTGCCCGCGCCAGGCGTCGTCCGTCACCTGGGCGGCCTGCCGGGGCGCCCAGCCGTCGCGCGTCAGGCCTCGTCGGCGAGCGGCTCTGCCTCGCGAACCACCTCGACCTCGCCGATGCCGGCCTCCTGGAGGTCGGCCCCGACTGCGTCCGCGTCGCCCACGACGACCACCGCCAGCCGCTCGAGGTGGAGGTGGGCACGTGCGGCTGCAAGCACCTCGGCGGCGGTCACCGCGTTGATCGCCGGCCGGTAGCGGTCCAGCTCGTCGTCCGGGAGGCCGAACGTCACGATCCCGCCGAGCGCGCCCACGATCGGCCCCGGCGTCTCGAAGCGGAGCGGGAAGACGCCGACCAGGTAGTCCCGGGCGGCGCGCATCTCGGCATCGGTCGGCGCCGCCTCGCGGATACGGCGCAGCTCCGCGAGAAGGTCGACCAGGGCCGGGACCGTCGCGTCCGTGTTCACCGCCGCCCTCGCCGAGAAGGGTCCCGCGAAGCGCCGGAAGTCGAAGCCGGCGCCGGCGCCGTAGGTGTATCCCTTCTCCTCCCGCAGCTTCATGTTGAGCCGCGAGTTGAAGAGCCCCCCAAGGATCATGGCCATGACCGTGACCGCGTGATAGTCCGGCGCCCGGCGCGGCAGGCCGAGGTGGCCAACGCGAAGCTCGGACTGGACCGCGCCCGGCCGGTGGACGAGACGCACCCTCGTCCGATCGAGCCCGTCGCCGATGACCGGCAGGACGGGCATCGCGCCGGCGGCGGCAGCGCCGGCCGCCAGGTCGCCGAAGAGCGGCTCGGTGATCCCGGCGACGTCGATGCCCCCGAGGTCGCCGCCAACAATGAGGGCGGCGCGGCCCGGGTCGCCCAGACGCGCAAAGGCTCGCCGGAGGATGCTCGCGTCGAGCGTCTCGACGGTCTCCCGTCGACCCCCGGCAACCCGGGAATAGGGTGTCCCGGTCGCGTAGATCGTCTGGATGAAGGCCTCCTCGGCGCGGCGGGCCGGGTCGGCCTTCGCCTGGAGCAGGTCGTTGAGGCGCTGGTCCCGCAGCCGCTCAACCTCCCGCTCGGGAAACGCTGGCTCGCGGACGATCTCGGCAAGGAGCTCGAGCGCCGGACCCAGCCGCTCCGATGGCACGTCAACACCAACGACGGTCGCGTCCCATCCGGCCTCGGCGCGCAGCGAGGCTCCGAGTCGTTCGGCGGCCTCGGTCAGCGCCACGGCGTCCCGGTGACGGGTGCCCTCGGTGAGCGCGCGGGCCGCCAGCACGGTGGCGCCGCCCTCGTCGGTGGGCTCGTCCACCGCGCCGTTCGGAAGGTAGAGGCTGGCCGACACGAGCGGCCGGCCTGGCAGGTGAACCGTCACGAGCGGCAGGCCACCCGAAAGCCGGCCGCGCGTGGCCGCGGGGAACGTGAACGGCCGCGGCGTGCCGGGGACGGGCCGAACGCCGAGCGCAGCCTCGACGGGATCAGAGCGGTTCATGCCGCCTCCGCGGATCGGGTCCCGGCATCGGCCGGAACGTAGGTCAGGACCACGCGGTTCGTGGCGACGAGGAGCTCCGCGCAGGCCGCGCGGACATCCTCGCCCGTGACGGCCAGATACCGCTCCAGCTGGCGGTTGACCTGGTCCGGATCGTCGAGCAGGGTGGCGTACATGCTCAGGCGGTCCGCGCGCTCGCTGACTCGCTGCAGCGCCGCGAGCTCGTCCGTCTCGATGAGCGCCTTTGCGCGGGCAAGCTCGTCGTCGCTGACGGGTTCGATCCCGATCCGCGCCAGCTCGTCGAAGAGAGCAGCTTCGACCGCCTCGATCGTCGAGTCCGGGCGAACGGTCGCCCAGCCCATGAAGACGGACGGCCCCGAGGAGAAGCCGAGGCCGAACATGGCGACGTCCTGGGCGATCTGCTCGTCGCGGACCAGCCGCCGGTGCAGCCGGCTGCCCTTGCCCCCGGCAAGCACCTGCGCCGCGATCTCGAGCGCGTAGAGGCGCGGATCGCCGATCGTCGGGGCGCGGAAGCCGACGTAGATGCGCGGCAGCGGGACGCGGTCCGGGACGGTCTCCCGGCGCTCCCCGCCCAGCGTCAGCGGCAGCGGGTCCGGGTTGAAGGCGGGAATCGCCGGGTTGGCTGCCAGCGGCCCGAAGTACCGCTCGACCCACGCACGGGCCTGGCCAGGGTCCACGTCCCCGACGATCGAGATCACGGCGTTGTTCGGCGCGTAATAGGTCCGGAAGAACGCGGCCACGTCCTCGAGCGACGCCGCGTCGAGGTCCTCCATGGAGCCGATCGTCGGGTGGTGATATGGATGGCCCGCCGGGTAGATGTGCCCCAGGAGCTTCTCCTGCCACGACCCGTAGGGCTGGTTGTCGTAGCTCGAGCGCTTCTCGTTCTTGACCACCGCTCGCTGGTTGTCCAGGTTCTCCTGGCTGAGCGCCTCGAGCAGCGTCCCCATCCGATCAGCCTCCAGCCAGAGCGCCAGCTCCAGCTGGTGGGAGGGCATCGTCTCGAAGTAGTTGGTGCGGTCCAGCCAGGTGGTCCCGTTCATGCTCCCGCCCGCGGCCTGGACGAGCGCGATGTGCTCCGCCTTCGCGACGTGCCGGCTCCCCTGGAACATGACGTGCTCGAACAGGTGGGCAAAACCCGTCTTGCCGGGCTGCTCGTGCTTGCTGCCCACGTCGTACCAGATGTTGACCGCAACGACGGGGACCAGGTGGTCCTCGCTGATCACGAGGCGGAGCCCGTTGGGCAGGCGCTCGTCGGTATAGCGGACGGTCGGAACGGTCATGCGGCCCTCGAGGAGCTGGGAGGATTGGCGCGCGGCGGCTCATCCGATTGTACGGGCGACGGTCCGTCGTGCAGTCCGGCGGGTGCAATCCGTGGGGCGCGATCTGCCCCTTGACACCGACGGGATGATGTTAGATAGTTATCTAACACACGGGAGATCAACAAGACGAGATGGCCGTCTCCAAGAGCCCCACCCCATTGCTCCGGCGTCCCGGCGCGCTCGTGCGCGAGCTGTCTCCCCGCGGTGGGTCGACGCGCCCGGAGGTCGTCCTGGAGGCGCGAACAGCGCTCGACTTCCTCGTGAGCCTCGTGGGGGACACGGAGCCGGAGCTCCTCCCCGCGGACGCCGCGTGGCGCGCGGCGGCGAACGAATCGCTCTCCGCTCCCCTTCGGCGCGACAGGCAGCGCGTCTTCGAGCACCACGAGGGCGCACGCGGGATCGCCGGCTGGGCGCTGATCCCGCTCGTCATCGCGGATCGCGACGTGCGGACCGCTGCGGACGTGGTCGCGCTCGCGGGCAGGGTCTCCGCGCGGGACCTCATCGGCTCCGCCTGCGACGACGACGAGCTGGACGCCACGCGAGCGCTCGCCGATCGGTATTTCGCGGGCGAGCTCGCGCTCCACGACGAGATGGTGACCAGCGCTCCGGAGGAGCTCCGTGGGGCGCTCGATCGATTGCTGGGCGAGCCGGAGACGGAGCTCCGGGCCCTCCGCCGCATCCTGCGCGCCTGGGAGGAGCGATTCGCGGCCGTCGAGCCGCGCGTTGCGCAGATGCAGGCGCGCGACGTCGCGGCGCGGCGCGGCGACCTGGAGCGCCTGCCGCTCGAGGACTTCATCGAGCGCGCCACCAACGGCTACCGCTGGACGCCCGATGCCGCCATCCGGCGGGTCAACCTCGTGCCGAGCTACTTCGCGCGTCCCTACAACTACGTCTTCGCCGGCGAGGGCTGGCACATGTTCGCCTACCCGCTTGCCGAGACCGCGCTGGACGGAGACCCGGCCGGCGTGCCCCCGGCGACGGTTCGCCTTTTCAAGGCGCTCGGCGACGAGAGCCGGATGCGGATCCTCCGCTTCCTCGCGGACGGGGATCTCTACCTGACCGAGATCGCGGAGCGCATGGGGCTCTCCAAGCCAACGGTCAAGCACCACCTGGCCCAGCTTCGAGCGGCCGGCCTCCTGACGATGACCGAGACCGGCGGGCTCACCTACTACAGCCTGCGACGGGACCGCGTCGCGGAGGCGGGTCCCGATCTCGCGCGATACCTGGGCGCCGCGCAGGGATGAGGATGGACCTTCGCCGACCTGGCCGGCGGGCGGCATCACATACACGAGTTAGATGGACACCTTACGAGAGGACGACGCGATGAGCAACGGGATCGATCCCGGGCGCGCGCCGGCCCACGCGAACACGCACGACGCGACTGGAGGGGACGCACGCATGGCGGTCGAGGTTGCATACCGGATGACGCGGCTTCGCACGGAGGCGCAGCACGAACGGCTGGCCGGGCGCGGGCGCCGCGCACCGGTTCGGTCACGGCTCGGGCACGCGCTCATGGCGCTGGGACGCTTCGTGGAGGGCTCGGCGACCCACGAGACGGAGCGACCGAGCCCGCTCCGGGCCTGACGGAACCCGCGGCCGGCCTCCGGCCGTCAAACGCGGCCGCTCATCGCGATCAGCGCGGGAGCAGGGGCCAGGGTGAAGCTCATACCGGACGGTTCGCCGCGGCTCCGACGGATGCCGCACCGCTCGCAATATCCTGCGCCCGGCCAGGTGCGACGCCTGGCGCGGGCACCCAGGCATCCAGCGGCTGGACATCGGAGAGGCGCTCCGCGAGGTCCGGGTCGAGCGCCTGCGCGGCCGCGACGGCGGTCTCCATCGCCGTCAGGCACAGGACGCCCTCGGCGATCGCAGCCAGGCGGATCTCGGCCGCGTCGCGCACCGGCCCCGAGCGCGGGGTCGGCGTGTTGACGACGAGCCGGACGCGGCCCGAGGCGATGAGGTCCAGGATCGCGATCTCGCCCGGACCGGCCGCCCCGCCGACTTTCGCGACGGCTTCCGCTTCCCACCCCAGGCCGCGCAGCGCGGCACGCGTTCCCGCGGTCGCCGCGAACCGGTAGCCCGCGCGCGCGAGCGCTGCGGCGAGGGCCGGCACCAGGGGCTTGTCGCGGTCCGCGACCGAGAGGAGCGCAAGGGCGCCTTCCTCGCCTGGCGTCGGCGGAACCAGCGACGCGGCCAGGAGCGCCTTGGCCGTCGCGACGCGGGCGTCGGCATGGATCCCGATCACCTCGCCGGTCGACTGCATGAACGGGCCGAGCGATGGGTCGACCCCGCGCAGCTTCGTCGTCGAGAAGGCGGGCGCCTTGACGGCGACGAACCCCGGCGGTGGGAGCAGCCCGTTCGGCCAGCCGTGCTCGCGGAGCGTCTGGCCGAGCGCGATGCGGACGGCGAGGTCCACGAGCGGGACGCCCGTCACCTTGCTCATGAAGGGCACCGTCCGGCTGGCGCGCGGGTTCACCTCGATCAGGTAGACGCCATCCTCGCGGACGATGAACTGGGCATTGACCAGCCCGCGCACGCCGAGCGCCCGCACGATCCGCTCCATCGACGCCACGATCAGAGCCTGGTCCGCCTCGCTCACGGCCTGCGGCGGGAAGACCCCCACCGAATCGCCCGAGTGGACGCCGGCGCGCTCGACCTGCTCGAGGAGACCGGGAATCAGGACCGTCTGGCCGTCCGCGACGGCATCCACATCGACCTCCACGCCCTCGAGGTAGCGGTCGATCCGCACCGGCCGGTCCGGGTCGACGACCGTGGCCGCCGCCAGCTGCGTGATCAGGTCGTCGCGCGAATAGGCGAAGTCGATCGCCAGCCCGCCGATCACGAACAACGGGCGGACGATCACCGGGTAACCCACGCGGTCGGCAAGCGCCTCGGCCTCTTCGATGGAGCGGGCCATCCCGCCCTCCGGCTGCGGGATCCCGAGCCGTTCCACGAGCGCGCTGAAGCGGACGCGATCCTCGGCCTGGTCGATCGTCTCGAGCGACGCGCCGAGCAGCGGGACGCGGGCCGCGGCGAGCGCCCCTGCCAGGTTGAGGGGCGTCTGACCGCCGAACTGGACGAACGCGGGCAGCGGCACCGCGCCGGGCGGCGTCTCCGCGGCGATCACCTCGCTGACGGACTCGACGTCCAGGGGCTCGAAGTAGAGCCGGCTCGAGGCATCGAAGTCGGTCGAGACCGTCTCCGGGTTCGAGTTCACCATGACCGCCCGCCAGCCGAGTGACCGGAGGCTCTCGGCGGCACGGACGGCGCAGTAGTCGAACTCGATCCCCTGCCCGATCCGGACCGGCCCGCTGCCGATCACGAGCGCCGCTGGCCGCTCGACCGGTGGCGCCTCCGCCGGAGAGCCGGCCGCGGCGTAGGTGGCGTAGAAGTACGGCGTCTCCGCGGCGAACTCGGCGGCGCACGTGTCGACCATCGCGAAGCCCGGGACGAGGCCCAACGCGCGCCGGACGGCGGCGACATCCGGCTCCCCGACGCCGGCGAGCGCCGCGATCTCGCGGTCGCCGAGCGATGCCCGCTTCGCCGTCGCGAGGAGCGTCGCCATGGCCGCGTCGGCCGGCAGGCCGTCCGCGGCCGGGCCGGCAGCCAGCAGCGCCGGCCCGGCGGCGCGCAGGCGCCCTTCCAGGGCGATCGAGCGGCCGAGCTCCGAGACGAACCACGGGTTGATCCCGGTTGCCGTGACGAGGGCCGCCTCGGGCACGCCGCGACGAAGCAGGCCCAGGATGCGCCAGAGCCGGTTGTCGGACGGCGCGAGGAACCGGCGCAGGACGATCGGGGCGGCGGTGCGCTGGGCGAGCCGGCTCGACTCGCAGGCGTTGCCGTTCTCGTCGATCCAGCGGATTACCGTGTCCGCCGCGTCGAGGTCCTCGCCGGCGAGCGCCGCGGCCAGGTACGCCATCGTCGGCGCCCAGGCCGGGTCCTCGGCCAGCGGGCCGGCGCCCGCCTGCTCCAGGCCGCGAAGCGCCTTGTTCAACGCCGCGCCGAACGTCCGGTCGATCGCCATGACCTCGCCGGTCGCCTTCATCTGGCTGCCCAGGGTCCGGTCCGCGCGCGGGAACTTGTCGAACGGGAAGCGCGGCAGCTTCACGACGAGGTAGTCCAGCGCCGGCTCGAAGGCCGCCACCGTGGTCCCGGTCACGACGTTCGGGATCTCCGCGAGGGTCCGGCCGATCGCGATCTGGGCGGCGACGCGGGCGATGGGATAGCCGGTGGCCTTGCTCGCGAGCGCGGAGCTTCGGCTGACCCGCGGGTTCACCTCGATCACCGCGTAGTCACGGGAGTCCGGGCTCAGCGCGAACTGGACGTTGCACCCGCCCTCGACGCCGAGGCCGCGGATGATCACGAGCGCCGCGCTTCGGAGGCGCTGGTGGACGGGGTCCGGCAGCGTCTGGACCGGCGCCACGACGATCGAATCGCCGGTATGGACGCCGAGCGGATCGACGTTCTCCATCGAGCACACCGCGATGCACGTGTCCTCGTGGTCGCGCATCACCTCGTACTCGATCTCCTGCCAGCCGACCAGGCACTGCTCGACCATGACCTGGTGGATGGGGCTGGCACGAAGGCCGGTTCGCACGCCCGCGCGATAGTCGGCCTCCGTCTCGACGATCCCGCCACCGGTCCCGCCGAGCGTGAAGGCCGGCCGGATGATCGCCGGGAGCCCGATCTGGGTCAGCGCTCGCTCGATCGAGGCGGCGCGTTCGGCCTCCGTTGCGCCCTCGACGATCGCCGAGGGCGCGTAGGGCTGGCCCAGCCGGTCGAGCAGGTCGCGGAACTGGAGGCGGTCCTCGGCCATCTCGATCGCCCGGAGCGGCGTGCCCAGGAGCCGAACCCCATGGCGTTCCAGGACCCCGGCCTGCGCGAGCGCCATCGCAAGGTTCAGCGCGGTCTGGCCGCCGAGCCCGGCCAGGAGGCCATCCGGCTTCTCGCGCGCGATCACCGCCTCGATCGCCGCGACCGTGAGCGGCTCGAGGTAGACGGCGTCGGCGACCGTGGGGTCGGTCATGATCGTGGCCGGATTGGAGTTCACGAGGATCGTCCGAATACCCTCCGCCCGAAGGGCGCGGCAGGCCTGGGTACCCGCGTAGTCGAACTCGGCGGCCTGTCCGATCACGACCGGTCCCGAGCCGATGATCAGGACCGAGCGCGGCTTCGGCGGACGCATCGCCGCGACGGCTGGCGTGGCCGGCGTCGCGACGGCTGGCGTGGCCGGCGCGACCACGGCCGGGGTCGCCGTCGCCGCCTCCGCGGGCAGCTTCGGCGCGGTGGAGCGCGGGATCGGCGGCGAGCTCACCCGGGCCGCCCCGATCGCACCCGAGCCGCGGCGACGAACCGGTCGAAGACCGCCAGGGCGTCGAGGGGCCCGGGCGCGCCTTCGGGGTGGTACTGCACCGTCTCGATCGGGAGCGAACGGTGGCGCAGCCCTTCCACGGAGCCGTCGTTGAGGTTCACCTGGCTCACGACGAACCCGCCCGCCGCCGGGAGCGAGGCCGCGTCCACGGTGACCTCGTGGTTCTGGGCCGTCACCTGGACAAGCCCCAGCTCCACGTCCCGGACCGGGTGGTTTGCGCCGTGGTGCCCGAAGCGGAGGCGCCCCGTGTCCGCCCCAGCCGCACGAGCCACGATCTGGTGGCCCAGGCAGATCCCCAGCAATGGGCGGCCGTCCGCGATCAGGCTGCGAGCGACGTCGACCGGTCCGGCGAGCCGGGCGGGATCGCCAGGTCCGGGCGAGAGCACGATGCCATCGATCTCGGGCGCCAGCAGGGTGGCGGCCGTCGCGGTCGAGGGCACGATCCGGACGCGCGCGCCGCGCCGGCGGAGGCTCCTGACGATGTTCGCCTTGAGGCCGAAGTCGACGATCGCGACGAGCGGGGCATCCGGCTCCGCTGCCGCGTCGCCGACCTCCACGACGTCCGTGGGCGAGACCTGCCCGACGAAGTCCTGGTCCTCCCAGCGCGGCAGGCCGCGGGCCGCCGCGACCGCGGCGACGGGATCCGTATCCCCGGGGGCGGTCAGGATCCCGCGCAGGCAGCCGCGGGCACGGAGGTGGCGGGCAAGCGAGCGCGTATCGACGCCCGCGATCGCGGGAATTCCTGCGTCCCGCAGGAGCGCGGCCAGCTGGCGGGCATCGTCGAGGACGGCGGCGGTTGCCGTTGCCACGACGAGCCCCCGGAGCCACGGCCGCTCGGACTGGTCATCGCCGCGGAGGCGCCCGTAGTTGCCGATCAGCGGGTAGGTCATCACGACCACCTGGCCCGCGTACGACGGGTCGGTGCAAACCTCCTGGTACCCGGTCTGGCTCGTGTTCACGACGAGGTCGCCGCCGGCCGCGACATCGGCGCCGAAGGCAATCCCGGCGAAGACCGTGCCATCCTCGAGCGCGAGCAGCGCGGACCCACGCGCCCCGATCCGGGGATCGACGATCAGGTCGGGATCCGGCGACGGCGGGACGAGCCGCGGCGCACCGGCGGGTCGGACCGTCATCGGTCCCCGGACATGAAAACGCCACCGGCCCGTTGGGCGCGGCGGACGTGGCTCGACGTGCGCACGATGCCTCCCTTCCGGCCTCTCAGGACCGGTACGCCGGCCTCACGGGACCGGCTGCAAGGACGGCCGAAGGGTAGCACGGGATCGGCCCGGGCAAGGCGGGTGTCCCAGCCACATGCGCCACGCCCGACGGCGTTCGCGCCCTACCCGCCGGCCTTGTACGGGTAGGTCACCCAGCCATCCGCGAGCGCCGCGTAATAGTCCGGCGTCAGCGGGACGCGCGACCGGCCCGGCTTGTAGTGGACCACGGCGGTGGTGACGATCCCGCCGGCCTCACGGACCCGGCGCTCCACCTCCGCCATCGTCTCCCCCGTCTCCCAGACCTCGTCGATCACGAGGACGCGCCGACCGCGGAGCAGCTCTGCTGTCGGGAAGTGCGTGACAACAGGCGCGGGATGCGTCCCACCGCCGTGGCGGTAGAACTCGACGCCGGCCACCAGGATCTCGCGAAGGTCCAGCCGGTAGCCCAGCATGCCCGCCGGCACGAGCCCGCCGCGCGTGATCGCCAGCACGAGGTCGTACTGGCGCCCGATCGCCTCGGCCAGCCGTGCCACGAGCCGGTCCAGCTCGATCCACGAGACCTCGATCGGCTGAGCGTCCAGGTGGCACCTCCGGGGACGGACGCGCCCCTCACCGGCGAACCGGGAGGGGCGCCTCGAGCGCGTGATCTGGTGAGCCCGCAGAGATTCGAACTCTGAACCTAGGGATTAAGAGTCCCCCGCTCTACCGTTGAGCTACGGGCCCGCGACGGCGGAGTCTAGCAAAGATGGCGGCCCGCCGTCGCCCAGCCAGCTCGCCAGGTGCCCGCCCGGCGGGCCGGGTGACGCGCCATGACGGGCGCCGCCAGGTCAGCCCGGCTGGTTGTCGATCTGTGCCCGCTGAAGCCGGCCGGAGAAGTCCACGTAGATCGACTTCCACTCGGTGAACGTGTCGAGCGCGGCGTGGCCGGCTTCGCGGTGCCCGTTCCCGGTCTCCTTCCAGCCGCCGAACGGGAGATGCGTCTCGGCGCCGATCGTGCCCGCGTTGACGTAGACGAGGCCGGTCTCGAGATCCCGCATGGCGCGGAAGGCCGTGTTGACGTCGGTCGTGTAGATCGACGAGGAGAGCCCGTAACGCACCTGGTTCACGGCGGTCATCGCCGCCCCGTAGTCCTCGACCTGGATGACCGACAGCACCGGTCCGAAGATCTCCTCCTGGGCGATCCGGGCCATCGGCTGCACGCCCGCGAAGATCGTGGGCTCGTAGAACACGCCGGCGTCGAGCCCGGGACCCCTCGCGGCTCGCCCGCCGCAGACGAGCTCTCCCTCCCGGCGCCCGACCTCCACGTATCCCTCGACCTTCGTGCGGGCCGCCTCGTTGATGAGCGGCCCGACGTCGGTCGCCGGATCCGTGCCGTCCCCGAGGCGGAGGGCGCGCGTCCGGGCCTCCAGCTTCTCGAGGAGTCGCGACGAGACGGATCGCTCGACGACGACCCGGCTGCACGCGGTGCAGCGCTGCCCGGTGGTCCCGAACGCGGACCAGATGATCCCGTCGACCGCGAGGTCGAGGTCGGCATCGGCGAGGACGACGATGGCGTTCTTCCCGCCGAGCTCGAGCGCGACGCGCTTCAGGCGCCGGCCGGCGCGCTCGGCGATCCGCCTGCCCGTGACCGACGATCCCGTGAACGAGATCACGGGCACGTCGGGCGACTCGACGATCGCATCACCGACCTCCGCGCCACCGCCGGTCACGAGGTTCACGACGCCGGCCGGGACCCCGGCCTCCGCCATCAGCTCGACCATGAGCGTCGCGCAGCTCGGCGTGTCGGACGCGGGCTTGAAGACGACCGTGTTCCCGGCAACCAGGGCGGGCATGGTCTTCCAGGCCGGGATCGCCATCGGGAAGTTCCACGGCGTGATGATCCCGGCGACCCCGATCGGCTGGCGGATGCTCATGGCCCACTTGTCGGGAAGCTCGGAGGGCACCGTGTCGCCGAACATCCGGCGCCCCTCGCCGGCCATGAGCTCGGCGATGTCGATTGCCTCCTGGACGTCGCCGCGCGCCTCGGGGAGGACCTTGCCCATCTCGCGGGTCAGCGCCCGCGCCAGGCGCTCCTTGTCCCGCCGGAGCAGGCTCGCGTAGCGGAACAGGATCTCGCCGCGCCGCGGGGCGGGCGTGGCACGCCATGCCGGGAGCGCAGTCTCCGCGGCGCGGATCGCCATCGCCACGTCAGCCGGCGTCCCGGCCTGGAACTGGCCCACCAGGTCGCCGCGGTTCGCGGGGTTGCGGCTCTCGAAGGTGCGGCCGGAGCTCGCGTCGATCCACTCGCCGGCGATGAAGTGCCGACCGGCGACCTGGTGACGATCGCGATCGCCGAGCCGGCGCCGGTCGTCGGCGACCGGCGCGTCGTCACGCCTCCAGAACGGGCGATCGCTCGCGTCGTCGAGCCGGCGACTGTCGCCCGCGTCCTGGCTCCATCCGGGTCGGGCCCTCGGACCCATCTCCTCAGGCACGTTCGAATGCCATGGCCACCGATCCCCCGCCGCCCAGGCAGAGCGTCGCGAGGCCGTATCTCGCCTGCCGCCGGCGCAGCTCGTGGAGCAGCGTGGCCACGATCCGGGCGCCCGACGCGCCGATCGGGTGTCCCAGCGCGATCGCCCCGCCGTTCACGTTGACCTTCGCCCAGTCGAATCCGAGCTTGCGCCCGTCGGCCAGGGCCTGGGCGGCGAACGCCTCGTTGATCTCCACCAGGTCGAACGCGTCGACCCCGAGCCCCGTCCGCGCCGTGAGGGCGCGGACCCCCGCGACGGGCGCCAGGAAGAGCCAGCGCGGCTCGACCTCGCCCTGGGCGTACCCGACGATCCGCGCCAGCGGTTGCAGACCGTTGCGCTCCACCGCGCGCTCGCTGGCCACGACCGTCGCCGCGCCGCCGTCGGTGATCCCGGGCGCGTTGCCGGCCGTGACCGTGCCTGGCCCGGCGGGCGGCACGTCCGGGTCGCGAGGGTCGGGATCGGGCTGGGCGAAGACCGGCCTGAGCCGAGCAAGCGCCTCCGCGGTCGAATCGCGCCGCGGCGACTCGTCGGCCGCCACGACCGTCTCCCGCCCACGCTCGTCGCGGACCGTCACCGGCACGAGCTCGTCGGCGAAGCGGCCGGCGTCCTGGGCGGCGACCGCCCGGCGGTGGCTCTCCAGCGCGAACGCGTCCTGGTCCTCTCGCGACACGCTGTCGGAGAGGGCCACGCGCTCCGCGTGGGTCCCCATGTGGCAGCCCTCGATCGAGCACCACAGGCCGTCGAGGACCGCCGCGTCCCTGAGCGCCCCGTCGCCGAGCCGGTAGCCGAAGCGCGCCTTCTCCAGCAGGAATGGGGCCCGGTTCATCGACTCCATGCCGCCGGCCACCACGAGGTCGGCGTCGCCCGCCTTGATCGCGGCCGCGGCCAGCATGACGGCCTTGAGCCCCGAGCCGCAGACGCGGTTGATCGTCGTGGCCGGCGTCGACGCTGGGAGCCCGGCCGAGAGCGCCGCCTGGCGTGCCGGTGCCTGGCCGGCGCCCGCCTGGAGCACCTGCCCCATGTACACCTCGTCGATGACCGCGTCGACGGGGAGGCCCGCGCGCTCGACCGCGGCCCGGATCGCGACAGCGCCGAGCTCGGTCGCCGGGACGTTCGCGAGGCCCCCACCGAACTTGCCGATGGGCGTCCGGGCGGCGGAGACGAGGAAGACGCGTCCGTTCGGGCCGTTCGGCGGCGTCATCATGACCGCGATCCTACTCCCGCGGCCTACCCGGACACCCGCCCGAGGATCGCGTCCGCGACGATGCCGCGGTGGACCTGGTTCGTGCCCTCGTAGATCTGGGCACCCTTGGCGTCGCGCATGAGCCGCTCCACCCCGGTCTCACGTGAGTAGCCGGCCCCGCCGAAGAGCTGAACCGCGTCCGTGGTGACGCGCATGGCCGCGTCCGACGCGGTCCACTTGGCGAGCGATGCCGCGGCGGCAACCTCCGCTCCGGGGGCGCCGCGGTCGCGCGCGGCGGCTGCGCCCCGCGTCAGCGCGCGCGCGGTCGCGACCCGCTGGGCCATCTCCGCGACCATGAAGCGCAGGCCCTGGAGCTCCGCGATCTCCACCCCGAAGGCTCGCCGCTCGTGCAGGTACGTCGTCGCGCGGTCCAGTGCCGCGCGCGCAAGGCCCGTGCAGGCGGCGGCGATCGCGATCCGGCCGTCGCCCAGCGCCGACAGCGCCACCCGGTACCCTTCTCCCTCCCCGCCGAGCCGGTTGGCGGCGGGGATCACGGCACCGTCGAACACGAGCTCGGCAGCCGGGCACGCCCGGATCCCCATCTTCTTCTCGTGCGCGCCGGAGCGGAAGCCGGGTGTCCCCTTCTCGACCAGGAACGCCGTGATCCCGGCGGCGCCACGTGCCGGGTCGAGGGTGGCGAAGACGAGGTACCGCTCGGCGTCAGGGGCATTCGAGATCCAGATCTTGGTCCCATCGAGCCGGTAGGCGGCGGCACCGGTCGAATCGTCGCCGGCGGTCCGCTCGTCCGGGCCGATCAGGCTGCCGTCGGCCGCGAGGCGCGTGGCCCGCGTCCGGATCGCGGCAGCGTCCGATCCGGCGCCGGGCTCGGTCAGCGCGAACGCACCGAGCGCCTCGCCCGCCTGCATCGCGGGCAGCCAGCGGGCCTGCTGCTCGGGCGTGCCCCAGCGGACCACCGGGTTCTGGTGCAGGACATGGACGCACAGGCTCACGGCGACGGCCATGTCCGCGGCGGCGATCTCCTCCACGACGATCGTCCACGCCTCGGCGGTCAGGCCCGCCCCGCCGGCCGATTCGGGGAATGGCCCGGCGAGGAGTCCCAGGCCGGCCATCGCGCCGATCAGCGACCGGTCGAACCGCTCCTCCTCGTCACGCGCGATCGCGCCGGGCGCGATCACCTCGCGCGCGAACTGGCGGACCGTCTCGCCGAGCAGCCGCTGATCGGGTCCCAGCCCGTCCAATGCGTCGAACACGTCCCCTCCCGCGAGCGGCTCCCGGCGCGGGGCGCCGGGAGCTTCGATGAGCCCGCGATCAGCCGCGCGGGTAGCGGAAGAATCCCTCGCCGGTCTTCTGGCCCAGCTTCCCGGCGGCCACCAGGTCCTCCAGCGTACGCGGTGGCGCGAAGCGTGCGTCGCCGAGATCCGCATGCAGGACGCGGAGCACCCCGAGCACGACGTCGAGGCCGATGAAGTCGGCCAGCGCGAGCGGACCCATCGGGTGGTTGAGGCCGACGCGTGCGCCCGTGTCGATGTCCTCCGCCGACCCGATCCCCTCCTCCAGCGCCCGCATCGCCTCGGCCAGGAGCGGCATCAGGATCCGATTGACGATGAAGCCGGGCCGATCGGCCGACACGATCACCTGCTTGCCCAGGTCTGACGCCAGCGCGCGAACCGCAGCGACCGTCGCCTCGTCGGTCGCGCTGCCTCGGATCAGCTCCACGAGCGGCATGACCGGCACCGGGCTGAAGAAGTGCATCCCGCAGAAGTGGCTCCGGCGACCCGGGGCGAGCGCCTCCGCGAGTCGATCGATCGAGATGGAGCTCGTGTTCGAGGCGAGGATCGCCCGTCCCGGGGCCCGGCCGTCGAGCTCGGACCACAGCCTGCGCTTGAGTGCCTCGTCCTCGAAGACCGCCTCGACCACCAGGTCGGCCTCCTCGGCGAACACGATCCGCGTCGTCGCCGCGACACGGGCCGCGATCTCGTTGGCAGCGGTCGCGTCGATCCTGCCCTTCGCGACGGCACGCTCCAGGTTGGCGACGATCCGGGCGCGGCCGGCCTCCGCCCGGGCGAGCTCCGGCTCGTAGAGGTCCACGGTTCGGCCCGCCGAGGCCAGGACCTGGGCGATCCCGTGGCCCATCAGCCCGGCGCCGGCCACGAAGGCTCGCTCGATCGACATGCCGGAGAGAGTACGCCGGGTGCGCGGCGCGGGCCACTGGGGTTCGCCGCGGCTGGGTGCGCGACGGCAGCGGCCGGGGTTCGCGGCGGCTGGGTGCGCGACGGCAGCGGCCGGTGCGCGACGGCAGCGGCCGGGGTTCGCGGCGCGGCCCGGGTTCGCGGCAGCTGCCAGACCGGCGCGGCCGCTCTCGGCGCCGAAGGCGATGAGGGCGTGCCGACCGGGCGTGGCGTTCCCGGTTTCGAAGCGCGTGCGGGACCTGCCGGGAACCGCCACGCCCGGCCCCGTCGAGGGCTGTGCGCCCGGTGACCACTGCGACCGACGGCGGGTCCCAACCCGGCAGCCGCGTGCACCCGGTGACGCGGATCGACCGACGACCGGTTGCGCTGCCTCTTCCGTGACGCAAAGGATGCAGTACCAGGGTCCTCGGCGGTCGCAGTGCGCAATCTGTGCAAGACCGTCGGCCGCAGCAACCTGCGCGCCAGGCACCGCCGGCAGCCCGCGCCGCGCCGGCGTCCAGGTCGACCTGCGGACCAGCGGCACCCTCGTCGACGCGCCCGCGTCCCACTCGCCGAGCCTCTGCAAACGTGCCCTGCCCGTTCAGTTCGCGGGGCGCCCCCCGGTCAGCGAGGCGAGCAGCTGGTCGGCCGCCGTGTACGGGTCGAGCCGATGCTCGGCGACGGCGCGCAGCGTCTCCTCGGTCGCGGGTGCCGCGGTCGTCCCGTGGAACCGATCCCGGAGCCGCTCGGAGACGATCGCCCAGACCTGCGCCTCGGCACGGGCAAGGCCGGCGCCATCTGCGAGCCCCTCACGGCCGGCCGAACGATGACGATCCAGGGCCGTGACGAGCGCGGGCACGCCCTCGCCGGTCGAGGCGGTCGTGATCAGCACATCGGGCCGCTTGGGGCGGCTACGCCCGGCCCGCACCTCGCCCGGTGCGCCCGCCTCGGCTGCCGCGACGCGCGGGCTCATGGTTGACGTCAGCATCGCCCGAAGCTGGGCCGCGGTCCGCTGGGCCCCGGGCCGGTCGCCCTTGTTGACGACCACGATGTCGGCCACCTCGAGGAGCCCAGCCTTGATCGCCTGCACCTCGTCCCCCATCTCGGGCGCCTCCAGGACGACGGTCGTGTCGGCCGCCGCGGCGACCTCTACTTCGCTCTGGCCCGTGCCGACGGTCTCGAGCAGGACAAGGTCGAATCCGGCCGCGTCGAGGACGGTCGCGGCGCTCGTGCTCGTGGCGGCGAGCCCGCCAGCATGCCCGCGCGAGGCCATGCTTCGGATGAAGACCCCGTCGTCGGAGGCGTACGCCTGCATCCGCACGCGATCGCCGAGAAGCGCGCCTCCCGTGATGGGAGACGACGGATCGACCGCCACCACGGCAACGGCCCGGCCCACGGCGCGAACCTCCGCGATCAGCGCGGCGACGAGCGTGCTCTTGCCTGCGCCGGGCGCGCCGGTGATCCCGACGAGGTGCGCCCGTCCCGTGCTGGGGTAGAGGTGGCGCAGAGCCGCCTCCGCGATCGCTGTCCGGTTCTCGACCGCGGTCAGGAGCCGGGCCAGCGCCCGGCGGTCGCCGGCGACGGCCGCGTCGGCCAGCTCGAGCGCGCGAATCTCCGCCTCGCTCACGCCTCGGGCGGCCGAACGTGGCCCCGGATGTAGGCCGCGACCTCGGCGATCGTGGTTCCCGGCCCGAAGACCGCGGCCACCCCGGCGGCCTCGAGGGCCGGGACGTCGTCGTCGGGGATGATCCCGCCCGCGGTGACCAGCACGTCGTCCAGGCCGCGCTCGTGGAGCAGGCGCATCACCTTCGGCAGCAGGGTCATGTGGGCACCCGACAGGATCGAGAGCCCGACAACGTCAACGTCCTCCTGGAGCGCCGCTGTCACGATCATCTCCGGGGTCTGGCGAAGCCCCGTATAGACGACTTCGAAGCCTTCGTCGCGGAGGCCCCGGGCGAGGACCTTGGCGCCCCGATCGTGGCCATCGAGGCCGGGCTTGGCGATGAGCACCTTGATCGGTCGATCGGTCATGGCCGGATTGTAGGCGCCCACCCGGCCGCCGAGCACGGGTACCGCTCGGGGGGACGCCGGTGTCCGCCGGCCGCGAGGCGGTCGTGCGCGGCCGGACGGGTGTGGCCGCCTGCGCCCTTCGTCAGGCGTTGGCCCGGCTGAAGGCGCGTGACGCGATCCAGACCGCGACGGCGGCGAGGATCGCCGTGATCGTCACGCCGATCGCGACCTCGGGGTTGCCCCAGTCGCCGTTGAACAGCGCCCGCGCGGCGTCGGCGGCGTGGGTCAGCGGGTTCAGCGAGCTGAGGAACCGGAGCCAGTCCGGTGCCAGGGCAAGCGGCAGCAGGATCCCGGACAGGAGCAGCAGGGGCAGCGCGATGCCCTGGACGAGCGGGGCCAGGGCATCCTCGCTCTTGAGGATGAGCCCCGCCGTGTACGAGAGCGGCGCCATCAGGAGCCCGATCAGCGCGAGCAGGCAGAGCGTCACGGCTGCCCCGGCCGGATCGATCTTCAGCCCGAACGGCAGCGCGATGACCATCATCACCATCGCCTGCGCCACCAGGATGACGACGTCGCGGAGCGACCGCCCGAGGAGCATCGCAATGCGGCTCATCGGCGTGACCCGCATCCGTTCCACGACGCCGAAGCGGAGCTCCGCGATCAGCCCGAAGCCGACGAACGCGCTGCCGAAGAGGGCAGTTTGAATGAGGAGGCCCGGGATGAACCAGTTGTAGGCGTTCGATCCCGCGCCCGCGGCCCGGGTCGAGGCCTCGAGGAGCGGTCCGAACAGGACCAGGTACAGGATGGGCTGGATCATCCCCAGGATGATCCAGATCGGCTGGCGGATCGTCAGGCGCATGGATCGCTGGAACATGAGCCAGGTGTCGCGGGTCACCGTCATCGAATGGTCCTTTCGTCGCGTGGAAATGGCAAGGCGGGGCCGGTTCCCGGCGTTTCGGCCCACGGGGCCGCCGCGTTGGTCGATGGGCGCCGAAGCGCAGGGAGGTCAGGCGGCCGGCTCCTCGCGCAGCGAGCGGCCGGTCTGGCGCAGGAAGACATCGTCCAGGCTCGGCTTGTTCAGCGTGATCGAGGTCGGGGCAAAGCCGGCCGAGTCGAGGAGGCGCAGGAGCTGCGGAACCGCGAGCTCACCCCGGTCGACGAAGAGGCGCACCAGGCCGTCCTCCAGGACGGCTTCGCGGACGAACGACAGCTTCTCGACGAGGCCCACGACTCGTGCTCCCGCGCCATCGACGCCGATCGTGACCACGTCGCCGGCGACCGCCTGCTTGAGCTGGTCCGACGTGCCCTCGGCGACGATCCGGCCGTGGTCGATGATCGCCAGGCGGTCCGCCAGGGCGTCCGCCTCCTCGAGGTAATGCGTGGTCAGGAAGACCGTCGTCCCCAGGTCGCGGAGCGCGCGGATCTCGTCCCACATCCGCGCCCGGGCCTGGGGGTCGAGTCCCGTGGTCGGCTCGTCCAGGAAGAGGACGGCCGGCCGATGGACGATCCCGAGCCCGACGTCGAGCCGGCGTCGCATCCCACCCGAGTAGGTGCCCGTACCGCGATCGGCCGCCGCCTCGAGGTCGAGCGCCGCGAGCACCTCGGCCGCGCGCTTCGTGGCATCCGGCCTGGACATCCCGTAGAGGCGACCCTGCAGGACAAGCTCGCCGCGGCCCGTCTCGGCGGGGTCGGTCGAGCCGCCCTGCGGGACATACCCGATGCGTCGCCGAACGAGCTGTGGCTCGCGGCGCAGGTCCGCACCTGCGACGCATGCATCACCCGAGGACGGCGTGATGAGCGTGGCGAGCATCCGGATCATCGTCGTCTTGCCCGCCCCGTTCGGGCCAAGGAAGCCGAAGATCTCGCCCGCGCCGACGCGCAGGTCGACGCCCTTGACGGCCTCGACCGCGCCGCCGCGCGTCCTGAACGTCCTCCGCAGGTCTCTCGTCTCGATCATCGTCGTCCCGATGCGGGTGGGAGCTGCCATGCCGACCTCCTGGATGCCCTATGCTGACCGACGGCGCTCCTTGCACTGTTCAGCAACATCGATCATTATCTGCGCAGTGCAGATAATTACCGAGTCAGGAGCATTCGTCAAGCCATGAAACGCGATCGCATCGATGACGTCCTTCGTTCGCTTCGCCGGGTCAACCTCCAGGGCTCCTTCTTCGGCCAGACCGTCGCGATCCGCTTCGGCCTGTCCGAGTCGGACATCGAGACCCTGGAGGCGCTCATCGACATGGGCGCGACGACCGCGGGCCGGCTCTCCGAGCTGACCGGCCTCACCAGCGGCGCGATCACCCGCGTGATCGATCGGCTCGAGCAGTCCGGCTACGTTCGCCGTGTCCCGGATCCCGCCGATCGCCGGCGCGTGATCGTCGAGGTCGTGGCGGAGAAGGTCGCGGCCATCCAGGCGACCCTCGACCGGGTCGGGGCCGCCGGCTCGGATGAGATCAGTCGCTACACCGACGCGCAGCTCGCGCTCATCACGGACTTCCTGGCCCGGATGGAGCAGATCACGAAGGACCAGGCGACGAGCATGCGCCAGCACACTCGTGAGACGGCGGGCGCCGACGAGACGTCCGAGAACTCGGCGCCGCTTGGTGGCCTCACGAGCGCCCGGCTGCTGGTTCGGGCAGGGCTGTCCGAGGTGCGGCTGCGTCCCGACACGACGCCAGGCGAGCTCTACCGGGCGGAGTTCCAGGGAGCGACGCCGCAGGTGCGCCTGCGCGACGGGCGCGTCATCGTCCAGTACCGCGGGGTGCCGTACGACTGGCGCAAGCGGACGGCCTCGCTCGCCCTCAACACCACGATTCCCTGGACGATCGCCATCGTCGGCGGGGTGCAGCGGGTGGAGGCGGACCTTCGCGAGGTCGACACGGAACGCTTCGAGCTGACCGGCGGCATGGAACGGCTCCAGCTGGAGCTGGGACCGGCGAGCGGTGAGCGCGCCGTTCGACTCGTCGGCGGAGCGAGCTCGATCCGCATCGAGCGGCCCGGCAGCGTGCCGGTCCGGCTGACCGTGCTGGGCGGATCCGGCCTTGTCGAGCTCGACGGGACCCGGCTCGGCGAGAAGGGCGGCCGGTCGACGATGGCATCCCGGGGCTGGGCAGCGGCGGCTGACCGCTACGACGTGGAGGTCGTCGGAGGCTCGAAGTCGATCGAGATCGTGGCGCGCCCGGGCTGAGCACCAGCGGGCGGCATCCCGGCCCCGCCCGTCAGCTGGCGCTCCCGGTTCGCCTCCGGTGCCGCCCGGCCGTCGGCCGGCGGCGCGCCGTCACCAGGGCCGTGAGCCGCGCCGCAGCGGATCGTCCGGTCCCGGGTCGTCGGCCGGTGGGCGCGTCTGCCACCACCCGATGACGGCGCCGGCCGCGATGACCAGGGCGGTTCCCAGCAGGCCGGCCATGATCCGGGCCCGCGAGCGGCCGCGGTGCACCTCCACCCGGGCGCCGTCGGGCCGCGTCGGTGGCACCACCGGATCAGGCACCGGGAGCCCGCCGCTCGAGGTGCGCGAAGAACTCGGCGCGGGTCTTGTCGCTGTTCCGGAAGAGTCCCAGGACGTGGCTGGTGGTCATCACGGTGCCGGGCTTGCGGATGCCGCGCATGACGGCGCACAGGTGGGTCGCCTCGATCACGACCCCGGTACCGCCCGGGCCGAGGCGCTCCTGCAGGAAGCCCGCGACCTGCTGGGTGAGCCGCTCCTGGACCTGCAGCCGGCGAGCGTACATCTCCACGATCCGCGGGATCTTCGAGAGGCCGATGACGCGGCCCTTCGGGATGTACGCGACTGCGGCCGTCCCAAAGAACGGCAGGAGATGGTGTTCGCAGAGCGAGTAGAACGGGATCTCCTTGACGACCACCATCTCGCTGTAGTCGACGTCGAAGATCGCGCCGTTGATGAGACGCTCGGGGTCGACGTGGTAACCGGCCGTCAGCTCCGCGTACATCCGGTGGACGCGTCCCGGCGTGCCCACGAGGCCCTGGCGATCGGGATCCTCGCCGATCTCGCGCAGGATGCCGCGCACCGCGGCCTCCACCCGGCCGTTGCCCCTCGACGTCCGGGGACCGCCGGCGCCTTCGCCTTCGATGGCGGCCGCCGGAGCCAGGACGGCGGCGAACGCCGGGTCCGTCCCCTCAGCCTCTTCCTCGCCGATCTCGGTCTCGATCTCGGTGACGATCGACTTCACGTGCGCGGGCAGGTCTCGTGTGGGCATGGCCGCATCCTAGCCCGATGCGCCCCCTGCTGCGCCATCGCTGCCCTGGTGTCTCGGGCGACCCGCCACGGGGCCAGGGCCGGCGGCCGCGCGAATCGCGGCGGCAACAAGGTCCGGAACGTGGCGCGGCAGGTCATGCCCGAGTCCGGGAAGGCTGGCAGCCCGGACGAGAGAGCGACCGGTGGCAGCTCGCGTGGCCGCAACCTCGCGGAGGGCTCCAAGGTGCCGGCCTTCGTCGTTCTCGCGCGCGACGAGCGCGACGATCTCCGCCTCCACGGCCGGGAGGACGGCGACCGGATCGAATGTCCAGAGCGCGCCGACGGAGGCCGCGAGCGCGTGCCGGTGGATCGCGAGCTTGACCCTGCCCGCGGCGGTCTCGACGACCTCGCTCCGCGCGGCATGCGCCTCGTCGGCACCCCAGGCCGCGGGGTCGAAGGCCTCACGGTCCGCGAGCCACGCTGTCATGGAGCGGAGCACCTCGGGGGGCTCGGCGATCGCCGCGAGCCACTCGTCGGGCGTCATCGAGGTCTCGGCAGCCAGGTCGCTCCAGCCGCCGTCGACCAGGACGAGGCCGGTGCAGCGGTCGCCGAGCGCGTTGGCGGCCCAGGCCGCGACGACGGCGCCGTACCCGTGTCCTGCCACGACGAACCGCTGCGGGCGTGGCGCTCCGGGCGCACCCGGGTCATCCGCGACGGAGAGGAGCCCGGCGCCCTCGGCGACCGCGATCGCGTCCTCCGCCAGCTGCTCCGGGTCGTATCCATCGGTCGGCGCGTCTGAGAGGCCGTGGCCGCGAAGGTCCATCGCGGCCACACGTGCCTCCCCACGGAGACGCCGGGCGACGGGCGTCCACGACCAGGCGGTCCGCGCCAGTCCATGGATCAGGAGGATGCCAGGCACGTCGAAGCCAGCGCTGAAGCTTGCCGGCGCGACATCTGCCGGCGCGACATCTGCCGGCGCCCCGGCATCGCGCGTCGCCGGCCCGCCCCAGTCGAGGAAGTGGATCCGGACGCCGCCGTCCATCGCGACCAGGTACCCCGCGGGCTCGGCTGCCGGATCGACGGTCGCCCCTGCCGGCACCGTCCCGGCCGGAGGGCCATCGATCGCGAGCTCGAGCACGGCGAGCCCCGGGCCGGTGAGCGGCAGGCCGTGCGGGCGCTCCATGTCGCCGTAGGATAGGGGCGCCATGCCCAAGCGACGCCGCGGGATCCCGGCCGCCGACCTCGCCGCCGTCCGCCGACGACGCGAGGCCCGCCACGCCCGGTTCGAGGAGCTGGTCGACCGCGCCCTCGCCGGCATCCCGCCGCCGTTCTCGGCCGCGCTGCGCGAGGTGGCGATCGTGATTGCGGACGAGCCGTCGCGCGAGCAGCGACGGGAAGAGGGCCTGGCGCCGGACGAGACCCTGTACGGCCTCTACGAGGGTGTCCCGCGTACCGAGTGGGGGGCGGACGACGTGCCGTTCCCGAACTCGATCACGATCTTTCGCCTGCCGCTCGAGGAGGACTTCCCGGATCCTCTCGACCTCGAGGACGAGGTCCGGATCACCGTCGTCCACGAGCTCGCCCATCACCTCGGAATCGACGACGATCGCCTCACCGAGCTCGGCATCGACTGAGCGTCGAGGCGCGGGTCAGAGCCCCGCGATCGGCGCGGCCCCGGCCATGAGGTCGCCCATCCGCTCGATCGCGACGTTCCCGCCGCTGAGGACGACGCACACGCGATCTCCGTCGCGGAGCGGGATCCGACCATGCAGGACCGCGGCGAGGCCGGCCGCGCCCGCTGGCTCCAGGACCTGCTTCATTCGCTCGGCCGCGAAGCGCACCCCGCTGAGGATCTCCGGGTCGCTGAGCGTCACGATGCCCGCGAGGTGACGCTTCGCGAGCGGCAGCGTCCACTCGCCGGCGAATGGCGCGTTGAGCCCATCGGCCACGCTGCCCGGCGTGACCGGGACGATGGCATCCGCGGCGAGCGCAGTGGAGACCGCCGTCGAGCTTGCCGGCTCGACACCCCACACGCGTGTCGCGGGCCTGCGCGTCGCGAGCGCCGTCGCGATCCCGCAGATCAGCCCGCCACCGCCCACGCCGGCCACGACGACGTCGACCTCCGGAAGATCATCCAGGATCTCGAGACCCACCGTTCCCTGCCCCGCGATCGTGACCGGGTGGTCGAACGGGTGGATGAGCGTGAGGCCGCGCTGATCGCGGACCCGCTCCATCTCGGCCCACGCCTCGGTGGTCGTCCCGCCGTGGAGGATCACCTCGGCGCCGTATCCGCGGCACGCCTCCACCTTGGAGCGCACGGCAGCGGCCGGCATGACGACGACCGCGTCGATTCCAGCGCGCCGGGCCGCCATCGCGAGGGCTGCGGCATGGTTGCCCGCCGAGATCGCGATCACGCCCGCGGCCTTCTCCGCGTCGTCGAGCAGTGCGAGTCGCAGGGTCGCTCCGCGGACCTTGAACGAACCGGTGGCCTGGAGATGCTCCGCCTTGGCATGGAGCGTCCCGCCCTCGAGTCGCACGCCGCTCGCCGACTCCGCGATGCGAGCCGCGGTCCGCGAGGCGAGGAGCGGCGTACGTGCGACGCGCCCGGCGATCAGCCGGGCCGCCTCGTCGAACGATTCCGGCGAGATCGTGTGGGAGGCTGGTTCGAAGGTGATCGGCATGCCGCGCAGTATCGCGGACGGCCGTGCGGGATGCCCGGGAACGCGTCGGATCCCGGCACGGTCGGTCCCTGCAGCATCGGACCAATGCACTTGCGTTGTTGCGCAAGTAATGAGATACTCCTGACGTGGTCACCGAACAGCGCACCAACAGCGACGCCGAGCGGCAGCGTGCCGCGCTCATCGGGCGGGCGCTGGCCGACCCGAAACGGCTTTGCGTCCTCGAGACGCTTGCCGCCGGCGAGTTCTCCGTCTCGGAGCTTTCCACGTGTGTTGGCTGCCAGGTGCCGAACATGTCGCAGCACCTCGCGGTGCTGCGGAGCGCCGGGCTGGTCTCCACCCGACGAGACGGGAGCACCGTCTACTACAGGCTCGCGGACCCGCGCGTCCTCGAAGCCTACCGTCTCATCCAGGGGCTGGCCGGCTAGGCCCGCCTTCGCGCCCGCGCAGGCGGGAGAAAGGGTTCCGACCGATGGTCGAGATCAAGCACGCAACCGACACCACCTTCGACGAGCTCGTCCTGAAGTCCGAGCGTCCCGTCATCGTCGACTTCTGGGCCGCCTGGTGCGGACCCTGCAAGCTCGTCGCCCCGGAGCTCGAGAAGCTCGCAGCCAAGTACGACGGCGCCGTGGACGTGGTGAAGGTTGACGTCGACGCGAACCCGGGTATCAGCCGAGCCTTCAACATCATGAGCATCCCGACGATCGCGTTCTTCCCGGGCGAGGGCAAGCAGCCGATGGGCGTGGTGGGCTTCCAGCCCGCCGATCAGCTGGAGCAGCGCTTCGGCCTGCCGACATACGCCAAGACCGCCATCTGACCCGACGGCCCCGCGGATTCGCCGCCGCGGGCGACGCCGCCCGACCGCCCCTCCCGGCTGACCGGTTGGGGCGGTTCGATTCCGGGGCACGGGAGGCGGGGCGGCGCGTTCAGTCGTGCTCCCGCGGCACGGTCCGAGCTCGCGGCTCAACCGTCCTCGTCGTCATCGAGATCGGCCGGATCCTCGCCGTCGGCTTCTCCGAACGCCGGGCCCGCCACGCCCGAGAGCTCCGCGTCGGCGCGCCGCCATGCGCTCTCGAGCCAGGCCAGTGCGCGGTCCCGGGCGTGCCCGTCGAGCTGCCGCGGCGCGAACCGCACCCAGCCCGGCCCGCGCGGGGAGACCGACACGTTCGGGGTCCGCAAGGCGGCGGCGCCCACCTCGTCGCGAAGGCGGAACTCCGCCGCGTCCACCACGATCGAGGCGAAGAGGACGTCGTCGAGATAGAGGTCGGTCCCCTGCCCTGTCGGGACCGCGGACGCGCCTTCCAGCCGAGCAGCCCCGCCCGCGAGGAGCGTCGCGAGCGTCGGCGCCGTCATCGGACGGCGGGGCCGGAGCCGGGCAAAGCGAGCGACGGCGCCGTCATCGTGCCGCGGCGAGGATCAGCGCGAGATCTTGTGCGTGATCGGCGTAATGGTCGATCGTCTCGCCCGCAAAGAACGCCTGGACCTCGCCGTTCTTGAGCCAGCGCGCCTCGGGCACGACCGTCAGGTGGCCGCGCAGCTCGCCCGGGACCGTCCGTGCGCGGCCGAGCAGCTCCTCGATGGGCATGGCGCGCCACGCAGCAACCGCCTCGTCGTTGACCGCGTCGCCCCGGGCGTCCCAGTCGGCTTCGCCGCGAACCAGAGCGGCGCTCGTCTCGCCGACTGCCAGCTCGCGCGCGACGTCAAGCGCGTACTCCTGGCAGAAGACGAGGTGGCCCAGCAGGTCCCTGCCGGACCAGTGATCCGGGCCGGCTACGGGCACCTCCAGCTGGGCGGGGGTCAGGCTGAACAGGTCCTCGTACGGACGCCAGGCGTCCCGTTCGTCCTCGAGGAAGGAGAGTGCGTCGGCATACATGCCCGGATGGTATCCGGCAGGCCAGGCGAGCGCGAGAATCAGGCGAGCGCCAGAACCTCCGCGGTCCGACCCATCCGCCGGCCGCCCGGCACCGAACCGGTGATAGAGTCAACCCTCGATGCAGGACCAGATGCCGAAGCTCCCGCCCGTCGATCCCACTCACGCGGCCGAGCCATTCGCCGCCGCGACGTTCACGCCCGACCTGCTCGCGTCCCTCCTCGCCGACGGCGATGACGAGCTGGCGGCCTGGACCCTCCGGAGCGCCATCGCCGAGCAGGGCCGCGCCGTCGCCTTCGACGGCCTGCTTCGCGATGCGATGCGCCTGGTCGGCGAGCGCTGGAGCAGCGGCCGCTGGACCGTCGCGGAGGAGCACCTTGCCTCCCAGACGCTGCTGCGCGCGCTCGAGCGGGTCCGTGCACCGCAGGGGCCCGAGAGCCGTGTCGGACCGCTGGCAGTCCTCGCGGGCGTGGCCGGCGAGCACCATGGGCTCGGCCTCGCCTGCCTCGACCAGGTGCTGCGCGACGACGGATGGAGCGTGACGAACCTGGGGCCCGACGTGCCCCCGGCCGATCTGGCCCGGTTCCTTGCCCGCAACCACGCGGCGTTGCTGGCGCTCAGCGCGTCGCTGCCGGAGCGGGAACCGGCGGTCCGCGATGCAGTTGCGGCGGCCAGCGGCGCGCGGGCCGCGCGAGCCTTCCCGATCATGCTGGGTGGCACGATCGCCGCCGATCCAGGCGTGGCCTCGCGCGTCGAGGTGGACTTCCTGGCCGGATCGCTCGTCGAGGCGGCGCGCTTCGCGCGGACGGTCGCCGACTCCCTGCCCGAGAGCGACCCGGACGGGGATCGAGACGAGCTGGATTCCGTGGGGCCTGACGCAGCCGGATAGCCCGGGACGCCCGCGGGACCCCCACCCGCGTCCGCGCTCAGATCGCCACGGGCTCGCGGTACTCCCCGAACACCTCCCGCAGCACCCGGCACTGCTCGCCGAGCGTGGCGTAGGCGGCCGCGCAGCGAAGGAAATGCGGCATCAGGTTCGTGGCCGACGATTCCGGGGCCGAGGCCGCCCCGTGCAGACCCGCCAGCGCGGTCTCCACGGCGCCCGGATCGCGCTCGCGGCGGGTGCGCTCGAGGCGCGCCAGGTGGCGTTCCAGTGATCCTTCGGGCACGCGGAGCAGCGGCACGGCGAGCACCTCGTCGGGGTCCACGTGGGCGTTCATGCCCACGATGCGCCGCTCGCCGCCGTCGATCTCGCGCTGGAACCGGTACGCAGCGTCCGCGATCTCGCGCTGCGGGTACCCCTGGGCGACCGCCGCGACCATCCCGCCGCGCGCGTCGATCTCGTCGAGATACCGCCACACGTCGCGCTCCGTCCGGTTCGTGAGCGACTCGACGAACCAGCTCCCGCCCAGCGGGTCGACCGTATTCGTGACGCCCGTCTCCTCGGCGATCACCTGCTGCTGCCGAAGGGCGAGGAGCGCGGCCTCTGCGGTCGGCACGGCCCACGCCTCGTCGTAGGCATCCGTGTGGAGCGACTGGGTGCCGCCCAGGACGGCCGCCAGCGCCTGGACCGCCACCCGCGTGAGGTTGTTGAGCGGCTGCTGGGGCGTGAGGCTGACACCGGCGGTCTGGGTATGGAAACGCAGCCATGTCGAGCGCTCGTTCTCGGCGCCGTAGCGCGCCGTCATGAGCTTCCACCAGATGCGCCGTGCGGCCCGGAACTTCGCGATCTCCTCGAAGAAGTCGGCGTGCGAGTTGAAGAAGAAGGAGAGCCGGGGTGCGAAGTCGTCGACCCGGAGCCCCCGGGCGAGCGCCGCCTCCGTGTACGCCATGCCGTCGGCGAGCGTGAACGCCAGCTCCTGGACGGCCGTGCTGCCCGCCTCGCGGATGTGGTAGCCGCTGATCGAGACCGTGTTCCAGCGCGGCAGCTCGCGAGTCCCGAACTCGATCGTGTCGGTCACCAGGCGGAGTGACGGCGCGGGCGGGAAGAGGTACTCCTTCTGGGCGATGAACTCCTTGAGGATGTCGTTCTGGAGGGTCCCCTCGAGCGCGGCCCGCGGCACGCCACGCTTCTCGGCGGCCACGATGTACATCGCCCAGACCGGCGCTGCCGGCGAGTTGATGGTCATCGACGTGCTGACCCGGTCCAGCGGCAGCCCGTCGAGGAGCACCTCCATGTCGGCGAGCGAGCTGACCGCAACCCCACAGGTCCCGAACTCGCCCTCGGCCTCCGGGTCGTCCGTGTCGTAGCCGTAGAGGGTCGGCATGTCGAACGCGACCGAGAGGCCGGTCTGGCCAGCCGCGAGCAGGTCGCGGAAGCGGGAATTCGTGTCCTCGGCCGCGCCGAACCCGGCGAACATCCGCATCGTCCAGGCGCGCCCGCGGTAGCCGGTCGGGTGGACGCCCCGCGTGAATGGCGGCTCCCCCGGGAATCCGATGTCGCGGAGCGGATCAAACGCGTCCCAACGGCCCGCCCGCAACCGCTCGCCGCGATGGTCCACCGCGGTGGGGCCGCCCGCGCCGGCTGGGTCGCGCGGTGTCGCGCCAGCCCCGTCCCCGCCCGCGCCAGTGCTGCCGCCCTCGCCCGTTGCGCGGTTCGACGGGACCCAGTCCCACGGGCCGTAGAGGCGCGCCACCTCCACGTCCGAGATCGTGGTGAAACGAGGCGAGCGCTCCGGCGAACGGGCGCGCACCGGGTCGAGTCGCTCGCGCTCCCAGGCGCGCTTCCGGGCCTGCCACGTCATGGGTTGGATCCTAGCCGCGCGCGCTCCTGGCGTCCACGCCCGGCATCGCTGCGGCGAGCGCGGCGGCGGGCCGGCTTCAGTGGAGCGCCGCGATCGCCGCCTGGACCTTCGACTCCCCGACATCCGATGCGATCACGACCTGGACCACCGACCCGTCGGCCGATGGCCAGACCACGATCGCCTGGTGCGAATCGCCGTTGAGGAGGTTGATCCGGAACCCGGGCCGGCCCGTGACCTGCTCATTCGTGGCCGAGACGATGGTGACCCGGCTCGTGCCCGCCGCCCCGGCCTTGTACTCGTCGGCGAGGAGCTGCGCGGTCAGGGCGGGCGCCCGGAAGACCGAGAGCTGGAGGCCGGCAAGCGAGGTCCCGCCCGCCGGGTCGATCGCCCAGATCCCGCCCCCGAACTGGGATTCGCGGATCCCCGCGTCCCACAGCGTTCCCAGCGTTGCCTTCGAGCAGAAGCGCCCCGAGTCACGGCTGTCCGCCGCCTGGCCGTCGAGCTGGAGCGGGATCCGCGCCTCGAGGTCGGGGTAAGCGCCCTTCATCTCCTGGCGGTCGACGCCGCCGCATGGCGCGGTCGGATCGAACGAAGGCGGGGGCGACGAGCTCGCGCACGCCGCGACGAGCACGGCTGCGGCGACAAAGCCGAGACCTCCCCGGGCGAGCGCGCTGAACATGCGACCAGCGTACCCGGCCCCAGGTGCGGCTGCCGCACGGCCGGGTCGCAGCACTCCCGCGAGGCGCGGCGACGGGAACCGGTGCCCACGGTCACCTGGTACGTGGGTCCGGGGCCGGTGCGTGGACGCCACCGACCATTGCGGGGTCCCCGACCCGGACGGAGGTCGTATTGCCACGGCTGGCCGACCGGCATACCTTCCGAGATGCAGCCGTCGGCGCGAGCCACCGGGACCAACCTGGGGCGTCGGCCACGGCCCGGAGCACCGGGACACACCGAACTTCGAGAACGCTGCGGGGAGCGTCATTGGGTGGCCCCTGGGGCATCGGGCACGAGTCGAGTAACCATGGATCTCCGGCCAGCAGGCCCGGTCCGCGGCGGTGGCTGTCGCAATCATCGGGGCCGCGGACCTATCCCGCGGATCCACTCGTCACTGCTTCGCGGGGACGCCATCCGGCGTCCCCGCCGCCGTTCATGCCGAGGCACTTCCCACGCCGCGTCCGCCCGCGGACCTTGCTGGCGCCGCGTCCGAAACCTCTCGGTGATCGGGACCCGGACCGCCGTCAGCGTCGGACCCGTGCGCGGCACCGACCCCGTCCGCGCCGTTGGTCTCGCCTGGGGCATCGATCCCATCGGCCGGGTCGACCCAGCCGGCGCGCGAGCGGTCGCGCTCGTCGAGGACCACGCGGGCGGCCGCCACCAGGTCCGGGTCGCGGGTGATCGTCCGCTCCAGCCATTCGAGGTACGTCGGCTCGAGGGCCTCGATCTCGCCGAGCGTATGCCCGTGGAACTTGCCGAAGACGATCTCGGTCGCCCGCGCTGCGTCGAGGCTCGGCAGCGGCCGATGGGCTCCACGCCGGGAGCGGACGCGCTGTAGCGGGCCCGTCGGGTCCGACGCCCGCGGCTCCTCGGCCTCGCCCCACGTCGCCCGGCGGAGCGCGATCGGCGCCCGCGGCCGGTGACGATATCCGCCCCCGGCGGGGGTCGTCGTCGCGTTGCGCTGCCGGAAGAGGTGCGTCGTGTCGAACCGGGCCGTGACCGGCCTGCTGGGCGGCGGCGGCGGCGGGCCGCTGGCACGCGTGGCGTCGGGCGCACCCGGGCCTGGTGCCTGCCCCCCCGCCGTCCCGGCGCCACCTCCCGGCGAGTCTGACCTGCCGGGGCGCCCGCCGGCGCCGGCGCGGAGTGCCTGGTAGGCCGCGTTGATCTCGGCCATCCTGCGCGTCGCGTCCCGGCGCGCGGCAGCGTCACCCGCGAGGTCGGGGTGGTGCTCGCGGGCCAGGCGCCGCCAGGCCGCCTTCACGGTGGCCTGGCTGGCATCCCGGTCGACGCCGAGCACCTCGTGGGGGTCACGTTGGGCCATCCCACCATCCTAGCCGAGCAGGGCGGTACCCTTCGGCCATGCGCACATCCCGCAAGGTGCTGCTGGCGCTCGGTGCCGCGATCGTGGCTCCGTCCGCGGCGGCCTACCGCTTCGCCATCGAGTATCGGCGCCGCGCGGGCCTCCCGGCGCGCCGGCCGCCGATGGAGACGCCGGAAGCCCATGACCTCCCCTTCGAGGTCGCGACCGTCCAATCCGATGCGGGCTCGCTCCCCGGGTGGTTCGTGCCGGCTGCCGGAGGCCGGCCCGCGCCGGCCGTCGTGCTGGTCCACGGCTGGGAGTCCAACCGGGCGCGGATGCTGCCGAACGCCCGGTTCCTGCGCGCCGCCGGGTTCGCCTCGCTCCTGTTCGACGTTCGTGGCCACGGCGACAACCCGCCGGAGACCCTCCCGATCAGCGCAGCCGAGTTTGGTGCCGACGCACGGGCGGCCGTCGAGCTTGCGGCCGCGCGGCCCGACGTGACTGCCGTGGCCGTCCTGGGCCACTCGATGGGTGCGATCGGCGCGGCGATCGCGGCCGCGGACGATCCCCGGGTCGCGGCGCTCGTGATGACGGCCGCCCCGGCGGATCCGCGACGCCTGACCCGGCGGACGTTCCAGCTGGCCGGCCTGACCATGCCGGGGCTGATCGCCCAGCCGCTGGCTGCCCTCACGACGCGGGTCTACCTTCGACCGCGCGGCCACGCGCCGTCCGAGGTGAGCGCCACCGCGGCGGTGAGGCGATACCCGGGCCCGATCCTCATCGTCCACGGCGAGCAGGACGAGGTCGTCGGCGCCGACAACGCGCTTCGCCTGGACCGGGCGGCGCGGCGTGTCGCCGGTCGCGAGGTCGAGCTCCTGGTCCTGCCCGAGGGCCGGCATCGCTGGCTCTACGAGGATCCGGCCTACCGGGGTCGGATCGCGGCCTTCCTGGCGCGAAACCTCGCGGGCACGGCCGAGCCCGACCGGGCCGCCGCACGCGCTGTTGCCGCCCGTGTACGGCGCCCGCCTGACACGGATGGCTCGCTCAGCGCGTTCGAGCGCCCGGCCGCACCGGCACCGCCGCCCCCCGGCGGGACGCTCGATGATCCCGCCCGCGCGCACAACGACCCGAATCCCATCCCGTCCTGACGGAACGACTGAGCCCGCGCACCTGGAGGCACGCGAATGGAACCGGCCCTCGGCACCTGGGAGGCCATCGACTCCCTGCGGGTCGTCCGCACCTTCGCGGATCGCCCGCTCGACCCCCCCGCCATCGAGCGAATCCTCAACGCGGGCCGGCGAGCCGGAAGCTCGAAGAACCTGCAGCGCTGGGCGTTCGTCGTCTGCCGCGACCGCGACCACCTGCGCGAGCTCTCGACGGTGGGTCCATTTGCCGCGCACCTCGCGGGTGCCGCGGTCGCGATCGCGCTCGTGACCCCAGACCCGCACGCGGATGGCGCGCCGCTCTCGATCGAGTTCGACATCGGGCGGGCAGCCCAGAACATGGTGCTCGCCGCCTGGGAGCTCGGAATCGGCAGCGTCCCGGCGACGGTGTACGAGCAGGCGCGAGCGGCCGCCCTGCTCGGCCTGCCCGAGGGCATGCACTGCGAGTACCTGCTCTCGTTCGGTTACCCGGCCGACGAGTCGGTCCTGGCCGCGCCGAAACGGGCGGGCGGCCGTCGGCTCCTCACGGAGCTTGTCCACGAGGAACGCTGGTAGATCGCGCTCGCGCGGCGGGCGGCTCCGCGTCACCGGCCCCGGGATCGAGGCCTCGGGAGCGCCGCTCGATCAAGGCGGCGTCCGTCGCGCAGCGGCGGCGTGTCGCGCAACCTAACGGGCCCGAACCTCCGACGGGCTGCCGCCGGCCCACATCGTCTCGGGGTCCGTGGGGTCGAGGTCGAGCCCCGGGGCGCCGCCCGTCACCTCGGGCGCCGGCGCACCGTCGGCCACGTACGAGGCGAACGCCGCCTCGAGGCCCAGGTCGCGCTGGGCACGCTCCGAGAGGAGCCACTTGTGCTCCAGGAGGTCGCAGTACGCCTGGAGCGGGTCGCGGCCGGGCCCGATGACCGTCTCCAGCCGTCGCAGGTACGGCTCGAGCACCTCGTCCTGCCAGCGGGCCGCGCCTTCGGCCGAGGAGACCGGCCGGCGTTCGAAGAAGGTCAGCCACGCACGATACTCGCGGACGTCGTTGAGGAGCAGGCGTGCCTGGCCCTCGAGTGCGACGATCCCCGTCCGGCGATCGAGCTCACGGGCGTGGAAGTCGCGCTGGGCGACGGCCGTCCGGAGGCGGACCGTCCCGGCCGGGCCGGGAAGCAGCTCGATCTCGCCGATCGCGAAGCCCAGGTCGTTGAGGCGCCGGATGTGGGCCTGGATCGCGAAGCGGTCGCCACCCTGGATCTCGACCTGGTCGTGGAGCTCCTGCCACAGGGCCGTGTACCGCGTCCTCACGGACTCGGCCGCGGCGATCTGCTCGTCCATCGCGTCGGGGTGTCCCTGGAACGCCGCGAGGTCAGCGAGGCCGAACGCGACATTCTCGACGAGGACGTCGAGGTCGTAGGCACGCTGCCCGTCGGACAGCTCGGGGTAGGTCTCGCTGGTCTCCGCGTCGACGAGGTAGGCCTGGATCGTTCCACCGTCGCGCCGGAACAGCGTGTTCGCGAGCGAGCAGTCGCCCCAGTAGACGCCGCCCCGGTGAAGGTCCACGAGGAGCGACGCCATCGCGTCCAGGAGCCGGTCGCGGTAGCCGCCGGCAGCGAGCGGGACCCGCATGAGGAGCCGTCGATACTGCAGCGAGTGGCGCAGGTACTCGGTTACCAGGATCGCCGTCGCGTCGTCCCGGCGCTCCGCGATCCCGATCGCGCGGACCGACGGCAGGGCCAGCGTCTCGAGGCGAACGAGCACCCCGTACTCGTGGTACGCGGTATCGATCGACTCCTCCTTCAGCGCGTACACGGTCTCGTCGATGACGACGAAGCGGACGAGGTGGCGCGAGGGCCCGACGGGGAGGGCGCGCATGACGACCCGGTCGGCACGCCACTCCGCCAGCGGCAGCTCCCACGGCAGCGCGAGAAGCTCGTCCGAGGCGACCCTCAGCCGGAGGTGCGGGAACGACTCGACCTGGGACGTGCTCAGCGCCGCTTCCGGAGGTAGCTCGTGAGCGAGGCGTCGTAGCCGGCGGCCTCGAACAGGCGCCGGGCGCCCGGACGATGATGGCCGGCGGTCACCTCGAGGAACGCGGCGTCGATCCCCACCGCGATGGCCTCCGCCTCGGCCATCAGCGCTGCCCCGACGCCGCGACCGCGGACACCCGGGTCCACGACGAGCGCCATCACCCGCACGACGTGGTCGTCATGCTCGAAGCGCGGGATCACCTGGCAGGCCACGAAGCCAACGCGCTCGCCACTGGACTCCGCGATGCGGACGGGGCATTCGCGGTCGACGTACCGCTCCAGGCGGCGCACGATGTCGGTGGCCCCGGCGGGATACCCCTCGTCGGAGAGAAGCCGCGCGATCCATTCAGCGTCGTCCGGACCGGCGTCCCGGAACGTGAGCGTCGCTCGTTCGATCATGATCCGATGGTACCGCGTCGGCCGAGCTGGGGCGGGTCCGCCTCACCCGGATCAACCGGCCTGCCTGGCTGGGCGCCGGGCACCAGGACCAGGGTCGGGCCCCAGGCGTGCGGTCCGGCGACTGCCCATTCCGGTCCGAAGGGACCCGTCCCGTCCCTTGCCCTGACCTCGAGTCGTGCCAAGCGCGCCGACATGCCGGCGAGGGTGGAGATCGGAACCCGCACGTAGAGGACGGCCGGGCCCTCTCCGTGACGAGCGAGTGACGCAGCGAGCCGTCCCTCCGCGTCGGGCTCGAGGAGAACGATCGTGAGGGCGCGGGCCGGTCCCGGGTCGGTGAGCGCCTGGTCGGCAGGTTCCCGGTCGGCGGGGTCCGGGCCTGCAGGCGCCGGGCCGCTGGGCGGCGCCACGTGGGCGGCCGCGTGGGTCAACGTCGCATCGGCGGCCGCGTCCACGCCGGCTCGACCGAGGAGGGCCCTCGCCCCGACCACCGAGTCCCGCGGCGCGGTCTCCCAGCGCACACCGGGCCATGACGATGCGGCACGCTCGAGATCGACGGTCGCCCAACCCAGCGCCAGGAAGCGCTGCCGCGCGTGTCGGGGGGGCCGAGGAGCCGGTGGTGTCCGTCGCGTCCCGCGGCGTGAGGGCCGGTTCTGCGGCGAGCGAGGTCCCGCGGCCGGGACCGGTCGCAATCACCTCGAGCCGGCCGCGGGCCGCGCCGGGCGCGTACCCTCGCACGAGTCGAGGTGCCGTGGTGGACGCGGCCTCCACGATCTCGAGTCGGAGCCCGGCGACGTCGATCGAGCTCGACGCCGGGAGGTCGATCCCGAGGGCCGCCGCAAGCGCGGCGCGGTCGCGCATGGCATCGTCCGCAAACCATCGGATCACCAGTTCGGCGGCCGTCACGGGAGCGCCACGAAGATCGGGAGGCGCCCGGGCTGCAGGGACGTACGTCTGCGGGATCCACGCCAGCATGCACGGCACGATCGTCGTGAACTGATCGCGCGCCGGGCCGGCTCGGTCAGCCCGATACGCCGCCGGACGCTCGCCAAGCGGTCAGGCGTCGCGCCGCGTCACGAGGAGCGTCGCGTCGGACGGGAGCGGGATCGCCTCGGGCTCGGGGAGCCCGGCGGCGCGGAACAGCTCCGCGTGCTGCGCGACGGTCCGCAGGCGCGCCCCATGGAACAGCTCGTCAAGCGCGACGCCCGCGATCAGCTGCCCATGGAGGGTCGCGTAGTCCTCGAGACCGTCGGGCAGGCACCAGCCCAGGACGATGAGCCAGCCCCCGGGCCGGATCATGCGCCACGCCGACTGCAGCGCCACGACCGGGTCCGGCATCTCGTGGAGGGCGTGCTGGAGATAGGCCAGGTCGAAGGAGCCGACGGCCAGCTTCTCATCCACCTCGCGGGCCTCGATCCGGATCCGCGACCCGAGGCCCGCGCGCTGCACCAGCTGGATCGCGCGGGTCACCGAATCGGACTCCGGCTCCACGCCCACGAGGCGCGCCTTCGGAAAGCGCCGCGCGATCGCCGCCAGCCAGCGGCCTCCGCCGCAGTGGAGGTCGATGACGTCGATCCCCCGGACCAGGTCCGCCACGAGGTCGGGAAGCGCGGCGAGCGCCTCCTCGAAGAAGACCGCGATGTCCTGGCGGGTCAGGGCCTCGATCGCCCGGTAGTAGCGCGCCGATCGAGAGCCGACGGGCTCGCCGGTGCGCAGGTACTCGGCCATCCGGTCGTAGTCCAGGCTCGCCGTGACCGTGTACGTGAACTGCCCGCCCAGGTACGCAGTGCGGTCCTTGTCCAGCAGAATCGATGCGACGTCCGCGTCGATGGTGACCCGTGATCCGTCATCCGCGATCAGGTCGGCCGCGTAGGCCGCGTCGCACCAGGCGGAGACTGGCTCGGGGGCGGCGGTCGCGGCCCGGGCCAGGTCGGCGCGCGTCAGCCCAGTCGACCCGGCCTCACGGAGGCGGGCAAAGAGCCCCAGCTCGATCCCGAGCTGGATCACCCATGCCCGGTAGAACCCGGCCAGGCTGGCGACGAGATCGTCGAAGCGGTCGTCGAGCGGCATCGCCCCGCGATTGTCGCACGCTCGGAGGGCCCCCACGACGGGCCGGCCGCAGGCGCCAGCGCAGCCCTCGGCCGCAGGGCGGCCGGAATGCGCCAGCAGGCCCGGAGGCCGGCTGGCATCCTTCCCGGATGGCAACGCCCGCCCACCGCACGCTCGGCGCACCCGGGGCCCAGGTCGCGCTCGCCCTGGGTGCCCTCTACGTCGTCTGGGGCTCCACGTATC
Organism: uncultured Chloroflexia bacterium; assembly: GCA_963734535.1. Taxonomy (GTDB): domain Bacteria; phylum Chloroflexota; class Limnocylindria; order Limnocylindrales; family CSP1-4; genus CTSoil-043. The sequence continues at coordinate 41,126 of CAVTHS010000003.1, read as the reverse complement.
TCGCCATCCGGATCGCCGTGGGCACGATCCCGCCCTTCACGCAGAGCTCGATCCGCTTTCTGATCGCGGGTACGCTCCTCCTCGCCGTGACGTCGCGCGGCCGGGCGGGAGAGCCCCGGCCGGGTCGGCGTGAATGGCGGGACGCGGCGATCATCGGCGGGTTTCTCCTGGTGGGCGGCAACGGCCTCGTGGCGCTTGGCGAGACGACGGTCGCGTCGGGGATCGCCGCGCTGCTCATCGCCACGCTGCCCGTGTGGGTCGCGATCCTCGGCCGGCTCTTCTTCGACCTGCGGCTCTCGCGCTCGACAGTCGTCGGGATCGGGCTCGGGTTCGCGGGGGTCGGCGTGCTCGTCTGGCCGGCCGGCGGGAGCGCCTCCGTGGATCCGGCGGGCGCGCTGATCCTCCTCGGCTCGCCGATCCTGTGGGCGATCGGCTCCCTCTACAGCAGCCGCGCCCACCTGCCCGTGCGGCCCCTGGTCGGCGTCGGCATGCAGATGCTGTGCGGCGGGGCGATGCTCGGGGTCGTCGCGCTCGCGACCGGGGAGATCAGCCGGTTCCGCCCGGCGGACGTCACCGCGGAAAGCGCCGCCGCCCTCGCCTACCTTGTCGCCGTCGGGTCGCTGATCGGCTTCACTGCGTACGCCTGGCTGCTGCGGGTGGCGCCGCTGCCGCTCGTCGCGACGTACGCCTACGTCAACCCGATCGTGGCCGTCGCGCTCGGCTCGCTGATCCTGGGCGAATTGGTCACGCCCCGAACCCTCGTCGCCGGCGTGATCATCATCGTCGCGGTCGCGATCATCGTCTGGACGCGCGGACGTCAGGCCGTCTCGCGGCCCGAGGAAGTGGTCGAGGCGACCTGAGCCGACTCGCGCAGGCGCGACGGACCGAGAGGCCGCGCTGTGCCACGGGGCCTGCGGCAGATATCGCCCCACCCGATCAGAATCGCCACGGTCACGCTCCGAAACGCGGCAATTCTCGAGTTTGGCTGTATCTCCCACGCTCGGGGTGGGTCCGTGCGATCGGCTGGCCCGATATTCGGGGTCCCGCGCGCCGACACGAGCGCTCGCCCGACCGGAGCCGCCCGGGTGAGCCATCCGCATCAGTCGCGAGCGCGACCCTCGGCCAGCACGGTCCGCGCGACGCGCCGGGCGAGGATCATCGTGGTGATCATCGGGTTGACGCCAGCCGCCGTCGGGAAGAGCGACGCGTCGGCGACGTACAGGCCCTCCACGACTCCCCCGCTCCCGATCCCGGCTGCCCGGACGCGTCCATCCGGATCGCATGGATGCGACGTGGCGTCGGCGCCCGCCCGCACGGTCCCCATCTGGTGGGCGCTGAAGACCATCCCCCGCCCCGGGGCCGGATCCCAGCGGGCCAGCTCGCGAGGTACGCTGCAGAAGGCGGGCTCGGAGCCGCTCGGCGCGATACCCGCCTCACCGCCGGCCGGCCCGACGCCCGAGAGATCGAGCCAGCGCGCGGGCGTCCCGAGCGCAACGAGCTCCGTCGCGCCTGCGCCACGCGCCACGCGCGCCATCGTCGCGAGCGCAGCCCGCATCGTGATCGCGTCGCGCGGGCTGACCCGGTAGTCGATCCGCACTCGGCCGGTTCGCGTCAGCGACACGCGGCCGCCGTCGAGGTCCCGGCATACCGCCAGCAGCGGTGCGAAGAACCGGCTTCGATCCATCAGGGAGGCAAACGCGTCGCTGCCCTCCCACGGGAACGCCAGGGCCAGCAGGCCCGGATGCCCGGGCGCCGATTCGATCGTGTAGCGCGCGTGGTCGTCTCCCGGCCGCGGCTCCACGACGATCCGGGCGCCCTGCATGACGCCGCGCCACATCTCGACCGACTCGGGGAAGCGCGCCCCCAGCACGGGGACCGGGTGGAGCCGCAGGTTCCGGCCGAGCGCCGCGTGCCCGATCCCGGATCGCTCCAGGACCGCCGGCGTCCGCAGCGCGCCGGCCGCGACGACGACCTGTCGCGCCCGCACGACCAGGCGAACCCCGGTGGCCGCGGCGGCGTCGGCGTGGCCGGCAGGAGCGGCGTCGACCGCGCCGCCGGGAGCCGCGCGGGTCGCGCGCACGCCACCGGTGCCGCCGGTAGCGACTGGCGGCACGCCAGCGGCTGGCCGCACGGTCGCGGTCACGCCCACCGCTCGTCCGCCCTCGATGATGACGCGATCGACCTCGGCGTCGGCAACGATCCGGGCGCCGGCAGAGTGAGCGCGGGCCAGGTGGACGCGGAGGCCCGACGCCTTGGTGCCACGCCGGCATCCGAAGCCGCAGCTCCCGCAGGCGCCGCAGTCGGCATTGCGGCGGATGACCGCGGCATCGCCGATCCCGGCCGCCGCCGCGCCGCGCAGGATCGCCGCGTCCTTCGGCCCGACCGGGTTGGCGGCCGCCACCCCGAGCTCTGACTCGAGGGTCGCGACGTCCGCATCGACGACCGGCCCGTCGAAGCCGTCGAGCCCGTGCTCCCGAGCCCACTCCTCGCGGAGTCCGGGCGGCGGGGCGATGCAGGTGGTCCAGTTCACGACCGTGCCGCCGCCCACGCACGAGCCCGCCAGGATCGCGACGGCCGTGTCCGCTGCGCTGGTCGTGCCGTGGTCGAGGTAGAGCCGGTCGAATGCGGCGAGCTCGCCTGTCGGCATGCCGGGCTCCGCGACGAACGGGCCGGCCTCCAGCACGATCACGGAGCGGCCCGCCTCCGCGAGGACGCAGGCGACGACACCGCCGCCTGCGCCCGATCCGACGATCACGACGTCCGCCTCGAGGGTGACGGTCGCCGGTCCCCCGCCCCTCGCCGCCGTCCGGGTGACCACCTCGGGCCGGATGGTCGTGGGTTCGTCCGTGAGAACGTCCAGGTCCGGGACGTACCCGATTCGGTCGAGCCGCGGGTTCGTGCCGTCCCCGCCCGGGTCGGCATACGCGAGGAAGCACAGCAGCCGCTTGAGGGCCTGGAACGCCACCCGGCGATCCGTGATGCGCGACGTCGCCCAGCCGAGGAGGTAGCGCTCCCGATCTGCCTGGGACATGCCGGCGAACCGCGTGGGACGTCCGGCAAGCACGAGGTTCACCATCGGAGTCTCGAACAGGCGGAGCGCCCGGCGGAGCCGTGCGATGTCGCCGGGGTCGGTTCCCGCCGCGAGGGCGTCGACCGCCAGTCGGGCCCTCCGCTCTGCATCGCCCGGCACGAACGTCTCCGCGACCGCGGCGAGGGTCGCCATCTCGTCAACGGTCCAACCGGCAGGTGGTTCGCCTCCACGCCGAGATCTGAGATCTTCGTCCGTCATCGAGACCCTGTGCTTCCAGCCATTCGGAGACCCCGGCGTGGCCACCCGCGAAGCGAGTCCGCAGATGCGCACGGATGGTACACACCGGGTGGCAGGAACGGTCCCCGATGCCAGCGTCGTCGCACCCGCGCGGCGCTACGCTGTGGCTCCCGGGACGGGCATCGCGACCCGCCCGCCCCTCCCCGGCACCCGCCCGGCGCGGCCCGGAGTCCAAGCGGAGACCCGAACCAATGACGAACGAATCCCTTCACACGATGGGCCAGCAGCACGGCCGTCGGTCGTGGGCCGAGCCGTGGAAGATCAAGATGGTCGAGCCGCTCACCGTGACGGTGCGAGCCGAGCGCGAGGCGGCCCTCCGCGAGGCCGGCTACAACACGTTCCTGCTTCGCTCGGATGACGTCTACATCGACCTCCTGACGGACTCGGGGACGTCGGCCATGAGCGACCGGCAGTGGGCCGGGATGTTGCTGGGCGACGAGGCGTATGCCGGCAGCCGGAACTACTACCACCTCGAGGAAGCGGTCAAGCGCTACTACGGCTACACGTACCTGGTTCCCACGCACCAGGGCCGCGGCGCCGAGCACCTGATCAGCCAGGTGCTGATCGAGACCGGCGACCACATTCCCGGCAACATGTACTTCACGACAACGCGCCTCCACCAGGAGCTGGCCGGCGCGACGTTCCACGACGTGATCCTCGATGAGGCGCACGACCCGACCTCGCTCCACCCGTTCAAGGGCAACGTCGACCTGGCCAAGCTGCGCGCGCTCGTCGCAGAGGTCGGGGCAGCGAAGATCCCGTACGTGTCGCTTGCCGGCACGGTCAACATGGCCGGCGGGCAGCCCGTCTCGATGGCGAACGTCCGCGAGCTCCATGCCTATTGCGCCGGCCTCGGGATCAGGGTGCTGCTCGACGCGACTCGGATGGTGGAGAACGCGCTGTTCATCCAGGAACGCGAGGAGGGCTACGCGGACCGGTCGATCGCCGAGATCCTGCTCGAGTTCTGCTCGTACACGGACGGCGCCTGGATGAGCTCCAAGAAGGATCATCTGGTCAACATTGGCGGCTGGCTGGCCGTCAACGACCAGGACACCTTCGAGGAGCTGCGCAACCTGGTGGTGGTCTACGAGGGGCTCCACACGTACGGCGGGATGGCCGGCCGCGACATGGAGGCGCTCGCCATCGGGATCACCGAGGCGGTCCAGGACGAGCATGTCCGATCGCGCGTCGGCCAGGTCCGCTACCTCGGCGAGCTGCTCACGGAGTGGGATATCCCGATCGTCCAGCCGATCGGCGGCCACGCCATCTTCCTGGACGCGAAGCGCTTCTACCCGCACCTCGCCCAGGACGTCTTCCCTGCCCAGACGCTCGCCTGCGAGCTCTACCTTGACTCGGGGATCCGCTCGATGGAGCGCGGGATCGTCTCCGCCGGCCGCGACCCGGAGACCGGCGACCACAAGCGCCCGAAGCTGGAGCTGACCCGGCTCACGATCCCGCGCCGCGTCTACACGCAGGCGCACATGGACGTCGTGGCCGAATCGGTGAAGGCCTGCTTCGACGCCCGGGACGCCGCGACCGGACTCCGGATGACCTACGAGCCGAAATACCTGCGCTTCTTCCAGGCCCGCTTCGAGCCGATCTAGTCTCGCTCGTCCTCCCCAGCGCCGCAACGGGGCGAGGGATCGCGCTGCTCGCCGCTGGCCGCCGCCTGCCTGGGCGCCGCCGGCAGGCCAACCCGTGTCGGCGGCAAAGAGGGGTCGCCCGATCGGGCACGTGGTCTGCCCGTGCGGCGCTTGTCGCTCGGCCCTGGTGGGGCTAGGGTGCCCCGGAGGGCAGCCTATGCGCGACCGTGTGCTCCAGCATGATCAGCATGTGCTCGCGCCGGGGAAGCTCCCTGGGACGCGCGAGCGCTCGGATGCGCCCGTCGTCCGCGCGGCGATGGATCTCCAACGGCGCGCCGGGAACCGCTCGGTCGCCGAGCTGGTCGCGCGCTCGCACAACCGTCTCGATCAGAACCCGCTGGCCACGCTGTCGGGCGCGAGACGCATGGGGGCGTTGGAGGACGCCGGGGGCGACGGCGCCACCATCTCCGAAGAAGGCCCGGCCGAGACCGCCCCGGAGCGTTCCGGCCCGCTGCTGGCTGCACTCCTGCTCCCGGGCATGTCAGCCGTGCACGCGAACGCGATTGAGCACATGCAGAAGGTGCAGGGCAACGGGGCCGTCGCCCGGATGGTGATCCAGCGCGACCCGCCGACGCCGACGAACATCGCGGGCCCCGCGCCCGCGGCTGTCCCGGCTGACCTGCAAGCGTTTCGTGACCGTGGACCCATGCCGGCTGCGGCGCAGGGCCAGCTCATCCAACCCATACCCGGGGGTGGGTTCCAGGCTCGCTACGACCCGGTTGGGATGAACCTGACCGTGACCATGAACATCGGCATGACGTTCGTGGACGGAATGAGCATGAACGGGGACCTCGCGGTGGCTGGTCACGCAAGCCTGAACAACGCCGCGAATCAGATCAACGCCCTGCCGCGATCGGAGCGGGCCGCGGCGGCGGAGAGGTGGAAGTGGGCCGGCGATCAGGAGACCTGGATGACCGGCTATCGGGCCAATGTCACGGGCGCCTGGAATTCCGCAGGCAGCGGCCTTCAGTTCCAGAGCAGCCACCCGGGCTGGGAGGCGCAACTTGCCCGCATCAACATTGTCGTGAACACGCAGAACGTGACCGTGGCTGGCCCCCTCCCGGCTGGATCATCGTCAATCCCGGTGGGCACCGGCGGGACTCACTGCAACGCGACGATCTACAAGACCCCGGACGACAACACCGACTTCGGCGCCCGGGGGGGTGGCCGGGACGCGGCCGGTCAGTCCCTTCTCGAGCTTGGCAGCGGCCAGACCGTTGCCCACAGCCACCTGCTGCGCCAGCGGGTCTTCTTTGACCGCGGCTCCGTCGGCCTGAACGCGACAGCCCAACGCGAGCTTCAGGACATCATCTACAGCTTCCAGACACCCACTGGCGGCACGGGCACGACGATCGACATCACGGGTCATGCCGACACGGTCGGGGCGAGCACTGCGGCCGGCGAGGCCCGAAACCAGCGCCTCTCCGAGCAGCGGGCACAGGCCGTCGCGGATTATCTGAAGGCGACACGTGTAGGCGGCAACAACCTCGTGAACGCCGCAGCACGTGTCAAGACCACCACCGGCACCGGGAGCGCGGGCGAGAGCGGCGCGGCATCGTCGCGGCGTGTGGACATCGTCATGGCGGGTGGCGCCGGCCAGAACCAGGCAGCCCACGAGTTCGGGCACATGCTTGGCCTGCAGGACGAGTACGCATCCGACCCGACGAGGGCCCAAGGCAAGGTCTTCGGCACCGGCCAGCCCGTGGGCACCGTCCATCCGCAGGACGCCCGGAGCACCGCGGCTGGGCTTGGCAACTCCGTGTACGAGAACAACGACAACCTCATGTCTCTTGGAAGCACGATCCGGTCGCCCCAGTACGTCACGTTCATGGAGGCCCTTCGCGCGGTAACCGGGTCCAATGAGTGGAGGCTGAAGACATGACGCAGCGAGGCTCCAAACGGCGCCGCGTCGAGCTCGAGTGCGTGATCGAAACGCGCACTCGGCGCACCGGGACGCGGGTCCACGCGACGGGCCGAGCCGAGCAACTCCTCCCTGACGGCACCTGGGGACGCCCCGTGAAGCTCGGAGCTGTCGGGCTTTCGGACCTCGTGACGGCCATCGAGAGGAGCGGCTTCTTCGACCTTCCCGCGACCATCCCGCCCGACGATGGCGTTGGTGGCACCGACATGCACTGGACGATCGAGCTGGATGGGCGCACGGGCGACGTACGTTCGACCCTCGGCCGAACGATGCCCCCAGGGCTGCAACTCCTGAATGACGTCCTTCAGCGCCTCATTGGGGAGGCACTTGACGCGGCGGCCGGTGACTAATGGTCAGCGATCGGGACCATCCCAGGATCCTGGCCACCTGACCCTGATCACGATCAAGCTCGAGACCGTCCCATTCGAGCCGGGCGCAGCCGGCACGGTGCGACGGACCTTGCAGGCGTTCGGCGACCGGCTTCCCCGCGTCGCCTCGGACCTGTTCGGCGTGACCCGGGGCTACCCGCGGAGCCGCCGCCGAAGCAGCGCGGCCTCGCCCACCAGCAAGGCCGCGGCGACGGCCGCGAGCGCCACGCCGAAGCCCCCGGCGCGCCAGTTGCCCTTCACGAGCCCGCCGAACAGGACGTGCCAGGCGCCGAAGAGGAATGCGCCGGCGAACGCGGCGGCGAGCGCGCCGGCGATGAGGATCGCGGCGCGGTGGCCGGGACTCCCGGTGGACCAGGAGTGCCACGAGCTGCTCGCGGAGGCGCGCCGCCGGGGCCAGGTCGCCGCTCACCGGCCGCCCGCCCGCAGCGCCGGCCAGCGCTCGACGCCCTGCGCCGGGAGGGGCTCGCAGCGGATCGGCCGGTCCTCGCGGTAGCCCAGGGCGTAGTCGGCCTGGATCAGCGTGTGGAGCTGGCTCGTCCCCTCGTAGATCACGGCCGCCTTCGAGTTGCGCAGGTAGCGCTCCACCGGGAACTCGTTGCTGTACCCGTTCGCACCGTGCACCTGGATCGCGTCGAGCGCAGCGGCCACGCTGTGCTCCGTGGCGTGCCACTTCGCGAGCGAGGTCTCACGCGTGTTGCGAACCCCGTGGTTCTTCAGCCATGCCGCGCGCCAGACGAGAAGCCGCCCGGTCTCCGTTCCGGCGGCCATCTTCGCGATCATCTGCTTGACCAGCTGGTGGCGCCCGATCTCTTCGCCGAAGGTCTCGCGCTGGTGGGCGTACGCGACGCTCGCATCCAGGCAGGCCTGCGCGAGCCCGACCGCCCCGGCGGCGACGGTGAAGCGGCCCTGGTCGATCGCGCTCATCGCGACCAGGAATCCTTCGCCCTCCTCGCCGATCCGGTTCTCGACCGGGACGACCACGTTGTCGAGGGTGACCAGCCCGGTGTTCCCGGCCCGGATCCCCAGCTTGCCGTGCAGCGTCCCCGTCGTCAGGCCGGGCATCCCGCGCTCGAGCATGAACGCGGTGACCCCGCGGTGCTTCCTGCCGCGATCGACCGTCGCGAAGAGCAGGATGTGGTCCGCGAGATCTGCCAGGCTGATCCAGATCTTCGACCCGTTGAGGACGTAGGCGTCGCCGTCGCGGCGGGCGGTCGTCTCGAGGCTCGCCGCATCGGTCCCGGCACCCGGCTCGGTCAGCGCGAACGTCGCGAGCTTCGTGCCCTGCGCCTGCGGCACGAGCCAGCGACGGCGCTGCTCGTCGGTCCCCCACTGGAGGAGCGCGAGCGAGTTCAGGCCGACGTGCACGCTCATCACCACCCGGAAGGCCGTGTCGGCGCGCTCCAGCTCTTCGCACAGGATCGCGAACGAGACGAAGTCCATCCCCGCCCCGCCCCACGCTTCCGGGATCGGCGCGCCGAGATAGCCCAGCTCCCCCATCTTCGCGAAGACCTCCGGGTGCGCCTCGCCCTGCTCGTCCCAGGCCCGGATGTTCGGCAGGATCTCCGCCGCCACGAAGTCGCGGACGGAATCGCGGACGAGCCGGTTCTCGTCGCTCAGGCTGAAGTCGATCACGCTGGCACTCCGCGGGGTCCTGGAGAGGTTGGCCCGACATCGTCGCACGCGGAGCGGAGGGCGGCACGGCAGTGGGCGACGCGAGAGAGGCCGATGCGCCAGACGGCCACGCGATGGCCCCGCTGCCGGCCCGGACCGCCCTGCCATCGGCGCGACCTTCGGCCCGCCGGCTCCCGGTCCGCGCCCGATATACTCGGCCAAGGTCCGCCGCAGCCCGCCCGAGTGACGCGGCCCGGCCGGCGACGTACCCGAGGACCCACCCATGGACACCGTGACCGCGCCGGCCGCATCCGGCCTGCATTCCGCAGACTCCGACGTGCCTTCCGCAGACTCCGGCCAGGATGCGGCCGCGGCCGGCCTGGACCTCGCCGTCCTCGCTGCGGCAAACCTGACCCCGGTCCTCGGCCGCTACTTCGAGCGATCATGGGCGCGGGGCGATGGCCATCGCATCTACGACACGGATGGCAAGGCCTACCTGGACTTCGCGAACGGGATCGCGGTCAGCGTCCTGGGCCACGGCCACCCGGCGGTGACGGCGGCGATCCATGCCCAGGTGGACCAGCTGATCGCGCCGTGCGCGGCGATGGGTTACGCGGAATCGACGGTCCGCCACGCGAAGCTCCTCGCGGAGTTCCTGCCCGAGCCGCTCGATTCGATCTTCTTCATGAACTCCGGCTCGGAGGCGATCGAGGCGGCGATCAAGCTCGCGCGGCGGGTCACGGGGCGGCCCGGCATCATCGCCTTCCGGGGCGGGTTTCACGGCCGCACGATCGGCGCCGCCAGCATCACGAGCTCGAACATCAACTACCGGCTCGGTTACGAGCCGCTCCTGCCGGGCGTCTACCTCAGCCCGTTCCCGTCGGTCTACCGCGACTTCGCCGGCGACGAGGCGCGCGCGGTGGAGGTCTCCCTCACGCACCTGCGCGAGCTGCTCAAGACCACGATCCCGCCCTCCGCGGTCGCGGCGATGATCCTCGAGCCGGTCCAGGGCGAGGGTGGCTACATCCCGGCGCCGCCGGCGTTCCTCCGGGCGCTCCGCGCGATCTGCGACGAGCATGGGATCCTCCTGGTCGCGGACGAGGTCCAGGCGGGTTTCGGGCGCACCGGGAAGATGTGGTCATTCGAGCATGCCGGGATCGTCCCGGACGTCGTCTGCATGGCCAAGGCGATCGCGAACGGCCTGCCGCTCTCCGCGATCGCGAGCTCCAGGGCGCTCCAGGAGCGTTGGGGCCGCAGCGCCCACGGCACCACGTACGGCGGCAACCCCGTGGCGTGTGCCGCCGGGATCGCGGTCCTCGACACCATCCGCGCCGAGGGGCTCGTGGAGAACAGCGCGGCGCGGGGCGCCGAGCTGATGGCCGGACTCCGTGCCATCGCGGCCGACGACGTCCGGATCGGCGACGTGCGGGGCCTCGGGCTCATGATCGGGGTGGAGTTCGTCCGCGACCGTGCAACGCGGGAGCCTGACGGGGCCCTCTGCGAGGCGGTGATCCAGGGATGCGCAGATGCGGGGCTGCTGGTCATCTCGTGCGGGGTCGAGCACAACGTGATCCGCTGGATCGCGCCGCTCAACGTCACGTCCGCGGAGATCGACGAGGCGCTCGGGATCTTCGGCCGCGTGCTCCGCTCGGCGAGCGCCTAGCCGGGTCGGCCCGCCGCGCCGGGGGGATGGCGTAGAGCGGGGTTGCGTCGCGCGGGTGCGGTCGCGCGGCGTGTCCGTCCCGACGGGGACTCCGGAACCGCGGGCCGGTCCCCGGAAGCCGGACGCGCCGGCTACTGCTGGCGGCCGTTGGCCAGGAAGCTCATCACGTCGGCGAGCCGGAAGCGGCGATCTCCCCGGCGGCAGACACGGAAGAACGGGAGCTCGCCGCGATCGCCGAGGCGCTTCACGGTGTTGACGTGGAGGTGGAGCATCTCCGCGACCTCGCTCGCGGTGAGGAGCGGTCCCAGCTCGCTGATTGCCATGTGGTTCCTCGCCTGATCGGTTGCGGTCGCACCGGACGCTTCCAGTGGCAACAGGTGGAGTGCGACCCGCTTCGTTGGGGAGCGTAGGGGTCCGCCCACGACGGGCCAAGCCGTACCTTCGGTCTAGGAGGGTCGTACGGCATGGTGGGGTGGGGTCCCGGGCAGACGGCATCGCACGCGGACCGCAACCAGCCCTGCGGCAGGTGCGCGGCGCGGGCGGACCCCTTCCCGGCCATGCGCCGCACGCTCGCAAGCTGTCGGCCGGCCGGCGCGCCGTCCTCGAGCCGCGCGGCCGGCGCATGACGGGTTGTCATGACGCGCGCACCGCCGGGCCACACACTGCCATCACGCTCAGAACTGGGCGAAGGCAATGGGCAGTGGAACCAGATCGCTTCCTGCGTGCTGACGGCACGGGGATGAATGGCCGTGACCGGCCCTGTCGCCGGCCATGGTGGAGCGCCCTTCAGTCGCGCACGAGGAGAACGTCATGAGCATCGATCGGTTGGATCGAACGGTCGTCACCCAGGAACGCACGCCGACGGCGGGCCAGCCGCCGCTCGCCACGGCGGGCCAGCCGCCGCTCGCCACGACGAGCCAGCCAGTCGCCCAGTCCGTGTCGCAGGAGACCGTGCGGACGGACAGCCGGCACATCACGAGGGCGGGTCCCGGCGGTTCCGAGATGGCCCGTCGGATCATCGTGCTCGTCTTCGGGTTGATCCAGATCGTCATCGGGGCGCGCATCGTCCTGCTGCTGCTGGACGCACGGGAAGCCAACGGCCTCGTGTCCGGCGTCCTCAACGTCAGCCAGGTGTTCGTGGCGCCATTCGTCGGGATCCTCGGGAAGGACTCGCTGCACACCGCGGGCTCGGTGCTCGATGTTGCCGCCGTCCTGGCCTTCGTCGGCTGGTCGCTCCTCGAGCTCATCGTGATCTGGGCGCTTGGCATCTTCCGGCGCGAGCCCGCCTGACCGGACCACGCTCCCAACGCACCTGACCGCAGGGCGGTCTCCAGTCGGGCGGGCCTCCGTCCGCGCACCGTGTCGGCCGACCGTGGCCGCACACCCCGGAAGGAACGCAACCAATGAGCTTCATCGCCTGGATCGTGGTCGGCGCGATCGCCGGCTTCCTCGCCAGCCAGGTCATGCGCGCGCGTGAAGGCCTGCTGATGATGATCGTGCTGGGGATCGTCGGCGCCCTGGTTGGCGGCTTCCTCGCCCAGGCCGTCTTCCACAAGGGCGACGTCAGCGGCATCAACATCGAGAGCATCGTGATCGCGACCCTCGGGGCGATCGTCGTCGTCTTCGTGGTCCACCTCGCGACGGGTTCGCGTGGCCTTCTTCGCCGCTGACGTCAGCTGCGTCAGGCGCGAACGATGAAGGGCACCAGGTCCGGGCGGCGCTCTCGCGCTGACCGGACGCCGAGCACGGACCCCGGGCAGCGCCGCGCCGGCGTCGCCCGACGAATGGGAGGAGCGATCTCGTCGGCAATGGCGACCGCCACGACGTTCGCCGGCCGTGTACCGGGCACGCTCGCTGCGACGAGGAGCGGCGCGCGCCAGGCGGCGCGGTCGCTCCAGACCCTCCCCGACCCGACCCTCCGGTGGCTCGCGGCGAGCTCGGTCGGACTGAGCGCCGGGCTCTTCCTCACCGGCAAGCGGCGCCTGGTCATCGCCTCGAGCATTGCGCCGGCCCTTGCCATCGGTGCGGCAATCGTCGCGCGGCCGGCTGAGCCGGCCGTCGCGCACGGGTTCGTCGAGGGGCCGGCCGCACCGGCCGCACCGGAAGCCCACGAGCCGGTGACCGTTGTCCGGCCGAAACGCGACGGACGCTGGCGAGCCGTGGCCGGTGTGGCGCGACACGGAAACGGCGTGAAGCGTGGGTAGGGAGCGTCCGCAGATCGTGGTCGTTCGCCGAGGCGGAGACCATGGCTGCCTCATCACGATCCTCCTTCTCGTGATCGCGTGGCCACTGGCAATCGTGTACTGGATCCTCCGGTTGATGGCCTGGATCGTTGGGTCGATCGTCGACTGGCTGACCCTCGGCCCGGTGCGACGCCGGCGACGCTGAAGCACACATCGCCACATGACCGCCCGTCATGACATGGCGCTGCGCCGGCCACACACTCCGGGCATGAACACGAGGAAGGTCGACATGACCGACGAGCACATCAAGGGCGCCGCGCAGAGCGGCCTTGGAGACGTCCAGGACAAGGTCCGCGGGCCGAAGGCCCGTTGACCACGCCGACCAGCCGACGCGCACGACGTTCCAGGGGGGACCGGAGATGACCACCGCTGAAGCACCCGAGGCCAGCAGCTACCTCACCGGCCGCGTCGCAACGGCTTCGGCACGGCATGGCGGCCGACGCGACCAGGTCGAAGCGGTCGGCCTGCTGCTCGGAATCCTCGGGGTGCTCCTCGTCGTGGTCGTGACCCTCGGGGCGACGCCGGGCCTGTCATGACGACCGCGAGACTGGCCCTTCCTGTCGGGCGCCCCTCGCTCCGGCCGCTGGGTCACCGGCCGATGGGTCCGGAGCTCAGGCACATCGCGGCGGATGCCCTGCGCAGCTCGGTCCTCATCGCCATCGCCATGCTCCTGATCCTGGTCGTGCTCCCGGTTGCGCTCGGCGCGGCGTGGACCCAGGTGGCCGTCGCGCCCTGACCTGCGAGTCGCATCGGGTCCCGAGGCATTTGGACGGTCGCGACGGGAAACGCTGGGCAGTGGCCGCGCAGAGGGTCCGATCCCGCCTGTCGAGCGGCTATCGGCCCCAGGCGGCCAGGAGCTCATCTGCGGGAACGGGCCGGCCGTAGAGATAGCCCTGACCGATGTCGCAGCCGGCCCCACGCAGGAACGCGTGCTGGTCCTCCCGCTCGACACCCTCGGCCACGGTCTGCAGCCCCAGGCCCGTGGCCATGGCGATGATCGCCCGGATGATCGCCTCGGGGGCAGGGTTGCCGATCTCGCGAACGAACGAGATGTCGACCTTCAGGCGCCGGAGAGGCAGGCGCATGAGCTGGGCCATCGACGAGTAGCCGGTGCCGAAGTCGTCCATGACGAGCTCGACGTTGAGCCGGCGCAGCTGTGCCAGGACCGCTTCGGCTGCCGGGGTGTGGCCCATCAGCGCCGACTCCGTGACCTCCAGCTCCAACCGCTCCGGCCCGATGTCCGCGGCCTCGAGGGCACTCCGCACGTTCGCGGCGAAGTCGGGGTGTTCGAGCTGCTGTGCCGACAGGTTCACCGCGACCCGCGGTACCGCGAACCCGTCAACCTGCCACAGCCCCACCTGCTGGCATGCTTCCGCGAGGACCCACCGACCGACCTCGTCGATGATCCCAAGCTCCTCGGCGATCGGGATGAAGATGAGCGGCGGGATCAGTCCGCGCTGCGGATGCTGCCAGCGGACCAGCGCCTCGACGCCGACGAGCGACCGGTCGGCCAAGTCGACCTGGGGCTGGTAATGAACGACGAGCTCACCTCGGCCCGCGGCACCGCGGAGATCGTGCTCCAGATCCAGGCTGGTCTCGATCTCGCGAGCGAGGCCGGCATCCGCGAAGGCGAACCCGTTTCGACCGCCGGACTTTGACCGCCGCATCGTCGCCTGTGCGTGGCGGAGCAGCGTGTCGGCATCGGAGCCGTCCGCCGGGAAGAGGCTGACGCCGATGCTGCAGGTGACCACGATCTGGTGTCCGTCGATCTCGAACGGCGTTGCCAGGCAATCCAGGTAATCGCGCGCCCGGTGGGCCACGTTCGCGGCGGTCGCCGCACGCCCAACGACGATGATGAACTCGTCGCCACCGGCCCGCGCAAGGCTGTCCTCGGCTCCGAGACAACCCGCGATCCGTCCGGCGATCGCCTGCAGCAGGGCGTCGCCGACCAGGTGGCCCAGGCCGTCGTTCACGCGCCCGAAGCGGTCGATATCCAGGCTCATCACGCCGACCATCAGGGACTCTTCTCCGGCCCGCCGCAGTGCCTGCTCCAGGCGGTCAGCCAGGAGGATCCGATTTGGCAGGCCGGTCAGCGCGTCGTGATGTGCCAGGAAGTCGAGATCCGCCTGCGCCTTCTTCACATCTCCGATGTCGCTGAAGACCCCCACGAACTGCGTGGTTCGCCCCTCGTCGTCCTTGACGCCGCTGATGGTCAGCCACTCGGGATAGACCCGGCCATCCTTGCGCCGGTTCCAGATCTCGCCCCGCCAGCTGCCCGTGGCAGTCAGGGTGGCCCAGAGGTCCCGGTAGAAGGTCTCGTCCTGTCTCCCGGACGACAGGATCCTCGGGTTCCTGCCCAGAACCTCCCCGTCCGTGTAGCCGGTGATCTCCATGAACGCCCGGTTCACTGCCACGATCGTCCCGTCGAGCGCGGTCAGGACGACGCCTTCGGTGCTGCTGTCGAAGACGGCCGCCGCCTGTCGGAGCCCGGCGTCCGCCAACCGTTGGACCTCGCGAAGCCGCTTCCGCTCCATGGCGCTCCGGACCGCCGGCCCGAGCCGGGCCATGCGGTCTTTCAGCACGTAGTCGTCCGCACCCTCGTGCATGGCGTCGATGGCCGCCTCCTCCCCGACGCTGCCAGAGACGATGACGAACGCGGTGTCGAGCCCGCGGCCGCGGACCAGGCGAAGTGCCCGCAGACCGGTGAACTTCGGCAGGGTCCAGTCCGCGAGGATGACCTCCGGGGCGGCCTCGAGCCCGGTCACGAACGTCGCCTCGGTCTCCACGCGTGCCCACTCGGGCGAGTATCCCTCCTCCTCCAGGCGCAGGACCATGAGCTCGGCATCGGAGGGACGGTCCTCGACGATGAGGACGCGCAGGGGCTCCGTCATCGCGACCTGCCCCCGGCGCCCGGAAATGCCGCGGCCGCTGGCCGGGTCACCGTCGCAGGTCGATTCACGTCTGGGCCTCGTCCTCGGGCAACGGCGGCCGCACGTTGATGGTCAGCCAGTACGACTTGATCCCCTTGACGATCTCGAGCATCCCATCGAAGGAGACCGGCTTGACGAGGTAGGAGTTGGCGCCGGTGTCGTAGGTCATGGCCCGGTCGCCCTCCTCGCGCGAGGACGTGAGGATGACCACCGGGATCCGCCGCAGGACAGGGGCGGCCTTGATCTGGCGCAGGACCTCGAAACCGTCGATGCCCGGCATCTTGATGTCGAGCAGGATCAGGTCAGGCAACGGATGCCGTCCGCCCTCGGGTCGGCGACTCCGACCGAAGAGCCGATCGAGGGCTTCCTGGCCCGAGCGTGCCACCTCCACGAGGTTGGACAGCTTCTCCTCGTGAAATGCGTCGAGCGTGAGCTCGACGTCATTCGGGTTGTCGTCGACGAGCAGGATCTGCGCCGTGCGCTCGGGACTGGTCACGCGGCCGCCCTCCGTCTTCGTGCAGCCGGCAGCACGAGGCTGAACGTGCTGCCGGCTCCTTCGGTTGACTCCAGGATGATCTCGCTCGACATCAGGCGTGCGGCCTTGCGAACCACCGAGAGGCCGATGCCCGTGCCGGGGAACTCCTCGTCGGTGTGGAGGCGCGCGAACACCTCGAAGACGCGCTCGCGGTATTCGCTCGGAATGCCGATCCCGTTGTCGGCGACGGTGATCGTCACGACACCGTCGCTGCGAACCGCGGAAAGCGTCACGTGCGCGGCCACATCGGGGCGATGGTAGGTCAGGGCGTTGTCGACGAGGTTGAGCAGGATCCTCTCGAGCAGGACCGGGTCCCCCACGGGGACCGCCAGGGGCTCCACGACCCTGAATGTCGCCCCGGTCGCCTCGAGCCGCTCGCCGAACGTGGTGCGGAGCCCGGCCACCAGCGGGCCCAGCGGCACGGGCTCGGCGCGGATCGATCGCCGGCCAAGCCGCGAGTACGCCAGCAGCTCGTCGATGAGGACGCTCATCTGGAGACCGGACTCCACGATCGTGTCGACATAGTGGCGGCCCTTCTCGTCCAGGCCAGCCCCGTAGCGACGGCTCAGGATGGAGGCAAAGCCGGTGATGGCCCGGAGGGGCGCCCGAAGGTCGTGGGAGACCGAGTAGCTCAGCGACTCAAGCTCCCGATTCGCGGTCTCGAGCGCGGCCGTGCGCTCGACGACCCTTCGCTCGAGCTCCTCGGCGAGCGTGCGGATCTCCGCCTGTGCCCGCTTGTGCTCCGTGATGTCCCGCAGCAGCACCTGGATGGCTTTGACCCCGTCGTCCAGGAGGGGCGAGGCAGTGGCCTCAACGTCCACGGCCGTGCCGTCAAACCTCACGATCCGAGCCTCGACCAGCGGGACCTCCTCGCTGTCCACGCGGATGCGCTCGCGAACCAGCTCCCGCGAGTCCGGCGCGAAGAGCTCCAGCGCAGGCCTGCCGACCAGGTCCTGCAGCGACGACGCCCCGAAGAGCCGCACGCATGCCGGGTTCGCCAGGACGACCCTGTCCTCGCGGTTGACGAAGATGGCCAGCGGTGAGCTCTCGGCAAGCGTGCGGTAGCGCGCCTCGCTTTCGCGAAGTCCCCGTCCCGACTGTCGCTGGCGCGTGCGAAACCCGAGCACCATCGCCAGGCCGACCAGGAGCACGACCAGCAGACCGATGACGAGGATCAGCTGGCCCCTGGTGACGGTCTCGGCGAGCGCCTCGGAAGCGTCGACCTTCGAGACCATGAACCACCGCGAGTCGGGCACGGGCCGGAGGTCGGCCAGCACGGGCACGCCGCGATAGTCCACGCCCTGGAACTCGCCCACGCGCCCGAGGACGGCCTCGACGGAAGGAACGTCGACGCTCGAGAGCGGTTCGCTCACGGTGAGTGCTGGTTCCGCCAGGTGGCGGAGTGCGTTGAGGAACAGAACGCGGTCGCCGTCCCGCCGAACGAGGAGGGTCTCCGCCGACTGGCCCGCGATCGGCGACGACTGGATCATCGGGTAGAGGCGGAGGCCCGGGTCGTTGCGGAGGATGAGCACGGCGATCGTGACCCCCGACACGTCGAGGATCGGCGCGGCACCATCGATGGAAACGTGGCCCGAGGGCTTGACGCGGACGAAGTCCCCCATCGCCGGTTCCCTCGAAGCAGCCACGTGCGCAACGAGCTGGCGCGCGTCCGCGTCCAGCTCGGCGAGGTTCGGATCGAGCGAAAGCAGGAGCCGGCCGTCGGGTGCGGCCAGGATCGCGTCCGTGTAGTCGTGGCCGCGTCGCAACGCCTCGAGACGCGCGCCGAGCTCCGTGCGGATCGTGGCGCGGCCCGGGTCCTGGACGAAGGCGGCCAGATCCGAGCCGCCGAGTGACGCTGCGCCACCGTCGACGTCGCCGAGGCGTTCCCACCGCCAGGCGACGACCTGGTCGGTCTTCAGATCCCCGACGACCTTGAGCTCCGCGAAACGCTGAGCCAGGATCGCGTCGAATGACTGGCGGTAGACCAGATACCCGGCCACGCCAACCAGTCCCGCGACCACGACGATCGCGAGCCCCCCGGTGATGGCAGCCCGCGAGACGCGGAGCCTCACGCGGCGCCTCCAGGTTAACGACCCCTGATCATCGTACGAACGTTGTCATGACGGAACGTCATGCGGGCCGAACGGCAGCGTGTCCGGGCGACGAGGGCGCTCGTCCGCGACTGGCGACCGCGATCACACGGTCCATCCGGCACGTGACGCCACATACGGCTCGGTGCCAGCATGGATCGATGACGATCACCTCCGGCGAGCCGCGCTGGTCGGACTTCAGCGGGCTGCTCCAGCGCGGCGTCTTCTGTCCGATCGCGGCGCGCTGCCCGGTCGGCGACTTCCTCACGGGACAGCTCGGGATCGACCCCGCCTACATTCGGGATCGGATTGCGACCGTGTTCCTGGACGGCTCCGTGGTCGACGACCTCACGGCCGCCATCGTCGGGCCGGGCTCGACGCTGACCCTGTCGGCGGCGATGCCCGGGATGGTCGGCGCCACGCTGCGCAGGGGTGGCTTCTATTCCGTCATGCGCTCGGAGATCAGCTGGAAGGCTGGGGACGGCGCGGTGCCCGAGGGCCGCGACGAGGCCGACGGGCCGCCCGGTACGGTCCGCCTGAAGCTGTTCAACACGGTCCTGCGTGAGATCGGCCCGGCGCTCCTGCAGCGCGGCGTCATGGTCGATCGATGCGAGGCGACCGCCACGCTGCGGGCGTGGTGCGCCGACGATCGAGACGCCGTCGACGATCCCGAGGCAAGATGGGTCTCGCTCCGGGTGACTGCGCCCTGACTCCGGCCAGGCGGTGATCGTGACCATCAAGCTCTTCGCGTCGTTCCAGAAGGGTCGCTTTGCGGTCGAGGCGCGGGACTACCCGCCGTCCACGTCCGTCGCGGAGATCGTTCGCGACCTGAAGATCCCGGTCGCCGAGATCGGGGTGGTGCTCGTGAACGCGCGCCACGTGGAGCTCGACTTCTGCCCTGCCGCCGGCGACATCCTCGCGATCTTCCCGGTGATCGGCGGGGGTTGATCGCGGGGCGCGCTTCGAGGCTCGGTCAGCCAGCGAGTGGGATCAGGTGAACGGCCGAGGCCTTGAACGTCGCGAGGACGGTGGCCCCCTCCTCGAGCCCCATGTCCGCGGCCGAGGCGCGCGAGATCGTTGCCACCAGGGTGGCGCCGCAATCGATGCTCACGCGCACGAGCGAGCCCTGGGCCACGATCCGGGCGACGCGCCCGGTCAGCCGATTCCGGGCGCTCGACACGGCCATGGTGAGGCTCGGCTGCGGACTCGCGGACCAGAGCGTCACGTCCTCCGGCCGCAGGCAGCACAGGACTGCGCGACCGGGCGGCAGCGCCGAGACGGCCTCCACCTGGCTTCCGCCGACCTCGACGACGGCGAGGCCCTCCTCGCTCGAGACGATCCGGCCCGGCAGGCGTGTCTCGGTGCCCACGAACGCCGCCACGTCCTCGTCCACCGGCGCGGCGAGCACGCGTTCGGGCGTGTCAACCTGGCGAATGCGCCCCGCGACCATGACAGCCATCCGGTCGCCCAGCCGGACGGCTTCGTCGAGATCATGGGTCACGATCACGCACGCGACACGGGTCTCGCGCAGGAGGCCCTCGAGATCGTCGAGGAGCCTGGCACGGGTGGCCGCGTCGACCGACGCGAACGGCTCGTCCAGGAGGAGCAGCTCAGGTTCGAGGACGAGGGCCCGGGCCAGGCTCACCCGCTGGGCCTCGCCGCTGGAGATCTGGCGCGCCGGGCGGCCGTGGAGGTGCGCCACGCCGAGACGCTCCAGCCATTCATTCACGCGCGGCCGAACGCTCGCTGACGCGACGCCGCGGAAGCGCAACCCCGCCGCGACATTCGCGAAGACGGTGGTGTCGAGCAGGAGTGGATCGGGCAGCACGAGCCCGATGTGCCGACGGTAGGCGAGCTCGGTGCCCCGCCCGACCGGTGTCCCCCGGAACGAGAGCGTCCCGCGGCCCAGGCGGATGAGGCTTGCGAGGGCCAGCAGGAGCGTGCTCTTCCCCGCCCCGTTCGGGCCGACGAGGGCCAGGGTGGTGCCATCGGCGATGGCAAGGTGGTCGATCGTCAGGACCGGGCGCGCGCCCCGGACGACGACCGCGTCGCGGAGCTCGACGAGCGCTCCCGGAACCGTGAGCTCGCGCGGACCGGCGAGTGACGGCTGACCAGCCGGGCCGCGCAGCTCGACGGGGTCGGTCACCGGCTGGCGTCCTGGCGGCCGGGACCGCGCTGCTGGGCCCAGGTGAGCACGCCGTTCACGGCGAAGGCGAGGGCGAGCAGGACGATCCCGAGCCCGACGGCCTTCTCGAACTCGCCGCGGCCCACCTCCACGACGATCGCGGTGGTGAGGACGCGGGTCTGGTGCAGGATGTTGCCGCCGACCATCATCGCCGCGCCCACCTCGGAGATCACGCTCCCGAAGCCGGCCATCAGCGCCGCGAGCAGCGGCAGCCGCGCCTCCCGCCAGAGCCACCACACGGTCTGCCAGCGCGACGCCCCGAGGCCCATGAGCTGGAGCCGGAGTCGCGGGTCCAGCTGTCCGAGCGCCGCCACCGTGAGGCCCAGGATGACCGGTGTCGCGATGATCACCTCGGCGATCACCATCGCCGAGGGCGAGTAGATCAGCCCGAGGTCACCCAGCGGGCCGCTGCGCCAGAGCAGGAACGCGACGAACAGGCCGACGACGACCGGCGGGAGGGCCATGCCCGTGTTGACGACGCTGAGCACCAGTCCCCGGCTGCGAAACCGTGAGAGCGCAAGCCACGTTCCCAGCGGCAGCCCGATCAGCAGGCTGATGGCGGTCGCGAGTCCCGAGACGCCCAGCGAGAGGAGGGTGATCTCGACGAGGTCGGCGCCGCCCAGGCCGGCGAGGAGCTGCTGGACCCCGTCGGTGAGCGATCCGATCATCGATGGGGAAGCCTACCCGGTTCGGGCGTCGCTATCGACTCGGGGGCCCGAGCACCCGATGGCGAAGCCTACTTGACGTCGCTCTCGGCCTTCCCCGCGTCTGTCACGAAGAGCGACCCGCCGTACTGGGCGCCGAAGCCGCCGATGAGCTTCTGCCCGGCGGCCGAGGTGACGTAGTCGGCGAAGGCGGTCGCTCCCGCGCTGTTGACCTTCGGCCACTTCGCGGGGTTCACCCTGATGACGTGATAGATGTTGAGAAGCACCGGGTCGCCCTGGATGAGAACCTCGAGGCTGAGCTTCGCGCTGTTCGCGAGGAACGTCGCGTTGTCGGTGAGGGTGTAGCCGCCCTTCTCCGAGGCGATCTGGAGTGTCGGCCCCATGCCCTGCCCGGACTGAAGGTACCAGGCGTTGCCCTTGGGGGTGATGCCGGCGGTCTTCCAGATGGCCAGCTCCTTCGTCTCCGTCCCGGAGCCGTCACCCCGCGAAACGAACGTCGCGCCGGCCGCGGCGATCTTCTTGAACGCATCCGCCGCCGAGCTCATGCCGCCGATTCCGGCGGGATCGCTTTTCGGCCCGACGACCTGGAAATAGTTGTGCATGACGAGCCGACGGTCGACGCCCCAGCCCGCATCCATGAAGGTCTTCTCGCTGGCCGGCGCGTGGACGAGGAGCACATCCGCGTTGCCGTCCTGGCCCATCTTGAGCGCCTGGCCCGTGCCGACCGCCACCGTCTTGACGACGTAGCCCGTCGCCTGCTCGAACGCCGGCACGAGGACGTCCAGCAGCCCCGAGTCCTGGGTGGAGGTGGTCGTGGCGAGGATCACGTCCCTCGACCCGGCGATGCTGGGTGCCGGCGAGGCCGCCGCGGATGCCGGCGCGGCGCTGGCTGCCGGCGAGCTCGCCTGCGGGCTCGGCGACGAACCCGAGCTGCATGCCGCGGCCGCGACCAGCGCCACGGCCAGGAGGCCTGCCATTCGGGCCTGTCGCCCGGGGTTCGGGATCGTCCTGCCTCGAGCCATGGTCTCTCTCCTGCGGCCGATGCGTGGCCACCCGTCGCGCGATGCATAGATGTGAGTGGAGCGGGAAGTCATGATACCTCGATATGTGGCTCGCCCGGGGCAGTTCGAGCCACCCCGCGGGTAGAATGCCCCCGTCGCGGCGCCGCGTGCGACCCGGACCTGCAGGGGAAGACGACGTGGCAATCAGCGAGCCCGAGGGAGAGGACCGGTACTCCCGCCAGTCGAGGTTCTGGGGGATCGGCCCGGTCGGGCAGCAGCGGCTGCAAGCCGGGCACGTGCTCGTGGTCGGCTGCGGAGGGCTTGGCTCCGCGGGCGTGAACCTCCTTGCCCGCGCGGGCGTCGGCCGGATCACCATCGTGGATCGTGATGTCGTCGAGCTGAGCAATCTCCAGCGCCAGCTGCTGTTCGACGAGGCGGACGCCGCTGCCGGGCTGCCGAAGGCGATCGCCGCGGCCCGAGCGATTGCCCGCATCAACTCCGAGGTCGAGGTCCGGCCTTTGGTGGCCGACGTGACCCCGGTCAACGTCGAGGAGCTCGTGGCGGCGGTGGACGTCGTCCTCGACGGGACCGACAACTTCGAGACCCGCTACCTGGTCAACGACGCCTGCGTGAAGCGTGGCGTCCCCTGGGTATACGGCGGCGCGGTCGGGTCGACGGGCATGTCGATGACGATCGTGCCCGGCGAGACCGCCTGCTTCCGATGCCTCTTCCCCGCGACGCCGCCCGTCGGGTCGATGGAGACCTGCGAGACGGCTGGGGTGCTCGCCGCCGGGATCGTCACGGTGGCCGCGATCCAGTGTGCCGAGGTCCTCAAGCTCCTGGTCGGCGACAGCGAGAACCGCAGCCGCGGGCTGACCGCGGTGGACGTCTGGACGAACGAGCAACTCCAGGCCGAAGGCCGGCTGCGCGACCCCGACTGCCCCTGCTGCGGGCATCGTCGTTTCGAGCACCTGGACACGGTCGCCACCAGCAGGACGGCGTCGCTCTGCGGCCGCGACGCGATCCAGGTGAGCCCCGGGCTGGCCCGGGCGCTCGACCTCGGGGACCTCGGCCGGAAGCTGGAGATGACGGGGCCGGTCACGATCAACGACTACCTGGTCCGGTGTCGGGTGGACGGCCACGAGATGACCGTCTTCGCCGACGGGCGGGCGATCATCAAGGGGACCACCGACCTCGCCGTCGCCCGCTCGCTCTACGCTCGGTACGTCGGCACCTGAGCCGTCACCTGCCAGGCGTCAGTCTCGCGAATCGGATCGAACAGGGAGGGCCGTCGGCGATATGACATGATCGCCGCCCATGCGAGCGATCCGCCCGCTGGCGACCAGAGCCCTATTCGGGCCGCGGGATCGACTGTCTGCTGACGCATCGTTCCCAATTTCGAGAGGTGACCCCTATGAAGCTGAGCGCACGCAACCAGCTCCCGGCGACCGTCCGGGCGGTGACCGAAGGTGCGGTCATGTCCGAGGTCGTCGTCGAGGTCGACGGAGGGCACGAGCTCGTGGCCGCAATCACCGCCGAATCTGCCCGCCGCCTGGGCCTGGCGCCAGGCAAGCGCGTGGTCGCGATCATCAAGTCGACCGAGGTCATCCTCGCAACCGACGACTGACCGACTGGCGCGCGGCGTCGAGCGCGTCCCGGCGGGTCGGCGCCTCCCCGTCAGCATGCCCATGTGAACGGCGGAGGGTAGCGGCGGGCGGCGGCTCGTCAGATGCCGCCACCCGCCGCTGCGGAGGCTACGAGCTGAACACCGCGTCCAGCTCCGCGTCCGTCACCTGGAAGGTGACGTTGTGCGGCGCGAGCGGCTGCTCCTCGAAGAAGCGCGGCAGGCGATCGTCGAGCGCCGTGAAGCCGGCCCGGGCGTTGAAGTCGAGCTCGGCGTCGAGGACCTTCCTGCCGAGCGCGGTCACGTCGTCGGCCGTCAGGTTGATGTCGTAGAAGCCGTTGATGATCTCGACCATGGCGCTGAACGTCTCCGGCTGGTCGAGGACCGGGAAGGCGACGAAGAGGCACATGCCCGTCGAGTCGATCGCGGCGGTCGCGATCTGGAGGTTTCGCGAGAGCTCGACCTGGCCCTCGGGCTTGAGCGGATCGACGAAGCCGCCGACCTTGAGGATGTTCGCCGTGACGGCGTAGCCGGCCGTGTGGTCGGCGCCCATCGGGGTCGTGGCGTAGGTGACGCCCATGCCCTGGACCGCGCGCGGGTCGTAGGCCGGGAGGGCCTGGTTCTTGACCACCGGCACGCGCTCGACGCCGAAGGCCTTGCCGGTGGTGCCGGCACCCGAGCCGATGATCCGGCCGAGCGGGGTGCCCTTGCCGACCTCGGTGAGCAGGCGGATGGCGCCCGGGCCGTCGCCGAAGGGCAGCAGCCCGCCCTCCATCGCGACGCCGACGGCAACGCCCGCGTCGATCGTGTCGATGCCCGCGTCGTCGCACAGGCGGTCCAGCGCCTGGATGGTGTCGAGGTCGCTGATGCCGAGGTTGCCGCCGAACGACCAGACCGTCTCGTACTCGGCCTGCTTGCTCTGGTACTTGCCGGTCGCGTCGTTGTAGATGCCGGAGCACTGGATGATGCAGCCGCGGTGGCAGCCGTGGGTGGGCTCGCCGCCTCGCTCGGTCATCAGCGCGGCCTGGGTCTCGCCGCTGATCTTCGTGGCGTCCTCGAACTGGCCCGTGCTGAAGTTGCGGGTCGGGTAGCCGCCGGCCTCGTTGAGGATGTTGGTCAGGACGTTGGTCCCGAAGGACGGCAGGCCCGTGCCCGTCACGCCGTGGCGCCGGAGCCCCTCGTTGAAGGTCGTCGCCGCGGCCTTGAAGCGCGCCTCGTCGGCCGGCTGGCGGGTCCTGGTCCCGGTCTCGTCGAGGATGAACGCCTTGATCTTCTTGGAGCCCATCACGGCGCCGACGCCGCCGCGGCCCATGTGGCGGGTCGGGTGCAGCTCGCGGTCGCAGGCCGCGATCGAGGCGGCCGGCAGCATCATCTCGCCGGCCTGGCCGATGAGCATGAAGGTGACCTTCTCGCCGTACTCGGCGCGGAGCTTCTCGACGCTGTCGTAGGTGCCGAGGCCGCGGAGGTCGTTGTCGACCTTGAAGGTGATCGCCCTTCGTGTCGATGAGGATCGGTCCAGAGGTCGTCGCCCGCGGGCTGGCCCTCGACGACGATCGCCGCGTAGCCGAGCCGTGCGATCGCCTGGCCCGCCTGGCCGCCGGCGTTGGCTTCCTTGATGCCGCCCGTCAGCGGGCTCTTGCAGCCGACCGAGATGCGTCCGCTCGTGGAGGCGGCCGAGCCGGTGAGCATGCCCGGCGCGAAGACGAGCTTGTTGGCCGCGCTCAGCGGATGGCACAGCGGATCGACCTCGGCGCTCACGACGAGCGACGTCATGGCGCGGCCGCCCAACCCGGCATAGTCGCCGAGCGGCTGCGTCGTGGCCTTCGGGCCGCCCTCGGCGCCCATGTCGATGCGCAGGATCTTGTCCATGCTCATGGGTTCAGTTCCTCGTCCTCGATCGTACGGGGAGACTCGCGCTCGGCGAGCTCCTGGCTGGACCGCCGCTGCGATCCGCTGCCTGGAAGTGTGCGCTACCTGTCGAATCGACCCGCTCCAGTGGACGTGGGGATCGGGTCTCCGAGCGGGACGCGGAGAAACCGACAAGTGGCACGATCCGGGACGACTGCCGGCCTTGACAGTGCCGAAGGCACCGTATTTCGGACTTCCGGATCTACCGTTGCAGCGAGCAACGTGGCCGCGGGCGGTCCAGTCCGCGCCGCCATGACGTTCGGTCATCGGGCTGCACGGCTGAGCTCCGGGGTCATGCCGGGGATGCCACGCAAGGCATCGCCCCCGGACGTAGGTCCGGGGGGCGATGCCGCGAGACTGGTGAACGGGCCCGTCTAGTCGGCGGAATCAACGCTCGCGACGCTGTTCACGCTGTTCACGCTGTTCACGCTGTTCACGCTGTCGACACTGGCTGCGCTCGCCGCGCTGTCGACGCTGTCCGCGTGGCTCACCGCGGCTGTCGTGGTGGCCTTCGAGCTTGCCTGCGGGCTGGCCTTCGGGCTCGCTGTGTGCTCCGGCGACACCTTCGGCGACGGCGCGGCCGTGGGCTTCGTGGTCGGCGCCGGGTCAAAGGTGTGCGTTGCGGGCGTCGTGGCCAGGGTCAGGACCATGGCGTCGGCCGCCGGTGCGGCCTGGCTCTCCCGGGCCTCGACTGCCTGGACGGCGCGCCCAACATCGGATGCGGAGACGAGCGAGAACCCGCCGATGGTCAGGCCGGCTGCGAGGCCGGCTGCTCCGGCGACTCGCCAGTTCGGTTTCTTCATCGTGATCTCCTTCGTGTTCGGTGGCTCTGTCACCGGTGGCCTCACCGGATTGGCACCATCGTCGCGGCGGCCCATGACGACGCGGTGAGGCGACCGTGAGAACCCTCTCAGGCGCCGGCGGCCCCGGGCAGCCGGCCCCGTCCTGTCAGTCAGGATCGGGGGCATCGTCCGGGTCATCCGGATCGGGCGTGTCTTCTGGATCGGGCGTGTCGTCCGGGTCATCCGGATCGGGCGTATCGTCCGGGTCATCCGGATCGGGCGTGTCTGCCGGGTCGTCGGCTTCGTCGGTGGGGACCTGCTTCGGGGTTGCCCTCGGCCGCTCGGACAGCACGATCGGCGCAACCACCGCGGGCGTGCGGCGCGGCGCGGGCTCGAGGGATGGAGTCGGGGAAGGAGGCACGCCGCCGGTGGGCATCGGCGTCGCGGGCCCGTCGACGACACGGAGCAGGGGGTCTGGGGACTCCTCGATGGGGGCCCCCTGGAGCTCGATGGCCTGCACTGAGAGGTCCGCGCCCGACCGTGAGACCACCGAGGCCCAGCTGATCGTCAGGCCAAGGACGAGGCCCAGCGACGCGGCAATCCGCCAGTCTGGAGACTTCATCGTGGTCGCTCCCCCAGGATCTGCGTGCCCTGATGCCCGGATCGAGGGCCTGGTGTCATGGAGACCTGCCCGCGAGGCGCTCTACGTCCCGGCCAGCGTCGCCCACGTCTCGGCCAACGCAATTCGCTGGCGGACCTGGCGTCGCCAGGCGGGCGCCTGGACTCGGAATGGGCCCGTCGCAAGCCCGACGAGCGCCGCCGCCGTGGTGCGCCGGAGCTCTGCCGGATCGACGGTGCGATCGAATGCGGGCTGGAGACGACCGCGCCATCGCTCTATCGCGACCCGACGGCACGGGACGGCGTCGCCGAGGGCCACGAGATGCCCGAGCAACGTAGCCAGGTCGTGCACGCGCCGACCGGGGCCGGCACCGTCGACGTCGAGCATGCCGACCACCCGGCTCCCCTCCACGAGCAGTTGTGCCTCGTGCAGATCGCCGTGGGTCGTCACGACTGGGCCGGTGCCGACGGGGCCGGCGAGCCGTCCGACCAGCGCCTGGAGGCGCTCGTGCTCGCCCGGCATGACGGCCGCGAGCAGCCCGGCGTGGCCGGCGGCGCGACCCAGCGGACCATGCGACACGCGGACGGCCGGCCCGACGCAGGGTGGCGGCAGATGATCGAGGAGATCGATGAGCACCGCACCGTCCGGGAGCCGATCGACGGCCGCCCGGTCACCGCCGAGCAGCACCTCGCGCACCGTCCGTCCAGC
Source organism: uncultured Chloroflexia bacterium (assembly GCA_963734535.1). Classification (GTDB taxonomy): domain Bacteria; phylum Chloroflexota; class Limnocylindria; order Limnocylindrales; family CSP1-4; genus CTSoil-043. Next base: position 13,281 of record CAVTHS010000003.1, on the reverse strand, counting down.
AAGCGCGGCGAGGACGACGATACCGTCCTCCGGCCACGTCGCGACCACCTCGGGCACGGGGACGTGTCTGTTCAGCGCAGCGAGCCGGCCGAGAAGCGGCACCAGCTCGTCGGGAGGCACGATCTTGAGGTACCGCTCGAGTGCCGCCGCGCCCGGGCCACGCACTCCCACGCGGACACGGACGACGGCGCGGCGCCCCGGCCGATAGGACCGGAGATCGAGCGTCACAGCCTCGCTCGGGACGCCGAATCGGGCCGCCACCGCAGGGACGGAGACCGCCACGCGAAGACCGGGCAACAACGAGTCCGCAGGGTATCGAAGGATCCCGACGGCCAGGTTGCCGGCGCTCACGACGAGCGTCCCGGCGGGCGGTCCGTCGACGTCGACGATCGCCACGAGCGTCTCCGTGACCGCGGACCCGCCCGCCCAGCGGACGGTCGCCGCGTAGCGCACGGAGGCCCGGCGACCCGGTCGGTAGAGGACCTCCCGGCGCTGGAGGGTCGCGAGCTCGCCGCCCGCGGCGCGCACCGCGGCACCGACGACGTCCCGGGCGCCCACGCCGAGGAGCGAGGTCAGGGCAGGCAGCAGTTCGTCGCGGATGGCCATGTGGCCATCTCAGCACGCGGAGATGAGGCGGGGATGAGAGGGAGAGAAGAACGCCGTCAGGATTCGTCGGGTGCCCGGAAGCGGTAGCCCATCCCTCGGACCGTCTCGATCGACTTGACGCCGAGCTTGCGCCTGAGGTAGCGGATGTAGACCTCCACGACGTTCGACTCCGGCTCGAAGTCATAGCCCCAGACGTGGCTGAGGAGCTGCTCCCGGCTGAGGACCTGGTCCGGATGGCGCAGGAAGATCTCGGCAAGGGCGAACTCGCGGGCCGTCAGCTCGACCCAACGCCCGCCGACCTTCGCGCGGCGGGTTCGCAGGTCGAGCGACACGCCGCCTGCCCGCAGCAGCGTCGCCTCGCCCGCCACGTCGTCGTGGAGTCGTGCGCGGATTCTCGCCACCAGCTCCTCGAACCGGAACGGTTTCGTCATGTAGTCGTCGGCGCCGCCCTCGAACCCCGCCACGGTGTCGTCGACCCCGTCGCGCGCGGTCAGGATGATGATCGGCAGCCGATCGCCGCGGGCGCGGACGCGACGCAGGACTTCGCGGCCATCGAGCCCGGGCAGCCCGAGATCCAGGATGAGCAGGTCGAAATCGGCGTCGCGTGCGACCTCGGCGGCCTCGATCCCGTCGGACACGGACGTCGTCGCGAACCCGTTGGCCCGGAGACCCTTCTCGAGGAACGCGACGATTCGCACCTCGTCCTCGGCAATCAGGATGCGGGTCATGTGGCGTGTGCCTCCGGCGGTGGGTCGAGCGGGATCACCAGGCTGAACGTTGACCCCCGTCCCGGGATGCTGTCGAGCTCGGTCCGACCGCCGTGGGCGACGGCGATGGCATCGACGATGGCGAGCCCCAGCCCCGTTCCTTCGCTCACGCTCGTCAGCATGTCGCGTCCCCGTGCGAAGCGACGGAAGATGCGCTGTTGCTCCTCGGGCGCGATCCCCGTTCCTTCGTCGCGAACCCACAGGCGGGCGTACGCGCCCTCGACCGAGGCACCGAGCTCGATCACGGACCCGGTCGTGGTGTAGCGGACGGCATTGGAGGCAAGGTTGACGACGGCCTGGGCAAGCCGGTCGGCGTCGGCGAAGATGACCGCCGGCCGAACCGGAACAACCGTCCAGGTTCGCTCGCCGAGCGGCCGAAGACGCGCCGCCAGCGACTCGACGAACTCGGCCAGCTCGAGTGGCTCGCGACGCAGGAAGTCCGGCTGCTCCGCACGCGCGATGAGCAACAGCTCGGAGACGTAGCGGCTCATTCGGTCCAGCTCGTCAAGGACGAGCTGGACCGTCTGCCGGCGTTCGACCGGGTCGTCGTCGAGCAGCTCCATGTGGCCCCGGATGATCGTCAGCGGCGTGCGCAGCTCATGGCCGACGTCGCTGAGGAACTCTCGCTGTGACCCGAACGCCGTCTCCAGTCGCTCGAGCATGGAGTTCAACGTTGCGGTCAGCTCGGCGATCTCGTCCGTCCCGACCACGGCGATGCGCGCGTCGAGATCGCGTCCCCCAATTCCGCGGGCGGTCGCGATCAGGGCCCGAAGCGGTGCGATCGCGCGGCCGGCGGCTCCCCACGCAAGGACGGAGGCGAGCAGGGTGACGCCCGCCGACACGGCCAGCATCACCTGCACCGCCTGGTCGATCTGGCCCCGCCTCACCGCCTCGTAGAACGCCGCCGCGAACACGCCGGCCTGGCGCTCGCCGGAACCGAGGGGGACCGCGAGCCAGCGCACCGGTCCGGCGCCGGTTTCGGTCCGTCCCCAGACGGGTGCGGTCGCCCCCTGCCAGGTGGCGAGCACCGCCGGGTCGTCGAAGAGCGAGATCGGCGCCACGGTCCGCTTGTACGGCTGACCGTCGACGATGGCGTACAGGGCCTCGTACTCGCCCGGCACGCTCCGCAGGAAGAAGGTGTCGAAGATTGCAGCCGCATTGCCCCCGAACGGCTGGCCGGTGCCCGGATCCACGCCTCCAGCGAGCCGGCGCACCTCCTCCACTTCCTGCGCGAGTGCCTTGTCGATGTCGGCGGCAAGCTGCGTCGTCAGGATCTGGCGCAGCCCGACGACGGTGATCGCGATCGACAGCATGAGCAGGACCACGTACCAGGCCAGGATGCGGGTCCGGATCCCTCCGGGCATCACCGGTGGCCATCGCCACCGCCCGACCAGGTGCGGACGATCGTCCGTCTCTACCTGGCCGGCGTTGGCGGGAGCTGACGGGCGCGCGGTCACGGGCTCATGCGCGGAAGCGCCTGCCACGGTCCCCATGATCCCGAGGGTCCAGCGCAACGCCGTCGCGGACATGAGACGGAGATGAGAAACCTCCAACGCCGCTCGTCCAGATCGGCTGGCAGATGACCTCTCACGAGTCAGTCTCGACCATGGACCATGGCGCGGCGTAGCTGAGGATCAGGGTGTCCCCGCCTGGCGTCCCAACTCCAGGAAGCGCACGGGCCGAGACCCTGAGGGAAGTTGGGCGTGACCAAGCTACCGGAAAGCACGCCGGTGAGTTGCCCGTTCTGGTGCTTGAGCGCGGCCCGATCGCCGGGACCCGCGTGGGCTTGGGTCAGCGTGCCCGTGTGCGTGTCGCCCGACCGAGTCCACTGGAGGAACACGACTCCGTTCGTGGCGAGAGCCAGGTGCCGGGACAATGCCCGCCGAGCCGGGTTGGGCGGCAGGCTCGCGATGACGGACGCCGACGCGGCCGGGGCCGCGTTGGTCGGGACCGACGCGGACGGCTGAGCGCTTCCGGAACAGTCGGCCGGTACCAGGACGACCACGGCAAATGTCAGTCCTTTTCGCGCTCCAGCCATCGGTGTTGTCTCCTGCCCGCCCCCACCGAACCGAGCATGCGCGACAGACGAAGTCGAAAACGTGGCGCCCCCGGCAGGAGTCGAACCCGCAACCAACCGGGTAGAAACCGGTCGCTCTATCCATTGAGCTACGGGGGCACGCCGCTAGCGTAGTCCAAGTCGGCCACCGTTCCGCCGCCGAATTCGAGGGATCCCACGCCGAGTCGGCTGCGACAGCCGACGGCAGCTGCGCCTCGCGCCGTGCGCTCTCGGTGCGTGTGCGGGCCCGAACGCCCGTGCTATGCTCCGCGCCCCGCGGATGGCTTCGAGCCGCGCCGCGTCAGCGGAGGTGGCAGCGTGGCCGCGGACCAGCGGACGATCCGGATCGGCGATCCGGTTGCGGCGGGTGGCGACCCTTCCCTGAGCGCTTCGGCGGCCCCGCCCGCGGCTGGGTCACGTGGCGACCGTTCCCCAGCGGCAGGTCCAGCGCGTGGCCAACTACCCGTCGCGGCATGTCCGGCGTCCGCGGTCCCGGCCACCGGCCCCTCGCCGCGCCCGCCCCGGGCCGCCCCGATAACCCTCGGCCGCCGATCGAGGTCCGGGGCGTCCCGGACAGTCGGCCGCCGACGCCCATGCCGGCCGCGCAGCTCGACCTGGACCTGGTCCGCGAGCTCCCGCGCCTTCCGATCGAGGCCGACTGGAAGGACCGCGGCCGCCTCTGGGGACACGCCTTCCACCCGATGTGCTCGTACCTCGCGAGCTTCCCGGCAACGCTTGCGCATGCGTTCATCGCCCGCTACTCACGGCCGGGAGACGTGGTGCTCGACCCGTTCGCCGGTCGCGGCACGGTCCCGCTCCAGGCCTGCGTCGAGGGGCGGCTGGGCGTCGGCAATGACCTCAACCCCTTCGCGCACGTCCTGACCGCCGCGAAGGTGGACCCGCCCACGGCGGGCGAGGCAGCAGCACGGCTCGCGCGGTTGCGCATCGACTGGTCGTTCGAAGCCGGCGGGTGGGAGGCGCTCGGCGACGGGCTGGCTCGCGCTGCGGCTCGAACCCTGGCCGCCGGTGCACCCGCGACCGGCAGAGGCGGGCATGCCGAACCTGTGCTCGGCTTCTCGGTCCCCGGGGCCGGTTCGGGCCAGTCCGTGGGGCAATCCGACGAGTCCCTGCCACTCGAGGTCGCCCTTGCCTATCACCCGCGGACGCTCGGCCAGCTGCTGTTCGTCCGGAGCCACCTCGACCTCGAGGATCGGACCGACCGATTCCTGGCCGCGGCCGTGACCGGCATCCTCCACGGCAAGAGCCGCTCCTACCTCTCCGAGCTCATGCCCAACACGTTCAGCATGGCCCCGCGCTACGTCCGTGACTTCGCCCGGCGGACTGCGTTCGTGGGCGCCGAACGCGACGTGTTCGCCTGTCTCGGCGAGAAGCTCGGGCGGCTCGACCGGGACGGCCGCCCGGCGATCCGCGGCGTGGCTCTCCTTGGCGACGCCCGCGACGCGGGCCCGAGGATGCGGGCCGCGCTGCGCGAGCGCGCGCTTCCCGACCGGGCGCGCCTCGTGGTGACCTCGCCGCCCTACCTTCGCGTCCTCAAGTACGGCTACTACAACTGGCTGCGCGCCTGGTTCCTCGGGTTCGACGCCGCCGAGATCGACCGAACCCTCGACGACGCGCACCGGCGTGAGCCGTACCTCGCCTTCCTGCGCGAGACGCTCGCCGGCCTGCGCCCCGCGCTCGCGGACGACGCCGTGCTCGTGCTCGTGATCGGCGACGTCGAGGCGGACAGGGGAAAGCGCATCGGTGACGGCGTGGGCCTCGCCGACGCGGCCTGGGAGGCCGCAGCCGAGCCGGAGGGCTATCGGCTGGCAGGGATCGTGCTCGACCCGGTCGCGGCCCCGCGCAAGATGACGAAGCTCTGGGGCGACGCGGCCGGGCAGGCGACGAAGACGGACCGGATCCTGGTCCTCGGCGCCACGGAGGCCGGCCGGCGCCGCGCGCTCGCGGGGGCCAGGCTGCCCGTGCGGTGGGACGGGCCGCTCCTGCGCTGACTGCGTGCGCGGGTCGCCTGGGCCAGCTCGGTGCGGCAGGACGGGCCGTGCGGCTGAGCCTCCGCTACACTCCGGCCATGAAGCCGATGTTCCACCCGGACGACCTCGCGGCGATGGATCCGCTCGTCCTGATGAAGAACCTCGACCACGTGCGGATGACCAGCCGCCGTCTCAGCTACGTCCTCCAGCAGCAGGTCCACCTGTATACGCCGGAGGCCAACCGGCTGCGAGAGGAGATCGACACCTACGTCGAGGCAGAGCGCCAGATCGAGGGCGAGATGTCACGGCGGGCCATCCGGGCCTGACGCCGCGCGGGTGCCTGACTCCGGTCCGTGCGGGGCCACGGAGCCCGGGCCGCTGGAACCGCCCTGGTCACTGGACCGTGACGGGCGTCCCCTGTTCGACCGTCGTCACGACCGCGACGCCGCGTCGCGCCGTCAACCCGCCTCGCCGCACCGCCTGGGGCTCATCCGCGATGACGGCCGCGACCGTCGCCGCGAGGCGTGTCGTCCCGGAGAGGCTGAACCCGATGCCGAGCTCCCCCAGCTCGGCGTACCCGTACCCCCTGAACAACCGATGCGTCGCCACGACGCACATCTCGTCGTAGAGCTCCGGCCATCCAACGCGCCTGCGGTTGCGACAGAAGCGGACGAACTCGGCTGCCTCCCGGTCGGGCGTTCCGGACATGCGGGTGCACGGGTCGGTCAATCTCCACTCTCCTCCGCCGGGCAGCGCATCGCGCGGCCCGACCAGCATGCCGTGTGCGGCCTCCCGCGGGTCCGTGCGGTTCGGCCACTCCCTCCGGGACGCGAGCGCCCCGCCGCTGTCGCCGTCAGCTCCCTCATCGGGCAACCCCGGAATCCTACTCGCCGAGGGACGCTTGCCGTAAGGGCCTTGTCCACCATCTGTGGTCCCGACTTGTCCACAGGAACAGGCGTTCGGTGGACGGCGGGACCCTGTCGGGTGGACAGTGGGGCGCGACCGCGAGGCAACCACGTGCGCCTCTGACACCGTCAGGCCCGGCGCGTCACCCCGTGCCCCGGCGCGCCGGTCAGGCGCCAGCGGCAGTCGTCGCCGAGCGCGAGACCCGTGAACGGGTCGTCGGCCAGGAGCAGGCAGCCGTCGAGGTCGACCCACTCCGCGAGGCTCGCGACGGCGGCGGACGCGGCGATCGCGACCGACGTCTCCTCCATGCAGCCGAGGAACGTGCGAAAGCCCAGCTCGCGCGCACGGGCCAGCATGCGGGCGGCCGGGCCCACGCCTCCGCACTTGGCGAGCTTCACGTTGACGCCGTCAACAACCCCGACGAGCGCGTCGAGATCCTCGATGGTCACGGCGGACTCGTCGGCGACGATCGGCAGCGGCGAGACGGCCTGGAGATCGCGGAGCCACCCGTAGCGCCGCGGCGGGAACGGCTGCTCGATCAGCTCGACGCCGAGGCGAACCAGCTCCGGGACGATCGACGCAGCGCTCTCGGGCGTCCAGCCGACGTTGGCATCGACCCGGATCGGCCCGTTGAAGACCGCCCGCACCGCCTCCAGGGTTGCGAGGTCGTTCGCGCCGCCGACCTTGATCTTCAGCGCCGGGAAGCTCGCCCGACGACGCGCACGTTCGGCGACCAGCGAGGGCTCGTCGATGCCGAGGGTGAAGTCGGTCGGCGGAATCTCCGCGGCGAGTCCCAGCAGCCGGTGGATCGGCAGTCCCAGGGCCTTGCCGGCGAGATCGTGGAGGGCGATGTCGAGCGCGCACTTGGCCGCGCCGTGACCCCGAATCGCGCCCTCGAACGCGGCACCGAAGGCGGCCAGGGAGGCGCGCGCGGGCTCCGGGCCGCCGTCCAGGTCGAGCATCGCGGGCGGTGTCGCGGCGAGAAGCAGGTCCATGACAACTGCCATGGTTCCCGGGTTCTCGCCGTAGTACGACTCCGGGCAGCCCTCGCCGATCCCGACGAGGCCAGGCAGCGCCGGCGACCGGAGCTCGACCACGACGGTCGTGACCGCCTGGCCCTCGCCGGGCGCCGCCCGGGCGATCACGAACGGGTCGGCGAACGGAAGGCGCAGCGTCTCGACGCGGAGATCCCAGCCGCCGTTCACGCGCCACGCTCCGCGCCGGACATGCAGCTCGAATTCGGCTCGGGTCATGCGGTCGGGCTCCGCGCGGGTCATGCGCTCGCCCCGTCGACCCACGGGAGCGCGTCCACGGCCGCCCGGATCGCCGACCAGAGCGGGCCGGCCCCGAAGCGAACCGGGTCGTCGGTCGGGAGGCCCGTTTCGGCGGCGACCACGGCGATCGCGCGCCGGGCGGCCGCCTCGCCGGCGATGAGCGACGTATTGACGGCGACCGCGACGACCTTCGACGGCGCGACGGTCGCTGCGATCTGCTCGTGCAGGTCGATGAACGGGCGAAGCGGCGCGATCGGGAAGGATCGGTCCGGCAGGTGGTCGAAGTCGTGCGCCGCCAGGCCGACCTTGTGGACCAGCACCATCGCGTGCGGCGTGGCGCCGTGGATCAGGCCCAGCGTCACGGAGCTGTACGCCGGGTGGTCGAGCGAGCCCTGGCCCTCGACGATGATCCAGTCCCCCATCGCTTCGCCCTGCTCCACCAGCCACTCGACCGTGCCGTTGAGGAAATCGCTGATGACGCGGTCGACCGCGACCCCCCAGCCGTCGATCATCATGCCTGTCTGGCCACTGGGAACGAAGACGGCGCGATCCCCGGCCTCGAGAGCGGCCCGGCGGAGGTCCAGGGCAACCGACATCTTGCCGATCGCGCAGTCGGTTCCGACGGTCAGGATCACGCGCCGGCCGGGGAGGTGGCGCCGGCCGACCGCGCAGTCCATCCGGTCGGGCGCTCGGCGATAGTCGACGATCCGGACGCCAGCCGCCGCGGCCGCGGCCGCGATCTCCGGGTCGTCGCCGAGGAGCGTGTGAAGCCCCGAGTGCAGCTCCAGGCCTTCCCGGATCGCCTCGAGGAGGATCGTGCGCCACTCGTCGGGAAGGCGTCCCCCGGTCGGCGCGATGCCGATGAGGAGCGCGTCCGGGCGCGGGCGGCCGGGGATCGCGAGCGCTTCCCCGAGGGTTGCCACGGCCGGGATGTCGTGGCCCGGCAGCCACTCGTCCACGTTGCGCCCGGCGATGGTCGAAATCGAGGATCGCCACGATCTCGTCGCGGCCATAGCGAATGACGCCCCACGCGGTCTTGGCGTGATGCGGGCCGAACTCGCCCTCGGTCAGGATCACCAGCCGGCGCGCCACCGTGGGTTCCATTGATCCTCCTGGGCTGGCTGATTGCCGGGTCGGCTGGCTGATTGCCGGGTCGGCTCGCTGATTGCCGGGTCGGCTCGTTGCGCCGTGGGTGGCTGCGTGGCCGCCGTGCCCCGTCGCCGCCTGTCGTCGTCGCGCGGTTGACGCCGAAAAGGTAACGCCCCCGGGGCGCGGACCGGGGGCGTCGGGAATCTCGGTTGTACCGCATACCGGATTCGAACCGGTGATCTCCGCCTTGAGAGGGCGGCGTCCTGGGCCTCTAGACGAATGCGGCAGGGCGGCCCGCACGGACCCATCAGAGCCCCGACCGGGCCACGATGCTACCAGAGCGCCCGTCGCGTCGCAAACCGCGGTGACCGCCACACGACCCGAGTGGCGGCGCGCGACGCCGACCACGTGTCGGCAGACCGGCGTGCACCCGGTGGACACTGCGACCGACGGCGACACCGGCGACGGTCGAAGCGTGCACCGCGTGGCTCGTTGGACCGCTGGGCGGTCGTGCGGCACAGCCGATGACGCATTCTGATCCCCGGGCGGATCGCCGGCGGTCGCAGCGCGCAATCCATGCACGCGCGGGTCAGGGTCCGCGCCCTCGCGCGAGAGGGCGCGGCGCAATCCATGCACGCGCGGGCTATGGTCCCCGCCCTCGCGCCGGAGGGCGAGGCGCATGGCCACGCGCGGCGTTGCGGGGCAGGTGCTGCACCGGGCTGGGCGGGCGGGTCCCCCACCAGCTCGCTCCCCGCGATACCCCGGCGCCCAGCTACAGGTGGTGCGTCTCCAGGAAGGTCCTGATCCGGTCGGCGACCTGCCGATGGCTCTCCGTTCCGAGGACCATCCCGTAGTGCGAGTGGGCGCCGTACTGCTCGTGCTCGGCGCCGAGCCAGCGTGCCAGATGCTCGGCTGCGACGGCGGCCGCCGATCCGTCGAGACCCGAGCCGACCACGAGACGCGGCACGGCCGCGAGGGGTCCCGGGTCCACCGGGATGCCCGCCAGCATGTCGGCGCGGGCACGTCCCGACTCCCGTGCCTTCTGGCCCAGCAGGTGCTGGACCCGCAGCACGTCGTCGAAGCGCGTCATGTCGCGGTTCTCGCGCTGGAGCTTCTCCGGCAGCAGGTCCCAGCCGATGACCGCGCCGCGGCCGTAGGCGACCGGCACCTCGCGAACAATGGGGCTTGACGGGCGGCCGCAGCTCGGCCGGGAGCTCGGCGTCCACGAGGATCAGCCCTGCCACGCCGGCCCGCTCCAACGCCGCCTTGAGGACCAGCAGCCCGCCCTGCCGTGTCCGACGACAACCGGGTTCGGGCCCAGCCTGTGGATTCCGGCGACCACGTCGTCGAGATCCAGGTGTCGACGAAGGGTCGCGGGGTCCGCCGTCTTCGACCAGTCGTGATTCCGCAGGTTGAGGGCATGCCCCTTCCAGCCGCGGCTGGCCAGTGGGCGACCAGCGCCCCCAGAGCCAGGAGCCGGCCAGCTCACCATGGATGAAGAGAGCAGCCGTCGCCTGGAGCGACGCTCCGGGACCACGACTCGATGTAGAGTCCGCGCTCCTCGAGCTCGATCTCGTCCTTGCGGCCCGGACGCCGGGACCGCTGCCGCTCCCGCCGCCCAGCCCGCCGGCGGGTTCCGCGGAGCGGCCGTGGGTAGGAGCGTGTCCAGGGGGTCGTCGAAATCGCGTCCCTACCACTCCAGCGGGTTGATGACGAAGCCTGTCAACGGCTTCGGGTAGAGTCGGTGAGCTTCTGGGGCGTCACGTCGCCGGCCGCCGCCACGGCCACGATCTCCGCGACCGGCGTCGCTCCAGCAGGAACGCGGCGTCTGCGCCGTCGACGGCTCATCGACCCCCACGCGATCGCCTCGGCCGCGGACTTCGTGTATGCGATGCGGCCCCCGGTGGCGGTCGCCGCCCGGTCGATCCCGCTCAGCCTGCTCGAGCGCGGTCGCGAGGATCGTCACGTCGAGCCGGCGCAGCGCCTCGCCGCCCGGCGCCAGGAAGGGGGCGATCGCAGCGCGCCGGGCCGTCATGATCGCGCCGCCCTGCCGCGTCCAGAGCCCGAACCGGCCCGCGCCGCCCGGCGCCGATGCGCCCGGCCCGAATGCCCGCTCGAGGGTCGCCGCGTCGGCAGGCTCGAGATCGAAGAGCGAGCCCGCGGCCGCAAGGAGCCCCGCGCCGTCGGCGATGCCGCGGGCGACGCGGTGCGCCGGGAGGACGGTGAGGGCGCCGCCGCTCGTCTCGAGCAGGAGCATGAGCACGAAGTCGAAGGCGGGATCCTCCTCGTTCGAGCTGGTCCGCTGCCGCTCGTCGCGATAGTGCAGCGCAGTCTCCGTATCGATGGTGGCCGTCGGCGATCGTGATCGGCGCCCGTCCCGCGACCTCGCTCAGGCTGAGACGGCCGCGGCCGTCGGGCCGTCGTCGGGCAGCATCCGAGCCGATGCCGGACTCCCTCCTCGTCGGTCACGTCCGCGATCGCGGGGCCGGCCGTGGTGTCCGCGAGCGCCCGGGCCGCATCTCCGGAATCGTCGACATAGAGCCCCGTCGCCCCGGAGAAGTTCGCGCCCGAGGCTCGCGATGAGCTTGTGGCGGTCCTCGGTGGCCCGCTGAGGATCCGCTGGTGGGGCAGGACCCCGAGCCCCCGGCCGAACGCCTCGAGCCTGACCCGTGCGTAGAAGCCGCGCTCGATCCGCCGAGCCTGCGTGCCCGGCGGCGTGTACGCCTGCTCGTACACGTAGAGCGCCGGCCGCGGATCCTTGGCCAGCGGCTCCATCGGAGCGCCAGCCCGCGAAGGTGCGCGCCGCGGCGCGGTACTTGTCATCCGGGTCCGAGGCCCCCGGCAGGTCGACCGGAAGGTCGATCGCGACAACGTTGTCTGGATCGCGCGCGGCGAAGACCGCCCGCTGGGCCGGCGAGATCACGTCGTACGGCGGCGCAACAACCCGCGCGAGGTACGGGACCACCTCGCGGTTGTAGCGCAGGGCGCGGAACGCGCGGATCTCGGGCGCGCAGTCTCCTGAAACCGGTTGGAACCAGGCGGCACCCGGCCGGACGACCGTCACGGCCGCGGCTGACGTCGTGGAAAGTGAACCGCCCCGGGCGGTTCGGCCACGTGCTACCTCCAGCTGACCGTGCGACCCTCACTCGCCCGGCCGCCTGACAGAGGAGCATCCCATCCGTCCCGTCCTCCGGGATCACCCCCACCACCCCGGCCTGCGTGCCCGCGCCGGCGGTCGTGCCCGGGTCGGGGTGCTGGTCGGGGTCGTCGCTCTCCTCGCCGGCGCCTGCAGCGCGTTCACACCGACCACCGCGCCGGCGACGCCGACCGATTTCGCCGGGGTCGTGGCGGAGCTCGAGAACCTCGGGATCGACGTGAACCGGGTCGTGAGCGGCGAGGCCGGCTGCGACGACCAGCGCCTCTCGCGCACGGCGATCGGGTTCGATGCGCGCGGGCTCGACCAGTCGACCACCGTGCGGATCCACCTCTATGCGTTCAAGGACCAGCAGGTCTACGACGAGCTGCGGGCGACCGTTGACGCGTGCGCGCGCTCGTACGTGACCGATCCGGCCGCGTTCGGGGCCGTCGACGAGCCGCCGTACGTGCTGGCCGGGCAGCGGGCCCTGGGCACCCTCGTTCAAGGATGCGCTCCGGACCGCGCTCCAACGCGCCGCGGTCGGCGGCTGACGGGGCGGCCGCTGCGGGGCCGTCGGCTGACGGGGCGGCCGCTGCTGGCCGGATCGCGGGACAGCCCCAAGGCAGACCCGGAAGTCCGGCCGCCGTCCTGCGATCGCCGGCCAAGGACCGCCGATCGCCCGTCGGGGGCTCCGATGCCGCTCCGGTGCTAGCCTGTCCGGCATGACCGACCCCCGGCCATTCCCTCGCGACCGCGAACCACGCGCGACGGTCCGAGGCGCCCATGATGGGCTTGACCGGGCGATCCTCGTGGCCCTGCGCGACATGGGAGCGAGTGCCCCCGACCGGCTGGCGACGCGGTTCGGTGCCAGCCGCGCCAGCGTTCTCCAGCGGCTGCGTTCGCTCGAGTCACGCGGCTCGGTGATCCGCCAGGCGATCCGTCACGGCGTCGGGCGGCCGCGCCACCTGTACGACGTGACGGCGGAGGCCCAGCGCAGCCTGCCTGCCAACTACGGCGGCCTTGCCACCACGCTCCTCGAGTCGATCGCCGAGCTGGGCGGCGACCAGCTCGTGGACGCGGTCTTCCAGGCACGCCGCCGGCTCCTGGCCGAGCAAATCCGGGCCCGGATCACGGCGGCGCTGGGCCGTCCCCCACCCTCGCCGCACGCGTCCGGGAGCTGGCCATCATCCAGGACGAGTCGGGCTATCTCTGCCGCGCCACGCCACTCGACGGGGTCGATGGGCCGCTGGAGCTGCGCGAGGCGAACTGCGCCATCCTCGGCGCGGTCGGCAGCCCGGCCGCCTGCCGGGCCGAGGTCCAGCTGTTCGAGGAGGTCCTCGACGCCCGGGTCACGCGGATCTCGCACATCGCCGCGGGCGATCGATCATGCACGTACCGGATCGAGCCGCGCGAGGCCTGAGCTGCGTGGGACCTGACCCGCGCTCGGTCTGACCCGCCT
>CAVTHS010000002.1:152500-293550 GCA_963734535.1 uncultured Chloroflexia bacterium | reverse complement strand
GCGATGACCGCCCACGCCATGCAGGGCGACCGGGATCGATGCCTGGAAGCCGGGATGGACGACTACGTCACGAAGCCGATCTCACCGGAGGCGCTGGCCACGGCGTTGGATCGGTGGCTGCCGCTGGAGGAGGCCACTCCGACGGTGCACGCGCACGCGGCAGATGCGGCGGATGGTCGCGCTGCCGCGGCGCCCAGCCTGGCTTCGCCCGCGACGCGATCCGAGTCCCAGGTTCCGGTCTTCGACGCATCGGGCATGATGGACCGCCTCATGGGCGACCGGGCGCTGGCACGCATCGTCGTGGACGGCTTCCTGGAGGACGCTCCGCGGCTCATCGAGGCCCTCAGGAGCTCCCTCGACGCGGGCGACGCCACGGCCGCGATCCGCGGGGCCCACACCATCCGGGGCGCGTCGGCCACGGTCGGCGGCGAAGCCCTGCGAGCGGTGGCCTGGGAGATGGAGAAGGCGGGGTCGGCGGGCGACCTGGCTGCCGCCAGTGCCCGTCTCCACGAGCTCGAGTCCGAGCTCAGCCGGCTTCGCGAGGCGATGGCGATCTTCTCGGCCGACCTGGGCCCACGACCGGACGAGCCGGGCTGACACGGTGAGGATCCTGGTCGCCGACGACGACCTCACGTCGCGCCTCGTCCTGACGGGCGTATTGAGGAAATGGGGCCACGAGGTGGTTGCCACCGTGGACGGAACGGCAGCCTGGGAGGCCATGCGGCGTCCCGAGGCACCGGCGCTCGCGATCCTCGACTGGATGATGCCGGGACTCTCCGGCGTGGAGGTATGCAGCCGCGTTCGGAGCCTGGAGTCCGACCAGCCGCCCTACCTCATCCTGCTGACGTCGAAGGGAGAGAAGGCCGACGTCGTCGCGGGCCTGGAGGCCGGAGCCGACGACTACCTGGCCAAGCCGTTCGACCCCGGCGAGCTGCGCGCGCGGGTGGACGTGGGCCGGCGGATGATCGAGCTGCAGGCGCGACTGCTCGAGGCGCGCGACGCGCTCGCCCACGAGGCGACGCACGATCCACTGACCGGCGCCCTCAATCGCCGGGCATTCGGCGATGTCCTGACGCGGGCCATCTCCGAGGAGCGTCGGCACCCCGACGGGCTCGCCCTCGGGATCTGCGACCTGGACGCCTTCAAGGCCGTCAACGACACGTACGGCCACCAGGTCGGCGACGAGGCGCTCGTCGGGATGGTGCGCAGGATCACGGCCAACCTGCGCGGCCATGACGTCCTGGGGCGCTATGGCGGGGACGAGTTCGTAGTGCTCGCCCGGCACGCTGGCGATGCCGACGCCTGCATGGTGTTCGAGCGCCTGCGGGCCGCCGTTGCGGATCACCCGATCCCGACGAAGGCCGGGGACGTCGCCATCACGCTGAGCTTCGGGGTCAGCCGATGGACACAGGGCCAGACCGAGGACGAGCTCCTTGCCGCCGCCGACGCCGCCCTCTACCGTGCCAAGAGCGCCGGGCGGAACCGCGTCTGCACTGCTGGTGAACCGACGGCGTCGGAGCCATAGCCTCCCCGAGCGCCGGGCTGGGCCACGGGTGCACGTCTGAACGCAGCAGGCCGCCCCGGGCCGCCGCGACGTGTCAATGTGTCGCGATGATCGAGATCCGCGGGCTGGACGTGAACGAGCTCGGCCGTGCGGCGGAGATCGACGTCACCGAGGACGGGTCCGTCGTGCTCGAGCAGCGCGGCACGGCGATCCATGCCCGCCCCGAGGAGTGGCACCGGCCGCCTCGCGATGACGCCGAGTGGCGCGCGTTCGAGGCGCGCTGGCGCGCGTTCGTGCCCGCGTCGGGCGTCGCCCTCGGGGCGTTCGCGGGAACCCGGCTTGTCGGGATCGCGACGCTGCGCCGCGCGATCTGGCCCGGGATCGACCAGCTCGAAGCTCTCTTCGTCGACCGGGCTCACCGGCGTCTCGGGGCCGCGGCGGCCCTCGTCGCCGAGATCGAAACGCTGGCCCGGTCAGGCGGCGCGCGCCAGCTGTACGTCTCCGCGACCCCGTCCGAATCGGCGGTCGGCTTCTATCGGAGTCGGGGCTTCACGCCGACGGCCGCGCCGATCCCCGAGCTGCTCGAGCACGAGCCCGACGACGTCCACATGACGCTCGCCCTGTGATCTCGCCTTCGACGGACGCCGCGCTGGTCGCGATCGCGGGTACGTCGGACGATGACCAGCCCTGCGTCACCCGCGCCAGCGGAACCACAGGAGCGCACCGATGTAGGCGATGCCGGCGGCAGCGCCTACCAGGGCGAAGTCCGACCCGCTCTGGCCGTGCGCGATCTGCCACAGGAAGCCACCCAGCGCCACCGTGATCGCCGCCAGCCCCGCGATGGCTGTCGCAGCGACGCTGAAGCTCGCGAGGCGCTCGTCGACCGGCTGGCCACGGAGCACGCCCACGGTCTCGCTTCGACCGCCGAATGCGACCAGGACTCCGCTGTAGATGACCATGACCGCGAACATCCCGAGCCCGGGGCCGGGCTGGCCCCCGACGGCGGACGCGACGAAGAGCACGGCCCCCATCAGCAGCCCGAACGCCGGCATCGCCCACTTAGCGCCCATCGCCATCGTCTCCATGGAACAGGTCCTCCACCGGCTTGCGGAAGAAGCGCGCCAGCGCGATCGCCAGCGGCAGGGACGGCAGGTACCGGCCCGTCTCGATGGCATTGATCGTCTGCCGCGACACCCGCATCGCCTTCGCCAGGTCTTCCTGGCGTAAGGCCATCCCCGTTCGCAGCTGGCGCACGTCGTTCTGCATGGATGGAAAGGTAGCTTGACATCGACCTGGATGTCAAGTCACGTTTACATCTCGTTCCCCAGGGTCAATCGCGGGTGGCGACGCGGTGCACGGCGGGAAACCGAACCTCGATCCAGGAAGCGACGTACGATCGACGCATGATGCGAATCGTTCACGGCACGTGCCAGGCTGGCACATGATCCCGGTCGCGCCGGGCACGGCTTTCAGCACCGTCGCCTGGCTCGGCGACGCGATCGAGATCATCGACCAGACGAGGCTCCCCGGCGTCCGCGAGATCCTCCGTCTCGAGACCGTCGAGGCGGCGATCGACGCGATCCGCCGGCTCGCCGTTCGCGGCGCGCCGGCGATCGGCGTCTGCGGCGCGCTGGCCATGGTGCTCGGCCTGGACGAGGCACGGCCGGCGTCCCGGGACGACGCCCTCGAAGCGCTGGACCGGCTCGTGACGCGGGTCGGTTCCGCCCGGCCGACCGCGGTCAACCTGTCGTGGGCCGTCCACCGGGTGCGCGGCGCGGCGGCGCGCGAACCGAGCCCGGCCGCCATCCGCGAACGAGCGCTCGGCGAGGCGCTGCGCATCCTCGACGAGGACCGCGAGGCGTGTCGCCGGATCGGCGAACACGGTCGCGCCGAGCTCGCCTCCGCGACCCGCATCCTCACCCACTGCAACGCCGGCCGGCTGGCCACGCTCGGCTGGGGCACGGCGCTCGGCGTCGTCTACGCCAAGGCCGCCGCCGGCGAGCCGGTGCAGGTCTTCGCGTGCGAAGCCCGGCCCCTCCTGCAGGGCGCCCGCCTGACCGCCTGGGAGCTGATGGACGCGGGGATCGACGTCACGCTCATCGTCGACAGCGCGGCCGCAGCGCTCCTCCACGCCGGCCGGGTCGACGCCGTGGTCGTGGGCGCGGACCGGATCGCCGCCAACGGCGACACGGCGAACAAGGTCGGCACGTTCGGGCTGGCCCTCGCGGCGCGGCACGCCCGCGTCCCGTTCTACGTCGCCGCGCCCAGCTCCACGTTCGACCTCGCGATCCCGTCCGGCGACGCCATCGTGATCGAGGAGCGGCCGGCCGACGAGGTGCGGACCTGGCAGGGACATGCCGCCGCGCCCCGGGACGTGCCCGCCTGGAACCCCGCCTTCGACGTCACGCCGCACGACCTGGTCACCGCGTTCATCACGGACGTGGGCATGCTCCATCCGCCGTTCGCCGAGCTCACGGGCAGCGAGCGCGGGAGGCAGGCAGGGTGACCGTGCCGTCCACCTGGAGCGAGGCGCGCGAGCGCGTCCACCTCTTCGCGCAGCGCCTCCTTGCCGAGCGGCTCGTCTTCTTCACCGCGGGCAACATCAGCATGCGGATCGCCGACGACCCGGGGCTGGTGGCGATGACGCCCGCGAGCACCCCATACGACACGATGCAGCCCGTCCGACGTGGTGATCGTGCGGCTGGATGGGCGCATCGTCGACGGCGCGCTGAAGCCCACGTCCGAGCTGCCGCTCCACACGCTCACCTACGGGCGCCGCCCGGACGTCGGGGGGATCGTCCACACGCACAGCGCGGCCGCGATGGCGGCTGCGGCGATGGGCATCGCGATCCCGCCGATCCTGCACGGCCTGGTCGCCGCCTGCGGCGGAGGCATCGTGACCGCGCCGTACGCGCGCGGCGGGACGGCCGAGGTCGCCGCGCTCACGGCCGGTTCGCTGCATGACCGGAGCGCCTGCCTCCTGCGAAACCACGGCGTGCTCGCGATCGGCCCGACCGTCGACCATGCGTACAACGCGGCGTCCGTGGTCGAAGGCGTCGCTGACGCGTATCTTCGCGCCCTCGCGTTCGGGCCGGTGCCCGAGATCGCGCCCGACGAGGTGGACCGTATCCGGCGCGAGCAGTGGTCGCCCGCGTGGGCCGTCGCGCCTTCGGCGCCGACGCACGGGGGCTAGCAGCCGCCCCCTCGCATCTCGGGACGGGCCGCCCCGGCGTGCCCGTCGACGGACGGTGCGGAAACCGCGAGGCACGCACGCGCACATGACGGGCCGTCATGCCGGGACGGCACCCAGGCGGGACAATCCGGCCATCCCCGCGTCGAGCGGGAGTCTGCCGTGCCCAACTCCTGGCGGCCCGCCAGCGCGGCCTCCGCACACCGTCTCGAGGCATTCACGATGTTGACCGACCGCCCGCTGGCAGCGTCCGGATCCAGCGTCCCCGTCCGCTGCTCGGAGTGCCTGCGGCCGTTCGACCCGCGTGACGGGCACCGACAGATGCGCACGCTCGATGGGCCGCTCGCGCTGTGCAGCGACTGCACCTGGCACCTGGAGCACCCTGGCGACGCGAGGCGCGCCTGACCCTGTTCGCGCGGCGGGACGGCCCCGCGGGTGCGACCACCCGGCGCCCGGGGCCGGAGCTCGGGACCTCCATCCCGCACGGCCGCGACGTCCGGCCCTGACGCACGACGCGAGCGCGGCGGACCATCGGGCATGGAGGTGCCATCCATGCTTCGCGCACTCACTCGCCTCGTCCTTGGGGCCGCGGTCATCGCCGGGGGCCTCGTCGCGCTGCTCGTGGCGGCAGGCCGGCGTTTCGATCGGATCGTCGCCATCGATCGCCGCCGACTCCTGGATCGATCCCGGCCGCCCCACGAGCCGGTCGTGACCGAGGCGATGCTGGCCGGCCTTCCCGAGCCCGCCCAGCGATACCTTCGATACGCCGGGGTTGTCGGACGCCGGCTGGTCGACACGGTCCGCGTCCGCCAGTCCTGCCGGATGCGAACGGGCCCGAACGGGGCGTCGTTCCCGATCGTCGCCGAGCAGTGGTACTCGGTCGAGCCTCCCGGGTTCATCTGGGATGCCACCGTCCCCCTCGCCGGCATCCCGTTGGTCCGGGGTCGCGATGGCTACGTCGACGGCCGGGGCATGATGACGATCAAGGGCGGTTCGATGGTCCCGTTCGTCAATGCCAGCGGGCCCGAGATGGACCAGGCATCCCTCCTGCGCCATCTCAGCGAGATGCCGTGGTTCCCCAGTGCCTTCCTGCGCGACCGGGTCTCCTGGGAGGCGATCGACGACACCTCCGTGCGTGTCTCGATCGTCGACGGCGACCTGCGGGCCACCGGCGTCATGGAGATCGATCCGGATGGCCGCCTGGTCGAGTTCCGCTCCGAGCGACACGCGATGGTCGGAAAGGGCTTCGAGCTGCGCCCGTGGTCCGCGCCGACGTACGCATACGGCGAGTTCGAGGACCTGCGACTGCCCGTCCGTGGTGCCGCCGTCTGGACGCTGCCGGACGGCACCACGCTCCCGTATATCGAGGTCGAGCTGACCGACGTGACATCCGACCCGCCCATCCCGGCCTGAGCCCGGGCCCCGCCGCGCGAGATCCGCCGGGCGGGCCTCAGGTCCGCTTCGGGTCCGCGCCCTCGCCCATCCCGGCCTTGTAGGCGAGCAGTGCCGCCTCCACGCGACTGCCCACCTCGAGCTTGCCGAGGATGGCGGTCATGTAGTGCTTCACCGTCTTCTCGGCGAGGCCGAGACGACCGCCGATCTCGGCGTTGGAGAGGCCGGCTCCGACGAGCTCGAGGACCTCGCGCTCGCGCTTCGTCAGCTCCTGGAGCGGATCGCGGGCACGTGGCCTGGTGAGGCCCTGGATCATCCCGTAGGCGAGCCCCGGCGCCACGTAGACATCGCCGCCGTGCACTGACTTGAGGATGGCCCGCAGCTCGCGGCCGGCGATTCCCTTGAGGACGTAGCCCTTCGCGCCCGCGTTCATCGCGGCCACCAGGTTGTCCTCGTTCTCGGAGCTCGTGAGCATGACGACGCGGGTCGCCGGGCTGGCGGTGCCGATCAGCCGAGCGGCCTCGAGCCCCCCGCCGGGCATGGCCACGTCCAGGAGGGCGAGGTCGGGCCGATGCTCGCCGGCAGCATGGACGGCGCCCGACGCATCGACGGCGGTGGCCACCACCTGCATCTCCTCGTCGCCGGACAGGGTCGCCACGAGTCCTTCGAGGAAGAGCGGGTGGTCGTCCGCCACGAGGATCCGGATCGGCTCCGTCATGTCTCGTCGTCCTGTGGTCCCTCGAGCGGGAGGAATGCTCGCACCCGCGTGCCCCCACCCGGGCTGGATTCCAGCTCGAACCGGCCGCCGAGCAGCTCCGCGCGCTCGCGCATGCCCGCCAGCCCGAGATGGCCGCGGCCCGGCTTCCTGCTCGCGTCGAAGCCGGGACCCGCGTCGCTCACCTCGACGACGAGGTATCCAGCGTCGGCGTTCTTCACGCTGACCTCGACGTCCGCGCCGCCACCGTGCCGGGCGGCATTCGACAGCGCCTCGGACAGGATGCGGTACAGCGCGATCTTCGTCGCGAGCGTTGCACGCGGCGGGATGCCGGTGACGTCCACGGCGGCCCGAATGCCGGCCCGGCGCTCATGGTCGGCCACGGCTCGCTGCACGATCTCGGCCGGTGCGGTCCGCTCCAGCAAGGGCGTGTCGAGCCCGGCGGCGATCAGGCGCATGTCGGCCATCGCCTCCTGGAGCGCGCTGCGAACCGAGCGCAGGTCGGGGTCGCCCGCCTGGCCCGCCGCCTCCAGACGTCCTCCCACCGCGTCCAGCCGGAGCATCGCGAAGGCGAGGGTCTGGGTCGGACCATCGTGGAGGTCGGAGCCGATCCGGCGGCGCTCCTGCTCGGTCAGGGCGGTGGTCCGCGCTGCCGCGTGGCGGATCCGGTCGCTCAGCCGCGCGTTCTGGTCGAGCAGCGACGAGAGCTCGCGCACTCGCTCGCGGAGCTCGCCCTCCTGGCGAAGGATCGTCTCGCTGCCCTGGCGAACCACCCGGGCGAGCGCGAGGTAGGCGAGGACCGTCGCTCCCGCCACCAGCCCCCAGGCGATCAGGCGGTCCCTGTTCACCTCGGCTTCCAGCTCGTCCGGGAGCTGGTAGAACTCAGCGACCGCGATGATGTCCGACGAGCCGGTCGCGCGGACAGGCAGGTAGATCTCGATGAGGCGGCTCCAGCGCTGCCGCTCGTAGATGTTCTCGGCGTCGGACAGGTCGCTGATGCTCCCGATGACCGCGCCACGTGCTGCCTGGCCGCGCTCCCCCGACATGTCGAACTGGCGCCCGATGAGCTCCGGCAACGGGCTGTAGACGATCCGGCCGTCAGTCGACCAGATCCGGAATGAGACGATCTTCTGGTTCAAGGGCGAGTCGGTCAGCAGGCGCCGGAGGGAGTCGATCTCGGTAGGGCGCAGGGTCGCACTGGCCGCCAGCGACTGCAGGTCCGGCACCACGAAGCTCTCCACGTACAGGGCGGTCTCGGACGTGATCCGGTTGATGGCGCTCGTCTCGATCAGCTGGCCCAGCACGAAGGCGACCATTCCGCCCCCAACCACGACGAAGACGAGGCTGAGGAGCAGGTACCGTCGGGCGAGGGGCATCCCTGCCAGGTCGAAGCGCGTTCGGCGCCACGCCGACGGACGGACGGCCAGCCGCCTCCGGAGGCGTCGCGTCCATGCCATGAGCCCGACGATCGGCCGTCGGAGCACGCTCTCCTCCCAGTGCGGTGCGGGCCGCCATTGTAGGAGCGGCCTGCGCGGCCCGGGATCGGTCCCCGGGCCCGAAACGACCTCAGACCAAGGTCCGGGTCGCGTCGGAGCCCTGCGCCCGTGGTGCCCGGCAGCGCCGGACCCCATCGTTCTGGTCAGCGAACGCCCGGCACGACAGGCCCGGCAGCGAAGCCAGACAGCAGAAAACGAGGCTCCCAGGATGACGCGACGCAATCTGACCACGACCCTGATGGTGGTGGCCTCCGGACTCCTCCTCTTCGGCGGCGTGGCCCTCGCCCGCGAGCAGCAGACCCGCGAGGACCACCCCAGCCTGGTGGCCGCCAGCCCGTCGGCGAGCGTGACCGACGACCGCCTCGCCGCGAGCGCCGCGCCCACGCTCGAGCCCGGCGACGACCACGCAGCTCGCCGCGAGCGCCGCGCCCACGCTCGAGCCCGGCGACGACCGCGGCGGCAACGGCACCGATGACTCGGCCTCCCCGACCGCGAGCCCCGACGACCGCGCAATGGGCTCCGATGACGGCGCCTCCCCGAAGGCCACGAGCTCGCCTGCCGCGAGCACCGATGACAAGGGCGGCAAGGGCACCGACGACGCGGCAACCGCGACGCCCACCGCGAAGGCAACGGTTTCCCCGACCGCGAGCCCAGACGACAAGGGCAACGACGCGGCCGGCACTGCCACCCCCGCGGCGGCCGCGACGGCCCAGCCGGCCGCGAGCCCAGACGACAAGGGCAACGACGCGGCCGGCACGGCCACCCCCGCGGCGGCCGCGAGCCTCGACGACAAGGGCGGCACAGGTGGTGGCAGTGGCGGCGGCAGCGACCACTGACAGCGGCGGCCTCGCTCGCCGAGGACCTCCACATCCACCGGAGATCGCGGGCGCAGGCCCGCGATCTCCTTGTTCGTGTCCCGCTTCACGAGACAACGCGTCAGGCCCCGCCCGCGAGATCCGCAGGGCGAGCGGTTGCGTATCGTTCGTGCGATGCCTGAGCCCCGAGCCGACAGCCAGCTGGAGCCGGTGCCCGAGACGCCGGTCGCCCGTGTGCCCGAGGATGCGGGCGATCGCGCTCCAGGCGGGCCCCGGATCGTCCGCCCGCTCGCGCTGGTCGGTGTCCTCGCGGCCATCGCGATCGTCGCGGCGACCGGATTCGTGACCGGCTCGTCAGGTTCGCGGGGAGACGCGCCAGGGCCGCCCGGGGCTTCGGCCGCGGCGTCCGGAGCACGGGACGTCGCGCCGCCGCTTCCCGGCACCTCGGCCGCGGCCCCGCTGCGGACGGTCACGGACGGGCTGATCGCGGTCGTGGACGCGAACGGCGCCCTCACCACGATGGACGAGCGCGGCGGTTCGGTCGTCTCCTACGCCGTGCCCGGTGTCGCCTTCGGGTTCCCGACCTGGTCGCCCGACGGCTCGCACATTGCCGCGGTCGGCACCACCGCGGTGAACACGTCGATCTACGTCTTCACGATACGGCGCGGGGACCCCGGCGACGGCGCCCGGCCGGTCGTCATCTACCGGAGCCCGAACCGCCCTCCGTTCTACCTCTACTGGACCCCGGACAGCCGGCAGGTCGCCTTCCTCGTGACGGAGCCGGCCGCACTCTCACTGCGGCTCGCGCCGGCCGACGGCTCGGCGCCCATCGACGGGAGCGCGCCGGGCGCCGTCATCCGCCGGGGCGCGCCGCTCTACTTCGATTGGGAGGGCGCGGATCGGCTGCTTCTCCACGTCGGGATCGGACCGAGCGCGTTCGTTGGCGAGGTCGGCCTGGACGGCTCCCCGGTCGCGCCGGCCGTGGCCGGGACGGGCGACTTCCGCGCCGCGAGCGCGAGCCACGACGGCCGGTACATGGCATACGTGCGGTCGACCACGCCGTCGACGGGCGAGATCGTGGTGGCGGCCCGTGACGGCGCAGGCCAGCACGGAACGCAGGTCTTCGGCCCGGCCGCGTTCGTCTTCGACCCAGCCAGCGACACGCTCGCCACGATCGGCGCGGCGACGCCCGGCGCGGCATCGTCCGGGTTCCCGATGGGCCCACTTCGGCTGATCGACGCGCGCTCCGGACTCGCCCGGACGCTCGTCGAGGGCTTCGTGGTCGCGTTCTTCTGGTCCCCCGACGGGCGCACGATCGCGGCGCTCCGGCTGGCACGTCCCAGGGACCAGACCGCCGGGGTGATCCCCGCCCTCACGGCTGCCGAGGGGATCCGCCCGGTCGCAGCCGCGACGCCGTCGCCGGGGGCCGAGGTTCGGCTCGCGTTCATCGACGTCGGGACCGGCGAGGTCCGATCCGAGCGCGCGGTGCAGCCCGCAGCCACCCTGGTGGGCCAGGTCCTGCCGTACTTCGACCAGTTCGCCCTGAGCCACCGGTTCTGGTCGCCCGATAGCGCATCGATCGTCCTTCCCCTCGTCGACGGGACGGGGCGCACGAAGATCGTGGTTGTCCCGGCGGACGGGACGGACAGCCGGTCGCTCGCGGCTGGCGAGGTCGCGTTCTGGAGCCCGTGAGGCGCACGACCACGGACCATCGACACGACCAGGGGCCGTCCCGCGCCGCCTGACGTAGAGTGGGGCTCCGTGGAGCGGCACGTGGCCGTCACCCGCTCACGTTCGAGGGCAGTCCGATGGACGAACAGGACGTTCGCGAGCGCGCCGAGGCACTCTGTGCCGCGGCCGTCGCCGGCGACATCGACCGGGTGATCGAGGACTTCAGCCCGGAGCTGCGCCACAACCTCGGCGAGGTGCTCGCCCTCCTGCCGCTGCCCTCGGACAGCGCGACGGTCGAACGGATCGAGCGCGCAGGAGGTTCCGGCTACACCGTGGTCCTGCGGCTGATCGGTGAGCGCGAGGAGGTGCAGGTCCAGACGCGCTGGAAGGACCGCGATGGCCGGGCCACGCTCATCGAGGCGAGCCACCTGAGCAGGACGGAGAAGGCGGCCCAGGACGGCGACGTCGAGGCCGGGGCGGCCGACGACGACGAGACGACGGCCTGATCGACGGGCCTCGCGTGCGGACCGGATGCCGGACACCGGGTGACGCTGGCCGGACTTCCGGCGCCGATCAGAGTACCGACGACCCAGCCGGATCTGCCCCGTCGCGAGCCTATGGTTCGCTGCGGAACCGGGTCGCCCCGTCGATGAAGGATCGTCCCCCAGACAGCGCAGAGGTCTCAACCTGACCACCGAGCCCCGTCCCGGGCACTCCACGAAGTTCCCAGCCGTCGCGTCAACGCGCCCGGCTGCCGCCGTGCCTGACCGCGGCCTGCTCGACGAGGTCGAGGCGGTCGCGCGGATCGGCTCCTACTCCCTCGACATCCCGTCGGGAGTCTGGGTGAGCTCGAAGGGCCTCGACGCGATCTACGGGATCGATGCGTCGTTCGAACGGTCCGTGCATGGCTGGGCGTCGCTCGTCCACCCGGCCGAGCGCGAGGCGATGGTCGCCTACTTCGCCGAGGAGGTGCTCGGGCGCAGACGCCCGTTCGACCGCCAGTATCAGATCGTTCGCGTCGACACCGGCGAGGAACGCTCGGTGCACGGGCGCGGCGCCCTCGAGCTCGACGCGTCGGGGCGTCCGGTGCGCATGTTCGGGACGATCGCGGATGTCACCGAGACCCACCGGGCCCAGCGGGCTCTCGTCGCGTCCGAGCTCCGCTACGCGGCCATCTTCGACGGCACGATCGAGGCGATCGTCGTGGCCGACCGGGCGTCCGAGCGGTTCCGCTGGGTCAACCCCGCCGCATGCGCCCTGCTGGGCTATGCACACGACGAGCTGCTCGAGCTGACGATCGTGGACGTCCATCCTCCCGCGGACCTGCCCATGGTCCGCGAGCAGCTGGAGGCCGTGGCGGACGGCAGACTCCCCATGGCACGGTCGGTCCCCTACCGGCGCAAGGACGGCGGCCTGGTGCTCGTCGACGTGCGAGCCTCCTGGGCCGAGGTCGACGGGCTGGCTTCGATGATCGGCTTCCTGAGCGACGTCACCGAGATTCGCCGCCTCGAGTCTGGGCTCGCCCGCGAGTTCAGCGAGCGAGCCCACGTGGCGGCGGCCCTGAGCCGGCTCCAACCCGCCGCGACCGCAGAGGCGACGGCGGCCGAGATCTGCGACGAGCTCTTCGGCCTGCCCGGAATCGACGTCGCGTCGATCGTCAACTTCGTCGGCCCCGAGCTGGCGACGCCGCTCGCCCTTCGTGGGCCCGACGGCCTGCCGGCGACCATCGGCCGGCGGCTGCCGGCCGCGCGCGCGGCATACCTGTACGAGCGCGCGGCCCAGGGATCGTGGGCGGAGCGATTCGCGCCGCGTCCGGAGGATGGCCTGTACGGCCAGCTCACCGCGCAGACGGGCCTCCGCGCGATGGCCTATGCACCGATTCGCAACGGGGAGGGCCTGCTCGGACTCATCGCCGCCGGGACGTGCGACGAGGACTACGCACGACACCTGGTGGACCGCCTGCCGGCCGTCGGCGAGTTCGCGGCGACCGCCAGCGCGCTGCTCAGCCGCGCGCTCGAGTCCGGTCACCGCGACCAGCTGCTCCGGGGACGGGTCCGACGTGCGCTGGCGCGGGACGGCCTGAGCCCTGTCTTCCAGCCGATCGTCGAGCTCGGATCGGGCGTGCGCGTGGGGTACGAGGCGCTCACGCGGTTTGCAGACGGTACCCCACCCGACCGGATGATCGCCGACGCCCACTCGGTCGGGCTGGGCGTCGACCTCGAGGTTGCCTGCATCGCGGCCGCGCTCGACGCTTCGGAGGCCCTGGCGCCCGGCGCCTGGCTGAGCCTGAACGCGTCGCCGGACGCGATCATCCACTCGCGGCGGCTTGCCCGGCTCCTGGCCGGTCGCTCGCGGCGGATCGTGCTCGAAGTCACCGAACACATCGAGATCGACAACTACGGGGCAGTCGGCCGCGCCGCCGCGCGATTCGGCCCCACGGTCAGCCTTGCCGTTGACGACGCCGGGGCTGGGTTCGCGAGCCTGCGCCACGTCGTGGAGCTGCGGCCGCGCTTCCTCAAGATCGACATCAGCCTCGTACGGCATGTCGATCGCGATGTGACCCGCCAGGCGATGATCGCCGGCCTGCGCCACTTCGCGGGCCGGGCCGGCTGCGAGGTCATCGCGGAGGGCATCGAGCAGCGGGTCGAGCTGGAGATGCTGCGCGAGCTCGGCGTCACGCTCGGACAGGGCTACCTGCTGGGCCGGCCGAGCCCGGTGGGCGCGACGCCAGCGGCCTCCGCACCCGTCGGGGTTCTCGCCGGCTGAGCCCCGGCTTCGTCCCGCCGGGTCCCCGGCCCCGGCGCAACCCGGAATCGCCGGCGCCGCGGCGCTAGGATGGACCATCGACCCTGAGGAGACCCGCCGTGATGCTCAACCTGTTCGTGATCCTGTTCGGCATCCTGATCCTGCTGCTCAGCGTCGGGCTGGGGATCGTGATGCCGATCAGCCGCACCGCGGCGGCGGTCAGTCGAGGGCGGGACGACCGGGCGGTTCCGAGGAGTCATCTCGTCCGAGGCGTCGCCGGCTCGATCCTCGGCTTCGCCGTGCTCGTGATCGGGATCTCCGGCCCGTTCGTCGAGGTCCCGGCGGGCAACGTCGGCGTCGCCACCAACTTCGGCCAGGTCCAGGTCGGCACGCTACAGCCCGGCCTCCACGTGATCATGCCGATCGTCCAGCAGGTCGTGAACGTCGACACACGGGTGCAGCCGCACCAGTTCCAGGAGATCGATGCCGCCTCCAAGGAGCTCCAGACGGTCAAGCTCACCGGCACGATGAACTACCACATCGACGGCCAGTTCGCCTCTGACCTCTACCAGCGCGTGGGCACGGATTTCGCGGCCAAGATCATCGACCCGGCCTTCAACGATTTCATCAAGACCGTCGTGCCCGACTACTCGGTCAACGACATCCTTGCCAAGCGCGACGAGATCCGCTCGCTCGCCAAGACGCAGCTCGCCGCCAACCTGTCCCAGTACCACATCGTCGTGGACGACATCTACATCGCGAACATCGCGTTCTCGGACGCCTTCCAGGGTGCCATCGAAGACAAGCAGGTGGCGCAGCAGCAGGTCCAGACCGAGCAGCAGATCCTGGCCCAGAAGCAGATCCAGGCACAGCAGGCGGTGGCCGCCGCCCAGGGCCAGGCGGACGCCAACGTCACCCTGGCCAAGGGCCAGGCCAGGCGACCATCCAGCTCGCCAACGGTCAGGCACAGCCAACGCCACGCTCAACGCCTCCCTGAGCGACAAGATCCTCCAGTACCAGTACATCCAGAAGCTGAGCGACAAGATCTCGGTCATGCTCCTGCCGTCGGGCAACGGCACGATCTTCGATCTCAAGTCGCTGCTCGGCCAGACGGCGCCCAGCCCGTCTCCCTCCGCGGCTCCGTAGGTTCCCCCCTGCGTTGGGCACTCGCTCGGCCGGATCGGGCGCCTTCCGCAGGCGTCGCCGCCCGGTCGCAGGCCGATGACGCCAGGCACGTCATGGCCGTCGACGCGGGGTAGGCTTCCGCGATGCGACCGTTCACGTTTCTTGCCTCGATCCAGGCCGTCATGGACGGCGCCGCCCTGGCCGCGGAGGCCCGGCGCGCAGAGGCGATGGGCTTCACCGCCCTCGTCGTCCCTGATCACCTGATCGAGCAGCTCTCGCCGATCCCCGCCCTCGCCACGATCGCGGCCGCGACCGAGCGCCTGCGGATCGCGGCGTTCGTGCACAACAACGACCTGCGCCACCCGGCCGTGCTCGCGCAGGACCTCGCCAGCCTGGACGTGCTCAGCGGCGGCCGCCTGGACGTGGCGATCGGGGCCGGCTGGAACCGACCCGAATACGACGCGATCGGGCTGTCGTTCGATCCGACGCCGGTCCGCCAGGCGCGCCTGGAGGAGGCCGTCGCCGTCCTGAAGGGCTGCTTCGGCGACGGTCCATTCTGCGTTCGCCGGCGAGCACTACACGATTCGGGACCTGGACGGCCACCCGAAGCCGGTCCAGCGGCCGCATCCGCCGTTCCTGATCGGCGGCGGCGGGCGACGGACGCTCGCGCTGGCCGGCCGCGAGGCGGACATCGTGGGCCTGGCGCCACGGATCCTGTCCGGCCAGCGCTCGGACCCGAGCTCGCTGACCGTGGCCGCGACGGCGGAGAAGATCGCGTGGGTGCGGGAGGCCGCCGGCGACCGCTTCGACGACCTGGTCTTCAACGTCTACCCGTCCGGCTGGCCGATCACCGTCACGGCGGACCCGCGTGGCGAGGCGACCCGGGTCGTGGAGCACCTGCGCGGCCGGACCGCGGTCGACCTGACCGTCGATGACGTCCTCGAGGCGCCGCACATCTTCGTCGGCACGATCGACGGGCTGGTGGAGAAGTTCCGTGTGCTCCGCGAACGCCTGGGCATCTCGTCGTTCATGGTCGGCGACATCGACGAGCTGGCCCGGGTGGTGGAGCGGCTTGCCGGAACCTGACGCTGGGTCGGCGCGTCCGCGCGAGACTGGCCGCGCCGAGCGCCAGATGGCCCTGGCCTCCCGAGCCCGCTGGCCGGGCCGACCTAGTGTCCCGTCTCCGAGGAGCGCGGCGCCGATCTCCGCGAGGGCGCCGAGGGCCGGGTCCGACGATGAATCGGACCGCAGCTGGAGGCACACGTTGTCGGCCCCGGCGTCGAGGTGGGCCCGGACCCGCCCGACGATCGCGTCGACGTCGCCACAGACGATGACCGCGTCGATCAGGCGGTCGCTCCCGGTCCCGGCGAGGTCCTCGTCGCCCCAGCCGAGGCGCCGCAGGTTGTTCGCGTAGTTCGGAAGGGCGAGGTAGTTCTTCGCGAAGGCGCGCGCGATCCGGCGCCCCTCGACGGGGTCCGTGGTGAGCACGGCCGTCTGCTCCACGACGAGGCACGGCTCCGGGCCGAGATGCCGGCGGGCAAAGGCTGCGTGCTCGACCGGGACGAAGTAGGGGTGCGCGCCATCGGCGCGCTCGGCGGCGAGCTCGAGCATGCGTGGCCCGAGCGCCGCGAGCACGACCGGGACGGGCGGCTGCGGGCTCCGGCGCGCCGTACGGGGCGGCGGCCATCGCGTCCAGGTAGGCGCGCATCGTCTCGAGCGGCGGCCCGTACGTGCCGCCGCGGGTCGCGACCGAGGGCGCGTGGCTGACGCCGATGCCGAGGATGAAGCGGCCCGGATAGGCCTCGCCGAGCGTCCTCGCGCCGTTGGCCATCGCCATCGGGTCGCGGGCATGGATGTTGGCGATGCCCGAGGCGACGGCGATCCGCTGCGTCGCCGCGAGGAGGACCGCCGCGTGGCTGAAGACCTCCTTGTTGCCGAGCGTCTCGGGGATCCAGACGGCGGGATAGCCGATCGCCTCGAGCCCACGGGCGGCCGCTCCCGCGTCGCTCGCTCCCAGCCGCTGCAGCGCCCAGCTCCAGACCCCCGCCGGCCCGAGCATCGTCGCGAGGCGACGTCCCCCGTATCCACCGATTCCGCTCATCGACGCGCGCCTCCTCCAGGCAATCGGGGCTTCGCAGCGGCGGCCCGTCGTTCGATCCTGGAAGCCTAGCGAGCCGCCGGGCGACGTGCCGGACGTGATTCCCGACAGGGAACCGAACCGGGCTTGGGCGCGTCCGGCGTCCATCCAGCTCCAACCGCACCGAGGAACGCACGATGTCCCGCCGCGTCCCCTTCGCGCTCCTGGTCCTCGCGACCCTGCTCGTCCTCCCCGCGACCGTTGCCGCCGCGGGACCCGAGCTCCAGGCCACCGTCGTCCCCGGCCGGGAGATCGACGTCGCCGGTTCGGGCTTCCCGGCCTCGATCGACGTCACGCTGGTGATCCAGCGGGACAGCCACCCGGACGAGACGCGAACGCTCACGGCCGATGCAGCCGGCTCCTTCACCACGACCATCGATGCCGGTCCCGGTCGCGGCGGCGCCTACACGCTCGTGGCCACCTCGGGGCAGCGCACCGCGACCACCCAGGTCGTCGCGGTCGAGACGGCGGGCGGAGCCGGTGGCGGCATCCAGAGTCCGCCCCCGACCGATGCCGCGCCGCAGCGGGATCCCGTCCGCGACCCGGCCGGCGCTCCGTCTTCCGGTGATCCTCGTCATCGTGCTGGCCGGCGTCCTGGGCGCGGGACTGTCGATGCGCCGCGCACGGCAGACTGCTCGGTAAGAGTCAGGCCAGGGAGAGGATTCGCAGCCCGAAGGCGCCACTCGGGGCGGCGACGATCACCCGGTCGCCGGCACGCGCGCCCATGAGCGCCCTGCCCACGGGCGACGTGCTGCTGATGCGCCCGTCGGCGGGGGCGGCCTCGTGGCTGCCCACGATCGTGTATGTCTCCTCGCCCTGATCGTCCTCGACCGTGACCGTCGTGCCGAGGCTCACGTGGGTCGTCGATGAGCCTTCGATCTGGACGGCATCGCGCAGCAGCACCGTCAGCTGGTTGATTCGCCCTTCGAGGATCGACTGCTCCTTGCGGGCCGTCTCGTACTCCGCGTTCTCCCGGAGGTCGCCGAGCTCGCGCGCCGCGGCGATCCGGGCGATGACGACGGGCCGCTCGACGGTTGTGAGCTGCTCGAGCTCGGCATGGACGCTCACGATGCCGCTCGCGGATAGGTAGACGGTGCTGCTCATGATCGGGCGATCTCCGGGGCGTGAGAGGTGGAACGCTGGGACCCGCCAGTCTGACATGTGGCCCGAGAGCACGCCCGCAACGACCGGCCGTCCTCCTGCGAGGGTTCAATGGGGCATGGGTGGACGTGCGTGCGGCACCGATCTGTCGGCGAGGGCCCGGCCGGGGCCCGATGGACCCCCCGGGAGTCCGGCTATGCCTTCCCCTCGAGCAGCTGCTCGGCGAGGAAGAGGTTGATCCCGCTGTCGATCAGGTCGAGCAGCTCGCGCATCGTGCGCTCCTCCTCGACCTGCTCCTCGATGAACCACTGGAGGAACTGGAGGCTGCGGTGATCGACGGCCGTCTGCGCAGCGCTGGCGAGCGCATCGAACTGGCCGGTGACGCGGAGCTCGCTCTCGAGGGCGGCGCGGACCGCCTCCCGCGCCGAGGCATACCGGGTGGTCCCGGGTCCGAGGGCGGGCAGCTCGAATGGCACCCCGTTGTCGACGAGGAAGGTGATGATCTTCGACGCGTGCTGGGCCTCCTCGACCGACTGGGCGCGGAACACCGCCGCCCACTTCTTGAGGCTCTGCGCCTCGAAATAGAGCGAGATCCCGTAGTAGGCCTGGTGGGCGTTGAGCTCGTTCCCGACCTGGGCAATGAGCAGGTCGCGGACCTCGTCGCTGATCATGACGATCCTTCTCCCTTTCAGCGTCTTCGGATCGAGGATACCGTCGATCAACGGACGATGGGCGGGACTCCGGTCCCTTCGCGCCCGGATCCCGGAGTCGTGCATCGTCGCAGCCTGCCATCGCGCCGTCGCGGCGGGGTGCAGCCCGACGCCGTGGTCGCTGGCTGGGGCCGCCGCCGGAGCTCGGCGCCGCTACAGTTCGCGGGATGCCAGCCACGTCGCGCCGGAGAGCGCTCCTGCTCATCTGCACCGTCGCCGTCGCGGTGGCCACGAACTACACGATCCAGGGCCCGGTCCTCGGGCTGATCCGGGCCGAGTTCGGCCTGTCATCCGCGGATGCGGGCGCCATCGCCACCGCGTTCTTCGCGGGGGCCGCGTCCACGATGCTGGCCGGCGGCGCCATCGCGGATCGGATCGGCACGCGGCCTGCGGTGACCCTGGGGTTCCTGCTCGTGGCGATCGGCAATCTCGGCACGGGCCTCCTGGCGCCGACGTTCCCGGCTCTCCTCGCGTGGCGCGTCCTGGGCGGCCTCGGATCGGGCTTCGGGTTCGCTGCCGGCGCCGCGTACACGCGCTCGATCTTCGACGATCGCGGCCGGCACCTGGCGCAGGGCCTCTACGGCGCGGCGTTCCTGCTCGGTTCCGGGATCACCCTTGCCTACATCCCGATCCTGGCCGGCCCATCTGGCGACTGGCGGCTCGCCTTCACGCTCTCGGCGGTCGCGGTGACGGGGGCCTGGGTGGTATGGACCCTCCTGGCCCCGGGTGAGCCCCGGACGCCGGCCAGCAGCGGGGCGCTGGATGCACTGGTCCTCGCGCTTCGCGAGCGCAACACCTGGCTGCTTGCCCTGAGCCACATGTGCGGCTTCGGGATGGCGATCGTGGTCAGCACGTGGGTCACGCTCTACCTGGAGGACGCCTTCCGGCTCTCGCTCGCGGCAGCCGGCCTGCTCGGCTCGCTGACGCTGGTCACGGGAATCGTCTCGCGCGCATCGGGCGGCGCGATCCTCGAGGCCGGCCTCGGGCCGGTCCGCCTCGTCCGGGCCGGGCTCGCGCTCGCCGCCGCCGGCCTCACGATGGTCGCGCTGGCGCCGACGCTGCCGGTCGCGATCGCGGGCCTCATCGTCACGGGCCTCGGCGTCGGGTTCCCGTACGCGGCCGTCTTCAACGGGGCCGCCGCGAGCGCTCCAATGAGCCCCGCCTCGGCCCAGGCGTTCGTGGGGTGGGGCGGCCTCCTCACCGCGATCTTCGGACCTCCCCTCGTCGGAACCCTGCTCGACGCGACCGGGAGCTTCACGGCGGGGTTCCTCGCCCTCGCCACGATCGTCGGGGCGGTCCTCGTCCTGACGTGGCGTATCCGCCCATTCGACCTGGCGACCGTCGAGTCGGGGTGATCAGGCGGGGGCCAGCGCCGGGCGGCCGAGGCGGTCGTCGAGTCGCCGGGCGCCCGGGCGCCTCTCCGCGCGGGGTTCGCCCTCGAGCCTTCGCTCGAGGATCCCGGGACCGAACCCGGACGGGGCAGGGACGCATGGCTGGGCGCACGCGCCGCAGCGTTCCTCGACGAGCAGCGCGGCCAGCTGGTAGCGTCGGCAGCGCGCCAGGAGGCGACGGTACGAGAACGCGTCGAGGATCGCGTGGCTCCGGGCGGCGACCCGTGCCTCGTCGCGGTACTCGCGGACGGCCCGCTCCGGGTCGAGCGCGGCGGAGCGGAGGAGCGCCGACAGCGACGGTTCGCCGGCGTGCGGGCTGTCATGACAGGCCGTCATGCACGAACTGTCGGCGCGGTTGGTCGTGCGCACTCCGGCCGGTATTGCGGTCGAACGACCGGCCCCGGGCCGATCGGCTTCGGTCTGACAGGCCGTGGGCCGATCGATCATGACGCCCCGTAATGACGCGACGGATCGGCGGCGCGACACTCCACCACGGCACAGGGACCGCGCCGGTCCCGCCTCGAATCGAATCCTCCCCTCCTTCCTGCCCCGGTGTCGCCGAATCTCCCTCCGACACCGGGGCAGGCGCTTGTCCGGGATCAACCGGGTCCTGACGCGCGATGCAGCTCGGGGCGGCGACACCGCTTGGGGCGGCGATGCGGTGCCTCCGGCCAGAGACAGGCGGCATTCGCTCGGGACCGGCGTAGGCCCTCTGGCGGCGTGGAGGCGACGAAGGGACCATCGCCGGGCAGCCCGCCGCGGTGGAAGGATCCGGGTGCGCGTCCCGCCGCACGCCACCGTCCATCCTTCCCGGCGCCGGATCGTCGCCGGGGCCATCCGAGAGGTCCACGTCCGATGCTTCGCCGGCTCAGCTCATGTGCCACGGTCGCGTTGCTGGTCCTGACGGCCTGTGGCGGTGGGGCAAGCCCGGCGCCGACCGTCGCGCCCGAGCACACCCCCGCCCGCGACGCCCGCACCGACCCCGATCGCGACCCCGGTGGCAACCGCCACGCTCGAATCGACGCCGATCCCATCCGCCGCCGCCGACACCGTCACGACGTCGATCGCCGACGTCGCCGGCACGGACGAGCTGTTCGCGGAGGTCCCAGCCGGCTGGATCACCATCACGGCACGCGACATCGCGAGCGAGTCTTCATTCGCGACGTGGCGAGCGGCCCATC
Organism: uncultured Chloroflexia bacterium; assembly: GCA_963734535.1. Taxonomy (GTDB): domain Bacteria; phylum Chloroflexota; class Limnocylindria; order Limnocylindrales; family CSP1-4; genus CTSoil-043. The sequence continues at coordinate 272,377 of CAVTHS010000002.1, read as the reverse complement.
CGGAGGTATCCACGGACTCGGCCGCGGCCGTTGCGGACGACATGTCGACCGGGGGCGTCTCGCTCTTCGCCTTCGATGCCGAGAACGCTGTGAACGGCTTCACGCCGAACCTCAACGTCACGTGGGTGGACGCGCCCGTGAGCGGGATCGAGGCGTGGATCGCGGGCCAGGCCGCATCCATCACGAAGGAATACGGCCTCGCGTCGGCGCTCGCGTACCAGCCCTGGACGCCGGACGGGCCGGGGACCGTCGGCGGGTTCGTCGGTGCGTACCGCTACACGATGAAGGGTTCCGCGCTGGCGGGCAGTCAGATGATCGTCCCGATGCCGGACGGGCGCGCCGCGGTCCTCACGTTCACCTGCCGGGACACCCAGACCGACCTCTTCAGCACGGTCCTGGAGGCGCTCTTCACGTCCCTGTCCGTCCGATCCTGAACGAGCCGCCGCGCAGGCCGCCTCGGTGCGGTGGCCTATCCGGCAGCGGTGACCGATCCGTCGAGGAGCCCGATCGCCTGGAGCGCGGTGCGCAGTGGCGCCGCTCCGGCGAACTGCAGCCCCAGCATCCCCAGCCCGGCGGCGACCTCGACATTCCGGGGTGCGTCGTCGATGAACACGGCGGTGCGCGGATCCAGCCGGTAGCGATCGAAGAGGACCTGGTAGAGGCGAGGGTCGGGCTTGGAGACGCGCTCCTCCCCGGAGATGACGATCCCCTCGAACTGCCCCAGGAACGGGAAGCGCGCCCGGGCGATCGGGAACGTCTCCGCGGACCAGTTGCTGAGCGCGTAGAGCGGCACGGCCCGTTCATGCAGCTCGTTCAGAAGCGCGACCGTTCCCGGGATCTGCTCGCCGAGGGTCTCCGGCCAGCGTTCGTGAAACGCCACGATGCGCTCCCGCTCCGAGGGGAAGTCCTCCACGAGCCGGGCCACGCCTTCGACAAACGGCCGGCCGGCGTCCTGGCGCGCATTCCACTCCGGCGTGCAGACGGTGGCGAGGAACACCTCCATCGCGGCCTCGTCCCCGCCGAACATCGTCCGATACAGGAGCCGCGGGTCCCAGTCGATCAGGACGCCGCCAAGGTCGAAGACGACCGCGGAGCGAACCGCATTCGGGCGAGTCTCGGGAGGCTGGACCATCGGCCTATTGTGGCCCGATCCTGCGCCGGTAGCCACGAACGGCGGCGCCGACGCTGGCATTCGTCGATGGCGCACGTCGGGCGTTCGTCGGCAGCGCTGGTGGGGCGGCGCCGGTACGCTTCGGGCATCCCGCATCGACCGACCAAGGAGCCCCCGATGACCGCGTCCTTTTCCGCCGAATCCGTCCCGTCCCTCGACGCGCTGCGCGCCGGTCTCGCGGGGCGCGTCATCGAGCCCGGTGACGCGGAGTACGACGTCGCGCGGCAGGTCCACAACGCCGTGCACGACCGCCGCCCGGCCCTCGTCGTCCGGGTCGGGAGCGCCGCGGACGTCGCGCGGACGATCGCGTTCGCTCGCCACGCAGGCCTCAGGCTCACGGTCCGCGGCGGCGGCCACAGCCTGGCCGGCCACGCGGTCGCGGACGACGCCGTCATGGTGGACTTCGCGGAGATGCGCGGCGTGGAGATCGATCCCGAACAACGGCTCGCCTGGGCGGAGGCCGGCGTCACGGCCGGCGAATACACTCGCGCCGCAGCGGCCCACGGCCTCGCGACCCCGTTCGGTGATACCGCCTCGGTCGGGATCGCCGGAATCACCCTTGGTGGCGGGATCGGGTTCCTGACCCGGAAGCACGGCCTGACGATCGATTCGCTGGCTGCGGTCGAGATCGTCACCGCGGACGGCGACCTGCTCGTCGCCAGCGACACGTCCAACCCCGACCTGTTCTGGGCCGTGCGGGGCGGCGGCGGCAACTTCGGGATCGTGACGCGCCTGCAGTATCGCCTCCACCCGGTCGATGTCGTCACGGCCGGCGCGCTCTTCCTGCCCGCGACCCGCGACGTGCTCTGCGGCATCGTGCCGATCGCGGCGAGCGCCCCCGACGAGCTCACCGTGATCGCGTCGCTGATGTCCGCACCGCCGCTCCCGTTCATCCCATCCGAGGCGCACGGCCGTCCCATGATCGCGATCCTCGTGGTCCACGCCGGCGACCTCGAGGCGGGCCAGCGCGCGCTGGCCCCCTTCCGGGCGCTGGCGACCCCCATCGCCGACATGGTCCGCCCGATGCCGTACCCGGACATCTACGCGCTCACGGCCGAGGCCGAGCGGCGCTCCCCGAACGTCACCCGCTCGCTCCTCCTCGAGTCCCTCGAGGACGCGATCGTGGACACGATCCTGGAGCGAATGGCGTCGCCGAGCTCGCCGGCGGCGATGACCCAGATCCGCGTTCTCGGCGGTGCGATGGCCCGGATCCCGGCCGACGCGACGGCGTTCGCGCACCGGGACTGCCCGATCATGCTGAGCGTCATCACGCCGTTCGCGGATGTGGTCGACGGTGACCGGCACGCCGCCTGGACCCAGGAATACGCGGATGCGCTCGGATTGCGCGACGCGCCCGCCTACGCGAACTTCCTCGGCGACGAGGGCGAGGCGAGGCTTCGGGCCGCGTACCCGCCGGCAACCTACGCTCGGCTCGCCGAGATCAAGCGGCAGTACGACGCGTCCAACGTGTTCAACGCCAACCAGAACATCGGCCCAAGCGACCTGCCGCAGCACGTCGACGGCGCTTCGCAGGGCGTACCGGGGGGGCCGGCACGGCCAGCCGAACGGCGGCAGGTCGCGTCGTGACACTCGCGGCTGGCCACCGGAGCCCTCCGGATCGCCCGCCGGGTCATCCGGGCGGATTCGGCCCCGGGGTTCTACCCTGACGGCGATGCCCCGAGTTCGCCGACACTCTCGCCGCCTGTTGCTGGCCACGGTCGCGGCCTGCCTGTCGCTGGGCGCCACGATGGTCGCCGGCGGCGTCGCGGTGGGCGCGGAGCCCGGGTCGGGCGCCAGGGTCGGACCGGCCTCCGGGGTGTCTGCGCACCCGTCGCTGCGCGAGATCCTGCGCGAGCCGCTCTGGCAGCTCGCGTCCGGGCGTATCTCCGCCGCCGAGCGGGGCCGGCTCGTCGCGGGGCTCGTGACCGAAGATCGCCCGGGCGAACCCGCGGTGGCGGTGGCGATCGAGCTCGACGGCAGCACGGCGAGCCCGGCCCTCGACGCCCTGGCGAGTGCGGGCGCCCGCGTCGTAAACCGCGCGGAGCGAACGGTCGAGGCCTACGTCGCGACGGACCGCCTGGCGACGCTCGCGGGAGTCGACGGCATCCGGGCGATCCGCCCGATCCGGCGGCGCCCGGTGACCGGGAGTATCAGCCCAGCCGTGGCGCTCCACGGGTCGACTGCCTGGCAGGCCGCGGGCCTGACCGGAACCGGGGTGAAGGTCGGGATCATCGACGGCGGCTTTGCCGGGATCGCGTCGCGGCTCGGGAGCGACGTACCGGCGGTGGTCCATGCGCACTGCTACACGGCCGTGGGATCCTTCACCTCGGACCTGGCCGACTGCGCCAACGGCGAGACACACGGGACCGCCGTGGCCGAGGCGGTCTTCGACATGGCCCCCGGGATCGACCTGTACGTGGCGGACCCGATCTCGTCGCTCGACGAGCAGCGGGCCGTTGCCTGGATGACCGGGAACGGCGTCCGGATCATCAACGCGTCGTTCTTCTCCGGCCTCATCTTCGAGGGACCGGGCGACGGCACCTCGCCGTACGGCGATTCGCTCTACGGGCTGGTGGACCAGGCCGTGGCGGCCGGTGCGCTCTGGGTGAACGCGGCCGGCAACGCGGGCGATTCCGGGTGGACCGGCGCCTGGAGCGACACCAACGATGACGGCCTGCTCGAGTTCGCCCCCGGCGTGGAGTCCGACAGCATGACGCTGGCCGCCGGCGCCGACGTGACCCTGGCGATCCGGTGGGCCGATCCATGGGGTGCATCGGCGAACAACTATGACCTCGAGCTCTATTCCGGGTCGACCCTGGTCGCCTCGTCGAGGGACGTCCAGGCCGGCGCCGGCGATCCGTTCGAGGTCGTCGAGTACCAGGCCCCCCGCGCCGGCACGTACGGCATCAGGATCCGGCGCGTCGCCGGCGCCCCGACGCCCCGGATGCAGCTCCTCGTCGGCACGAGCGAGGATGTCGAGCTGACGCAGCAGGTCGCGGAGGGCACCCTGCCCACCCCGGCCGACAGTGCGAACCCCGGGATGCTCGCGGTCGGTGCGGTCAGCCTCGACCGACCGACGGTCATCGAGTCCTACAGCTCGCGTGGCCCGACGCTCGACGGGCGGACGAAACCCGACCTCGTCGCGGCCGACTGTGCGCCCACGACCACGGACAACCCGTTCTGCGGGACGAGCGAGTCGGCGCCGTTCGTGACCGGCGCCGCAGCCCAGGTCCTGCAGGCACGCCCCACGTTGACCCCGACCCAGCTGGCCGACTGGCTCCGTTCGCATGCGTTCCCCCTCGGCGGCAATGTCCCGAACTCGACCTTCGGCGCGGGCCGGCTGGACCTCGGCCCGCTCCCCTTCTCACCGGCCGCGGCCCTCGCGTTCGCCACGCCCCCGACCGGCGCGGTCGCCGGCGCGCCGCTCACCGGACAGCCCACCGTGCAGCTCGTCGACGCCGCGGGGCTCGTCGTCGGGCTCGGCCCCGGCAGCACCGGCAGCGTGGCAATCTCGCTCGGGAGCAACCCGACCGGCGCAACGCTCGCGTGCCCCAACGGGCTCACCCGGGCGGCGGTCGGCGGTGTCGCCACCTTCGTCGACTGCTCGATCGATCGACCCGGGAGCGGTTACGTGATCCGGGCGGACGCGAGCGGACTGGCGCCGGCCTCATCCGCACCGTTCGACATCCTCGACCCGGGTTCGGCCCTCCCGCTGACGCTGGCTGCCCGACAGGGCACCATCACGCTCGGCGCGACGGCGGCGCTGACCGCCAGCTTCGCTCCGGTTCCGGTCACGGGGGGCCAGCCGCTCGCGGTCGAACGATCGGTCGACGGCCTCCACTGGACCTCATCGGGGAGCCTGTCGACGGATGCGACCGGTGGGCTCGTCGTGAGCACCGCGCCGACCGTGACCGGCTGGTACCGCGTCCGCTTCGAGGGCGGCCCGGACCTCCCGGCCGCCACCAGCTATCCCGTGCGGGTCATCGTCCGCCAGTCGATCGCGCTCACCGCGTCGATCCGCCCGGCGAAGACGATCGCCCGGGGGACCACCGTCACCTTCACCTCGAGCGTCCGGCCTGCCGGTGCCGGGCTCCCGCGGGCCACGGTGAGCTACGTCGTCTACCGCCGGATCGGGACGGTCTGGGTCCTCTATCGCCGCGTGTCGGTGGTCACCGACGCGACCGGGAGGGCCCGGCTGGCCTGGCGATTCGGCCTCCCGGGATCGTGGTACGTGCGGTCGTCGGCCGGCGCCACGACCTCCAACGGCGCGAGCGCGTGGAGCCTGGTCGCCCGATACACCGTTCGATAGCCGAGCCGCACCCGTCGGTGGCGACGCTATTCTCGACGCGATGACCGATCGACACCTCGCCCGATGGATGCGCAACGCGGATGCCGCGCTCCTGCTCGAGAGCTTCTTCATCGCCGCGGTTGTCTCGTTCCTCGCGATCCGGGCCTTCCTCGCCGTCACCGGCTATCCGCAGCTCGGTGCGAGCGGGATCCACATCGCCCACCTCCTGTGGGGCGGCCTGCTGATGCTCGCCGCGCTCATGCTCCTGCTGGCGTACCTCGACCGGTCTGCCCAGCACGTCGCGGCGGTCGTGGCCGGCCTGGGCTTCGGCACGTTCGTGGACGAGATCGGCAAGTTCGTGACCGCCGACAACGACTACTTCTTCCGGCCCGCGGTGGCGGTGATCTACGTGACCTTCGTGGCCACCTTCCTGGCGACTCGGACGCTGATCGGACGCCGAATGCTGCGTCCGAACGAGGCGCTGGCGAATGCGCTCGCCCTGCTGGAGAGCACCCTCGACCGGCCGATCGAGCCCGACGACCGGGCGCGCATCCACCGGCTGCTACGCCAGGCCGACCCGGAATCCGAGCTGACCCTTCTCCTGCGGCGGTACGTCGCCGGGCTTCCCGGAATCCCGGACACGGAATCGCCGATCGAACGGATTCGCCGGGGGCTCGGCGACGCCTACCGGGCCGTCATGGCGAACCCCTGGTCCGAGCGAGCGCTCGTCGTCGGCGTGATCGCCTACACGGCGTTCGCGGTCCTCGGCGTGCTCGTGGTCACCAAGGAAGCGCCCGCGCCGGGTGCGCCGGAGACCTCAGCCGCCGCGACGGTGGCCCAGCTCGTCTCGACGCTCGCGGGCGCCGTCCTCGTCGCGCGGGGCATCCTGAGCCTCCACGCGTCGCACGCGGACGCCTACCGGTGGCTGATGCGCGGACTCCTGGTCTGGATCCTGATCACCCAGGTGTTCGTCTTCTACAGCTCGCAGCTCGCGGGCCTTGGCGGGCTCGCGGTCGACCTGGTGGCCTACGGAGGCCTCCGGTTCGCGCTTGCGCGCGAGGTCGGCGACACGGTCGCGAGGGCCGGGTAGGCGTTTCGGGACCCACCCGGCGGCCAGCGCGACGGGCGCGGCCGGTCGACGGCGCACAGCGCCCACCGGAGGACCCTCGTATCAGAGGCGGCGGTGCGCCGCGGCAGGCCGAGTCACCGACCCGCGATGGGCTGTGCTTCCATCCGTGCGGGGCAGCGAGCCCCGTCAGCGGACGAGCGAGCCCAGGCGGACGGAACGCCCGACCACGAGCAGGCCGGCACCGACCAGGATCGCGACGTCGATCGCGAGGCCCCGATAGGCATCCGGGAGCCCGAGGGCGCAGATCACCATCGAGGCAGTTGCCGCGACGACGGCCCCGCGAAGGGCCCACGGCGCATCTCGCCAGGTGGCCCACGCGGCGACCAGGAACGCGCCTCCACTGACGAGCCAGCCGACCCCCAGGAGGCGCGCGCCCAGGTCGCCGATCTCGACGGCGCCGTTGAGCGCGGTGGTCCTGTACGCGATCTCGGGGAGCGTCGCGAGCTGCCACGCGGCGGCAAAGCCCATCGCGTGAACCAGGCCGTGCAGGGCGAAGAAGACCGCCGCAGCGCGCCTGAAGATCCCGCTTCATCGAGTGCACCTCACCGATCCGGCGCCCGTCCGTCCACCATGCGGCGGGAGCGCTTGGCGCTCACGCTCCTGCGGCAGGCGATTCGGCCTTGAGGGTCGCGGCAATCCCGCCCGCCCACGCGCGGACGTCCTCCCAGGGACGAAAGTCCCCGTCCTGCGCCCGGACGGCCTTGAGGATCACCTTCTCGCCGAGGCCCAGGACGGCCTTGTCCACCTTCCCGGCGAAGAGCCGGTGGTCGCGGGCATGGGTCGACTCGATGATCTCGGCGATGTCGGCCGGATCCTCCTCGGGCTTCGGAGGCTCCCCGATCGGCCCGCTGGAGAAGAGCCAGACCGGCCGCGAGGCGAGGGCAGCCGAATGGCGCTCGACGAGGTTCTTCGCCGCGTCCATCCAGTGTCCCACGTAGATGCCGCTTCCAAGGATCACCGCGTCGTATCCATCGAGCGTCGTGACGGCATCGGGCGCCAGGACGACGGCCTCCATGCCGGCCTCCGTGAGCGTCTCGCCGATCGCGCCGGCGATCTCGGCGGTCGCGCCGTGCCTGGAGGCGGCGCTGACAAGCACCTTCATGGTTCATCCCCTCGCTGATAGCCCGGTCCGGCCGCACGCGGCGATCGCGCGGATCCCGCGTGCCCTTGCCAGGTGCATCGTGCACCGTCCGGTGCATCGTGCACCGTCCGGTGCATCGTGCACCGTAGGCGCGGCGATCCCCTGCCGCGGAGGGCCGAACGTCCCGAAGAGGGCCGACGGTCGGGACGGCCGAAGCCGGCGTCCCGGCCGGCGGGTGCGCGACGCCCTACGCCGACGTCGTGGCCACTGGCGCAGGTTCCGGAGCCACGGCCCCGCCGCCCCGGGCGCTCAGGACCTGGTACAGGATGATCGCGGTGAGGGTCGCGGTTCCGATTCCGCCCATCTCGAAGTCACCGATCTTCACCGTGAAGTTGCCCGCACCCATGGTCAGCGCCGCGGCGACCGTGATGAGGTTGCGGCTGCTGCTGAAGTCGACCTTGTTCTCGCCCCAGATCCGGGCGCCGGTCGCCGCGATGAGGCCGAACAGGACGATCGCGAGACCACCAAGGACCGCCCACGGGATCGTCCCGATGAGGGCCCCGAACTTCGGGGAGAAGCCGAGCGCGATCGCCACGATCGCCGCGATCACGAAGATGAGCGTCGAGTAGATCTTGGTGACGGCCATGACGCCGATGTTCTCGGCGTACGTGGTGACGCCGGTCCCGCCCCCGAAGCCCGCGACCATCGTGGCGATGCCGTCGCCGAGGAACGCCCGCCCCAGGTATGGGTCGAGGTTCCGGCCCGTCATGGCCCCGACCGCCTTGACGTGGCCCAGGTTCTCGGCCACCAGCACGAGCGCGACGGGGGCGATCAACGTGATGGCGTTGATCGAGAACGACGGGGCGGTGAAGTTGGGCATCCCGATCCAGGCCGCGTCGCCCAGCTTGGTGAAGTCGATCGCCGGGCCAATGCCCATCCCGTTCGCCAGCACGAGGTAGACGACGTAGCCGATGACGCCGCCGAGGAGGATCGGCAGCCTGCGCAGGATGCCTGGCGCGTAGACGGCGACGGCGGCGACGCTCAGGACGGTGAAGAGGCCGATGAGCTGGTTGAACGACGTGGTGGCCGCATCCTTGCCGGCGAGGTCGCTGATGGCGACCGGGGCGAGGTTGAGGCCGATGACCGCCACGACCGCTCCGGTCACCACGGGCGGCATCAGGCGCTCGATCCAGCGGTACCCGACGGCCATCACGACCACGCCGACCCCGGCGTAGAGGGCGCCCGCCGCGATGATGCCGCCCAGCGCGACCGCGAAGTTCGGCGTGCCGCCGGATGCGAGCCCGCTCGCGGCATTGACGACCGCGATGAAGGCGAAGCTGGAGCCGAGGTAGCTGGGCACGCGCCCACCGACGATCACGAAGAAGATGAGCGTCCCGATGCCGGAGAACAGGATCGCCGTGTTCGGGTCGAAGCCCATCAGGATCGGGGCGAGGACCGTCGCGCCGAACATCGCAAAGATGTGCTGGAGCCCAACCGCGATCGTCTGCCCCCACGGCAGCCGTTCGTCCGGGGCGATGACGCCCTCGCGCTTCAGGGTCCAGTGAAAAGGGCGGCTCCGTTCGCCAGCATCCATCCGCGGCCTCCAGGGCAGGGCAACCCAGGGCCCGGGCACCGGGCCAGGGGTCTGTTCAGGGGTGGGACGCGCCGGTGTCAAGAATTGCATGTCGCGCCAACGATTTCTTGGTCCTCCTGCACGCGTCGGCCGGCGCCGTATGCTTCCGCGCATGGTCCTGCTCGAGATCGAGAACGCCGGCGACCTGGTCGCCCCCGTGGTCATTGCCGCCCTCGACGGGTGGGTCGACGCCGGCGGGGCTGCGACGGCCGCCGCCGGCCACGTCGCCGACGGCGGCGCGCGCGTCGCGACGTTCGACGACGATCGCCTGTACGACTACCGCGCGCGGAGGCCGACGCTCGACATCGTGGACGGCCGCCCGGCAACCCTCGAGTGGCCCGAGCTGACCCTCCGCCGGACGAAGGTCGGCGAGCAGGATGTGCTGGTCCTCACCGGGCCGGAACCCGACTTCCTCTGGCGCGAGCTGTCGGCGTCGGCGGTCGAGCTTGCCCGGCGCCTGGGCGTCGCCGAGTGGATCAGCCTCGGCGCCATCCCGGCGGCCGTGCCACATACGCGCGACGTCCCGATCCTGGGAACGGAGTCGGCGCCGGGTCTCCTCCGTGCGAACGTGATGCCCGCTCCCGACGGCATCCTGCGGGTGCCGGCGGCGGCGATCTCGGTCCTGGACCATGCGATCGCGCGGGCCGGCATCCCGGCCGTCGGGTACTTCGCGCAGGTGCCGCACTACGTGACCGGGGCCTACGTTCCGGCCGCAGTCGAGCTGCTCCGGGTGCTGAGCCGTCACCTCGGCCACGAGGTGGCCCCGGGCGCGCTCCGGGACGAGTCTCGCCAGGTGCTGGAACGCCTGGACGCGGCGACGGCCGCCGACGAGGGAACGCGCGCCTACGTCGAGCGGCTGGAGGCGACCGTCGACGAGGCGCGTCGCCCGTCCGGCGACGACCTCATCTCCGAGATCGAGCGCTTCCTCCGCGAGAGCGGCCCGGATGGCGGTCAGGAACGGGGCAGCCGGAGCGCCTGAGGTCCGGCCGCCGCGGCGTCAGCTCCCCGCAGCGCCCTTGATCAGGGGGAGCGCCGCCGCGATCGGCACCGCGAACCCGACCCCCTGCGAATTGCTGGCGCTCGCCGTGACGATCCCGACGACCTTCCCCGCCGCGTCGAGGAGTGGTCCACCGCTGTTGCCGGGGTTGATCGCAGCGTCCGTCTGGATAAGGCCGGTCAGGTGGATCGTCCGCCGTGAGACGCCGTCGCTCACGTCGATCGTCCGGCCGAGACCCGACACGATCCCCTGCGTGATCGTGTCGGAGAACGTGCCGAGCGGGCTGCCGATCGCGATCGCGACCTCGCCGACCGTGAGCGCGGCGGAGTCCCCGAGCGCCAGCGGGGTCAGGTCCGTGGCGGAGACGCGTACCAGGGCAAGGTCGAGCTGCCGGTCGGCCGCGACGACCGTCGCGGCGAGCTGCCGGCCGCCGTCGAAGACGACGCTGATGGTGGTTGCCCCGTTGATCACGTGGTTGTTCGTGAGGATGAGCCCGTCTGCGGAGACGACGAACCCGGAGCCGCTGCCGGTCGAGCCTGCACCGCCGGTGAACGGATCGAAGACGCCCGCCTGCTCGGTAGCGATCGTCACCACCGACGCCGCCGCGTCTGCGGCCACGCGCGTCGCAACGCCCACGCCGCCGACTGCGGTGAGCGACCCCTGGGCCGGCGACGACGCGGCAGGGGTGGCGGCTCGCCCGGCCGCCGGGGCCGGCGTGGCGGCCGTGCCCGCGGTTCCGAGCTGGAGCGCCGCGAACGTCATCGCCGACGAAAGCACCGCCGACAGGACGGCCGCCATCACGACCAGACGCGCCCCACCGGCGCGTGTCGGCCGCCCGGGTCCGCTCGGCGGCCTGTACACCGGCTCCGCCGCGGACGGCGCCCAGGTTCCGAGGTCCCCCATCGCGGGGCCGGCCGGGGCGCCCGCAATCGGCGCCCACTCGTCGTGACGTGCCGGCCCCGCAACGGAGGTCGGCACGGGAGGGAACGCGGGTTCAGCAACGTACGCCGGCTCGGCGGGGTGCTCGTGGCCAACGGGGAAGGCAGGTTTCGGAACACCAGCCGGTTCCTGGACCTGTGCGGGCTCGGGGAGGTGCGCCCCAGCCGATTCCGGCTCCGGCGGGGTGAAGGTCGGCTGGTCCATGCGGGGCTCCTGTCCGGGCGAAGCGGGGGCGGTCCTCCGCGTCCCGACCACGTTGTATACCCAATCGCTGAAGAACGCCTGAACCCGCCCGCACCGTCGTTGCGCGGCACCGGCGAGGGGGGGCGTCAGGGACCCGTCAACCATGCCTCGCGGAGCGCCGCGTTCGCCTCGCCCGGGCGCCCCTCGAACCCGATCGTCCACATCCCGGTCCCGAGAAGGCCGAGCGCGCGGAATCGGGCCCACTTCGCGGCGAGCGCTCGCGGGTCGTCGAGGTAGAGCTGGACCCACGTCCCGTTCTCGCGCCAGGCGGCCCACGTCACGCGCTGGACCGGATCCCAGTGGGCCGCGACCGTGGCGAGGATCGAGAGACCGTTCGCGAGCTGGATGTCGCTTCCCTGCCCGACGGTCGGCGCGTTCAGCGCACCGGTCGCCGTGGGCCAGAGGTGCCCGTAGTACGGGACGCCAACGATCAGCCGCTCCGCCGGGACACCGTCCGCGCGAAGCTTCGCGATCGTGTCCGCCACGTCGTAGCCCGCCCCGCCGAGGGGCGCGTTGGAGCCGGCCCGCTTCGACCACCACCCGGCGTAGTGGTACCCCATCAGGTAGATCGCATCGGCCGCGCCGGGCGCCACCAGCCCGCGCACGTCGTAGGACGAGTAGTAGCCGGTGATGGCCACGGTGAGCTGCAGGCCGGAACCGGCCGCATCGAGCGCGGTGCGGAGGCGTCGCACGAATGACGTGAACGCGCCGGCCTGGCCCACCGGAACTGGCTCCAGATCGACGTTGACGCCGTCCACCCCACGCCGGACCACCTCTGCCGCGATCTCCCGGGCGAGCCGTTGCTGATGCGCGGAGCTTCCGAGCAGCGCGCTGGTGATCGCCGTCTCGTCCGGTGACCACGAGAAGCGCGACACGGCCACGACGACCCTCGTCCCGGCAGCGTGCGCCCGGTCCCGCACGGCGTCGAAGACCGATCCGTTCCAGGCCCGCCAGCGGGAGTCGTGCAGGAGCGCACCGTCCGCCCCCGCCTGGAGGCTGAAGAAGACGAGCGTGGAGACGGCCGAGAAGTCCAGGGTGTCGCGAGCGTAGGCCATCTCCGGGATCGTGGCGAACGCCATCACCTCGCCGCGCATCCCCTTCGCCGCGAACCCGAACTTCACCGGATCGTGCTGCGGGACGGCCACCGGCCCTGGGGGTGACGCCACTGGCGACGAGCTCGGGGCTGCTGAGGCGGGCGTCGCGGTCGCGCTCGGGGTCGGGGTCCCGATCTGCGTGCTCGGGGTCGGGGTCCCGACCTGCGCACTCGGGGTCGGGGTCCCGATCTGCGTGCTCGGGGTCGGCGTCCCGACCTGCGCACTTGGGGATGTGCTCGGCGGGAGCGGCGGGAGCGTCGAGGCGGGCGCCGCGGATTGGATCGCCGCGACGGGCGACGGGCTCCCGCCGCCCGGCCCGGGCGCCTGGGGCGACGGGGCCGTGAGCGCTGCCACCCCAGCCCCGACGAGCAGCGCCGCCAACCCGAGCGGCAGGAGCACGAGGAGCGGGCGAGCCGTTGGGGCTCGCATCGGCCGGGTTACGACCCGCCTCGGCGTGCGCGGCCGCCTGCGATCGCCCCCAGGAGCAGGAGGATGCCAAGCAGCGCGACCGTCGCCGTCGCGACGATTCCGTCGCGGACCGGCCCGCGCGCCCATGCCTCGTCACGCGCGAGCGATGGCGCGCCCTCCAGGCTCCCGGACCCGGCGACGGTCGGCGGCAGCGGGAGTGAGTTCCATCCCGCCTGCGGCGCGGCAGCCGCGGGGCCGCTGCCGTGACCCGCGGTGACCTCGCCGGGCGGCGGCGCCGGCACGGCACCGGTCGACGGCGCCGGAACGCCGCCCGGCGTGACCGGCGTGACCGGCGCAACCGGCGAGATCGGCGCAACCGGCGAGATCGGCGCCACGCCGTGGTCGTCCCCGGCCGGCGCGACTGCGGGCGGGGTCGGCGCGACGATCGCTCCGGGTTCGGGCACCGTTCGTGTCGACCCGCCGGGCGGCAGGCCGGGGTCGGGCGTCGCGATCCCCAGCAGCTCCGGCACCGTCACGAACGTGAACCCGCGTGCCCGGTAGCTGTCGATCAGGGCCGGGAGGATGCGGGGCGTGACTGACGGGCCGGCGTGGAGGAGGACGATGGAGCCGGGCCGCCCGGCGCTCGCGTTCGCGAGGACGCTCGCATCCGTGGCCCGCAGGCTCGCGTCGGCGCCCGTCACGTCCCACAGCACGATGGTCGGAAAGCCGGCCGCGGCGGCCGCGGCATCGGAGGCCGCGTCGTGGTAGCCGTACGGCGGCCGGAAGACGGGAATCATTGGCCGTCCGGTGGCCGCCAGCACGAGCCGAGCGTTTCGGGCGAGGTCGGCCGCGACCTGGCCTGGCGGCCGGTTTCGAACGTCCTCGTGGAGCACCGTGTGATTCCCGATCGGGTAGCCCGCCTCGGCGATCGACCGCCAGAGCTTCGGGTCCCATCGAAGATAGGCGCCGTTGACGAAGAAGGTGGCGACGACGCCGGCCCTCGTCAGCTCCCCGAAGATCTGACGCACGTTCGCGGGGGCATATCCGTCGTCGAAGGTGAGGGCCACGACCCGGTCGGTTCGCGGCCCGTGGAAGACCACGACGGGCGGTTGCGCGCTGCCGAGGCCCGGAGCGGAGACGGCGGGCCTGGCCGGACCGCCGGATTGGCTCGCCAACGGGGCCGGGATGACATCGAGGTTGTGCGGCCCGGCGGCCCACGTGGCGCCCGGGAACACGGCGAGCGACAGCAGGATCGGCGCGACGAGCGCGGCGCGACGAAGCAGCGCGATCGTGCGTGTCTGCGCGCGAGAACCGGGGGCCATCCGGCAACGATAGCGGTCCACGCCCCGTTCGCCCATGGCCGAGCGGTACCGAAATGGATCCGCCATGGGTCGTCTCGGGCCGCCCGTCGTCGACGCGGCCGGCCTGCGCAGAGCGAGGGTCAGGCGATCGGCGTCGTCCCCGCCACCGGCTCGGGCGCATGCGCCCCACCCGAGCCGACCTGGCGGAGGTCGAACGCCGACAGCTCCGGGAAGGCGCGAATGATGGCGACGAGCCCGACCAGGCAGAGGAACCCCCCGCTGACGACCGCGAGCTGCGCCCCCGCCACGGAGGCAACCGCGCTCGCCTCCATGTCCCCGAGGCGCGGACCCCCGGTGACGACCAGGATGTGGATGGAGGTCACCCGCCCCCGGAGCTCGTCTGGCGTGAGGAGCTGCACGATCGCGCTCCGCAGGACCGCCGTGATCACGTCGGCCGCGCCGGCGGCCGCCAGGAAGACCAGCGCGAGCGGGAAGCTGAACGTGCACAGGCCGAACGCGGTGATCGCGAGGCCCCATCCCGCGGACGCCCAGAGGACCGCCCGCCCGGTCCGCCGGACGCGCCCGACCCACCCCGTCAGCAGCGCCCCGACGAGCGCTCCTGCCGCCGGGGCTGCGGCCAGGAGGCCGAGCCCGGCTGGACCGACGCGGAAGACGTCGAGCGCGAGCACCGGGAAGAGCGCGGTCGGCATCCCGAAGACCATCGCGTTGAGATCCACCACGAACGTGCCCAGGATCGCGCGGCGGCGGCGCGCGAAGCGGAGGCCCTCCGCGATCGCAGCGAGGCTTGGCCGGACGGCTCCATGGGCCGGCGGGATCGGCGCGATGACGAGGAGCGCGGCGATCGCGGCGCCGAACGTGATCGCATCGAACACGTAGCCGGCCGCGATGCCGAGGCTGGCGATGACCAGGCCGCCGATCGCCGGCCCGACGACCCCGGCCGCCTGGAAGTTGAGCTGGCCGAGCGCGAGCGCCGCCGGCAGCCGCTCGCGCGGCACGAGCCGCGGCACCGCCGACGACCGCGCCGGCTGGTCGATCGAGCCGAGGCCGGCGGCGACGAACGCGACCGCGTAGATCGCCAGGACAGGGGGAGCCGGCAGCAGTGCGAGCCCCGCGAGCGTCGCGCTCGTGACCGCCAGCCCGATCTGCGTGACGATCAGCAGCCGGCGGCGATCGACCGCGTCCGCCACGACGCCCCCGCCGAGCGAGAAGGCCATGATCGGCACGACCTGGACGAGGGCCAGCGCACCGATGGCGAGGGGTGTTCCGGTCAGGACGTACAGCTGGTACGGCAGGACGATCGCCGTGACCTGGCGGCCGAGCCCGCTGATCACCTGGCCGATCCAGAGCATGCGAAAATCCCGGTCGCGCCGGAGCGGCTCCACGTCGACGATGAGCCGGCGCAGCCGATCACGACGTCGGACGGGCTCGGTCGGCTGCGGCATCGCGACATGATCCCACCCGGGACGGCACGAAGCCCGGCCTCGCGGCCGGGCTTCGCCTGGTGGCTCGATGCCGGCGGATGCGCCGGCTTGGGACGGCCGGGTTCGTGACCCGCCCGGTTGGCGATGGGCTACCTGTCGTTCTCGGCCGCGTTGACCAGGACCGCCTGCGCCGCCGCCAGCCGCGCTACTGGGACGCGGAACGGGGAGCAGGAGACGTAGTTGAGGCCGATCGACTCGCACTTGTGGATCGAGGCGGGATCGCCACCGTGCTCGCCGCAGATGCCCACCTCGAGGTCGGGCCGGGTCGAGCGACCCTTCTCGACGGCCAGTCGCATCTCGTCGGCGATCACCACGTCCAGCGTCTGGAACGGGTTCTCGGGCAGGATCTTGTCCTCGACGTACTTGAGGAGGAAGCCGCCTTCCGCGTCGTCACGGCTGTAGCCGAACGTCATCTGGGTGAGGTCGTTCGTGCCGAAGCTGAAGAACTCGGCATGCTTGGCGATCTCGTCCGCGACCCAGCAGGCGCGCGGGATCTCGATCATCGT
Organism: uncultured Chloroflexia bacterium; assembly: GCA_963734535.1. Classification (GTDB taxonomy): domain Bacteria; phylum Chloroflexota; class Limnocylindria; order Limnocylindrales; family CSP1-4; genus CTSoil-043. Next base: position 256,085 of record CAVTHS010000002.1, on the reverse strand, counting down.
GCCGAACTTGAAGTTGATCGCCTCGCCGGCGGTGGCGACCACGGCCTCCGCCTCCGCGTCGAGAAGCGCTCGCGTCGCGATCAGCTCGTTCACGTGACCGACGAGCGGGATCATGATCTCCGGGCGCGGATCCTTGCCGGCCCGCTTCACCGCCACGGCGGCGTTGAGGATGGCGCGGGTCTGGATCTTCACGAAGTCGGGGATCATCAGCCCGAGACGGCAGCCGCGCAGGCCCAGCATCGGGTTCTGCTCGTGCATCGACTTGATGGTGGCGAGCAGCTCCTTGTCCTCTTCCGTTGCAGCGTCGCCGGCCCTGGTCACCTTGACGAGCTGGTCCTCGAGGTTCGGGAGGAACTCGTGGAGGGGCGGATCGATCAGGCGAATGACGACCGGCAGGCCGCTCATCGCCGCCAGGATCCCCTCGAAGTCACCCTGCTGGAGCACCTCGAGCTTCCGCATCGCCGCGTCGAACTCGGCCACCACGGCCCGCTCGTCCGCGTCCAGGGCGTCGCCCGCGGCCACCTTCACCTTTGCCCGGGTCGCGGCATTCGCGACCAGGATGGCACCCCGCACGATCTCCAGGCGCTCGCCCTCGCGGAACATGTGCTCGGTCCGGCAAAGGCCGATCCCCTGGGCACCGTACGAGCGGGCCTGGGCGGCCTCCTCGGGCTTGTCGGCGTTGGTCCAGATCTGGAGGCGGCGAATCTCGTCGGCCCAGCCGAGGACCCGCTGGAGCTCCGGCTGGTCCTCGAACCGGGCGGAGACGGTCGGAAGCGCGCCGACGAAGACCTCGCCGGTGGAGCCGTCGACGCTGACCCAGTCGCCCTCGGCGAAGCTGAGCCCGCTGTCCGAGCTGTGTGCCGTCTTCGTCGCGTAGTCGACGACCAGCTCGGCGCACCCGGCCACGCAGGGCTTGCCGATCTGGCGGGCGACCACTGCCGCATGCGACGTGGCGCCGCCGCGCGCGGTCAGGATCCCCTGCGCCACGGCCATGCCGTGGAAGTCGTCCGGCGACGTCTCGACGCGAACCAGGACGACCTTCTCGCCGCGCCCGACCCACTCCACCGCGACGTCCGCGTTGAAGACGGCCCGCCCGACGGCGGCGCCGGGCGAGGCATTCAGGCCCTTGGCGATCCGCTTGGCAACCTTGCGGGCGACCGGGTCGAACTGGTCGCGCAGGAGCTGGTCGACCTGGGCCGGCTCGATCCGGGCGACCGCCTCGGCCTTGGTGATGACGCCGTCGTCGACCATGTCGCAGGCGATCTTCACGGCCGCGGCGGCAGTCCGCTTCGCGTCGCGGGTCTGGAGCATGTAGAGGCGGCCGCGCTCGATCGTGAACTCGAGGTCCTGCACGTTCCGGTAGTGCAGCTCGAGCTGGTTCGCGATCCGCTGGAACTCCGCGTACGCCTCGGGCATCTCGTCGGCGAGATGGCTGATCTTCTGGGGCGTCCGGATGCCGGCCACCACGTCCTCGCCCTGGGCGTTGACGAGGTACTCCCCGTAGAGCTCCTTCTCCCCGGTGTTCGGGTCGCGGGTGAACGCGACGCCGGTCCCCGAGTCGTCGCCCATGTTGCCGAAGACCATCGTCACGACGTTGACGGCGGTACCGAGGTCGTGGGCGATCTTCTGGCTGTTGCGGTAGTCGTTGGCGCGCTTGCCGAACCACGACGCGAAGACGGCCTTGATGGCCAGGTCCAGCTGCTCGTTCGGGTCGCTCGGGAAGTCACGGCCGGTCGCGTCGCGGACGATTGCCTTGAACTCCGTCACGAGCTCGCGGAGGTCGGAGGCAACCAGGTCCGTGTCCGCGGCCGCGCCACGGGCGGTCTTCTTCGCCTGGATGGCATGCTCGAACAGCTCGCCGTCGACGTCGAGGACGATCCGTCCGAACATCTGGATGAAGCGCCGGTAGGCGTCCCAGCCGAAGCGCTCGTTGCCCGTGAGCGCCACGAGGCCGGTCAGCGTCTCCTCGTTGAGGCCCAGGTTCAGGACGGTATCCATCATGCCCGGCATCGAGAACTTCGCGCCCGAGCGGACGGAGACCAGGAGCGGGTTCTTCGGATCCCCAAAGCCCTTGCCGGTCTGCTTCTCGACGTCGCGGACGGCGGCGAGGACGTCATCCCAGAGGCCGGCCGGCAGCTGCTTGCCGGCGGCGAAGTAATCGTTGCAGGCCTCGGTCGTGATCGTGAATCCCGGCGGCGTCGGCAGGCCCGCGTTCGTCATCTCGGCGAGCCCGGCGCCCTTGCCGCCCAGGAGATCCTTCATCCTGCCGTGGCCTTCGGCCCGGCCGTCGCCCCAGGCGTAGATGTAGCGCTTGGCGGCGACGTGAGCGCGCGTGGCAGACTCCGGCATTGAGCGATACCTCCGGTGGTGGACACGGCGCGACGCGCGAGACAGCGTGCCGCGGGGATGACCAAGTCAAGCTGACCCGGCGATTGTACCGCTGGGCGCCGCCGCTCCCGACCCGCGTCCGGCCCGTACGGGCGGGTCCAATGGCCCGCTCGTGCCGCCGGCCGGCAACGACCCGCCGGGGCGGGCCCGGCGAGTCAGGCCCGGCTCCGGCTACACTCGAGTCCGGCGAACGCGAATCACCGCCGCCAGGAGGCCCCGCGAGGAATGAGCCATCACGTCGAGGACACCCGTGTCATCGCCGAGGAGGCGCCCCAGTACAACGCCACCTTGGTCCGCCGCGAGGATCATTCGGCCGAGCTGGCGAGCTTCTGGGTGCGGCTCGACGGCGATCCGGTCCCGTTCGAGGCCGGCCAGTACATGACTGCCGGCGTCTTCGCCGATGGCAAGCTCTGGCAGCGCCCCTACTCCGTCGCGTCGGCGCCTGCTGTCGCGGGGACCGAAGGCTACGAGCTCTATGTTCGCCTGGTGCCGGTGATCCGGTTCACGACGCTCCTCTGGCGCCTCCGCGAAGGGGCACGGATGCGGCTGATCGGGCCGAAGGGTCGCTTCATGCTCGAGCCCGATGACCACCGGACCCACCTGTATGTCTCCACCGGGACCGGGATCGCTCCGTTCCTCGCGATGATCCGCCAGACGCAGCTCGCCGGAAGCCCGCGCAAGACCGTTGTCCTGCATGGCGTCTCGTTCGCCGAGGAGCTGGGCTATCGCGAGATCCTGGAGGGCCTGGAGCGCGACGCCTCCTACCCGCTCCGGTACGTCCCCACGGTTTCGCGGCCGCTGGACCCGCGCAACGCCGCCTGGGCGGGCCGGACCGGGCGCGTCGAGGCCGTGGTCGGCGATGTCTGCCACGACCTGCACCTGTCCGCGGACCGGACGGTCGTCTACATCTGCGGCAACCCCGAGATGATCCTCAACGTCGAAGGCGCGCTGATGGGGCGCGGCTTCCCGGAGTTCCACGTCAAGAAGGAGCTCTACTGGCCGAAGGGCAAGGCGCCCGGCGAGGTTGCCGCTGCCGCCGGAAGCTGACCGGTCGGCCGCCGCGCTGCCACGCGCACCCACGCGCACCCGGCCGTGGGGCCGCCGCGGCGCGGTCCCGCCGCGGGGCGATCCTAGCGGTCGAGCCAGGCGAGCCAGGCGTCGAGCCCCTCGCCGGTCGTCGCCGAGACGTCGAGGATCGGGACCCCCGGATTGAGCAGGCGCACGTCCGCCTCGAAAGTCGCCCGATCGAACGACACGTGCGGGAGCAGGTCGATCTTGTTGAGCAGGATGAGGTCGGCTGCCTCGACCAGGTAGGGATGCTTGGCCGCCTTGTCGTCGCCCTCGGTCAGGCTGAAGAGGCCGACCTTGGCCGCCTGCCCCAGGTCGAAGCCCACCGGGCAGATCAGGTTCCCGACGTTCTCGATGAAGAGCAGGTCCACCCCGTCCAGCTCGATCTGGGCGAGGGCATCGCGGACCTGGTTCGCCTCCAGGTGACAGCCCTGACCGGTTGAGATCTGGATCACCTTGTCACACCAGCGTGCCAGCCGGTCGCCGTCTCGCCGCGTCGCGAGGTCGCCGACGAGGACGGCGGGATGACGACGGCCCTCGAGCGCCCGCAGCGTCGCCTCGAGAAGCGCGGTCTTCCCGCTGCCGGGCGCCCCGATCAGGTCGATCGAGAAGATGCCTCGACGCTCCAATTCGGCGCGGTTGTCGGCGGCGACCTCGTCGTTCGCCTCCAGGACCCGCTCAACGAGCGGAATGCGGGTCGTCAGCGCACCCTCGGACATGTCAGGGTTCCTCCTCGATCGTGAGCGCGACGAGATCGAGCTCGTCACCGGCCTTCGGCACGGGTGACGGATCGCCGCATTCGCAGGAGACGAACGGGACCGGGCTCGTCCAGGCCCGCCCGCACGTCGAGCACGCAATGGACCACGGCCGCAGGTCCACGTTCAGAATCGCGCCCGCGATCGGCGTCCCGTGGGTCACGGCCTCCCAGGACATCCGGAGCGCCTCGGGCTCCAGACCGCGCAGCGCGCCGACCGTGATGTCCACCTCGGTCACCCGTCCCACCGCGGGCGCGTGACGCTGCACCTGGGCCGCGAGGGCCTCGGCGATCGAGAACTCATGCACACGAAGCATCGTAGCGCGCGAGGGCCGAGATGCCGGTGACCCGGACCCAACGGGTCCGAGAGCACGAGCTCGGGGCCCGGGACGACTCGGCACGTCCATGTCGGGCCGTTGGGCCTGTGCCGAAGGGCCGATCTACGGGCGGCCAATCATGTGCCGATCGATACGCTCTTCCTTGAAACAGCACAACAGTCCAAACGGCCGAACGGACCGTGGACACGGGAGCGGGCGGAGCGGGGCCGCCTCGGGACTGGACGGGAATGGCACGCATCCTTCTCGTGGATGACGACGCGGGGGTCGTCGCGCGGAACGCGGCCGCGCTCGAGGCGGACGGGCACGCCGTCTCGACGGCAGCCACCACCGCCCAGGGACTCGACGCCGTGCGTCGCGAGGCGCCCGATGTCGTGGTGCTCGAGGCGATGCTCGATGGCGGGATGGCCGGGTTCGACCTGGCGCGCACGCTCGCCGGTGAGTTCCCCGCGCTGCCATTGATCATGCTCAGCCGAGTGGATGAGGTGATCTCCGATCGCGAGCTGGCGACCCAGGACCGGGATGATGGGTGGATGCCCGTCCAGCGATTCATGGAGAAGCCGGTCTCGCCCGAGGTCCTGGTGTACGAAGTCGATCACCTGCTCCCCGTGGCGCACTGACCGATGAGCCCGCTGATCGTCTTCCTGGTCGCCTTCCCGCTCGTGGTCAGCGGCGTGCTCCTCGTCGTGACGAAAGGCGCCGTCCGGAACACGATCGTGGTCGCGGCCTGCGGCGTGGTCGCTGCGGCCGCGCTGGTCACCGTGTTCACGTTCGGCAACGGGGATGCGGTCTTCTTCGGCCTGCCCGGTGGCCTGACCCCAGGGCACGCGATCCTGGTCATGGAGGCCATGATCGCCATCTTCATCGTGGTGGTCAGCCTCCAGAACAGGCGGGTCCTGGCGCCGATCATGGCCCTCGCCCAGCTGGGGATCGCCCTCTACCTCGACCTCGGCGGCCACCTGCCCGATCCCGACCCGCAGCGACTCTTCTGGTTCGACCGGCTCACGATGGTGATGGTGCTCGTGATCGGGATCATCGGGCCCCTCATCTGCATCCACGCCCTCGGCTACATGCGCGACTACCAGCGCTCGAACCCGCAGATCGGCGGCCGGCGCACCTCGTTCTTCTTCCTGCTCTTCCTGTTCCTCGCGTCGATGTTCGGGCTCGTGGTGTCCAACGACCTGCCGATGCTGCACGTCTTCTGGGAGATCACGACGCTGTGCTCCTTCCTCCTGATCGGGTACACCCGCACGAAGGAGACGGTCGGCTACGCCTTCGACGCGCTGAACATGAACCTGCTCGGCGGGCTGGGCTTCTCGGTCGCCATCCTGCTGCTGGCCGGCCAGCCCGACGGCCTCGACCTGGCGAAGCTGACTGCCGGCCCGGCCGCGGCGGCCCTCCTTCCCGCGATTGCCCTGATCTCGCTGGCAGGGATCACGAAGAGCGCCCAGATGCCGTTCTCGTCCTGGCTCCTTGGCGCGATGTACGCCCCATCCCCGACCTCCGCGCTGCTCCACTCGAGCACGATGGTCAAGGCGGGCGTCTTCCTCCTGCTGCGCCTGTCGCCGGCCATGGCCGGCTCCGCGGTCGGGACGCTGGTGGCGTTCGTCGGGCTGCTGACCTTCCTGTTCGTCTCGCTGGTCGCGGTGACCGAGCAGAACACGAAGAAGGTGCTCGCCTACTCGACGATCGGCAGCCTGGGCCTGATCGTCGGCTGCGCGGGGATCGGCACGCCCGAGCTCGTCTGGGTGGGCGTGATGATCGTGATCTTCCACGCGGTCGCCAAGGCGCTCCTCTTCCTCGTGGTCGGCACGCTGGAGAACCGGCTCTACACGAAGGACATGGAGAACTTCGACACGCTCCTGAGCCGGATGCCGCGGGTCAGCGTGCTCGCCCTGACGGGGATCGCCGGGATGTTCATCGCGCCGTTCGGCATCGTGGTGGCCAAGTGGACCGCGATCCGCGCGTTCCTCGACGTCCCCGGCTTCGCCGGCGCGGCGTTCCTGATCATCATGGCCTTCGGGAGCTCGCTCACGATCTTCTACTGGGGCAAGCTCCTCATCAAGGTGCTCTCGATGCGCAGCATCGAGCCGTACGAGCGCTCGGTCGAGGCGCGGGTGACCCGCTACGAGTGGTTCGCCGAGGTCGTCCTCGCCGTCGGCGTGATCGGCATTGCAGCCGGGCTGGGCCTGATCTCCGAGCACGTCGTGGGTCCGTACGCGCTGACCGCCTTCTCGGCCGCTCCCGTGGTCTTCCTCCACCTCGACCCGGCGATGGTCGTCGTGATGCTGGTCGCCGTGCTCTTCCTGCCGGCGCTCGCCCTCTGGTCCTCGCGCCGGTCGGGCTACGACCAGGCGGACTTCTACACGAGCGGACGAAGCGCGAACGCCGGCCACCTGATGGGCGCGGCGCTCGGTGGGACACGGACCGTGACCCTGCGCAACTACTACCTCGACGGCGTCATCGACGGGGCGCTCGTGTTCCGGGCCGGCACGCTCGTGTGCGGGGTCGTCCTGGCCACCGCGGGCCTCGTCGCGCTGGTGGTGGCCCGATGAACCCGATCGTCTGGGGCTTCGTGTTCGTCGTCGTCGCGCCGCTCTTCGGCGGCCTCCTCGCCGGGGTCGACCGGATCGTCAGCGCCCGGATGCAGGGCCGCGTTGGGCCGCCGCTCCTCCAGCCCTTCTACGACGTGGGCAAGCTCTTCCAGAAGGAGGCGCGGCAGGTCAACCCGATCGTGGAGCCGCTGCTCCTGGGCCACCTGGGATTCATGGCCGCGGCAGGGGCGATGGCCGTCGGCGGCACCGACCTCATCTTCACCGCGTTCGTGTTCGCCCTCGCCGCCCTCTGCCTGGTCCTCGCGGCAGGCTCGGTCAACTCGCCCTACAGCTTCGCGGGGGCGGAGCGCGAGCTGGTGGTCCTGCTGGCATCCGAGCCGTTCTTCATCCTCATGCTGGCGGCCATCTGCAAGGTGACCGGGGAGAGCACGTTCGGGGGTGTCCTCGCCTCGCCCGTGCTGGTCGCGCTGCAGCTGCCCGGCGTGGTCCTCGCCTTCCTGTTCGTGGCCACGATCAAGCTCCGCAAGTCGCCCTTCGACATCTCGACCTCCCATCACCCGCACCAGGAGCTGGTGAGCGGGCTGACCTCGGACATGTCGGGGCGCCTGCTCGCCTACGTCGAGCTGGCCCACTGGTACGAGTCGGCGCTGCTGTGCGCCTTCGTCGTGCTCTTCTTCAACTGGAGCGTGCCGCTCGGGCTGCTCGCCTTCGCGATCGCCTACGGCCTTGAGATCCTGGTCGACAACTCGACCTCGCGGGCGAAGTGGCAGCTGGTCCTGCGATCGACGTGGGTCGTCACCCTGCTGCTCACCGGCGGCAACGTGCTCGCGCTCTTCCTCGTGGGCAGGTGAGTCCGATGTCCCTCTTCAAGCGCTCGCCCTGGATCCTTCACTACGACGGGTCGAGCTGCAACGGCTGCGACATCGAGGTCCTCGCGTGCCTCACCCCGCTGTACGACGTCGAGCGGTTCGGGGTCGTGAACACCGGCAACCCGAAGCACGCCGACATCCTGCTGGTGACCGGCAGCGTCAACGAGCGGAACGTCGAGATCATCCAGAACCTCCACCGCCAGATGCCCGACCCGAAGGTCGTCGTCGCGGTTGGGGCCTGCGCCTGCTCGGGCGGCATCTTCGCCCGCGCCTACAACATCCAGGGCGGCATCGACCAGGTCGTGCCGGTGGACGTCTACGTTCCCGGCTGCGCCGCCCGCCCAGAGAGCATCATCGACGGCGTGGTCCAGGGCATCGCGGCGCTCGAGCAGAAGCGAAGGCGGACCGCGTGATGGACCCCCAGGCATTCCTCGACCGGGTCGGCGCCTACCAGCGGGACGGCTGGCGGCTGGCGATCATCAACACGACCTCGATCCTGCCCTCGGAGGAGGCCGAAGGCGGCGCCTTCGACATCAGCTGGTCGTTCGCGCAGGACGACGGAAGGCTCGAGCATCTCCGCGAGCACGTCCTCCCCGGCGAGGAGGTCCCGAGCATCTCGGCCTTTTTCGGTGCCGCGTTCCTCTACGAGAACGAGATGCGGGAGCTCTTCGGGGTCAACGTCACCGGGATCGCGCTCGACCTGAAGGGCCAGCTCTACAAGACCTCGACCATCGTGCCGTTCTCGCCGAGCGCGATCCGCGCACGCCTCGACGCGCTGGGCAAGGACCACGCGGGCAAGAAGGCATGAAGCGCACCGTCGTCCCGATGGGGCCCCAGCACCCGGTGCTGCCCGAGCCGCTCGTGCTCGACCTCGTCCTCGAGGACGAAAAGGTCGTGGACGCGATCCCCACCATCGGCTACATCCATCGCGGCCTGGAGGCGCTCGTCGAGCGAATCGAGTTCGGCGAGTTCGGCTACGTCGTGGAGCGCATCTGCGGAATCTGCAGCTTCATGCACGGCATGGGCTACGCCGTGGCCATGGAGAAGATCATGGCCGTGGAGGTCCCGGAGCGGGCCAGCTGGCTGCGCCTGATCTGGGCCGAGATGTCGCGCGTCCACAGCCACCTGCTGTGGCTGGGCCTCGGTGCCGATGCGTTCGGCTTCGAGAACCTCTTCATGCACTGCTGGCGGACGCGCGAGCAGGTCCTCGACATCTTCGAGAAGACGACCGGCGGCCGGATCATCTTCTCGGTCAACAAGATCGGCGGCGTGCGCCGCGACATCGAGGACTCCGAGCTCGCCGCGATCGTGGCGACGCTGCAGGAGCTCGGGGCCGGCTTCACCGAGACCGCCCGCATCTTCGAGACGGACCCGTCGATCCGGCATCGCCTGTCCGGCGTCGGCGTCCTGAGCCGGGAGGATGCGCACGCGGTGGACGCGGTCGGCCCGATGGCCCGCGCGTCCGGCATCGCCCTCGATACGCGGCTCACCGGGACGCACTTCTACGACCGGCTCGATTTCGAACCGGTCCTCGAGACGGCCGGGGACTGCCTTGCCCGGGTCGTCGTGCGCGTGCGCGAGATCACGCAGTCGATCGAGCTGATCCGCCAGGCCGTCGAGCGGATGCCGAAGGGCGACGGTGCCCCGATCGACGTGAAGGTGCGCGGCAACCCGACCGGGGAGACGTTCGAGCGGCTCGAGCAGCCTCGGGGCGAGGTCATCTACTACATCAAGGCCAACGGCACGAAGAACCTGGAGCGGTTCCGGGCCCGCACGCCGACCTTCGCGAACATCCCGGCCATGATCAAGCTGGTCAAGGGCTGCGACCTCGCGGACGTGCCGAACATCATCATGACGATCGACCCCTGCATCAGCTGCACGGAGCGCTGAGATGGCCAACCCCTTCAACCTCCCCATGGTCGGCCGCTCGCTGCGCAACCTCGTGTCGCGACCGGCCACGCGTCGCTACCCCAGCGAGACCCGGCCGCATTTCGCCGGGACCCGCGGGACGATCGAGTTCGACCTGGACACGTGCGTCTTCTGCGGGCTCTGCGTCAGGCGCTGCCCGACCCTGGCGCTGACCTGCTCGCGGGAGGATCGCTTCTTCGCCATCGAGCAGCTCCGCTGCATCGCCTGCGGCGTGTGCGTCGACGCGTGCAACAAGGACAGCCTCCACATGTCGGTGGATGCGCCCCGGGTTCACCTCCACACCGGGGCGGCGCCGGGCGCGCCGCGGCCCGGGCACCAGGAATGGCATCAGCAGCAGCCCGCCGGCAGTCCCCCCGGCCCGGGCGACGCGGCAGGCGGCCCGGCCGTCGCCGCGCTCTAGAGAGGGCACGCACATGGCAAGCGCGATCACCGACGACTGCATCGGCTGCGGGAACTGCGAGCCGGAGTGCCCATGTGGGGCGATCTCGAAGGCGGGCGAGGTCTACGTCGTCGACCCCGCCGTGTGCACGGACTGCATCACGACGGGCGGATGCGTCGGCGTCGAGATCTGCCCGACCGAGGCGATCGTCGCCGCCTCCAGGTCGACGGCGGCGGTGGCGGCGGTCGCGATCTGACCCTGCTCGGCGGCTGACAAGGGCCGCTCGGCGGGCGCGGTCACGCCGCCGGTCGGCGGGCGCCGGGTGCGGCGCATTCGGCCCGAACCAGCACCTGCTTCGGGCCGGTTCGGTCACCTCGGCGATGTGACTTTCGGCCCCTCGATCCATGCACCCTTGCGCATGCATCGAATCCCTGCGTGCGGTGCATAGTGGAGTCGAACATGCCCACCCCGCTCCGGAGCCCCGATGCACACCGTCATTGACACGGCCCAGCTCTCGCCGAACGTGACCCGCCTCGTCATCGAGGCGCCGCGAATCGCGGCGATTCGCCGGCCCGGCCAGTTCGTCATCGTCCACCGCGCTCCCGGCGCCGAGCGGATCCCGCTCACGATCGCGGACGCGGATCCGGAGCGCGGCACGATCACGCTCGTGATCCAGGCCGTCGGCAAGAGCACCGAGGACCTCGTGGCGCTGCGGCCCGGCGAGGCGATCGCGGACGTCGCCGGTCCGCTGGGCAAGGCAACCGAGCTGCTCGACCACGGGCGCGCCGTCTGCGTCGGCGGCGGCGTCGGGACGGCGGTCGTGCACCCGATCGCGCTCGGGCTGGCCGCGCTCGGGGTCGAGGTGATCAGCGTCATCGGCGGGCGATCGAAGGAATGGGTCATCTTCGAAGACGAGCTCCGCCGCGCCGGCCGCGTCATCACGTGCACGGATGACGGCAGCTACGGGCGTCATGGCTTCGTCACGGACGCGCTCCGCGAGGTGATCGAGGCGGGCGGCGTGGACGCGGTCTACGCGGTCGGCCCGGTCCCGATGATGCGGGCGGTCGCCGAGCTCACCCGGCCGTACGATGTCCCGACCTTCGCGTCGCTCAACGCGATCATGCTCGACGGGACGGGCATGTGCGGCGGGTGCCGTGTCGCCGTCGGCGGCAAGACGGTCTATGCCTGCGTCGACGGGCCCGAGTTCGACGCCCACCAGGTCGACTTCCGCGAGCTTGCCGATCGGCTCGGCACCTACCGGGACTTCGAGGCGCATGCGCTCGAGGTGGCGCGCATTCGCCGGGCCGGGGCGCAGACGGCGGCACCGGGCTCTGCGGACTCGGCGCTCTCGGCGGGCGTGTCCGGCTCGGCGCCGATCCACGCGCCGGAGGGCAGCTGCCTGATCCCGGGCCTCGCGACCGCCGCCGAGCGGCAGGAGGCAGCCGCCGCAGCCGGGGAGCCGCGCGCATGACGGACCAGCCGACCCCGGCCTCCGGGATGGGGGAACCGGACGCGGCCCTCGGCGACCCGACCTTCACCCCGGCGTTCGACCACCCGCTTTCCCCCAAGGAGCGGATGACCATCGACCGGAGCCACATGCCGGAGCAGGACGCGCTCCTGCGCGCGGCCAATTTCCGCGAGGTGAACCTCGGCTACTCGCAGCAGCTCGCCATGCTCGAGGCGGAGCGCTGCCTCCAGTGCAAGAACCCGGTCTGCATCGAGGGGTGCCCCGTCCGGGTGAACATCCCGCTCTTCATCGAGCGGCTCCGCGTCGGGGACATGGACGGCGCCGCGGCCTCGCTGCTCGACGACAACGCGCTCCCGTGCGTGACGGGCCGGGTCTGTCCCCAGGAGATCCAGTGCGAGGGTCGCTGCGTTCGCTCGAAGAAGGGTGCGTCCGTCGCCATCGGCTCCCTCGAGCGCTTCGTGGCCGACTGGGCGATGGAGCACCCTGACGCGCTCGAAGGCCAACGCGCCGACGTCGTCGGGTCGTTCGGTCGCGGTCGTCGGCTCCGGGCCGGCCGGCCTGACCGCGGCCGGCGAGCTCGTGAAGCAGGGCCACGACGTCACGGTGTTCGAGGCGTTCCACGCGGCCGGCGGTGTCCTCATCTATGGAATTCCCGAGTTCCGGCTCCCGAAGGACATCGTCCAGCAGGAGGTCGACCGGCTGGTGGCGTCGGGCGTGAAGATCGAGACGAACGCGATCATCGGGCGCACGTACACGCTGCGGGAGCTGCGCGAGCGGTTCGACGCCGTCTTCCTGGCGGTGGGCGCCGGCCTGCCGGTATTCATGAACGTCCCCGGCGAGAACTACAAGGGCGTCTACTCGGCCAACGAGTACCTGACGCGCGTCAATCTCATGGGCGCCTGGAACCCCGAATCCGACACGCCGGTCCTCAAGGGCCACCGGGTCGTCGTGGTCGGAGGGGGAAACGTCGCCATGGATTCGGTCCGGACCGCGAAGCGGCTCGGCGCGGACGAGGCGACGATCGTCTACCGGCGCGGCAAGGCCGAGCTCCCCGCCCGGGCCGAGGAGGTCCACCACGCGGAGCAGGAGGGAATCCGCTTCGAGCTGCAGGTCGCGCCCCTCGAGGTGCTGGCCGACGAGAACCGCTGGGTGACCGGTCTCCGCTGCATCCGGATGGAGCTCGGCGAGCCCGACGCGTCCGGCAGGCGCCGCCCGATCCCGATCGAGGGCTCCGAGTTCGTCATCGATTGCGAGATGGTCGTGGTCGCGATCGGGACGCGCTCCAATCCGCTGCTGACCGCATCCGAGCCGGACCTCGCGCTCAACCAGGCCGGCTACATCGTCACCGACGAGCACGGGATGTCGTCGCTGCCGGGCGTCTTCGCCGGCGGCGACATCGTGCGCGGGGCGGCCACGGTCATCCTCGCGATGGGCGACGGCAAGCGCGCGGCGGCGTCGGTCGACGCGTGGCTGCGCGGCGAGTACCCACCCACGGACGAGTCGCTCGCCCCGGCGGCGTCGCTCGCCCCGGCGGCGGCAACGGCCGGAACCACCCCAGGGGGCTGACCCGGGACGTCTGCGGGCCGCGGCTGGTGGCGTGCGCCGCGCGCCGCGCGCCCGCGTCCCGCCCGCGGCAGCAGTCCCGGTGCTGGTAAGCGCGCCGGCGTCCCAATCCCGCCCGCGGCAGCACTCCCGGTGCTGGTAAGCGCGCCACTGCCCGCGTCCCGCCCGCGGCAGCACTCCGGGTGCTGGTAAGCGCGCCGACTGTCCCCATCCCGCCCGCGGCAGCACCCCCGGTGCTGGTAAGCGCGGCTCGCGATGCCATCGTGGGCTTCATGCCCGCCCTCCAATCCCGATTCGTGCTCAGGGCTGGCTGGCGACAACGGTGACCCGCCGTCGAACGCGGTGCGATCCCGACATACCAGCACCACCAGCACTACCGCGCGAAATCCGGACGAAAAGGAGCCCGCCGGGCGCCGTCGCTGGGTTCGCGAGCCAGTGGCGCAGGTCCGCCGATCGGTTCGGGAACGCAGGATCGAGCAGGGGCGCGAGACGCGAGACCCGGCTTCGGTTGGCGGTGGAGTCGAGGACCGCGAGGAGAGGAACGACGCGGGTCACCGGCAGGCGGAACCGCTCCCGCGCGAGCCCGGCCCCGAGGCGGACCTTGACGTCGAGGCGGCGCAGCGTCTCCTCGGCCGAGGTGATCTCGGTCTTGACCTCGACGACGAGGGCGATGCCCGCGACCGGGTGGACCGCCAGGACGTCGATCGATCCACGCTCGCCGTAATGGTTGAACGTGACTTCGGCGGCGGTCAACCACCGGCGTGCGCCCAGGGTGGCCATCACGGCTGCGACTGTCGCCGCATGGCGCTCGTCGAGCAACCGGTCGAGCGTCCCGCCGCGATAGCGCACCACGAGCTCGACGTCGGCGTCGAGGGCGGCGAACACGCGCGCCAGCGTCGCTACGGCGACATGCTGGCCATGGCCGCGCTCGATCGCCGAGACCAGCGTCTGCGAGACGCCGCCAGCCTTCGCGACGTCGAGCTGCCGCAGTCCGCGCGAGCGCCGGATGACGCGGAGCGAGCGGCCGAGTCGAATTGGATCCACGTCGGGAATCCTGGCCGTTGCCGCGTACCCAGCGCTTACGCGCGATGCCACGTCGGGAATCCTGGCCGTTGCCGCGTACCCAGCGCTTACGCGCGATGCCACGTTCGGGAATCCTGGCCGTTGCCGCGTACCCAGCGCGTACGCGCGATGCCGCGTCGGGAATCCTCGTCGGCGTCGCGTATCGCGTCCTTACGCGTGCCGACACGGGCGCCAGGTCCGCCCCGGCGCCGACCGACCTTCGTGGCCCGGACCTCGAACCGCGCTGTGCCGCTCCCCCGGGAGACCTGCCCGGCGCTGGGCTACAGGCCCCGGGGCCGCGCCTCGTCGAGCTTGTCGGTGATGTAACGGGTGACCTGGCCGGCCGAGATCCGCTCCTGCGTCATCGCATCGCGGTCGCGGACCGTGACGTTGCCGTCCTCGAGCGAGTCCACGTCGACCGTGACGCACCACGGCGTGCCGATCTCGTCCTGGCGGCGGTAGAGCTTGCCGATCGCGGCCGTGTCGTCGTAGACGGCCATCGTCTGCCGCTTGAGATCGTCCTTGATCCGGTGGCACAGCTCCACGATCTCGGGCCGCTTCTTGAGGAGCGGCAGCACGGCGACCTTGTACGGCGCGAGGTCCGGGTGGATTCCAAGCACGACCCGCTTCTCGCCGCGGACCTCCTCCTCGCGATAGGCATCGATCAGGAAGGTGAACGCGGCGCGATCGGCACCGGCCGCCGTCTCGACGACCCAGGGGATGAAATGCTCGTCCGTCGCCGGGTCGAAGTACTCCAGGTTCTCGCCGGAGGCCTTCGCGTGGTTGCCAAGGTCCCATTCGCCGCGGTTGTGGATCCCCTCGAGCTCCTTCCAGCCGAATGGGAACCGGTACTCGACGTCGATCGCCTTCTTCGCGTAGTGCGCCAGCTCGTCGGGCGCGTGCTCGCGGAAGCGCAGGCGGGAGCGAGTGACGCCGTAGGCCTCGTACCAGGCCATGCGCTTCGGAAGCCACTCCTCGAACGCGGTCGCGGCGCCCTCGCCCGGCCGGACGAAGTACTGCATCTCCATCTGCTCGAACTCGCGCATCCGGAACACGAAGTTGCCCGGGCTGATCTCGTTGCGGAAGCTCTTCCCGATCTGGGCGATCCCGAAGGGGAGCTTCTTGCGGGTCGATTCACGCACGTTCTTGAAGTTGACGTAGCTGCCCTGGGCCGTCTCCGGGCGGAGGTAGACGATCGCCGCCTCGTCCTCGACCGGTCCCATGTACGTCTTGAACATCAGGTTGAAGCGCCGCGGCGCCGAGAGCTTCCCGCCGTCGGCCGGACAGGTCAGCTTCAGGCGGTCGACGATCTCCGGGTCCTTGATGTCGGTCTGGCTGAGCTCCTCCGCGCCGGGCAGCTCGTCGAGCCGGTAGCGTCGCCGGCAGGAGGCGCATTCCACGAGCGGATCGCTGAACGACCCGACGTGGCCGGAGGTCACCCACACCTGCGGATGCATGAGGATCCCGGCGTCGACGCCAACCACGTCGTCACGCTCCTGGACCATGGCCCGCCACCAGGCGCGCTTGACGTTGTTCTTGAGCTCGACACCGAGCGGCCCGTAGTCCCAGACGGCGTTGATCCCGCCGTAGATCTCCGACGAGGGGAAGACGAAGCCGCGGCGCTTCGCCAGGCTCACGATGACGTCGAGGTTCGCGACGGAAGGCGCGACGGCGTTCGGGTCGGGCTGGGGTTCGGTCACGGGGCAGCTCCACGAGGGGCCCGCGCGTGGCATGCGCGGACGGGAGGACGGTCCCGCGGATCGTACCAGACGTTCGGGTGGCCCCCGGGACGCCTCGTCCCAGCGCGCCCCGCGCGCTGGGACGCAGTGCCGGCTCCGGGCACGATGCGCGCCCACGGTCCGGAGGACCGGTCCGGGGCCGACTCCTACCAGGCGCGAACGCGGGTCGGCCGGATCCGGATCTCCACCGGGTAGTCGACGAGGAAGCTCGCCATCGTCCAGCCGTTCGCCGCCACCTGCGCTGCGTACTTCTCCACGTATGCCGGCGGTACGTCGGCCTCGACGGCGTGCTCGTGGACGACCCGTGCGTCACCCTCGATCGAGACGACGTCCCCGCCCTCGCCGTCGGAGTCGAGGTTCGCAGCCACGCGCGGGTTCGCGCGGATGTTCTCGGGCCGCGGCGTGTCCGACCGGCTGTAGAGGAGTATCTCGTCGTCGACCCACAGGAACCAGACCGGCGAGGCCTGCGGCTGGCCGGCCGGGGTCACGGTCGTCAGCCAGAGGATGAGCTCGTCCCGAAGGCGCGACGCCGCGCGCGCGCCGGCCTCCGTCGCGAGGTCGATCATCGGGAACGTCCCGACGGCGCCGGCGAGGGCGCGGCCACCGGCAGCACCGTCGACGCGGTCGCGGGCGTCGTCCGCGGCGCCGGTCCGACCGTAGCGGGCACGACTCCCCGCTCCGCCGGCCGCGCCGGGGCGAACGCGACCGCCGGCTCCCCGTAGCCGGCCTTCACCTCCTCGAGGAACCGTCGCGACCTGACGTCGCGCTCCATCACGTGGCGCACGAACGTTCCCAGCCGATCCTCGACCTCGCGCTCCACCGCGGGTGGCAGGCGGAGGCCGGCGATCGCCTCGACATCCATGCGCTGGTACGCCTTGAGCACCTTGAGCGCCTCGGTCGAGAGGCCGGCGGCCATCGCCGTAGGGCCCGGCGTGATCGGCGCAGAGGACGCCGCCGAGCGGAGGAACCCAGCGCACGGTGTCTTCCGGCGCGAGGAGCCGGTCGCACTCGACGCAGCGGTCCACCTCCGGCCGCACCCCGAGCTCGTCGCACAGCCGCATCTCGAACCAGCGCGCAACCCGGGCGGGCGACATCCCCGCATCGAGCAGCTCGTACGTGCGGCGCAGCAGCAGGTAGACGGGCAGGGCCGCGTGCCGCTCCTCGAGCGAGCGCTCCGCGAGCTCCGCGCAGTACCACGCCGTAGCGGTCACCTCCAGCCGGTCCCGCAGGCCCAGCCACGTGTGCTGCATGGTGACCTGCGTGACCACGTCGAACGTGCGCCCCCGGGCCAGCTGGATTCGCAGCTCCGCCAATGGCTCCAGGGCCCCACCGATCCGGCTCGTCGGGCGCCGGATCCCTTTCGCGATCGCCTTGATCTTCCCGAGCTCCGGCGTGAGGAGCGTCATGATCCGGTCCGCCTCGCCGAAGTCGAAGCGCGAGAGGACGATCGCGTCGGTGACGTACAGGCGACGGCCGGGCACCTCCGCACGGTACCATCCGCCCGCGCCGCCGGCACGAAGACCCATCGCCAGGACCAGCCGGGTCGCGCACGACAACCCGCCCCGAGACGGCCGCACCAGTCGAGGTTGCTATCATCCTGCCCGTGCCCACCTCCCCCGCGTCCCTCGACCTCCCGGAGCTGATCGGCGCCGTCGAGGACGAGATCCTGCGCCTCGTCGTGGATCGCGATCCGACCACGCACGGGATGTACGAGATGGTCCGCTACCACATGGGCCTCGATGGCTCCGGGTCCACCGGCAAGCGGCTGCGGCCGCTCCTGGGCCTCCTCGCCTTCGCCTCCATCACCGGCACCTGGCAGCGCGCGCTGCCTGGCGCGGCGGCCGTGGAGCTGGGCCACAACTTCAGCCTTATCCACGACGACATCGAGGACGGTGACCGCGAACGGCGCCACCGGGCGACCCTCTGGGCGGTGCATGGCATCCCACAGGCCATCAACACCGGTGACGCCGTCTTCGTGCTCTCGAGGATCGCGCTCCACCGGCTGACGTCGCTCGGGTTCTCCGATTCCACGGTGCTTCGCCTCATGCGGCTCTACGACGAGACCTGCCTGGCGCTGTGCGAGGGCCAGTACATCGACATCTGGACGAGCGAGCACGACACCGCGATGACCGTCGACCTCTACTTCGACATGATCGGGCGCAAGACCGCGGCGCTCATCTCGGCGAGCATCGAGGCGGGTGCCCTGCTTGCGACCGACGACGAGGCCGTGATCACGCGGTACCGCCAGTTCGGCTGGGCACTGGGCCTCGCCTTCCAGCTCAACGACGACCTCCTGGGGATCTGGGGCCGCGAGCAGGCGACCGGCAAGGAGCCGTCCGACCTCGCGAAGCACAAGAAGACGCTCCCCGTCATCTATGCGCTGGAGCACGCGACGGCGGACGACCGGGCGCGCCTGCTCGGTTTCTACGCGGACCCCGACCCGACCGCGGGCCAGATCGCCCAGGCCATGGCGATCGTGGACCGCACCGGCGCCCAGGACTACACGCGCGGGGAGGCGCGCCGCTGGCGTGACGAGGCGATCGCCGAGCTCGATGCCGCCGGCGTCGTCCAGCCGGAGGCGCGCGAGAAGCTCGAGCAGATCATGCGGAGCGTGATCTCGGCGTGAGCGAGGCGTTCCCGCCGATCGAGCCGCCGATCGTCGAGCGTCCCGACGTGCCCACGTACGGGATCCCCGGCACGCTCGAGGGAACGCTCGCGTGGTCATGGGCGGAGGCGCACCTCGCCGCTGCGGAGACCTACTGGGTCGCGACGACGCGCCCTGACGGGCGACCGCACGCGATGCCCATCTGGGCGGCCTGGTGCGCGGGCCGGCTCTGGTTCGAGGGCGGACGGCTCACCCGCCGTGCGCGCAACATCGAGGCGAATCCCGCGATCTCCGTCGGGATCGAGCTGCCCGGCGACGGCGCGGTCGTCGTGGAGGGGACGTGCGCCCGTCTTGCCGCCGCGCCCGACGGGCTGACCGAGGACCTGGTCGCCGCGTTCGCCAAGTACGCCCGGCCGCCTCGAAGGTACGTCGTGGACCCGGCCGGCTGGTCGAGCCCGGACGGGGGGATATGGGCCGTGACGCCCGATATCGTCTTCGGCTGGTCCAGCTTCCCGGCCGACGCCACGCGCTGGCGGTTCGGCGGGGGCTGAACGAGCTGCTCGCGGGCCCGCCCTAACGAGGAGCGGAAGAACCTTCGACGCGAGGATCTCGTCTCTCGTCTCGATTTGGAACGCGACGCCGCCCGCGGCTTCGAGGAGACACGGCCGTACCTTGGCTGTTGGCCACCCTCGTCAGCGTCCGCCCCTCCAGCGTGACCTGGGACTCGGGCGCCAGATGACGACCGAGGCGCCTGGCACAGTCCCGATGCCGACTCGGTGAACATCACACGGATGCCGAATGGCTGCGGGCTCGGGATCACGACGCGGTCGAAGTCGTCGTCCAGTGACGAGCTGTCGAACTGGAGCGAAGAGAGTTGACCACGACTTGGGCGACGACCCGAGGGACGATCGAGAACGCCGAGGTTGGGGACGGCCCACCTCTGATCGAGGTGGGCCGCATGCTTGATGGTCAAACCGAACTGGGGTCGGAGATGCGGTCTCGAGGCGCGGTCCTGCCTGGGAACGTGGGGTTCTGCCCGCCCTTGGGGCGGCGGGCAGAACCCGTGTTGGCGGGCTAGTTGATCCGCTGGGTGATGCCGCCACTTGTGCTGCCGTTGAAGCTGGCGTCGCCAGCGTAGACGGCGGTGATCGTGTGCCGGCCGATGGCGATGCCAGCGGTCGAGATCGTCGCCTTGCCCGTGACGTCAAGGGCGACAGCGGCCCCGAAGTTCACACCATCGACGCGGACCTGAACGAGGCCGGTGGCAATGCCTGCTCCAGGGGCGACTGCTCTCACAGTCGCCGTGAGGGTGGCTGGCGTGGCCTGCGTGGCCGGGGTACCGCTGGTCGTGACGACCGTCCGGCTGGTGGCCTTGTTCACCGTCTGGGTGAAGTTGGCGCTTGTGCTGGGCAGATCGCTTCCGTTGCCCTGGTAGGCGGCGGAGACCGTGTGGGCCCCGACCGTGAGGCTGCTCAGGACGAGCGTTGCACGCCCGGTTGCGTTGAGGGTCACCGGGGCACCAAAGGGTGCTCCGTCGATCGAGAACTGGACGATTCCGGTGGCGACAGGTCCATTCGCCGGCGTGACACGCGCAGTGAACGTGACTGACTGCCCGGAGGCCGATGGGTTCCGATTGCTGGTCACGACCGTGGTCGTGGCCGCACTGTTGACGACCTGGACATAGGCGAGGCTACCGCTGCCGGCGAAGACCGCCGAAGCGTTGTAGGTCGCGACCACGTTGTGGGGACCAGCTGCGAGCGTCGCGATCGCGAACGTCGCTCGGCCCTGGGCGTTGAGGGTGACCAGCGCACCGACGTTCACGCCGTCGATGTTGAACTGGACCGTGCCCGTCGGTATACCCGTGCCGGTCACCGGCCGCACGGTTGCGGTGAAGGTGATGTTCTGGCCGAGGTTGGCCGTCGGGACCCGGTTGCTCGTGACGACGGTGGTCGTGGGTCGCAGGAACGGCCCGACAACCTGCGTGATCGTGAGGCTCGTGCTGGCGAGGAACCTCGCGTCTCCCGAGTAGGCTGCGGTGACAGCGTGGCTGCCGATCGCCATCGAGGTCGTGGCGAACACCGCCTGGCCACCGACGACCGGCACCGTCACCGCCACGGAGTCGACCGTGAATGTCATCGTGCCAGTCGCCGTGGACGGGCTGACCGTGGCGGTGAATGTCACGCTGTCGCCAACGACGGAGGGGTTGAGGCTGCTCACGAGGCTCGTCGCGGTCGCGAGCTGGATCACCGACTGCGTGAGCACGGCGCTCGTGCTGCCGGCGTTGCTGACGTCACCACTGTAGACGGCGGTGATCGGGTGGTCGCCGAGCATGAGGGCGGCCGTGGAGAACGAAGCGGCACCGCCGGTGAGAGCGACCGGCAGGCCGAGGCTCGTGATGCCGTCGAAGAACTCGACGGTGCCGGTGGCCGCAAGCGGGGTCACCGTGGCGGTGAACGTCACGCTGTCGCCGAACACGGACGGGTTCAGGCTGCTGGTCACGATGGTCGTGCTGACAACCTGGTTTACGGTTTGCGTCGGCAGCGTGGCTGCGCTCGCGGTGAACGCCGCGTTGCCGGGGTAGTCGGCCGTGACGGTGTGCGGTCCGACCGCCAACGCAGAAGTGGAGAACGTCGCCACGCCCGCCGCGTCGAGCGGAATGACGGTTGGCGTGCCGTCGATCGCAAGGCTGATCGAGCCGGTCGGCACGACGGTGCCAGCAAGCTGGGTCACCTGGACGGTGAAGGTCACGCTATCGCCGAACGTGGACGGGTTGAGGCTGCTGGCGAGGACGGTGGACGTGCCGGCCTGGTTGACCGTTTGTGTCAGCGATCCGCTGCTGCCGCCAAACGGCAGGACGCCGTTGTACGTGGCAACAACCGGGTGACTCCCCGCGGTCAATGTGCTGGTCGGGTACGTCGCGACGCCGGAAGCGTTCAGCGTGACGGGTGTGCCGACGTTCGTGCCGTCGATGCTGAACTGGACCGTGCCGGTCGGGATGGCCACACCGGGGCCGGTGACGGTCGCCGTGAACGTCACGTTCTGGCCGACAAGCGACGGGTTGCCGTCACTCGTCAGCGTCGTTGTCGTTGCGAGACCAACGAGCAGAGCTGCCGAGAACGATTTGACAGTCTTGCTCGAGTACCCGGTCGTCGCCGAGTCGAGCGCTCCCACTGTGTTGAGGGCAACGACTCGATAGTAGGTCGGGACACTCGGGTCGAACGCCGGATCAACCAGGCTCCGCGGCTGATGGATGTTCGGCTGATCGAGCGGCGAGTCGATGGGCGCACCGACGTTCGCCCACACGATGCCGTCAGGAGACTTCTGCACGACGAACGACGTCTCGGTGATGGAGTTGTCGTTCCACGACAGCGTCTTCGTAGGCTGATCGAAGGCGAGCGTGTCCGCCTTGAGCGGCGGCAGTGCATAGAGCACCGGCCGCATCATGTCCATCTCCTCGTGGCTGAGGATGTGGCAGTGATAGACGTACTCCCAACCGAAGTTGACGAGCGCGTTGGTCAGGGTCGAGATGTTGCCCTGCGGGTCAACGATCAGCCCCTGCGGGTCCAGGTTGGCGCCGAGCGGATCCATCGGGCTGAGCGGCCGGATGCTGTTCGGAACCTCGAACGGCAGCGTCGGGGTGATCGGTCGCACGGCGACGATCGTGTCCTCGAGCGGGCTGGTCCGGACGGTCTCCTTCCAACCGAGCTCGCTCGCTTCCGGCGGGATGATGATGTTGTCCCACGTCACCCGGTTGATCAGCTGGACGTTGAACAGGTGGAAGTGGATCGGGTGCGTGTCGACGCCGTTGTGCGTGATCTTCCAGATCTGGGTGCCGTCGGTGCCCGAGCTGATCGCCTGGACGTTGATGTCACCCACCGGGAGGTTGGTCCCGTCGATGACCTCGGTCGGCGGCGCGATATACGGGTAGAGCAGGATGTTCTGCCCGGCCGGCGTCGCCGGCACGGCCTCGAGCCCGAGGTTGGACGTCATCCGCCCGAACTCGTCGAATGAGGCTGAGTTCATCTCGTCGTGAAGTGCCTTTGGCTCGATCAGGACCTTCTGCTGCGGGCCCTTGAGGGTGTCGAAGCGGAACGTCTGGCCGCCCTGCTGGGCGATCCGTGCGAAGCCGTCGCACTTGTTCGTGGCGGTCTGGCTGGTGCAGTCGCCGCTGGCCACGAAGGACGTGCCATAGGCGCTGTTGTATGCAGCCTGGCCGACGATGATCGGGTCCTGGGAGGACTCGAAGACGCCGGAGCCGTCAGCGTGGTGCTTGAAGGCGTTGTTGAGCGCCGTCAGGTTGAACGCCGGGGCGGGAGTCGCGGGGGCGATCCTGACCTGCATGACGGTCCGCGTATTCGGGCCGTAGCCGGGGATCACCTGGCCGGAGCCCAGGTCGGGCATCCCGGTGTAGTAGTCGTAGGTCGCGACGCGCCCGGGGTACGCAGCGGGGGCGTCGTTGTAGAGGATGAGCGTCTTGCCCGCGTACTTGCTGAAGTCGACGACCACGTCGCCGCGCTCGGCCGGCATCAGGACCAGCGAGTGCTTGTCGACATTGCCGACGTCGAAGCGGGTGGGGTCGATGATCCACGTGGTGGGCTGGGGCTTCACGACCGTCGGAGCCGGCAGGAAGCCGCCCTCGTCGCCGATCTGGATCCAGCTCGGGCCTTCGGGGCTGAGGGTCGTGTCGGGAGTCGGCACGATGTTGGGATCCGTCTGCGCAGCGGCCAGCTCGGACGCCTTGAGGGCGACCTCGGTATCGAGGCCTGGCGTCTGGTTGTCAGCGACGTACCACGAGAGGTTCCAGGCGCGGTCGTTGGATGCGTTCAGGACCCGGAAGCGGTAGGTCTGCGGCTGGAGCGTGGTCGTCGGATACGCCGTCCCGTTGACGAGGGGCGTGTCGTTGAACTGCTCCATCCCGACGGACTCGTTCGGAGTGCCAGGGATCGTCGCCGGCTCGCAGAACGGTTCGACCTGGTACTGCCACGTGGCGGGGTTGTCGAGGGCGCACGGCGTCGCCAGCGGCGTCGTGAAGTCGTCAGCGGCGGCGGGAGAGCCAGGCGCGCCGATGACGCCGTCCGGGCCCGCGGGATCCATCTGGTAATAGGGGTTGGCGATGGGGCCATTGACCGGGGTCGCCGGCGGCCAGAACCACGGCCCGTAGAACCAGCGACCGAATGCGCTCATGCCGCTCGGCGACGCCGGGTTCTGGGCGGGCATGTAGACGTGGTGGTACCACAGGTTCCCGTAGCCGCCCCATTGGGAGGCGTCCCACGTCGGATCCTGTCCGGCCAGCTGGGCGGCCGACGGGACGAAGGTCTTGTCCTGGATGACGAGCGGGATGCCCTCGCCCATGCCCGCCAGCGGGCCGGTCGAGCTGAGGAGCTTCTGTTCGGTCGGGTCGGTGAGGACGTATCCGGCGGCCTCGCCGGCGTACACGTTCAGGCGGGTGATGCCCCACGCGTGATCGTGGTAGAACATCAGCCGCGCCGACTGCTGGTTGGTGTAGTAGAAGGTCAGGCACCCGTCGTTGGCCGCGGTGCAGTCCGGCACGCCGGCCGGGGCTGCAGCGCCAACCATGTCAGGGACGTTCTGGACGGAGACGCCCTGCGGCCATGCGGTGGTCTCGTTGGCTGGCGTGATCCACTGGTGCGGGGTACCGTCGCTGATCCACGGGGTCACGCCACCGTGAAGGTGGAGCGTGGCACGGTTCTGGGTGAAGCAGCTGGGGTCCTGGGGGTTGTCGGTGCACACCGGGTTGCGGACGCCGTCGGTGACGGTGCCGTCGTTGGTCGGCGAGGCCATCGGCATGTCCATGGGACCCATGCCCGAGCCCATCAGCGTCGTGTCGGTGGGGAGGAACAGGTTCCCATCGGCGCCCTTCGGCAGCAGGTTGTAGAAGACGATCCGGACCGCGTGGTCCTTCGACGCGACGATGGTCGGGCCGAGGTAGTGCGGGTCATCGACGCCGTACGCCTGGCTGCCGTCGGGCATCAGGATCGGCGTCTGGGGGCCGGTCAGGTTGTCCTGCATGAGCGCGACGTGCTTGCCGGGCACGGTGGAGGTCGACAGTTGCACGTACTCGCGCAGCAGCGAGCCGGTGGCGGGCAGGCTTGAGCTCATCTGCTCGCGGTGCTGGACGACCGCGATGACGTAATAGTCGGCTCCGGTCCCGATGCCCGCGAAGGTCGTGGTGTCGGGCTGTGCGACCGGGATGTACTGGCCGAGGTTGTTCACACCTGCCGGGGTCAAGCCGGGCAGGCCGTCGACGAACTTCTTGATGCCGCCGGGCGTGATGTAGCCACTGCCCGGGGTCAGGAGATGGAGGGCGATGACTGCGCCGAAGTCGGTCGTCGCAACGGCGTGAGCGCCGGTCCCTGCGCCGGTGTCGGCGAAGGTGACCGCCGGAGCCGACGTGTAGCCGGCGCCGAAGGTGTCGAGCGCGACGGACAGAACCTTCAGGGTCGCCGTGCCCGTGGCCGCGACGAAACTGGCCGGCGGGTTGATCGGGTCGAACACCGTGCCGTCACGAATGATGACATTCGGCGCGGCAAAGTAGCCTGAACCGGCGTTGTCAACCGCGACGCCGGTGACCGTCACGAATGTCCCGGAGGCCGCCGGAGCGCAGTTGACCTCGACGCACACCGCGTGGCCGGATGCCTGGACGCCCGCGGGGTCATCAGGCAGATCGAAGTCCACGGTTGGGAACGTGTAACCCTCGCCCTGGACCGAGAGGTTGACGGCATCGACGCCACCGAGCACATGCCCCGTGGCATCGGTGGTCGCGCCTCCGCCGCTGAAGGCGACGGACGGAGCGGCGTAGCGACCGCCTGCCACGTCAACCGCAACGCCGGTCACGACGCCGGAGGTCTGGACGACCGCGCTGGCCGTTGCGCCGGTGCCGGAGCTGCTGTCGATCGCCACGGTCGCAGCCGTGTAGTCGTGGCCGGGGTTCGTGATGGTGAGTCCGGTCACGGCGCCGTTGGCACCGACAGTCGCGTCGGCAGTCGCGCCCGCACCCGGGGCCGCACCAGCGGGCAGCTGGATCGTCGCGCCGAATGAATATGTCCGGCCAGCGATCTGCGGAAGGGTGTCCGTGCTGAATGGACTGGTCGGCGCTGCCGCGACGGGATATCCCACGAGGTCGGCGCCGACCACGTCAAGCGGGATGCCCTGCCCATAGAAGGCAAGAACGTCGCCGGCCGCAACCGTGGGAGTCCCCGCGACGGCGAAGGTCGCAACGCCATCGGCCATCGCGGGAACGAGTTGAGGCCCGCTGTCATAGACGATGCTGTATTCGTTCGCAACGAGCGGGTTGCTCGTCGGATGCAGCACGTACGCATTGAATGTGTTGCCCGGAGACGGCAGGCCCGACACGGGTGCGTTCTGGACGAATGTCTGGAAGCTCGTGAGTGTCCCGGCGGGAAGTCCGCCCGGGATGACCACGAAGACAGTGCCCTGACCGAGCGTGTTGCTACCCGTGTTGATCGTGTCGTCACTCGCGTATTGGCGAGCGATGAGTGGATTTCCGACCGCCATGGAGGCCGCCGGCGCACCTGTTGGGCTGATCGTGACGGTCGCGTCGGGCAATGTGAGCGGGCTGTTCGCCCAGTTCGGGTATGGCCCGAAGTAATGGGGAACCTTCGTCTGGTCGACGGGCGACACCGGCGCCGGCGCGTTGGAGACGACTGCAGATGCCGGCGAGGCGCCAGCTGGCAGGGCCGTCTTCGCGACGACCGGCCCAGCGGCTGTGGTGCAGAGCGCCAGCACCGCCAGCAGGGCCAGCAACTTCCGTTTCATCATTCGATCCCTCTCCGCTCCCCATCCTTCGGTGGCGGCTCATTCCCGGCCGCGCTCGACGCGATGTGCTGCGGGACTCGAGGCCCTGCGCACGGCAAGATGCATGGCGCGCCTGGGGTCGAGCCACCTGCATCTGGTCACCGAACCGTATGGAACCGCGAGCAGGACGCCATCGGTGCCTCTACCGACCGAGATGCCCGATCTCGGGCTCCGTATGGATCGCCGAATCCGTAGGCGGATCGGTAGACCTACCGATCGCCGGAGCGCCCCACGGGGTCTAGAGTCACCGGATGGACGAGAGGCCACGCCCGGAGGACGGCACGACCGACGGAGCCGCGGTGCACGACGCCACCACGGCCGCACCGGCCCTGCGCGATGCCGAGGCGATCCTCGCCCGGGCTGCAGAGGATGAGGCCGCGGCCCTCGAGGCGCGGGATCGATATCGGGACGCGTCGTTCGAGCCGATCGAGCCCGACGCGCGAATCGCGGAGCTTCTTGCCCCGGGCGAGGAGGTGTTCACGGTCCGTCGGTCCGCACTGCTCGACCGCCGCGAGCCGCGGCCAGGCGCGGCCTACCCCTTCTACCCGGGGCTCGCCGGCGATCTGTACCTCACATCAACACGCCTCGTCCACCTCGGCCGGCTGACGCTGGAGTACGACCTGGACGCTATCCGCGAGGCAGTGGTCTCCGCGGAGCACCTCCTGCTCGTTCTGTGCAACGGAGCCGGTTTGATCCTCGACGTCGATCGGCCGCGACTGCTGCGCGTCCAGATCGCGGCAGCTCGCGCGAGGCGCGTCGTCAGTCCCTGGCCGGCGCAGGCCCCTCCCCGAGCGGCCCTCTTGGCTGACGCACCATCGAGGCCGCCGCGTCGCTACGTTTCCTCGTGGTACCGCCGAGCCGCTTCGGCCCGGTTCCGCACGCCAAGCTTGTGCAGGATGCTGCTGACGTGGGATGCCACGGTCCGTGAGGAGATCCCGAGCGACTCCGCGATCTGGCGGTCCGTCCGGCCGTCAGCGATCAGGCGCAGGACGTCGCGCTCGCGTGGGCTGATGTGTTCGGTCGCCGAATCGTCATTCGGAGGCGGCAGGCCTCGTGGTCTGTCCGCGAGGCGTCGGATGAGGCGGGCGGCGAGGTAGCGGGGCATCGCGAGGTCACCGGTATGGGCCGCCCTGACAGAGCGAAGGAGTGCATCCGGCATCAGGTCCTTCGTCAGGTAGCCGACGGCTCCGTAGCTGATCGCGTCGGCGACGTCGCGGTCCAACGCCGAGACCGTGAGCATCACGATCCGCGTGTCCGGCAGCCGCGGGGCGAGCTCACGAACAAGCTGCACCCCGGTCATCCCGGGCAGGTGGATGTCGACGAGGAGCACGTCCGGTCGAACGACGGGCGCGGACACGAGGGCCTCCTCGGCGCTTGCGGCCTCGGCCACCATCTCGACGTCGGGCGCGCTGATGGCCTGCCGGACCGCGGCCCGGACGAGCGGATGGTCGTCCACGATCATGACGCGGATCAGACCATCCGTGGAGGGTCCGCTCACTTGGCCGACGCTCCACCAGCTCGCGCGGCGGCCGGAACCGTGACAACAACGCGTGTGCCACCACTCGGGCTCGATTCGACCGTCAGAAGCGCCCCGATCATCTCCGCCCGCTCGCGCATCACCTGGATGCCAACGTGCCCGTGGGCGATGGCTTGCGGGTCGAAGCCGCGGCCGTCGTCCTGCACCGCGATCGAGACACTGCCACTGTCCTCGGTTACCTCAACGCGAAACCGTTCGGCGTCCGAGTGGTGGGTCGCGTTGGAGAGTGCCTCCTGCACGATCCGCAGGAGGTCAGCCTTTGTCCGCGACGAAAGCTCCGGAAGGTTCCCAGTGCCCTCGAACTCGACCGGCACACCGAATCGATCGACGAAGTCCTCGACGTTCCGCCGGAGGAGGGCCGCGAATGACTGGCCTGCGTCGGCGCCGTCCCGAAGGGCCATCACGCCCTGCCGCGCCTCCGTGAGGCCCACGTCCACCGCCTTCGTGGCTTCCTCGGCCAGCACCCGATCCCCGGGTGAAAGGGCGGTCGACGCGGCGAGCCGGCCGATCTTCAGCTTTGCCAGCCACAGGTCCTGGGCGAGGCCGTCGTGGAGCTCTCGCGACAGCCGGGCGCGCTCCTCCAGCGCGGCCCGTTCGCCTTCCGCGTCGCGGAGGCGAGCGAGAGATTCGTTGGCGGTCCGGAGGGCCTTCATCACGGCCCCGGCCTCGGCCTGGATCCCGAAGAAGAGGATGAGGTCGAACACGAGGCGGAGCACGTCTGCCGTGCCCAGCTGCCCCGGATGCGCACTCGGGAAGATCGCGGCATGGAGCTGGGCGAACCCCGCCACCACGAGCCCGAGCGCCAGGTAGGCATCGCCGACCGCACGGTCTCGGCGCCACAGCTGGCGGCTCACGGCCGCGGCCGCCAGGAACAGAAGCGTGCCGACCAGGAGGACGACGACGCCGACCGACGTCGGCGCGAGATCCAGGGACCGGGGCGACCGTCCGTCCGGCACGACGACCGCGAGCAGGGACGTGAGCCGGTCGCCCATGACGAGCACGGCGCCGATCACGACCAGCATGAAGGCGCCGACCCCGAGCACGAACGCCAGCGGGTAGCGCGGCCTCCCGCCGCGAAGCGAGGCGCGGCCTCCCACCACCAGGATCGAGGCCACGAGCAGGCGGGCGGCGGTCCACACGAAGAACGCGTCCGGGCTTATCGCCGCCGGGACCGCCGTCGACCCGACATCGCCGCTCACGGAGAGGGCGACGGCCATCCCGTCGGCCATCGCGAGCGCGAGGAATGCGGCCGCCTGGGCGTGGGCCATCGGCTGGCGGCCCTCTCGATAGCGGATCCAGCTGAGCGTCGCGACGGCGGACGTCACCGCGAAGGCGACGACGTCAAAGGTCAGGTCGGCCGCAGGGGCGACGACATGACCGTGGAAGTTGGGGATGGACAGGACCGCGAGCGTGCCGATCACGCCGATGACGAGGGCACCGGCGAGCACCCCGTCGACGCGATCGAAGCGGCCGAGTGTCGCAGCCCTCCTCATCGACATTGACCGATGATATGTGCGGCCGGCGCGTTTGCAATTGATTCATTTGGGAGATATGAAATTCGTGGGCCGAACCCACCGCTGGGCGGCCGCTACCCTGCAGGTGCGGCCCCGTCGTCCCCGTCGGTCCTCGGGCGCTCCCGGACCGCGAGGACCTTGCCCGCCCGCCGCCCATCCGTCGTCTCGACGGTCAGGGTCAGCACGCCGACGCGGATCTCGTCGCCCGGCTTCGGGACGCCACCGATCCGGTGGAAGAGCAGCCCGCCGAGCGTGTCGTACTCCTCCCGGTCCTCGAGGATCGCGTCGACGTCGAGGTCGTCCCACAGCTCGCCGAGCTCGTCCACTGACGCTCGCCCGTCGATCCGGGCCCGGTCGTCGTCGAGCCGGACGACCATCGGCTCCTCCACGTCGTATTCGTCCTGGATCTCGCCGACGATCTCCTCGAGGAGATCCTCGATCGTCACGAGCCCGGCCGTGCCCCCGTACTCGTCGAGGACGACCGCGAGATGGACCTTCCGGCGCTGGAGCTGACGCAGGAGATCGTCGATCGTGATCGATTCCGGGACGAAGAGCGGCGTGCGAAGGAGCGCCCGAATCGGCGGCGGGTCGGCGGATGCCTCCTTGAGGAATTGCAGGAGATCCTTCGCGTAGAGGATCCCGACGATCTGGTCGATGGACTGGTCCCACACCGGGAGGCGGCTGTGGCCCTCGGCGATGATCCGCTCGACGGCCTCCTCGAACGTCCTGCTGGCCTCGAGGCCGACGATGTCGATCCGCGGGACCATGACCTCGTGGACGCGGCGCTCGCCGAGCTCGATGACCGCGTTGATCATCTGCTCCTCCTCAGCCTCGAGGACGCCCTGTTCGCCGCCGCGCTCGACGATCAGCTTGAGCTCCTCGGCGCTGATCTGCGCGTCCGCCGACACCTTCGCCCCGAGCGCCCCGGTCACGGTCCGGGTCAACCCGGTCAGGAGGTTGATCAGGGGTCCCAGCACGTGGGCGATGACCTCGATCGGTTGCGAGAGGGACAGCGCGAAGCGTTCCGTGTGGGCGAGCGCGAGCGACTTCGGGACGAGCTCCGCGAAGACGATCGTGAAGAGGGCGATGACGATCGTGACGATGACGAGCGAGATGGCGTGGGCGCCGTCCCGGAGCGCGTCGACCCGCACCAGCAGCCCGGCAAGGCCGTCCGCCAGGCTGACGGCGGCGTACGCGGACGCGAAGAATCCGAGGAGCGTCAGGCCGAGCTGTGAGACGGCCAGGAAGCGACCGGGATTGTCGAGAAGCCCCTGGACACGCCGCGCAGCGCGGTTTCCCTCGTCGACGAGCTGCTCGACCCGGCTGTGCCGGATGGAGACGAGCGCGATCTCCGCGGCGACGAAGAACCCCTCGAGCAGGGTCAGGATGACGATCACGCCGACCTGGATGAGGACTTCCATCAGCGGTCGGGCGTCGCCGGCGAATCGGCCACGACGTCGGCGCCGGGCCCGGACTCGTCCGCGGGGCGTGCAGGGACATCTGCGCCGGCCGCGGCACGTGCGTGCGCGTCGGCCCCGGCACGTGCCTGCGGGTCTGCACCGGGTGCCGGCTCCAGTTCGGGTGGCCGGATCTCACGGATCCGCGCCGGCACGCCCACGGCCAGCATCCCGGCGGGGACGTCACGCGTCACGACGGCGCCGGCGCCGGTCTTGGCCCCATCCCCGATCGTGACCGGAGCCCGGAGCATCGTGTCGACGCCCAGGAAGACCCGCTCCCCGATCTCGGTATGGTGCTTTCGCGTGCCGTCGTAGTTGGCCGTGATCGTGCCCGCCCCGACGTTCGTCCCGGCGCCGACGTGCGCATCGCCGAGGTAGCTCATGTGGTGCTGCTTCACGCCCCGCTCGAGCCGGCTGTTCTTCACCTCCGCGAAGTTGCCGAGCTGGACGTCCGGCCCGATGGAGCTGCCCGATCGAAGGTGGCTGAACGGCCCGATCGTGGTCCCCTCCTCGACCGTCGCCCGTTCCAGGACGCTGGCCCAGACCCGGCAGCGGGGGCCGACGTCGCTGTCCGCGATCTGGCTGCCCGCCCCGATGCGGCTCCCCTCCCCGACCCGCGTCCGGCCCAGCAGGATCACGTTCGGCTCCAGCGTCACGTCGCGGGCGAGCTCCACGTCGGCGTCGACGTAGGCAGTCGCGGGGTCGTGCATCGTGACCCCCGCCCGGAGCCAGGCCAGGTTGATCCGCTCGCGCAGCATCGCGGTCGCCTCGGCGAGCTGGGCGCGGTCGTTGATCCCGTCGAGGGTCCCGTCGTCGGGCGCCTCGTGGGCAACCACGGCGCGGCCCTCCGCGACCGCGAGGTCGACCAGCTGCGTCACGTAGTACTCGCCGGTCGCCGGGGACGGCGTCAGGAGCCCGATCGCTGCCCGCAGCCAGCGCGCGTCGAACGCGTAGAGCCCGGCGTTGACCTCGCTGACGATCAGCTCGTCCGGCAGGGCATCCTTCGCCTCCACGAGGCGTGCAACCCGTTCGCCGTCCGGCGTCCGGATCACGCGGCCCAGCGCACCGGGCTCCCACGCCTCGAACGAGACGAGCGCGATCGCGGCGCCGGCCGCGCGGCGCGCATCAAGCACCCCGGTCACGATGCGAGCGTCGATCAACGGAATGTCGCCGTTGAGGACGACGATCTCGGCCGCGTCGGCCGGCACGGCGACGAGCGCGGCCCGGACCGCATCGCCCGATCCGTCGGGGCGTTCCTGGAGCGCGAACGCGACCCCGGCCGGAAACGCGTCGCGGACCGCGGCCGTCGCCGGCGATGTCACCACGACCGGGTCGCGTCCCGTGGCCGCGCGGGCCGCGTCCATGACGAAGGCGAGCATGGGTCGCCCGCAGAGCGTGTGGAGCAGCTTCGGGAGGTCCGATCGCATACGCGTCCCGAGACCACCGGCGAGGATGACCGCGATCGGCCCGCCAGCACCAGCCCGAACGGGAACGTGGGCGGCGTCGGGAAGCGTCTCCCGGGAG
Organism: uncultured Chloroflexia bacterium; assembly: GCA_963734535.1. Classification (GTDB taxonomy): domain Bacteria; phylum Chloroflexota; class Limnocylindria; order Limnocylindrales; family CSP1-4; genus CTSoil-043. The sequence goes on along the minus strand of CAVTHS010000002.1, from coordinate 223,503 downwards.
GTCATCGGGGGCTCGGCCCGGCTGGGCATCCCGGGGGCGCGAGGCGCGCCGGGTCCGAGCGTCTGCCGTCCGGCGTGGGTGGTTCAGTGGGCATCTGGTGTCCCGGGATCGTAGGGGCACGCCATCGAGGGTGTCAAACGGACGGACCCGCCGGGCGGATCGAGCCGGGCGGCGCGCCGGACGGCCCGGGCCGGCAGCTCAGCCGGCGAGCCGCGCGATCGCCTCGATCTCGACGCGGCCGCCCTTTGGCAGCGCGGCGACGGCGACCGTCGAGCGCGCCGGCGGCGGGTCGGTGACGAAGCGCGCGTAGATGCCGTTCACGGTCGCGAAGTCGGCCATGTCGGCGAGGAAGATCGTCGTCTTCACCACGTCCGCGAACGAGAGGCCAGCCACCTCGAGCACCGCGGCGAGATTGCGGAGCGCCTGCTCGGCCTGGGCACCGACATCTGCCGAAGCGAAGTCGCCGGTCGCCGGATCGAGGCCCAGCTGACCCGAGCAGAAGAGGTAGCCATCGCTGCGGATGGCCTGGCTGTACGGCCCGATCGCGCCGGGCGCGTGCGGGGTCGAGATCGCGGTGCGCGGCATCAGGTACCTCCATCGTGTGTGGTCGGCGCGGGCCGGTCCGGGCCGGCGTCGACGGGGCTGCGGGGATCGCCGGCCCGGATTCGGGTGGCGCATACGAAGGGTGGTCGCTCGCCCGAGGCGGGAAGCTCGCCCGAGGCGAGCGCCGCGCGGACGACGATCGCCGCCGTCTCGGCGGCCGCCAGCGAAGGATAGAGGACCCACAGCGTCGGCCCCGACCCGGACTGCCCGACTGGTCGCCCCACGACGCGTCCCAACGCGCGGCGGAACGGCACGAGCGACGGTGCAACGGCTGCGGTTGCCGGAGCGAGGTCGTTCGCGACCGCCATGATCCCGGCGCGCTCGACGAAACGCGCAGCCGTCATGCCCGCGGCAAGCTCGCCTGCGAGGTGGCGCGATGACGCGAGGGCGGCTCCTGGAGCCGGCCGGGCCCCACCTGCGAACGCGGCGAACACCGCGGCCGTCGACACCCCGGTCCCGGGGGTCACGAGCAGCACTGCCGGTTCCGGGCCACGTGGCGCCGGCAGCGGCGTCACGCGCTCGCCCCGCCCTTCCACCAGCGCCCAGCCCCCCGCCAGGAAGAACGGCACGTCGGAGCCGAGGCTCGACGCGATGGACGCCCGAGCCGCAGGGGCGACGACCCCCGCGACGCCCCATGCCTCGAGGGCGGCGTCGATGGCCGCGGCCGCGTCGCTGCTCCCGCCGCCCAGGCCCGCAGCGACCGGGATCCGCTTCTCGAGGCGTGCCGCGAGCGCCGGAAGGGCGGCGTCGACGCCCCGGGCGCGGCAGGCCGCCCGCGCCGTGCTGATCGCGCGGAGGACGAGATTCCGGTCGGGCGGCCCCAGATCCGGCCCCAGGTCGGGCGATCCCAGCTCGGACGTCGCCGTGCCGGTCACGTGGAGCGTGTCGGCCGACGCGAACGCCGGCGCGAGCGCCAGCCGGTCGGCGACCTCGAGCGGGACCATCACCGAGTGGAGCGCGTGGAAGCCGTCTTCGCGCCGGCCGACGATCGCGAGCGTCAGGTTGAGCTTGGCCGGCGCCACCCGAACCGCGGGCGTCACGCGGCGGAGCGCGTCGCTCATCGAGCTCGGCTCACCCACGGCCTGGATCGCGCCGGCGCTCGGGACCGCCGACGCGACGCTGCGCGCCCCGGGCACCGGCTTCGCCCGCAGCTTCCCACCCGTCCGCCGTCGCGGGGGCGGGTTCGTCGTCTTCGGGGATCCCGGCGCGTGCGCCGCGGCGGCCCCGATCGTCCGGCGGCAGCGGGCCGAGGGCGCCGAGCAGGCCGATCCATTCCGCCACCGAGAGCGTCTGCGGGCGGCGGTCGCCGGCGATCCCGGCGGCCGCGAGCGCGGCGTCCACCGTCGCCTGGTCCACGGGCAGCTGCCGGCCGAGCACGTTCCTGAGCATCTTGCGACGCTCACGGAAGCCCGCCTGGACGAGCCGCCAGAGGTGATCCTCCATCTCGACCGGGAGGCGGCCCGGGGCGTCGGCGGGCCGCACGTCGAGGGCGAGGATCGCCGAGTCGACGGCCGGGGCCGGCTCGAACGCGTCGCGCGGAACGGTCCGGACCAACGAGGCGGCGGCGTGATACTGGACGAAGACCGACAGGTAGCTCATCGACCCGGGCCGGGCCGCGACGCGTTCGGCCACCTCCCGCTGGACCATCAGGATGCAGTGCTCGGGGCGCGGCTCCGAGCCGAGCATCCGGTGCAGGATCGGGCTCGTCACGTGGTATGGCAGGTTCGCGACCACGTCGTACGGGGCGGCCAGCAGTCGGGGCAGGTCTGCGTCGAGGATGTCGGCCGCGACAAGGCGAAGCGTCCCCGGGGGGTTGGGCGCGGGCGGGCGGGGCCCGTCGGCGGCGCCCGCGATTGCCGGCTCGAAGGCCACGGCGAGGTGCTCCACCATCCCCCGGTCGAGCTCGACCGCCGTCACGGCGGCGCCCACCTCCAGCAGCCCGCCGGTCAGGATCCCGAGCCCCGGCCCGATCTCGAGGACGGTCCGGCCGGGTGACGCCCCGGACGCGTCGAGGATCGCCTCGAGCACGTCGACGTCCACCAGGAAGTTCTGGCTGAACCGGCGCTGCGGACGCAGGCCGGCAGCCCGCAGCGTCCGCCGGACAGCGGCCGGATCGAGCCGCACGCCGGTCACCTCGCGCGCTCGCCGGGCACGGACATGGGGACTTCGCCCGCGGCGTCTCGCTCGGCGGCGAGTGCGGCCTCGTAGGCGCGTGCGGCAGGGCCGCGGCGGGGCGGGCGACGCGTGTCGGGCGTCCCGAACGGACGGACGAGGGGCCACGCGGGCCGCGCCCCGAGATCGCTGCCCGCGCGTTCCCCGGCCACGAACCGCTGCCAGCCGGCCGCCGCGATCATCGCCCCGTTGTCCGTGCAGAGGTCCGGCGGCGGGATGAAGACGGGCAGGCCGCGCGCGGAGGCGCCGGCGGCGATCCGCTCACGGAGCGCCACGTTCGAGGCCACCCCGCCGCCGAGCACGACGGCTCGTGCGGCCGTCTCGTCGGCCGCGCGCAGGGTCTTGGTCGCCAGGACGTCGACGACCGCCTCCTGGAAGCCCCACGCCAGCTCGGCGACACGGAGTGCATCGAGGCGGCCGCCTGCCTCGGTGCCGGGCCGTGCCCCCGCGGCGAGCTCCGCCTCGACCTGGCGCCGCAGGGCGGTCTTGAGCCCGGAGAAGCTGAAGTCGTACGAGCGGCCGAGCCACGCCCGCGGGAGGACCGCGTCGCGGCGGCGTGCGCCGGTCGCGGCGGCGGCAATGGCCGGGCCGCCAGGATAGCCGAGGCCGAGCAGGCGCCCGGCCTTGTCGAACGCCTCGCCCGCCGCATCGTCGACGGTCTCACCGAGGAGCCGGTAGGCAAGGTGGTCTCGCATCTCGACGAGGAACGTATGACCACCGGAGACGACGAGCGCCACGAGCGGGAAGGGGGGCGCCGGGCGCTCCGGCTCGTCGCGCTCCAGGAGCCATGCCGCGTAGAGGTGCCCCTCGAGGTGGTTGACGCCGACGAGCGGACGCTGGTGCGCCCATGCCAGCGTCTTCGCGAAGGCGATGCCGACCAGGAGCGAGCCTGCGAGGCCTGGGCCGGCGGTGACCGCGATCCCGTCGACCTCGGGGATGGTCACGCCTGCGCTCTCGAGGACGTCACGAAGCGCGGGCACGATCCAGCGCAGGTGTGCGCGGGCGGCGAGCTCGGGCACGATCCCGCCAGCCGGCGCGTGGAGCGCGATCTGGCTCGCCACCGCCTGGGCCAGGATCCGGCGCCCTCCCGCGACGAGCGCGACCCCGGTCTCATCGCAGGACGATTCGATCGCCAGGAGCACGGGTTCGCGGGGGCTCACGAGCCGATCGCCGGCGGCGCGTCCGGCGGCTCCGGGTCGGGCAGCGCGGCGAGCTGGGCGCCGAGCGCCGCGAGGCGCGCCTGCATCCCGGGTGAGAGGAGCGGCTCCGTGGTCATGATCAGCGCGTCCTCGTGATCGTCGCTGTAGTAGCGGGGCCGGATCCCGACCGGCCGGAAGCCGTACTTCTCGTAGAGCCGGCGGGCCGGCAGGTTCGAGAGGCGGACCTCCAGCGTCGCTTCGCGGGCGCCACGGGCAATCGAGAGGTCCAGCGCCGCGGTGAGCAGACGCTCCCCGATCCTCCGCCGGCGCCACGCCGGCGCAACGGCGAAGGTCGTGATGTGGGCCTCGTCCACCATGAGCCAGATCCCGGCATAGGCGACGACCTCGTGCCCGGCCCGGACGACGAGGTAGCGTGCCAGCTTGTTCGTCTCGAGCTCTGCCTGGTAGGCATGCTCCGGCCAGGGCGTGGTGAAGCTGGCGCGTTCGATCGCCTGTACCGCAGGCAGGTCCACGTGGGCCATCGGCTCGATGACGAGCCTCACGGGCGGGCGGGCGACCACGTCGTCACGATCCCGGCTCCCGCGGCGTCGGCCGAACGGGCTGCACCTGCATCGCGCGCAGCGCCGCGCGGGAGCGAGACGTACTCGGGAACGACCTCCGCGGGCTCATCGGCGCCACCAGCCGCGAGCCGCGCAGCGCCCAGCCGAAGAAGCATTCCCGGGAAGCGGTCGATGGCGGCCTCGCCGCGCGCGACGGCGGCGTCGGGCGCGCGCGCGGCGAGGTCAACCGCGACCGGCACCGAGCCGGGGGCGAGATCGGGCATCTCATCCCCGATGACGACCCGCGTGCCGGCCACCGTGACGACGTAGCGGCCCGTGGGGCCGGCCGGCATCAGGACCAGGAGGCGCGCCGGGTCGGTCGCCGGATCGGCGTCGGCGGCGGCAGCGAGCAGCGCGGCGCCGCTCCCGATCGCGAGCAGCGGCCGGTCGAACGCGAGTGCGAGGGCCTTCGCCGTCGCGATCCCCACGCGAAGCCCCGTGAAGGCGCCGGGGCCCGTCCCGACAACGATGCCGGAAAGGCTCGCGAGCGCCGCTCGGTCGAGGCCGCGACCCTCGAGGAACCCTTCGAGGCGCGGCAGCAGCTCCTCGACATGTCGATGGCCCGCATCCCACATGTCGGCCGCGAGCAGCGTTCCGTTCGACCGTCCGAGGGCGAGCACGGCCCGGGAGGTCGACGTGTCGATCGCCAGCAGCAGCCCGCCTTCGCTCGTCGCGGTCATACCAGGGCCTCGAGGAGCAGCGCGTGGCGGACGTCGGTCGCACGGCAGACAAGCGTTCTCGGGTCGTCGCCGGACCCGTCGAGGCGGATCTCGAGACGGCCGACCGGCAGCGCGGCGGAGAGGCGCTCGGCCCATTCGACGACCGTGACGCCCGCGGCACGCCGCTCGTCGAGCAGCCCCGCCCCGAGCGCGTCCTCGGGACTGGCAAGGCGATAGCCGTCGAGGTGGAAGAGCGGCAGGCGACCCTCGTGCTCCGCGACGAGGACGAAGGTCGGCGAGCTGACCGGGCCCACCACGCCAAGGCCGCGTGCGATCCCGCGCGCGAGCTCGGTCTTGCCTGCCCCCAGCGGCCCGCTGAGCGCGATCACGTCACCCGCCACGGCGGCCCTCCCCAGGCGTTCGCCGAGGGCGCGCGTCGCGGCGGGGTCGGGCGCGAGCAGCCGAATCGGGGGCAGCGCACCGGTCATCCGAAGGCCACGCCCACCGGGCGGGCAGCGAGCCGGTGAGCCAGGCCGCGAGATGCAGAGGAGGATGACACGCTGCAGAGCCTACCCGTTGGCGGCGTGGACGGCGAACCGCTCCAGCTCTCCGATCGGGATCGCGACCGTCCGGCCGTCATCGAGCCTGACGAGGCCCGTCTCCGCCGTGATCCCGCTCCGGACGCGGCGGAGTCCGCCCGGCCCCAGCCAGCGGCCCTCGAGGCCTGCCTCGGAGCCACCCCGAACGACGACCCGATCTGGCGCCGGCACGGGCAGCGCGAGATCCTCCGGGAGGAGCAGCAGCGGCGGATCGCCGACGAGGCCGACGAGCGAACCGGCGGCCGCCTCGAGGACGGACTGGACGGCACGGGGGAATGCGCGGCGGAGGTAGCCGCCCACCACGAGCACACCGAACGGCGCCAGGCGGTGGAGGCCGGCCTGCTGACGGGCCGCCGACGCGACGAGGTCACGCCGATCGCGCTCGGCGAGCGAGCCCACGATGGCGCCATGGATCCCCATCGCCCGTGCCCGCGCAAGCGCCTCGGCATCCACCCGTCCGGGCAGGACCACCACCGACCCGGCGAGGGCCACGTCGAGCGCCAGGCGCGAATCGGAGTCGTCGGGAAGGACCACCAGCCGGCCCGAGTGGGGCTCCCCGAGCAGCTCGGTCGCGGCGAGCCCCGGGCCCTGGACCTCCAGCACCAGCGCGACGCCCGGCTCCACCTCGAGGATCCGGCCGTCGCCGGGCGCGAGGAGGCGGTCGGGGTGCGGGCCGGTCGCCAGGCGCCGCCGGCCGCCGTGCTCGAAGAGCAGCTCGCCGGCGGGTGCGCCGGGATGGCGGCCGGGCCGCGCGTGCTCACCGGGCAGCCACGTACCTGGCAACGGGATGCCCTGGTCGGCGCCGTCCCGCGGCGTGACGGCCTCGACCAGCCGAGCGTCACGGATCCGCTCGGCCAGGACGTCGCCGACGTGAACCTCGTCGCCGACGGCGGCGATCACCCGGTCGCCGGGCTGCAGCTCCAGCCGAATCCGCGGCCGCTCCACGATGAACGGCCGGGCCGGGACCAGGTCGAGCGTGTCGGTCACGAATCGCGCTCGGGCCAGAGCGCCCGCTCCCACGTCCCCAGCAGCTCGCGTCGACGGTCGGGGCGGTCGGGGAGCCGGAGCGGGATGTCCCGCAGGTCGAGCAGCAACCCGGCAAGGCCGCCGCTCACCGCGACCCGGAACTGGCGGCCGCGGGGACCCAGCTCCGGCGTTCCGCGGAATGCCAGCTCGGCCGTGCCGCGAGCACCGGGGGGCAGGTCCACCAGCGTCAGGCCCCCGGCGACCAGGTCGATCTCGGATCGTCCAGCGGCGGTCTCGAGGAAGAGCTGGCCGGCCGGCCGGTTCGGCCGCAGGCCACGCGGCGTCACGATGGTCCCGACCGGGAGCAGGAGGTCCGGCGCGAGATCGGCGACGACGGCGTCGCGCTCCGCGTCGTCCTCGATCGTGCCGAGCGGCCCGAGGAGGCGCGCGTGATCGATGGCCACCTGCACGGTGCCGGGACGACGGACCACGTCGGCCACGATGTGGGTCGCGGCCGGCCCCGGGACCGCGGACCAGGCACCGCCCGCGCCGACAAGGAGGTCGACACCGGCGCTCCCGAGCTCCGCGTCGGTCGACGAGAGCAGGCGCTCCACCGCTCCGCGGAGCGCGGCTGCCCGCAGGAGCGCGCCGTCTCCATCGAGGTCGCCCCAGGGCGCGACAGCCAGCTCGGCCAGGCGATCTCGGAGCCGTGCCCGGTCCACGCCCTGGGTGAACCAGTGATCGATCCGGTCGATCGCGCCGGGCCGGTCCATCCGGAACAGGCCAGCGTCGGGAACCTCGACCAACCGGACCGAGGCCCGCACTCCCCCGTCGTCTGCGGGTCCCGGAGAGGCGAGCACGCGGGCCGCGCCCGACACCCCGATCTCGAGGATCTCCACCCGGAGCCCCAGGACCCGGGCGAGCGATCCGGCCGCGGCCGCCAGCGCACGACGGCTGTCATCGGGACCCCCGCGGACCGCGGCCAGGGCATCCCGGAGCGGCGACCCCGCCAGCTCCCCGGGTGCGCTCGGCGGAGCCGGCAAGTGCTCGATGGCTGGGGCGTGCCGGAGCGCCAGCAGGGGCTCGTCGGGGACCGGGCCTGCCAGGAAGACCCGCAGGCCCGGCCGCCGGGCTGCGATTCCGGCCGCAGCCACCGAGAGCTCGGTCGCGAGCTCGCGCTCGTCGGCACCGGGCGGATCCGCGACGCCGAGGAGCACCGCGACCACGCCCGGGCGCGTCGCGAGCCGGGTCAGCTCGAGCGGATCGGTCCGCTCCGCGCTGCCCGCGACGACATTCCAGCCGGCTCCCGCGGCGGCCTCCTCCAGCCTCATCCGCGTCCGATCGGTGGCGGCGATCACCGCGAGCGTCGCGGTGGGTCGGCTTCGAGCCACGAGCCGGGGAACGTCCGCAGAGGCCGGCGGCCCGCTGGCCGGCCAGCCCCTGATCACCTCGGCGCGTGACGGGTCCACCGATTCGAGGCGACGGGCGAGCAGGGCGATGAGCGCATCCGGACCGCTCCGGGTCGGAAGCGCCGTTGCCGAAAGCAGGCGCCAGCATCCGTCGACCCGGCCGACGAGCGCGCCGGCGAGCGTTGCCGATCCGTGATCCAGCGTGTAGAAGGCGGCCTGGCGGTCATCGGCGGGGGCCACGATCGCGCGTGGCGAGCGAGCAGGCCGGGCCCGCGGCGGGCGCGCGTGCCGGCCCGTCGCGGAGGCGGAGACGGCGCCGGCCGGCGGTTCGACGGCCCCCGGCGCTCTGCGGCTCACGCGTCCCAGACCGACTCCTCGTCGAGCTCCTCGAGCCGGTCGATCAGCTGCTCGATCCCGACCTCGTCCGCCAGCAGCGCGCTGACGGGCGCGTTTCCGCCCCCGAACAGCTGGCGCAGGAGCGGGTCGAAGAATGTCATCGCGCTTCCGGCCAGCCCGCCATCCGGCATGCTCGCGTGGAGGAACAACACGGCCGGACCCGTCATCCCCCGCAGCTGGATCTCGCGCGCGACCTCTTCCACGAGAGCAGCGCGCTGTTCGTCTCCCGGCAGAAAGGGGAGCGTCACGCGGACACCCCGGCCCGCGGAACGGTCGCCGCCGCGAGGGCGAGGCGGAATGCCTCGTAGGCGGCCGCACCGCGGAGGGCCAGGGTCACGCGGGTCACGCGGGGCGAGTGCGCCAGCTCCGAGCGGACCGCCGCGACCGTCACGCGGGCGGCCTCGGCGATCGGGAAGCCCCCCACGCCGGTCCCGAGCGCGGGGATCGCGAGCGTCTCCACGCCCAGCTCGCGAGCGCGCGCGAACGCGTTGCGGACGGCGCGGTCGATGGTGGCGGAGTCGGTGCGGCGCGCATGGTCGATCGAGACCGCGTGGATCACCCAGCGCGCGGCAAGCGACCCGCCGCCGGTCACGATCGCGTCGCCAAGGCCGGCTGGACCCTGGCGAACGGCCGCGAACTCGATCGCCTCGCCGCCCTTGCGCTTGATCGCGCCGGCGACCCCGGTCGCCATCCACATGCTGGTGCTCGCCGGGCTCACGATCGCGTCCACCTCGAGGTCACAGATGTCGCCGTTCCAGAGCGCGATCTCCGCCATGGCCCCCGGTCCTGTGTGAGCGTGCAGATGCCGACCGTCGCGGCCGGCGCAGTGTACACCCGAGGCAGGCGCGCAGACATCGCGGCGACCACCTCCCAGCTGATCGTGGTGCGTTCCCGCGCCAGCTCCGCGGCGGTGATCCGGGCGGCGCCCTGCTCGCCCAGGAGCACGAACTCGTCGTCCGGCGTGACGGGCGGCCCGGGCACGTCGGTGACATCTGCCATCACCGCGTCCATCGCGACGGTCCCCACCAGCGGGACCCGGCCGCCACGCACGAGCGCGAAGGCGCGATTCCCAAGCCCCCGGGCCCAGCCGTCCGCATACCCCACCGGGAGCGTCGCGATCCGGCTGACGCGGGCCGTGACGAAGCTCGGGCCATACCCGACGCCCTCGCCGGTGGGCAGGTCCGTCACGCGAACCGGCCGGGCGTGCAGCGAGAGGACCGGCCGCAGCGCCGCGTGGATGCCGGCCGCCGGCAGGCCGACCGGGAGCCCCTCCGGCGCGATCCCGTAGAGCGCCAGGCCCACCCGCAGGCCATCGAAGAGTGGCCGCTCGCCGCCGACGTACCGCTCCACGGCGAGCAGGCCACCCGATGCCAGCAGGTGGCGGTGCGGGGCAGGCAGCCCGGCCGCGACCAGGGCGTCGAGGGCGACCTCGAAGCGCGCGACCTGGCGTGCGGTCCTGCCCGCGTCCTCGGGCGACTGGAGATGGGACCACGCCCCGTCGAAGTGCGTCCCGGGAACCGCCGCCAACGCCCGCACCGCCGCCACCGCCTCGTCCGGCGCCAGCCCATCGCGCCCGAGGCCGGTCTCGATCCCCACGTGGACGGCGAGCTCGCCGAGCCGCCCGCGGGCGCGACGACGCGCGCGGGCGTAGGCCGCCAGGCCGCGCGCCCAGATCACGCTGTCGCCGGCTGCCAGCGCGATCCCCGCCCGGGCAGCCTCCGCGACGCCGTCCGGCGGGACCGGGAAGAGGACGAGGATCGGGGCCGGGATCCCGGCGCCGCGGAGCGCAAGCGCCTCGTCGAGCGTCGCCACGCAGAGGCCGCGCGCCCCGGCCCCCAGCGCGGCATGGGCGACCGGGACGGCACCGTGGCCGTATGCGTTGGCCTTGACCACGGCCTCGACGAGCGTGCCCGCCGGGAGCGCGGCCACGATCGCCCGGACGTTCCCCGCGAGCCGGTCCAGGTCGATCTCCAGCCACGCCGTTCGCGGGAGGGGCGGCAGCCCGGCGGCCCGGAGGCGCGCCTCGATCGGCAACGCCTCGCCGATCATCCGGCGGGCGTCCCGAACCCGAGCGTGGCGCCGCCCGCCCGACGCGCGGCATCGACCGCGAGCCGGTGGCGTGCCCGAGCGATCTCGACGGGCAGATCGCCCGCCAGCAGGCCGGCGTCGCCCATGCGATGCCGCACCGCCTCGCCCGCCATCCCGTGCAGGTGGACGCCCAGGCGCGCGGCCGCGTACGGACGGAGGCCCTGGGCAAGCAGGCCGCCGATGGTGCCCGCCAGGACGTCTCCGGTCCCTCCCGTGGCGAGCGCCGGGTTCTCGAATGGCGCCACGGCCGCGGACCCGTCGGGAGCCGCGACCACGGTGTGCGCCCCCTTGAGCACCACGACCTGGCCCCACGCGCCGGCCGCGTCGCGGGCGGCCGCGAGCCGGGCCGCGTCGTCCCCCACGAGGTCCCCGTCGGCCTCCGCCGCGACACCCGCGGCGGCCCGCAGGCGGCGGAACTCCCCGGCGTGGGGGGTCAGCACGCACGGCCGGACCACGCCCTCCCACCAGCCGTCCTCGGCGGCAAGCGATCGGAGCGCCTCCGCGTCGACGACCGCGGGGCCGGCGTCGTCGCCGGTGCCGGCCGCGAGGATGCCGCGGATCAGCGCAGCCGACGCGAGGGACGGCCGCAGCCCGGGTCCCACCACGAGCGCGTCGTGCTCGTGGTCGAGGATTCGCGCCAGGGCGGGCTCCGGGTCCACCTCCTCGACATCGTCCTCGGCAAGTGCCAGCGTCGTGGCCTCCACGACCTTCGCCGCGAAGAGCGGCTGGAGCGACTCCGGGACCGCGAGGGTGACGAGACCCGCTCCGGCCCGGCCGGCCGCCTGGCAGACCAGGAGGGCGGCGCCCGCGTAGTCGAGCGACCCCGCCACCACGAGCAGCTTCCCGAACGTGCCCTTGTGGCCGCGGACCGGCCGCCCGGGAAGCAGGAGCCCGGCGCTCCGGTCGTCCAGGCGCTCGGCCGGCCGCTCGACCCCGGCCGGATCGGGACGCTCAGCCGTCATGACCGGGCTCCTCGGCGGCAGCCGTCAGTGCCGCCGCTTCGCGGCCGAGCCCGCGGATGCGCTCCATCCGGCGGAGCAGCGCCGCCTCGCGGTCGCCCAGCCGCTCCTCGATGTCGAGCGGGAAGACATAGCGGCCACCGGTGGTGCGCACGCCGAACGCGACGGCCAGGGCGTACTCGCGCTCGTGGGTGATGCTGACGGCGATCCGCGCCAGCCCCAGCTGGTCGGCCCGGGCGGCGGCTCGCCCGTGGAGCCGGACTGCGGGCTGGCCGGTCGGCATCCGCTCGATCTCGATGTCCCTCCAGCCGATCCCGCGCACGCCGAGCCCGAGCACCTTGCTCACTGCCTCCTTGGCCGCCCACCGGCCTGCGAACGTCTCGGGACGCGCACGAACATACGCCGCCTCCCGCGGTGTGAGCACGCGCCGGACGAATCGGTCGCCGAAGCGCGTCAGCGCCTCGCGGATTCGCTCGACGCGGATGATGTCGAGCCCGAGCTCCGGCGTCGCGTCCGGGACCCGCGGGTCCGGCGTGGCCACGCGCTACTCGACCGTGACCGACTTCGCGAGGTTGCGAGGCTGGTCCACGTCGGTCCCGCGGGCAACCGCGGCGTGGTACGCGAACAGCTGGAGGGGGATGATGGCGAGGATCGGCCCGAGCGCCTCGTGGGTCGGCGGAACCCACATGATGTCGTCTGCGAAGCGCTCGATCTGGTCGTCGCCCTCGGTCGCGACCGCGATCACGCGGGCGTCGCGGGCCCGGCCCTCCATGATGTTGCTGACCAGCTTCTCGTACACCGTGGAACGCGTCGCGACCGCCACCAGCGGGCACTCCGCGTCGAGCAGGCTGATCGGGCCATGCTTCAGCTCGCCGGCGGCATAGCCCTCGGCGTGCAGGTAGCTGACCTCCTTGAGCTTGAGGGCACCCTCCATGGCGGTCGGGTAGGTGTAGCCGCGTCCCACGAACATGAAACCGCGGGAGTTGACGTACCGCCGGGCGATGGGGGCGATCCCGCCGGCCGCGTCGAGGGCCCGCTGGGCCGCTTCCGGGAGCGCGCGCAGCTCGCGGACGAGTGCCGCCTCGACCTCCCGGTCCAGCGTCCCACGCAGCCGCGCGATCTGCGCCGCGACGAGGACGAGGGTCAGGACCTGGGTCGTGAACGTCTTCGACGCGGCGACCGCGACCTCCGGGCCTGCCTGCAGGAAGAGGACCGCGCCCGCCTCGCGGGTGATCGCGGACCCGACCGTGTTCGTCACGGCGATGATCGGGCAGCCCTGCTCGCGGGCGAACCGGGTGGGCGCGATCGTGTCGGCCGTCTCCCCGGACTGCGTGACGGCGATGACGAGCGTGCGGCCGTCGAGCGGCGGCGGGCTGTAGCGAAACTCGGAGCCCACGGTCACGCGGGCCGGGAGGCCAGTCCAGTCCTGGACCGCGGCGGCGCCGACGAGGGCGGCGTAGGACGCGCTGCCGCAGGCGACGAACTCCACGCGGTCCACGGCGGCGAGCGCCGTCGCCATGCCGGCCAGCTCGTCGGTGCGGATGGTCAGGTCCGGGCCCAGCCGGCCGGCCAGGCACTGGCGGAGCGCCTGCGGCTGCTCGTGGATCTCCTTGAGCATGAAGTGATCGAAGCCACCCTTCTCGGCGGCCTCCGGGGTCCAGTCCACCCGGGTCACGAGCCGCTCGCGGGGCGACCCGTCGACACCCGTGATGATGGCCCGCGTCGGTCGCAGGTCGACGACGTCGCCCTCCTCGAGGAAGACCACCCGGTTCGTGTGGGCGAGGATCGCCGCCACGTCGGACGCGATGAAGGCCTCCCCATCCCCGATGCCCACCACCAGCGGCACGTTCTGGCGCGCCCCGACGAGGCGATCCGGCTCGCCCCGGTGCATGACGGCCACGGCGTAGGCGCCCTCGACGCGGGCGAGCGCGGCCCGCACGGCATCCGCGAGGTCGCCGGCGTAGGCCTCCTCCACGAGGTGCGCCAGCGCCTCCGTGTCGGTCTCGGAGCTGAGCACGTGACCCCGGGCCTCCAGGCCGTCTCGAAGCTCGCGGAAGTTCTCGATGATCCCGTTGTGGATGACGGTGATCGCGCCGGTGCAGTCCACGTGCGGGTGGGCATTGAGGTCGTTCGGGCGCCCGTGCGTGGCCCACCGCGTGTGCGCGAGGCCGATCCCCGCGTTCGGCGTCCGGTCGAGGAGCGCCGTGCGCAGGTTCGCGAGCTTGCCGGCCCGCTTCTCGACGAAGAGCTCGCCGGACTCGGTGACCAGCGCGATCCCGGCCGAATCGTAGCCGCGATACTCCAGGCGCCGAAGCCCCTCGAGGAGGATCGGGCCGGCCGCCCGCGGGCCCGTGTAACCGACGATGCCGCACATGCCGTCGAGTGCCTCCGTTGCGCCAACCGGGCCTCGATGGCCGCCGGGCTAGTTTAGGCGGTCGCCCGCCAACGCCGCGAGCTCGTCGGCGAGCCGGCCGACCAGCTCGTGGTCCTGGCCCTCCACCATCACGCGGAGCGCCGATTCCGTGCCCGAGGGACGCACGAGGACCCTCCCGCCGGTCGACAGCCGGACCTCCGCGGCGGCAATCGCCCGGTGCAGCTCCGGGTCCGCCTCCCACTGCTCCTTGTGACGGACGTGGATCGCGCGCTGCTCCTGCGGGAACAGCGGCACCTCGGCCGCCAGCTCGTCGATCGGTCGGCCGGTCCGGCCCACGATGCCGAGGACCTCGAGCGCGGTGACCAGCCCGTCGCCCGTCGACGCGTGGTCGAGGACGATCACGTGGCCGCTCTTCTCGCCGCCGAGGTTCGCCCCCGTCACCTGCATCCCGTCGAGGATGTACTTGTCGCCGACCGGCGTCCGGACGACCTGCCCGCCCCGGGCGCCGAGGGCCATCTCGAGGCCGCCGTTCGAGAGGACGGTGACGACGAGGATCCCGCCGGTGAGCGCGCCCCGGCCCAGCCGGTCGAGCGCGCAGAGGCCCAGCAGCTGGTCCCCGTCGACGACCCGGCCGTGCCGGTCGACGACGACGAGGCGATCGGCGTCGCCGTCGAGCGCGAAGCCCAGGTCCGCGCCGCGGGCGATCACCTGCCCGGCGAGGTCGGCTGGCGCGGTGGCACCGCAGCCGACGTTGATGTTCTCTCCGTCCGGGTCGTTGTGGATCACCTCCACGCTGGCCCCGGTCGCCGCCAGCAGCTCCGGGGCGGTGACGCCGCCGGAGCCGTGCGCGCAGTCGAGCACGATGCGCAGGCGGCACGGCGTCGCCCGGGCGAGGTTCAGCCGATCGGCCCGATACGCGGTCGACCAGGGAGGCGTCGTGGACCATGCGCCCGATCCCACCGTTTCGCGGCCCGGCGAGCTCCTCGGTTCGCCAGATGAGCTGCTCGAGCCGGTCCTCCACCGCGTCGTCGAGCTTGAGGCCGCGGCCGTCGAGCACCTTGAGCCCGTTGTCGTCGGCCGGGTTGTGGGACGCCGAGACCATGATCCCGGCGGCGAAGGACCTCGTCCCCGCCAGGAACGCGAGGGCCGGCGTCGGGAGCACGTCCGCGTCATGGACGTCGGCGCCGAGGCTGGCCGCGCCGGCCGCGATGGCAGCCACGAACATCTGCCCGGACCGCCGGGTGTCGCGGCCCACGACGAGGCTCCCGCCCGCACCCACGAGCTCGTGGGCAGTCGCCCTTCCCAGCGCGTACGCGATCGTCGGCCGGAGGTCGACGTTGGCGACGCCGCGGATGCCATCGGTCCCGAAGAGTCGACCCATCGTCACGGGGCCGCGGATGGGCTGGGCGCCGGTGACGGCGAGGGTGACGGCGACGGCGAGCTGGGCGGTGTGACGGTCACGGAAACCTCCGGCGGCGAAATCGCCGCGACGGTCAGGGCGGCCGGGACCGCCACCACGGGGACGAGGGGATGCGTCCCCGCGCCGAGGCCCGCCACGTCGATGCTCGCCACGAGCGCGGCCCCGTCGAGCGCATTGAGCGACCCGACCGGACCGCCGATCGTGACGAGGACCTGGGCTGCGCCCAGATCGTAGCGCGTCGCGGGATCGGCATTCGCAAGGGTGATGCCGACCTGGAAGGAGCGCGTGCCGACCTGCGGGCGAATCGCCACGGTCACGCGGACGGTCGTGACGCCGAGGGCGGTGACGCCAGGCGGCAGGTCGAGCGCGGCGTCGGCAACGACGTCGGTGGTCGCCCCGGCGATCGAGACCGGCTTCGTGTCGATCTTCACGAGCGTGGCGAGCAGCGCGGACTCCGCCTCGACCGTCACGAGCAGCGGGGCGGCGGTGATCCCGCTGACCAGCATGCCCGGGTCCGGGATCCCGGACACGACGGGGTTGACGGGCAGGGCCCGGGTCGAGAGCTGGCTGCCGATCTGGATCGTCACCCGAACCGAGCTGGGCTGCAGCTCGACGGTCGGGACCACGTCGCCGCGCGCGTCGACCGCGAGCAGGTCGACGACCTGGTTGATGTCGATCCCCGACGGCTGGATCCTCACGCGCGCCTCGGCCGCCGCGACGAGCACGACCGAGGATTCCTGGCCGGTGACCGTGACGCTGTCCTGCGAGACGACGGGCTCGCGCACGTCCAGGCCCTCGGGCACGGATCCGCGATCGACCTGCACGGGGACCGTCTTGCTGGCCAGGGGATCGAGCCGGACCTGGATCCGGGACGGGGAGAAGTCGATCACCTGGACGCTTGCCGGATCCGTGGTCCTGAGGATCACGGGCACGCTCACCGGTGGCGAGCCGGCGACCACGGGAACGCTCGCGAGGTCGATCGTCGCGGTGAAGCTGGCCGTGGTGACGGTCGGCCGGTTGGCCCCGATCGCCAGGTAGCGAATGGCCGTGACATCGTCGAGGTTGCCGATGATGAACGCGTTGCCCGGCTGGTTGAGGACCTGGATCGGGATCCGCCCCTGGAATGTCTCCGCGCTGGCCGACACGATCAACCCCGCGTACAGGAGGGTCGCGAGGAGGATCGCCGCGAGCTTGAGCGGCCAGTTGTGGAAGACGAACCCGATGACCCGGCGCACGGTGCTCAGCGACCTGCCCCGGCCGCGGCGCCGTCCGCCTCGTCGCGAGCCTCGGCGGCGACCGGCGCGGGCTCGTCCCCGCGGCGGACGGCGCGTCCACGAGCTGCCCAGCGCCGCCCGACGTAGCGCTCCGGGTCCCAGTGGCCCGGGGGACCCGCCGGCTCGTGACGGGAACCGCCCGCGGAGCGCGGCCCCGGCGGCACGCTCGGGAAGCATCAGGGCGATGATCGCGCGGACCAGCTGCGGCTCGTCGAGGTTGCGCCGGATCCGGGCCCGCTCGACGATGCTTGCCTGGCCGGTCTCCTCCGAGACCACCACGACCACCGCGTCGGTCTGCTCCGTGATCCCGAGCGCGGCCCGGTGCCGCGTGCCGAAGCGCTCCGAGTGCACGCTCGTCTCCGCGAGCGGGAGAACCGCCCCGGCCGCGACGACCGTCGTGCCGCGGATGATCACGGCACCGTCGTGGAGCGCGCCGCTCGGGGTGAAGATGGCCTCGAGCAGATCGGACGAAAGGTCCGCGTGGATCATCACCCCGGTCTCTGCGATCTCCTCCAGGCCCGTCTCGCGCTCCACGACCACCAGGGCCCCGAAGCCGAAACCCGCGAGGTGGGTCGCCGCGCGGGCGACCGCCGCCGCCATCTGCTCGGCGCTTCGCTGGTCGGCGGGTGACGTGAGCCAGGCGAACGACCCGACGCGCCCGATCCGCTCGAGTGCGCGGCGCAGCTCGGGCTGGAAGACGACCACGAGGGCGAACAGGCCGACGACCGCGCCCGCCTGCATGAGCTGGGTGACGAGGCGCAACCCGACGGCCTGGGCGATCGCGTAGATCGTGAGGATCACGCTGACGCCGATCACCAGCCGCACCGCGCGCGTCCCGCGGATCAGGCTGAACAGCCAGTAGATGACCAGCGCCGTGATCCCGATGTCGACCAGCGTGATCGGTCGGATCTGTCCGACCAGCGACTCGAGGAGCTGCGACATCGTCCGGTGAGTGTAGCACCGGGGTCCGTCGCGACCGCCCGGCCGCGCTACCGCGCCGGCGCGGCCCGGCTGGGCGGCGCCCCATCGCCCGCTTCCACCGCGGACGGCGCTCGACGTCAGGGCAGGGCGAACCCGGGATCGTCGGGGAACACCTGCCGGGCCGCGGTGACGATGCGCGCACGCGCGGCCGCGTCGCCTTCGATCTCGACGAGGTGCAGGAGGCTGCGGTACGTGTCGGCCGCCGAGCCGACCGCGCCGCGTTCGAACTCGAGCTCCGCGATCAGGAGGTGGAGGTCCACGTCGCCCGGCCCTGCGCTCAGACCCACCGACGCACGCATCGAGCGCCGCGACCGGGTGCCCAGCGGCCCGGAACGCCCGGGCCGCCGCCATCGCGGCGGCGACCGCGCCCTGCGCGTCACCGCGTGCCGCCGCCTCCTCCGCGGCAAGCACGAGCGCATTGCCGTCCACGACGAGTGCGGGCGCGTCGTTCCGGGGGGTGAGCGATCCGGGACCGGTCGCAACCGCATCGGCGCCACCCGCACCATCGAGGGCGCCGCCGGGCGATCCGGCCGGCGTCTCCGCAGTGGCCCCATCGGCCGTGGCCACGGGCGCGGGCACGGGCGCGTCGGCAGCGTCCTCGAGGAGGCCGGGCGCGAGGGCAAGCGCCCGCTCCGCCTCGGCATCCCCGACCCGGCGGCGGAGCTCCTCGGTCAGCGCGCGGTAGCGCTCCCGGCGCGCCGGCGTGGGCTCGATCTCCAGGGCGCGTCGGAGCGCGTCGCACGCCTCGGGGTGCTTCGCGGCCGCCTCGCGCGCGTCCGCGAGCGTATCGAACGTCGCGGAAGCCTCGTCGGGCCGCTCGAGCACCACGAGCGCCTGGGCACGGCCCATCAGCGCAGCGTCGTCCGCGGGAGCCAGGGCAAGCGCCGCGTCGAAGCTGTCGAGCGCCTGCACGGGCTGGCCGAGCCGGAGCTCCACGGAGCCGAGCGCGGTCCGAGGCACGGCACGATCGCTCGCCAGCGAGGCGGCTTCCCGGTACCACGCGGCGGCGGCCTCGAGCCTGCCGCGCATGACGGCCACGTGGCCGGCCCGGAGGGCCTCCCGGTATCGGTCGAAGAGGGCCTCGGTCATCCCTCGCCTGGGTTCGTGGAGCCCGATCGGGCGCCCGTCAGGGCGCCCAGCCTCTCAGCGCTTGGTGTACTGGGGCGCCTTGCGGGCCCGCTTCAGGCCGTACTTCTTGCGTTCCTTCATCCGCGGGTCGCGGGTCAGGAAGCCTGCCTGCCGGAGGGGGACGCGATTGCTCTCGGGGTCGACCATCAGGAGGGCGCGGGCGATCCCGTGCCGGATCGCGCCGGCCTGGCCGGTGACGCCACCGCCCTCGACCTTGATGAGGGTGTTGAAGCGGCCCTCGGTGCCGGTCACGCGGAACGGCATGCGCAGCTCGCCCTCGGGCACGGCGTTGCCGAAGTGCTGCTCCAGCGACCGGCCGTTGACGACGATCTCGCCCTCGCCGGGGATGAGGCGGACGCGTGCGACGGCGGTCTTCCGGCGCCCGGTCCCATGAAAGAAGGACGGGATGGTCATGTGGGCATGCTCCTCGTCAGGTCAGCGGTTCCGGCCGCTGCGCCTGGTGGGGGTGATCCGCGCCGGCGTAGATCTTGAGCTTTCGGAGCTGCTGCGCACCCAGGCGGGAGTGGGGCACCATGCCCTTGACCGCGCGACGCACGGCCTCCTCGGGGCGGCGCTCCATCAGGTGACCGAGCGTCTCCTCCTTGTACCCGCCCGGGTAGCCGCTGTGCCGCGCATAGATCTTGGCATCGAGCTTGTCGCGGCTGACGGCGACCTTCGCGGCGTTGAGCACGATCACGTGATCGCCGCCGTCCAGGTTCGGCGTGTAGGTCGGCTTGTGCTTGCCCACGAGGACGCGGGCGATCCGCGACGCGAGCCGGCCGAGCGTCTCGTCCGTCGCGTCGACGACGTACCAGCGTCGCACGATCTCCGCCTCCCGGAGCGTATACGTCTTCGCGGTCATGTTTCTCCGTTCATCTCCCGTGCGACCCGTCCCATGACGACCCGCCGCAGGCAGAGCCCCTTCGCCGGGGCAACTGCCCCGTGGAAGGCCGGCTGCCGTGACGCGAGCGCCTCGGCGACCGCCGATACCTCGACCTCCCCGCGGCCCACCAGCAGGAGCGCCGCGACGATTCGCCTCACCATCTGCCGCAGGAAGGCGTCCCCGCGAACGTCAACCGTCACGAGGCGACCTTCCCGCCGCACCCGGACCCCGTGAAGGGTTCGGACCGGCTGGCGGTCCACCGCCCCGAAGGCCGAGAAGTCGTGCCGGCCCTCGAGGACCAGCCCGGCCCGCGCCATCGCAGCGGCGTCGAGAGGGGTCCGCACCCCGAGCGCGTAACGCTCGCGGAGCGGGCTTCGCGGCCCGTTCCAGACGGAGTAGCGGTAGTCCCGATACCGCGCCGCGTAGCGAGGGCGAAACCCGATCGGTGCCCGGCGAAGGTCGCGAACCGCGACATCCGTCGGCAGCAGCGCGTCGAACGCCCTGCCGAGCTCCGCCACCGTGAGCCGCCCGGCCCAGCTGAATGCGATCACCTGGCCCGTCGCGTGCACCCCGGCGTCGGTGCGTCCCGCCGCGTCGACCCGGACCCGGCGTCCGCCGGAGAGCGTGCTGAGCGCGGCTTCGAGTTCACCCTGGACCGTCCGGGCCCCCAGCTGAAGCTGGAACCCGGCGAAGTCCGTGCCGTCGTATTCGACCCGTGCGCGCAACCGCACGAGGGCGCCCTCTCGGGCGCCATTTCGTCGGTCAGAGGAGCTCGATCTGGACGATCGGCGCCCTGTCACCGTTCCGGTTGCCGATGTGGGTGATCCGGGTGTACCCGGACGTCCGCTCGGTGTACTTTGGGGCGATCTCATCGAAGAGCTTCTTGATGACGAGGGGCTCGTCCGGGAGCTCGGCCACCACGGTCCGCCGCGCGGAGAGATCCCCCCGCTTGGCGAGCGTGATCATCCGCTCCACCTGTGGGCGGATCTCCTTGGCCTTCGCCTCGGTGGTCATCACCTTCTCGTAGCGGAAGACCGATACGATCAGGTTCTTGTAGAGCGCGAGCCGCGGGCCCTGCATCCGGCCGAGCTTCCGGCCGCCGATCTGGTGGCGCATCGCTCAGACCTCCTCCGACTCGTCGCCGAACGGCTCGTCGCCGTCGTCCTCGGCCTCGTCGAGGTCAGACGGCTCCGTCTCGGGGACCAGGAAGCCCCGCATCCGGAGCCGTTCCTTCATCTCGTCGAGCGACTTCTTGCCGAAGTTGCGCATCCGGAGCAGGTCGTCGTCGGTCAGCTGCAGGAGCTGGCCAACCCGCACGATGTTGTTCCGCTTGAGCGAGTTGTAGGCCCGCATCGGGAGGTCCAGCTCCTCGATCGGCATCTCGAGCATGTTGGCCGGGATCTGCGGCATGCCGCCCGCCGGGCTGGCGGCGATCGCCGCGGTGCCCACGTTGGCGAACAGGGCGAACTGCCGCACCAGGATGTCGGCCGACTTGGCGAGCGCGTCCTCCGGGGTGATCGTCCCGTCGGTCTCGATCTCGAGGGTCAGCTTGTCGTAGTTGGTCATCTGACCGACGCGGGTGTTCTCGACCGTGAAGTTGACCTTCCGGACGGGCGTGAAGATCGCGTCGACGGGGATCACGCCGATGGGCAGGCCTTCCGGCCGCTCCGCGGCGAGGTAGCCGACGCCGCGCTCGACCGTCAGGTCGATCTCGATCGTCACGTCGTCGCTGTCGAGCGTCATGAGGTCGAGCTCGGGGTTGATCACCTCGACGTCGGCCGACTCCACGATGTCGGCAGCGGTGACCCGGCCGGCGCCGGACTTGACCAGCTTGAGCTGGACCGGGTGGGCCGCGAAGCTGCGCAGGCGGAGCTTCTTGACGTTCAGGACGATCTGGGTGACATCTTCCTTGACGCCCGGGATCGTCGTGAACTCGTGGAAGACGTCGCGGATCTGGATGGAGGTGACGGCCGCGCCCTCCAGGGAGGAGAGCAGGACGCGCCGAAGCGCGTTCCCCAGGGTCACCCCGTAGCCCGCGGGAAGGGGGCCGGCCTCGTACTTCGCGTACGAGCCCTGCTCGGCGACGGGCTCGATCTGGGTCGTGGCGTCGAGTTCGATCATGGGTGTGGGGCTACCTCGAGTAGTACTCGACCACGAGCTGCTCGTTGAGCTCGAGCGGCATCTGGTCGCGGCGCGGGGCGGCGATGATCGTGCCCGTGAAGGTGGCCGGGTCGAGGGTCAGCCACTCGGGGACCTGCCCCGAGCGAAGGGCCTCGCTGACCGCCTTGAACGGCTCTCGCTCGCGCCGCGCGGCGCGGACCTCGACTCGATCGCCCGGCTTGCAGTGGAACGATGGAACGTTGGTCGGGCGGCCGTTGACGGCGAAGTGGCCGTGCGTCACGAGCTGTCGCGCGTGGTCGCGCGAGGCCGCGATGCCGAGCCGGAAGACCACGTTGTCGAGCCGGAGCTCGAGGATCCGGAGGAGGTTCTCGCCGGTCACGCCCGGACGGGACTCGGCCTCCTCGAAGTAGTTGTGGAACTGGCGCTCCAGGATGCGATAGATGCGGCGGACCTTCTGCTTCTCGCGAAGCTGGAGGCCGTAGTCGCCGACCTTTCGGCGTCGGACGCCGTGCTGGCCAGGCGGCGTCGGACGCCGCTCGAAGGAGCACTTCTTCGTATAGCAGCGCGAGCCCTTCAGGAAGAGCTTGGCGCCCTCGCGGCGGCAGAGGCGGCAGACCGGACCGGTGTATCGAGCCATGATGCTTCTCCCGGCCTAGACGCGGCGCCGCTTGGGCGGGCGGCAGCCGTTGTGCGGGATGGGCGTCACGTCGGTGATCGCGGTCACCTCGAGCCCGGCGGTCTGGAGCGAGCGGATCGCCTGCTCCCGGCCCGCGCCGGGACCCTTCACGTAGACCTCGACCTGGCGCATTCCGTGCTCCATCGCCTTCTTGGCGGCGGAATCGGCCGACAGCGCGGCGGCGTACGGCGTGCTCTTCCGGGAGCCCTTGAACCCGACGATCCCCGACGATCCCCAGCTGATCACGGCCCCGCTGAGGTCCGTGATCGTGACGATCGTGTTGTTGAAGGTCGCCTGGATATGAACGTGCCCAACGGGCACGTTCTTACGCTCCCGCCGACGCTGCTTGGGTGCGCGCTTGCGATCGGCCATACGTCCGGCTCGTCCCTCTTTACTTCTTGCGCCGAGCGCCGACCGTCTTCTTCGGTCCGCGACGCTGGCGAGCGTTGGTCTTCGTGCGCTGGCCCCGGACCGGGAGGTTCCGCCGGTGGCGGAGCCCGCGGTAGGAGCCGATCTCGATGAGGCGCTTGATGTTGAGCGCCACCTCGCGGCGGAGGTCCCCCTCGACCTTGAACCGCCGATCGATCAGCTCGCGCAGCCGGGTGACCTGGTCCTCCGTGAGGTCCCGGACCCGGGTGTCGGGGTTGACGTTCGTCTGCTGGAGGATCTTCTGGCTGGTTGGCAGCCCGATCCCGTAGATGTATGTCAGGGCGACTTCCACGCGCTTCTCGCGCGGGATGTCGACGCCGGCGATCCGTGCCATATCGATCAGCCCTGCCGCTGCTTGTGCTTTGGATTGGCGCAAATGACCATCACGGTCCCGTGGCGGCGGATCACCTTGCAGTTGTCGCAACGGGCCTTCACCGAGGCTCGAACTTTCAACGATCTTCCTTCGCGCTGGGTGCCGGCTACTTCAGCCGGTACGTGATCCGACCCCGGGTGAGGTCGTACGGGGACAACTCGACGCGGACCCGGTCGCCCGGCAGGATCCGGATGAAGTTCATCCGGAGCTTTCCGCTGATGTGGGCAAGAACGCGGTGGCCGTTCTCCAGCTCGACGGCGAACATCGTGTTCGGCAACGGCTCGAGGACAGTACCCTCGACTTCGATCGCGTCCTTCTTGGCCAACGTGCTCCCTGGTGTTCCTGCTCACCGCCGCGTACCGACAGGAGCCGACACACGAACGCGTAGCGTATCAACTTTGGCCGGTTCCGGCAAGCGCCGGCTCCTGCCCTACAGCCTGGTGAGGACCTCCGGGCCGTCCTCGGTGACGGCGATCGAGTCCTCGAAATGGGCCGCGACGGAGCCGTCACGGGTGACAACGGTCCAGCCGTCGACGAGCGTCTCGACGTCGGCACTGCCAAGGGTGAACATCGGCTCGATCGCCAGGCAGATGCCCGGCGCGAGCTCGATCCCCTTCGTTTTCGTCCGGTAGTTCGGGACCTGCGGATCCTCGTGCATGGCCGTCCCGATCCCGTGGCCGACGTACGGGCGGACCACGCCGTAGCCGTGCGGCAGGGCAACGTCCTCCACGGCGGCCGAGATGTCCCAGATCCGGTTCCCGGTGATCGCCGCGGCGATCCCCGCCTCGAGCGCACGCCGGGTCGTCGCGACCAGCTCGCGGACCTCGGGCGACGCGTCGCCGACGATGAAGGTCCGCGCCGCGTCGCCGTGATAGCCATCGATGATCGCGCCCGCGTCGATGGAGACCACCTGGCCGTTCGCGATCGTCCTGTCGCCGGGAATCCCGTGGACCACCTCGCGGTCGATCGAGATGCAGAGCGAGGACGGATAGCCGTAGTAGCCCTTGAAGGACGGCGTGCCGCCAGCCTTCCGGATGTGCTCCTCGGCGATCCGGTCGAGGTGCGCGGTAGAGACGCCTGGGCGGAGCTCCTCCTCCACGAGCCCAAGGACCTCGGCGACCACCCGCCCGGCCCGGCGCATCGTGGCGATCTCCGCCGCCGACCTGCGGGTGATCACGGGCTGGTGCGCCAGTACGGGATCGGCTCGATCGCGTCGAGCAGGTCGTTCGTGACGGCCGCGATGGGCCGGCGTCCATCCACGACCTGGAGGACCCCCGCGGCGCGATAGTGCTCGACGACGTCCGCGAGAGCACCGAGCTGCTTCTCGAGACGAGCCTGGACGATCTCCGGGCGGTCGTCGTCTCGCTGGATCAGGACCGAGCCGTCGATGTCGCAGATCCCCGGCACCCGCGGCGGGTAGGCCGTCTCGTGATAGGTGTGGCCGGCGGCGCTGCAGAGCCAGCGACCGGTCAGGCGCTGGAGGAGCTCGCTGGCGGGCACCTCCACCAGCAGTGCCGCGTCGACCGCGGTCCCGTCGTCGGCGAGCGCCCGGTCGAGCGCCTCCGCCTGGGAGCGCGTCCGGGGGAAGCCGTCGAGGATCGCGCCGCGCTCGGCGTCCGGGGCATCCAGCCGCTCGAGCAGCATGCCCACGGTGAGCTCGTCGGGGACGAGCTCACCGCGCTCCATGTACCCGCGGGCCGACAGCCCGAGCGGGCTGCCGTCGCGTGCCGCGGCCCGGAAGAGGTCGCCCGTGGCCACCCGCGGCAGCCCCAGGTGGCGCGCGAGCACGTGGGCCTGGGTTCCCTTCCCGGCGCCGGGCGCACCGAGCAGGACAAGGATCCTCATCGAGGGCCCTGGCCCGCGGCCGTGATCACCGGATGAAGCCCTCGTAGTTGCGCATCATGAGCTGGGCCTCGAGCTGCTTCATCGTCTCGACGACGACGGAGACGGCGATGAGGATGCTCGTGCCGCCGAGAGAGAGACCGGCGAGGCTCGGAATGAATGCCTGGAAGAGGTAGGGCGAGACGGCCACGATGCCGAGGAAGAGCGCCCCGGCCACGGTTATCCGGTTCACCACCCGGGCAAGGTAGTCCTGGGTGGGCCGTCCCGGACGGATGCCCGGGATGAACCCGCCATTCTTCCGCAGCTGCTCCGCGGTCTCGTCCGGCTTGAACGTGAAGGCCGTGTAGAAGTACGTGAAGCCGACGGTCAGGAAGAAGTAGAGCGACCCGTACACGACGAGGTTGGATGGCCCGAAGGTGTTGACGAAGAACGTCGCGATGTCCTTGACGAGGGCAACCTGGCTCTGGGCGAAATAGCCCGCGATCTGGCTCGGGAAGAGCAGGATGCTCACCGCGAAGATGATCGGGATCACGCCCGCCTGGTTGACCCGGAGCGGCAGGAACGTGGTCCCGCCCTGGTACATCCGCCGGCCCCGGACACGGCTGGCGTACTGGATCGGGATCCGCCGCTGGCCCTCCGTGATGAACACGATCGCGGCGATCGCGGCGACGCCGAAGACGGCGAAGATCGCGAGCGCGGCGATGTTGGGCGAATCGAGGAACGTGCCGATGGCCTGGGGCGCGCGACCCACGATGCCCGCGAAGATGATGAAGCTGATCCCGTTCCCGATCCCCTTCTCGGTGATGAGCTCGCCGAGCCACATCAGGAGGATGGATCCGGCCGTCAGGGTGACGATCTGGGTCAGCGTCTCGAACGAGGCGAGGTCGAAGTGGGTGTTGAGCACGCCGGCCTGGTTGAGGACGGCCAGGAACCCGTAGCTCTGGAGGACCGCGAGCGGGACGGAGAGGTAGCGGGTGTACTGGTTGATCTTGTTGCGCCCGTACTCACCCTCGCGCTGGAGCGCGGTGAGGGCGGGGATGACGCCCGTCATCAGCTGCATGATGATCGACGCGTTGATGTACGGGTTGACGCCCAGCCCGACCACCGAGAACCGCGACAGCCCGCCGCCGGAGAACAGGTCCAGCAGGCCGAACAGCGCGTTGTCCTTGAAGAACTGGGCGAGCTTCGTCGGGTCCGCGCCCGGGACGGGCACGTGGGCAAGCGCCCGGAAGACGATCAGGACGAAGAGGACGAAGAGGATCCGGCGCCGGATGTCCGGCGCCCGGAACGCGTTGAGGATGGAGTCGAACACGGCGGTGCCGCGTCAGTCCGCGTCGGCCGCGGGCTCGACGCCGATGGCGGCGAGCAGGGACGTCGGGATCTCGATCACCTGGACCGTCCCGCCGGCACCCTCGATCTTCTCGCGGGCGCTCTTGGTGAAGGCGTCGGCCACCACGAACATCGGCCGGCTCACCTCGCCGCTGCCAAGGATCTTGAGCGGCTTGTCGAGGCTGCGCACGAGGCCGGTCATCCGCAGCAGCTCCTGGTTCACCGTGACCGGGGCGGGCGTGGCCCGCTTCGGCCCGCCGGGCAGGTCGCCCTCGGGCAGTCGGCCGAGCTCGATCGCGGCGCTGATGGCGCCCACGTTCACGACCTCGTACTCGATCCGGTTGATGCTGCGAAAGCCGCGAAGCTTCGGGATCCGGATGTGAATCGGGGTCTGACCGCCCTCGAACCAGGCCGGGATGGAGCTGCCGGCGCGCGACTTCTGGCCCTTCGTCCCGCGGCCTGCGGTCTTGCCCTTGCCGGCGGCGATCCCGCGGCCGACACGGGTCTTCGCGGTGTGCGCACCCTCGGGGGGCCGCAGATCGTGAAGCTTCATGGGGTCTCCTCCGCCGCCGTCTCGGGCAGCTCCTCGACCTCGACGAGGAAGCGGACGGCACGGACCATGCCGCGCGTCGCGTCGTTGTCTGGCACGACGACCGTGTCGCCGATCCGGTGGAGGCCCAGCGCCCTGATGGTCCCCCGGTTGCGGGCGATGTGGCTGATGGTGCTCTTGACCTGGGTGACGCGGAGCCTACCGGCCATCAGCGGCCTCCGCGGACGGCTGGCCGGCAACGAAGAGCCGGACGGGCACGCCCCGGCGTGCCGAGATCTCCTCGGCCGACGAGAGGTCGCGGAGGGCCTCGATCGTGGCCCTCACGACGTTGACCGGGTTCGTGGAGCCGTGGACCTTCGTCAGGATGTCGCGAATGCCGGCAGCCTCGACCACCGCGCGGACCGAGCCGCCGGCGATGACGCCCGTCCCCTGCGAGGCGGGCTTGAGCAGGACCTTGGCAGCCGCGAACTCCGAGCGCACCTCGTGGGTGATGGTGGTCCCCACCATCGGGATCTTGATGAGGTTCTTCTTCGCGTCCTCGACGCCCTTGCGGATCGCCTCGGGAACCTCGCCGGCCTTGCCGAGCCCGGCGCCGACGTGGCCCTGACCGTCACCGACGATGACGACCGCGGAGAAGCTGAAGCGCCGGCCGCCCTTGACGACCTTGGCGACGCGGTTGATCTGGACGACACGCTCCTCGAGCGTGAGCTTGGCGGGATCGATCCTGGCCACTGGCGGTCTTCTCCTCCTAGAAGTCGAGACCGGCCTCGCGCGCGGCGTCGGCAAGCGTCTTGACCCGGCCGTGGTAGCGATACCCGGCCCGATCGAAGACAACCTGCGCGACCCCGGCGGTTCGGGCCCGCTCGGCGACCAGGCGCCCGACAACCTTCGCTTCGTCGACCTTCGTCTGCTTCCCGCCCCTGAGCTCGGGCTCGAGGGAGGAGGCGGCGGCGAGGGTGCGACCGGCGGCGTCGTCGATCACCTGTGCATAGATGTTGTTGAGGCTGCGATAGACCGCAAGGCGCGGCCGCGCGGACGTCCCCTCCAGTCGGAGGCGAATCCGCTCGTGCCGTTTCTGCCGGGCGGCGCCGCGCGTGGCGGCCTTCGTCATCGTGGTCGTCCTTCCGTTACTTCTTTCCGCCGATCTTGCCGGCCTTGCCGGCCTTTCGACGGATCACCTCGCCGGCGTAGCGAACGCCCTTGCCCTTGTAGGGCTCCGGCTTCCGCGTAGCGCGGACGCGGGCGGCAACCTGGCCGACGAGCTCCTTGTCGATGCCGAGGACGGCCAGCTTGATCGGGGTCTCGACCTCGAAGCTGATGCCGTCCGGCGGCACGATCTCGACGGGATGGCTGTACCCGAGGTTGAGCTGCAGCTTGTCGCCGATCTTCTGGGCACGGTAGCCGACGCCCGTGATCTCGAGGCTCTTCCGGTAGCCGGTCGTGACGCCCACGACCATGTTGTTGATGAGCGTGCGGGTCAGGCCGTGGAGCTGCTTGTGCTGCTTGAGGTCAGAAGGGCGCGTCACGAGGAGGCTCCCCTCGCCCGTCTCCACCGTCATCGCGGCCGGGAGGGAGCGGGTCAGGGTCCCCTTGGGGCCCGTGACGGTGATGACCGGTCCATCGAGAGCGATCTCGACGCCCGCGGGCACGGGGACAGGCTGGCGGCCGATACGCGACATCGTCGTTCCCCCTACCAGACGTACGCGAGGACTTCGCCGCCGAGCTGGGCCTTGCGAGCCTGCGCGCCGGTCATGATCCCCTGGCTGGTGCTGACGATGACGATGCCCAGGCCGCCCAGGACCCGGGGGATGTCCGTCTTGCGGGCGTAGACGCGGAGGCCGGGCTTGCTGATGCGCTTGAGCCCGGAGACGACCGAGGCCTTCCCGTCGACGTACTTGAGGTTGAGCGTGATGACGGGGTGCACGCCGTGCTCGTCCTTGCCCTCGCTGAACGAGGCGATGAAGCCCTCGTCGACGAGGATTCGTGCGATCTCGCGCTTCACCCGGGACGCCGGGACGACCACCTCGAGGTGGTGCGCCCGGGACGCGTTGCGGATGCGCGTGAGCATGTCGGCGATCGGATCAGAGACATTCATCGTCGGCTCACCAGCTCGACTTCGTCACGCCCGGGACCTCGCCCGCAAGGGCGCGTTCCCGGAAGCAGATGCGGCAGAGCGCGAACCGGCGCATGTACGCTCGCGGCCGGCCACACAGCGTGCACCGGTGGTAGCCCTGCACCTTGTGCTTGGGCGTTCGCTTCGCCTTGGCAATCAGAGATTTCTTGGCCATGGTCCTCCTCCCCGCGCTAGCCGGCGAAGGGCATGCCGAGGAGCTCCAGAAGTTTCCGGGACTCCTCGTCGGTCTTCGCCGTCGTCACGATGCTGATCTCCAGCCCGCGGAGACGGTCGACCTTGTCGTAATCGATCTCGGGAAACGCGAGCTGCTCGCGCATCCCGAGGCTGTAGTTGCCCCGCCCATCGAACGACTTGGCCGGGATGCCCCGGAAGTCGCGGATGCGCGGGAGCGCCAGGACGGTGAGGCGCTCCAGGAAATCCCACATCCGCTCGCCGCGAAGCGTCACCTTCGCGCCGATGGTGTTGCCCGTCCGGAGACGGAACTGGGCGATGGAGCGCTTGGCCTTCGTGACGATCGGCTTCTGGCCCGTGATGAGGGTCAGGTCTCCGACGGCCGCGTCGAGCGCCTTGGCATTCGTGAGCGCCTCGCCGAGCCCGATGTTCACCACGATCTTCTCGAGTCGCGGCACCTGCATCGGGTTGGCGTAGGCGAACTGCTTGGTGAGCGCCGGGACGACCTCGGTCGCGTAGCGGCCCTTCAGGTTGCTGCTCACGCGCCCTTCACCTCCACCGGCTGGCCACAGTGGCCGCAGGCCCGTACGCGCGCGCCGGTCTCCAGGAGGAGGTGGCGGATGCGCGTGGGCTGATCGCAGCGGGGGCAGACCAGCATGACCTTCCCGACCGCCATCGGCATCGCCTTCTCGACCATGCCCCCCTGCTGCATCTGCGGCACGCGATCGTTCTGGTTCATGCGCGGGCGCGGCTTCGTGTGCCGCTTGGCGACGTTCAGGCCCTGGACGACCACGCGGTACGGGGTGCCGGGCGTGAGCGGCCGGTCGACGCGCTCAACCGTCCCGCGCTTGCCGGCATCCTTGCCGCCCAGCACGAGGATGGTGTCACCCTTGCGGAGCTCGGAGACCTTCGTCACCCGGGGTGCAACGGCACGTGCCATCTCAGAGCACCTCCGGTGCGAGCGAGACGATCTTCATGTAGTTCCGATCGCGCAGCTCGCGCGCCACGGGTCCGAAGATCCGTGTCCCGCGCGGGTTGCCCTGGTTGTTGATGAGGACGGCCGCGTTCTCGTCGAACCGGATGTAGCTGCCATCCGGCCTGCCGTATTCCTTGGCGGTGCGGACGATGACGGCACGCACGACATCGCCCTTCTTGACGGCGGCGTTGGGGATCGCCTGCTTCACGCTGGCGACGATCACGTCGCCGACTTCCGCGGTCGTCGCGCGCGAGCGGCCCATGATCCGGATGCACTGGATCACGCGAGCCCCCGTGTTGTCCGCGACCCGGAGCCGGGTTTGCTGCTGGATCACGCCTCGGTCCCCTCCCCGGTTGCGGCGTGCGTCCTGCCCGGATGCGCCGCGGCGTGGATCGCCTCGGTGGTGGCCAGCTCCTCGACCACGAGCTCGGTCGGCTGATCCTCGCCACCCCGCGAGATGACCTCGACGAGCCGCCAGCGCTTGGTCCGCGACAGCGGTCGGGACTCCTCGATGCGCACCGTGTCGCCGACGCGCGCCGCGTTGAGCTCGTCGTGAGCCGCGAACTTGCTGGAGGCCCGGATCACCCGCTTGTAGAGCGGATGGCGCGTCAGCCGCTCGACGGAGACGACGATCGTCTTGTCCATCTTGTCGCTGACGACGCGCCCGACCTTGGTCTTGCGATTGCCCTGCACGTCTGTTGCTCCTGCCATGCCGGGCCCCCTATGCGCTCGTCTCCACGAGCTTGCGCTCGTGGCGAACGGTGAGGATCCGGGCGATCGTCCGGCGGTTGCCGGAGATCGCGGTGTAGTCCTTCAGCTGGCGCGTGGCGAGCTCGAAGCGGGCCTGCCAGAGGTCTCGCTTGGCATCCTTGAGCGCCTGGTCCAGCTCCGCGTCCGACAGGGCGCGCAGCTTGTCGATGTCGATCACGCGCTCTCCTCCTCCTTCACGATGAAGCGCGTGGCGACCGGGAGCTTGTGGCCGGCAAGACGCATCGCCTCGACCGCCGACTCGCGATCAACCCCGGCCATCTCGAAGAGGATCCGGCCGGGCCGCACGACGGCGACCCAGTGATCCGGGGCGCCCTTGCCGGACCCCATCCGGGTCTCCGCAGGCTTCTTGGTGGCGGGCTTGTCCGGGAAGATCCGGATCCAGATCTTGCCGCCGCGCTTGACCGAGCGAGTCATCGCGCGCCGAGCTGCCTCGATCTGGCGGCTGGTGATCCAGGCGGGCTCGAGGGTGATGAGGCCGAACTCCCCGAAGGAGACGGCCGTGCCACCCTTGGACATCCCGGCCATCCGGCCGCGCATGACCTTCCGATGCTTGACGCGACGGGGCATCAGCATGGCGTCATGCCCCCTGGGCCGCGACGGGCGCGATGGCCGGGGCGGCCACCGGTCGCGCGATCCGCTGGTCGGGCACGTCGCCCCGGTAGATCCAGACCTTGACGCCGATCGTGCCGTACGTGGTCCGCGACAGCACGTAGCCGTAGCTGATGTCCGCGCGGAGCGTGCCGAGCGGGATGCGACCCTCGCGGTCCCACTCGCGCCGGGCCATCTCGGAGCCACCGAGGCGACCGGCGACGGCGATCTTCACGCCCTTCGCGCCGGCCTTCATCGTCCGCTGGATGGCCTGCTTCATGGCCTTGCGGAAGGCGATCCGGCGGCTCAGCTGCTGGGCGACGTTGGCGGCCACCAGGTAGGCGTCCAGCTCCGGCTGGCGGATCTCCTTGATCTCGAGCTTCACCTTGCGGGGCTTCGTGAGGTCGCCGATCTGCTTGCGCAGGATCTCGACGTTCGCACCGCCCTTGCCGATCACGATCCCCGGCTTGGCCGTGTGGATCGTCACCGTCACGTAGTTGATGCCGCGCTCGATCTCGACGCCGCCGACGCTGGCGTTCGCCAGGCGCCGCTCGATGAGCTTGCGCATGGCGAGGTCTTCCTGGAGCAGCGTCGCGTAGTCCTTGTCGGCGTACCACTTCGCGGACCAGGTGCGGCTCGTCCCGAGGCGGAAGCCGTACGGGTGGACCTTGTGTCCCATGTCAGGCCTCCCGCTCTTCGAGGACGATGGTGATGTGGGTCATCGGCTTGTGGATGGCGAAGGCCCGTCCCTGGGCTCGCGGCTTCCAGCGCTTGAGGGTGGGCCCCTCGTTCGCGTGGGCCTCGACGATCACGAGATCCTCGGCCGCGAGGTTGTGGTTGTTCTCGGCGTTCGCGGTCGCGCTCGCGAGGACGCGCGCGATATCGCGCGCGGCCCCCTGCGGCATGAAGCGCAGGATCGCGCTCGCGTCCTCGACCCGGCGCCCACGGATGGCGGACGCGACGAGGTTCGCCTTGCGGGTTGACCCGCGGAGGTACTTGGCAGTGGCAGAAACGCGCACGTTCTCGTCCCCTACCGCACGGCCGTGGCGCGGTCGGTCTTCTTGTCGTGCCCGCGGAACGTGCGGGTCGGGGCGAACTCGCCCAGCCGATGACCGACCATGTTCTCGGTGACGTAGACCGGCACGTGCTTGCGCCCGTTGTAGACGGCGATCGTGTGCCCGATGAAGTCCGGGAAGACGACCGAGGCGCGGGACCACGTGCGGACGATCTTCCGCTCGTTCTTCTTGTTCATCTCCTGGACGCGGCCGAGGAGCCGCGCCTCGACGAACGGTCCTTTCTTGACCGAACGCGACATGCTTCTGCTCCTCCTACGACTTGCGGTGCCGCGACCGGACGATCAGGCGATCGCCTGTCGTCGCGCGCCGCGTCCGGTACCCCATCGCCGGCTTTCCCCACGGCGTCTTGGGGGGCATTCCCGTCGGGGACTTGCCCTCGCCGCCGCCGTGCGGATGGTCGCGCGGGGTCATCGCGACGCCCCGGGTCTCCGGACGAAGGCCCATGTGGCGGGCCCGGCCGGCCTTCCCGAGGCTCTGGTTCTCGTGGTCCAGGTTGGAGACCTGCCCGATCGTCGCCACGCAGCGCAGCGGGACGCGACGCATCTCGCCCGACGGGAGTCGGACGGTGGCGTAGTCGCCTTCCTTCGCGAGGAGCTGCGCCGCGCCACCCGCCGAGCGGACGATCTGGCCGCCCTTGCCGGGCACGAGCTCGATGTTGTGGATGGTGGTGCCGAGCGGGATGCTCGAGAGTGGCAGGGCGTTCCCCACCCGGGCCTCGGCGTCGGGCCCGGCGACCACGAGGTCGCCGACCTTGAGGCCGTGGGGCAGGAGCATGTAGCGCTTCTCGCCATCCCGGTAGTGGAGAAGGCCGATGCGGGCCGACCGGTTCGGGTCGTACTCCACGGTGGCGATCTTCGCCGGCACGCCGACCTTGTCGCGCTTGAAGTCGATGATCCGGTAGTGCTGCTTCTCGCCGCCGCCGCGATGACGGACGGTGAGGCGGCCCTGGTTGTTGCGACCCGAGCCACGCTTCTTCGGCTCGAGCAGCGGCTTGTAGGGCTCCTTGGTGGTGATCTCCTCGAAGGTCGAGCGCGTCATGAACCGCCGGCCGGCCGACGTGGGCTTGTAGCTGCGGAGCGGCATCGCTACACCCCCTCGAAGAATTCGATCTTCTGGCCCGCGGCGAGCGTCACGATCGCCTTGCGCCAGGGCGTGGTCCAGCCCGTGATCCGGCCGCGCTTGGTACCGCGACGCTTCTCCTTGGCCTTCGTCGTGAGGACGTTGACCGCGGTGACCTGGACCTTGAAGAGCTCCTCGACGGCCGCCTTGACCTGGATCTTCGAGGCGTCGCCGTGCACTTCGAACGTGTACTTGCCGCGGCCGGACTCATCCATCGACTTCTCGCTGATGATCGGCCGCACGATCACCTCGTGGGCGGTGAGCGTCATGCGTACACCTCCTCGAGGCGGGCGAGCGCCGTCTGCTCGATGACGATCGTGTCCGCGTTGAGCAGGTCCACGACGTTGAGCGAGTCCGCGAGGAGGACCGCCACCCGCGGCAGGTTCCGCGCCGAGAGGTCCAGCCGCTCGTCGCGGGCCGGAGAGACGATCAGCACGCGGCCGGCGACCTTCAGGTTGCCGAGCACGCCAAGGAGCTCCCTGGTCTTGATCGCCTCGAGCCCGAACGCGTCGAGGACCCGGATGGCGTCGCCGCCGAACTTGGCGGTCAGCGCGCCGCGGAGCGCGAGGCGCTTCATCTTGCGTGGCAGGCGCTGCGCGTACGAGCGCGGATGCGGCCCGAACACGACGCCGCCGCCGGCGAAGTGCGGTGCGCGGCGCGAGCCCTGGCGGGCACGGCCGGTCCCCTTCTGGCGATACGGCTTCGCGCCGCCGCCACGGACCTCGCCGCGGGTCTTCGTGTCGCTGGTACCCAGGCGGCGCCCGGCGAGCTGCGCCGTGACGACCTGGTGGAGGACGGCGGCGTTGACCGGGGCGGCGAAGA
The DNA here is from genome assembly GCA_963734535.1 of uncultured Chloroflexia bacterium. Lineage (GTDB taxonomy): Bacteria > Chloroflexota > Limnocylindria > Limnocylindrales > CSP1-4 > CTSoil-043. The sequence goes on along the minus strand of CAVTHS010000002.1, from coordinate 188,856 downwards.
GCTCGTCCGAGAGCTCCACCGTTCCGATCGCCTCGCCCGTCCGGGCATAGAGCGTGGTCTGCGGCATCGTCAGGCCTTCTTCACGAGGACGAGCGCGTGGGGCGCTCCCGGCACCGACCCCTTCACGAGGAGGAGGTTGCGCTCGGTATCGACCCGCACGACGTGCAGCTTCTTGACGGTGACGCGCTCGTCACCCATGTGGCCGGCCATCCGCATGCCCCGGTAGACGCGGCCGGGCGTGGTGCCCGGGCCGATCGAGCCCGGCGCGCGATGGTGGTCGGAGCCGTGCGTCTTCGGACCGCGGTGGAAGTTGTTGCGCTTGATGTTGCCCGCGAAGCCCTTGCCCTTCGAGGTCCCGGTGACGTGGATCACGTCGCCGACGGCGAAGAGGGTGACGTCGAGGGTCTGCCCGACGGTGTACTCGGAGACGTCCTCGAGCAGGAACTCGCGGATCACCGCGACCTTGGGAAGGTCCTTGAGCTGCCCGGCCTCGGGCTTGGTGAGCTTCTTCGAGGGCTCGATCCCGAGCTGCACGGCGGTGTAGCCGTCCCGTTCCGGCGTCCGAAGACGCGTCACGGTGTTCGGCCCCACGGCCACGACGCTGACCGGGATCATGGTGCCGTCGGCCTGGAAGACCTGGGTCATGCCGACCTTGCGGCCGATCAATCCAATGCTCATCGCACGGTACCTGTCTCACCGCTCAGCCGCGCCCAGGGCAAGGCGGAGCCGAGCACGGGAGCGAGCGCACGTGCGGTGCGTGAGCGACCGCGCGCAGGCGACAACGCGGCCAAGTGTCGGGTGAGCGAGTGAGACTTCATCACATCTTGATCTCGATGTCGACACCCGCCGCCAGCGAGAGGCGCATCAGGGCGTCGACCGTCTTGGCCGACGGGTCGAGGATGTCCACGAGTCGCTTGTGCGTGCGGATCTCGAACTGCTCCCGGCTGTCCTTGTCGATGAACGGCGAGCGGAGCACGGTGAACTTCTCGATCCGGGTCGGGAGCGGGACCGGGCCGACCACGTCGGCGCCGGTCCGCTGAGCGGTCTCGACGATCTGGGCCGCGGACTGGTCAAGCAGGCGGTGGTCGTAGGCCTTGAGGCGGATCCGGATCCGCTGCTTCGGCATCGGGCTACTCGACGATGCTCACGATCGCGCCGGCGCCGACGGTTCGGCCACCCTCGCGGATCGCGAAGCGCTGCCCGATCTCGATCGCGATCGGGGTGATGAGCTCGACCTTCATCTCGACGTTGTCGCCGGGCATGATCATCTCGGCGCCGTCGGGGAGGCCGATCGCCCCGGTCACGTCGGTCGTGCGGAGGTAGAACTGGGGCCGGTAGCCGTTGTAGAACGGGGTGTGCCGGCCGCCCTCCTCCTTGGTCAGGACGTAGACCTGCGCGGTGAACTTCGTGTGGGGCTTGACGGAGCCCGCCTTGGCGAGCACCTGGCCGCGCTCGATGTCCTCGCGCTCGATGCCCCGCAGGAGGCAGCCCACGTTGTCGCCGGCCTGGCCCTGGTCGAGCAGCTTCTTGAACATCTCGACGCCGGTCACGACGACCTTGCGGGTCGGCCGGATGCCGACGATCTCGACCTCGTCGCCGACCTTGACGATGCCGCGCTCGATGCGGCCGGTCGCCACGGTGCCCCGGCCCTTGATCCCGAAGACGTCCTCGACCGGCATCAGGAAGGGCTTGTCGACCGGGCGCTCGGGGGTCGGGATGTAGGAGTCGACCGCATCCATGAGCTCCTGGATGCAGGCGTAGGCCGGGTCGTCCACGCCGCCGGTGGCCTCGAGGGCCTTGAGGGCGGAGCCGCGGATGACGGGGATGTCGTCGCCCGGGAAGTAGTTCTTGGTCAGCAGCTCGCGGACCTCGAGCTCGACGAGGTCGAGCAGCTCCTCGTCGTCGACCGCGTCGACCTTGTTGAGGAAGACGACCATGAAGGGGACCTCGACCTGGCGGGCGAGGAGGATGTGCTCGCGGGTCTGGGGCATGGGGCCGTCGGTGGCGGCCACGACGAGGACCGCGCCGTCCATCTGGGCGGCGCCGGTGATCATGTTCTTGATGTAGTCGGCGTGTCCGGGGCAGTCGACGTGCGCGTAATGGCGGGCGTCGGTCTCGTACTCGACGTGGGCGATCGCGATCGTGATCCCCCGCTCGCGCTCCTCGGGCGCGTTGTCGATCGAGTCGAACGCGCGATACACCGCCCCGCCCTTGAGGGCGAGGTACTTCGTGATCGCCGCGGTCAGCGTCGTCTTGCCGTGATCGATATGGCCGATCGTGCCGATGTTGACGTGCGGCTTATTCCGCTCGAACTTCTTCTTCGCCATCGCTGTTCGCGCTCCCTGGCTCCACGTCGCCGCGCCGGGCCCGCCTGGACCCGCCTCGGACCTCCGCCTCTGCTAGACCCTTGACTTCTGGACGAGCTCCGCGGCAATGCTGCCGGGGACCTCGGCGTAGTGAGACAGCTCCATCGAGTAGCTCGCCCGGCCCTGCGTCTCGGATCGCAGGTCGGTCGCGTACCCGAACATCTCCGCGAGCGGGACGAACGCCTGGACGACCTGCGTCGTCCCGCGGGAGTCCATCCCCTCGATCTGGCCGCGCCGGCTGTTGAGGTCGCCGATCACGTCGCCCATGAACTGCTCCGGCATCGTCACCTCGACCCGCATGAGCGGCTCGAGGATCGCCGGGTCGGCCTTCTCGACGGCAAGCTTGACGGCCATCGAGGCGGCGATCTTGAAGGCCATCTCGCTCGAGTCGACCTCGTGGTACGACCCGTCGAAGACGGTGACCTTGACGTCGACCATCGGATAGCCGGCATAGATGCCCGTGTCGAGCGCCTCGTGGATGCCGTGGTCGATCGCCCGCATGTACTCGCGCGGGATCGTGCCGCCGACCACCTTGTCCACGAACTCGTACCCCGAGCCCTTCTCGGCCGGCTCGAGCTTGAGCACCACGTGCCCGTACTGGCCCTTGCCGCCGGTCTGGCGGATGAAGCGCCCGTTCCCCTCCGCCGCACGCCGGACCGTCTCGCGGTAGGAGACCTGGGGCTTGCCGATGTTGGCGGCGACCTTGAACTCGCGAACCATGCGGTCCACGAGGACGTCGAGGTGCAGCTCGCCCATCCCGGCGATGAGGGTCTCGCCGCTCTCCGGGTCCGTCTTGACGCGGAACGTCGGGTCCTCTTCGGCAAGTCGCTGGAGGGCCAGGCCCATCTTGTCCTGGTCCATCTTCGTCTTCGGCTCGATCTTGACCTCGATGACCGGCTCGGGGAAGGTCATCGACTCGAGGATCACCGGGTGGTCGGGATCCGCCAGGGTGTCGCCGGTGAAGGTCTCCTTGAGCCCGACGGCCGCGGCGATGTCGCCCGCGTAGACCTCGTCGATCTCCTCGCGGTGATTGGCATGCATCTGGAGGATGCGGCCGATCCGCTCCTTCTTGCCCTTCGAGGAGTTGAGGACGTACGAGCCGGCCTTGAGCGTTCCCGAGTAGACCCGGAAGAAGGCGAGCTTGCCCACGAACGGGTCGGCCGCGATCTTGAAGGCGAGGGCGCTGAACGGCTGCCCGTCGTCGACGGTTCGCAGGACCTCGGCGTGGGTCAGGGGCTGCTCCCCGATCACCGGCGGGACGTCGAGCGGCGACGGGAGGTAGGCGACCACGGCGTCGAGCATCGGCTGGATGCCCTTGTTCTTGAGGGCCGAGCCGGTGAGAACCGGGACGATCCGGTACTGGAGCGTGCCGAGACGCAGGCCCCGCACGAGCTCGTCCTCGGTGAGCTCGATCCCCTCGAGGTACTTGTGCATCAGGTCGTCGTCCATCTCGGCGACGGCCTCGACGAGGCGCTCGCGGTGCTTCTTCGCCTCCGCGACGTACTCGGCCGGGATGTCGACAACCTCGATCTCGGAGCCCAGGTCGTCGCGGTAGAGGATGGCCCGCATCCGGATGAGGTCGATCACGCCGGCGAACTTGTCCTCGAGGCCGATCGGGAGCTGGATGGGGACCGCGTTCGCCCCCAGGCGATCCTCGATCATGCCGACGCAGCGCCAGAAGTCGGCGCCGGTCCGGTCGAGCTTGTTGATGAAGCAGATACGCGGCACGCGATAGCGGTCGGCCTGCCGCCAGACCGTCTCGGACTGGGGCTCGACGCCCGCCACCCCGTCGAAGACCACGACGGCGCCGTCGAGCACCCGCAGCGAGCGCTCCACTTCCATGGTGAAGTCCACGTGCCCGGGCGTATCGATGATGTTGATGCGATGCTCGTCCCAGAAGCAGGTCGTTGCGGCCGCGGTGATGGTGATCCCGCGCTCCTGCTCCTGCGGCATCCAGTCCATCGTGGCCGCGCCCTCGTGGACCTCGCCGAGCTTGTAGATCTTCTTCGTGTAGAAGAGGATCCGCTCGGTGACGGTCGTCTTGCCCGCGTCGATATGCGCGATGATCCCGATGTTCCGGGTGCGATCGAGCGGGTAGAGGCGGGCCACGGTCAGGGTCTCCGGTCTACCACTTGAAGTGGCTGAATGCCTTGTTGGCATCGGCCATCTTGTGGGTGTCCTCGCGCCGCTTGACGGCGGCGCCGATCCCGTTTGAGGCATCCACGAACTCGGAGGCGAGCTTCTCGCTCATGCTCTTGCCGTTGCGCTTCCGGGCGGCCTGCACCAGCCAGCGAACGCCGAGCGAAAGGCGGCGATCGCCGCGGATCTCGACCGGGACCTGGTAGGTGGCGCCGCCGACGCGTCGCGGCTTGACCTCGATGATCGGGGTCGCGTTTCGAAGGGCGGTCTCGAGCACCTCGAGGCCGGGCCGCTTCGCCTGCGCCTCGGCGCGCGCGAGAGCCTGGCGAAGGATCCGGTTCGAGAGGATCTTCTTGCCGTCCATCATCAGCTTCGCGGAGATGCGGGCGGTCGTCCGGTTCGCCGGGATGGTCTCGTACTTCGACTTGCGGGGAATGCTGGCGCGACGCGGCATGGTCCCTACTTCTTCTGGCCGGGCAGGCTGGCGGTCGCTTTCGCGCCGTACTTCGAGCGGCCCTGCTTGCGGTCGCGGACGCCGGCTGTGTCGAGCGCACCGCGGATGATGTGGTACTTCACGGACGGGAGGTCCTTCACGCGGCCGCCCCGGACCAGCACGACGGAGTGCTCCTGGAGGTTGTGGCCGATCCCCGGGATGTAGGCCGTGACCTCCATCTGGTTGGTGAGCCGGACACGGGCGATCTTGCGGAGGGCCGAGTTCGGCTTCTTCGGCGTCATCGTGCGGACCTGCAGGCAGACGCCGCGCTTCTGGGGGGCACCCGGGATCGGCATCTGGCGCTGGTCAAGGCTGTTCCAGATCTTGCGCATCGCCGGGGCCTTGACCTTCGAGATCTTCGGCTTCCGGCCGTGGCGCACGAGCTGGCTGATCGTCGGCACGGAGACGCTGTTCCTTTCTCGTGGTCTGCTGGTCCGGCGGCCCCGTCACCCGGGTGTGTCCCGGGCAGCAATGCGGGCCGCTCGCCGCCCGACGCGGTGAACGCGGGGCGGAGCACGCGGAGACGACCGACCGGTCGTAGCCGCGAAGGCGGAGTTTAGCAGTGAGGCAGCGGACGTGTCAAAGGCCGCCGCCTCGCGGGATGTCGCCGGCGGGCGCGGCCCGCCGGCGCTGGGTCATGGCCGCGAATCGGCCTCGTCGGGGCTGGAGGTGGCGGGGACCGACTCGCCGGCGTCGGACAGGAACGGGTTGAACCCATCGTCCCCCGCGTCGCTGGCCTCGTCGTCGCCGGTTGCCGCGAGCAGCGCGGAGAGCCGCACCGTGTCGTCGTCGCTCCCGCCGTCCGCGGCATCCTCGAGGAACGGGTTGTACGCCGCCCCCCCGAACTCCGCCGGCAGCTCGCCGCCGGCAAGCGCCTCGGCCGCGCGTCGCCGATCCGCCTCGCGGCGGGTGGCAACGTTCGCCGGAGCCCCGGTGCCGGCCGGGATGAGCTTGCCGATGATGACGTTTTCCTTGAGCCCGATCAGGTGGTCCTTGGAGCCGTTGATCGCGGCCTCGGTGAGCACGCGGGTGGTCTCCTGGAACGAGGCCGCCGCGAGGAAGCTCGCCGTGTTGAGGGATGCCTTCGTGACGCCGAGCAGCACGACCTGCGCGGTGGCGGGCTCGCCGCCCTCGGCGAGGACACGGTTGCTGACCCGCTCGAAGTCGAGCCGGTCGATCAGCTCGGTCGGGAGCAGGTCCGTGTCGCCCGGCTGGTCGATGCGGACCTTGCGGAGCATCTGCCGGACGATGATCTCGATGTGCTTGTCGTTGATCGTGACGCCCTGGCTCCGGTAGACCTTCTGGACTTCCTTCACCAGGTAGCGCTGGACCGCGTCCTTGCCGCGGGTGTCGAGGTACTCCTGCGGGTTGATGGGCCCGTCCGTGATCGCGTCGCCGGCCCGGATCTCCTGGCCGTTCTCGACCCGCAGCCTGGCATTGTGCGGGATCGAGTATTCGCGTTCGACGCGATCCTCGGCGCGGACGGCGAGCTGGTCGCCGTCCCGGATCAGGATCCCCTTCTCCGGGGCAACGATGTCGAGCCCGTCGCGGCCACCATCCTTGCCCGACACGCGGGCCAGGACCTGGCTCTTCTCGACGAGGTCGCCCGCCGCGGCCAGAAGCTCGGCTCCCGGGGGGAGCCGGAGCGGCGCGTCGAACCCCTCGACGCTGGTCACCTTGACCTTCGTCGTCAGGTCGGCCCGGATGATCTCGACGATCCCATCGATGTGGCTGATCTCGGCCTTCCCCTTCGGGATCCGGGCCTCGAACAGCTCCTCGACGCGCGGCAGGCCGGCCGTGATGTCGGCCCCGGCCTGGGCAACGCCTCCGGTGTGGAACGTCCGCATCGTCAGCTGGGTTCCCGGCTCGCCGATCGACTGGGCCGCGATGATCCCCACGGCCTCGCCGACCCCGACGAGCGAGCCCGTCGCGAGGTTGCGGCCATAGCACATGCGGCAGACGCCGTAGCGTGCCTCGCACGTCAGCGGGCTGCGGACCAGGACCTCCTGGATTCCGGCCGCTGCGATCCGGGCCGAGACCTCTTCCGTCAGCTCGTCGTTGCGATCGGCGAAGACGAGGCCGTCCGCGGACGCGATCGTCGCGGCGGCGAACCGCCCGACGAGGCGGCGCGCGAACACGTCCTCCTCGCCGACGGGCTCGTCGGGCTCGGAGCGCGTGATCCAGCTCCCCTCCTCCGTCCCGCAATCGTCGTCCCGGGTGATGACATCCTGGGCGACGTCCACGAGGCGCCGGGTCAGGTAGCCGGAGTCGGCGGTCCGGAGCGCCGTGTCGGCGAGGCCCTTGCGGGCGCCGTGGGTCGAGATGAAGTACTCGAGGACGGTCATGCCCTCGCGGAAGTTGCTGCGGACCGGGACGTCGATGATGCGGCCGGACGGGTCGGCCATCAGGCCGCGCATCGCGCCGAGCTGGCCGATGTTGCCCTTGTTGCCGCGGGCCCCGGACGTCGTCATCATCGCGACGGCGCTCTGCGGGTCGAGGTTGGCCATCATCTTGTCGGAGAGCGTGCGTGACGTCTTCTGCCAGACGTCGACGACCGCCTCGTAGCGCTCGTCCTCGGTGATGAGGCCGCGCTGGTACTGGCCGTCGATCCTGGTGACCTGGCCGTCAGCGTCCGCGAGGAGCGCCTTCTTCTCGATCGGAACCTCGATGTCGGAGACGGCGATCGTCATGCCGCCGCGGGTGGCGTACTCGAACCCGATCCGCTTGATGCCGTCCACCAGGTGGGCGGTCGCGGTGGGCCCAAGCTGGCGATAGCAGCGGTCGACGAGCTCGCGGAGGCCCCCGGGGAGGGGCGCCGGCGCCGTCCGCCGCATCTCCCGGTTCACGAAGCGCAGCTCCTCCGGGATGACCTGGTTGAAGATGATCCGGCCGACGGTCGTGACGATCCGCCGGTCCACGAGGCCGCCGGACGCGTCGTCCCAGGTGCGGACGCTGACCTCGATCGGCTCGTGCAGGCGCAGGGCGACCGGCGCATAGACGACGTCGGCCCGCGGGTCGCCGTCCGCGAACGGTGCGGATGTGCGGCTGCTGCCGCCCGCCATGCCACCGCTCGAGAGCTCGTACGCGAGGAGGGCCGCCTCCTCGTCCGCGAACGGGCGCGGCGCCGGCAGGTTGCCGTCGCGGTCGCGCTCCGGGACATCCGTGGTGAGGTAGTAGCAGCCCAGGACCATGTCCTGCGTCGGCGAGACGATCGGGCTCCCGTCGGCCGGCGACAGCAGGTTGGAGGTCGAGAGGAGCATCGTCCGCGCCTCTTCCTGGGCGGCCGTCGAGAGCGGAACGTGGACCGCCATCTGGTCGCCGTCGAAGTCGGCGTTGAACGCCGTGCAGACGAGCGGGTGGATCTGGATCGCCGAGCCCTCGACGAGCACCGGCATGAAGGCCTGGATGCCCAGCCGGTGGAGGGTCGGGGCGCGGTTCAGCAGGACGGGGTGGTCCTTGATGACCTCCTCCAGGACGTCCCACACGGCCGGGTTCACGCGCTCCACGATGCGCTTGGCGCTCTTGATGTTGTGGGCGAAGCCCTTCTCCACGAGCTGGCGCATGACGAACGGCTTGAACAGCTCGAGCGCCATCTTCTTGGGCAGGCCGCACTGGTGGAGCTTGAGCTCCGGCCCGACCACGATGACCGAGCGGCCCGAGTAGTCGACGCGCTTGCCGAGCAGGTTCTGGCGGAACCGGCCCTGCTTGCCCTTGAGCATGTCGGACAGGCTCTTGAGCCGGTGGTTCCCGGTGCCGGCGATCGCGCGGCCGCGACGGCCGTTGTCGACCAGGGCGTCGCAGGCCTCCTGCAGCATCCGCTTCTCGTTACGGATGATGATCTCGGGGGCGCCCAGCTCCAGGAGCCGCTTGAGCCGGTTGTTGCGGTTGATGACGCGCCGGTAGAGGTCGTTGAGGTCGGAGGTCGCAAAGCGGCCGCCGTCGAGCTGGACCATGGGGCGCAGCTCGGGGGGAGCACCGGCAGCACCGAGAGGATCATCCACTCGGGCCGGGTGCCGGAGCGGCGGAAGGCCTCGATCAGGCGAAGACGCTTGATGGCCTTCTTGCGGCGCTGGCCGGAGGTGGTCCGGACCTCGACGTGCAGGGTGCGGCCAAGCTCCTCGAGCTCCATCCGGGTGATGATGTCGCGGACCGCCTCGGCGCCCATCCCGGCCCAGAAGATCCGGCCGCCGCGCGCCCCGGCGCCCGCCCCGTACCGCTCGTCGAGATAGCGGAAGTCGGTCTCGGACAGGGTGATGAGCGGCTTGAGGCCCTCGATCTCGTCACGCTGGCGCCTGATCTCGTCCTTGCGACCCTCGGCGGCGTGCTTGCGCTCCTCGCGGCGCGCGTCGACGGCGGCCCGCATCTCGATCTCGAGGTCGGCGATCTTCTGCTCGGTCGCCCGCTGCTCGCCCTGTTCCCGGAGGCGGAACTCCTCGGTCACGCGCTCGGACTCGGCCGTCGCGATCTTGCGGAGGCGTGCGACGGCCTCCTTCGACCCCTTCTCGCCGGCCGCGAGGACAACCTCGCCGGTGGGAACGAACGCGATGGTCTCCTCGGTGACCCCGGACTTCAGCTCGGTGAGCCGCCCCTGGATCTCCTTGGCTGCGCCGCTGATCTCGTCGGTGCGGCGAGATCGCTCGGCCTCGAGGTCCGCGAGCAGGGCAGCCTGGGCCGCCACGAGCTCGTCCTTCTGGCGCGCGAAGACGGAGCGCTGCTCGTCGTCGAAGTCGTCGCCGCCCTTGCCGGTCCCGCCACGCCCCGCGGCCTCCTCGTCGAGAGCCATGAGGGCGCGCCTGCGCGCGTCCTCGTCGACGTGGGTGACGATATACAGCGCGAAGTAGAGGATCCGCTCGAGGTTGCGCGGGCTGATGTCCAGCAGGATGCCCAGGCGCGACGGCGTTCCCTTGAAGTACCAGATGTGGCTGACGGGGCTGGCGAGCTGGATGTGGCCCATCCGCTCGCGCCGGACCTTGGCCCGGGTGACCTCGACGCCGCACTTGTCGCAGATGATGCCCTTGTAGCGGATCCGCTTGTACTTGCCGCAGTAGCACTCCCAGTCCTTCGTGGGACCGAAGATGCGCTCGTCGAAGAGGCCATCCTTCTCGGGCTTGAGGGTCCGGTAGTTGATCGTCTCGGGCTTCGTGACCTCGCCCGAGGACCAGTCGCGGATCTGCTCCGGCGACGCCAGCGAGATACGGATGGCGTTGAAGTTGTTGACCTCGAGCATGGTTCTCCTCCGCGCCGCCGCGGCTCTTCAGCGGCGCGATACGGACCGGGTGCGAGCGGGGCCGGGCCGGCCGAGCGCCGGCCCCGCGATGTGAAGGCTGGGGCTAGTCCTCGAACCCGGCGAGGTTGATCCCGCCGAGGTCTGGGAGGGGGTAGGCGGAGACGTCCTCCACGAACCGGATCTCCTCGTCGTTTTCGTTGAGGATCTCGACGCTGAGCCCAAGGCTCTGGAGCTCCTTGAGGAGCACCTTGAACGATTCCGGCACGCCGGGCGGCTGGATCTCCTCGCCTTTGACGATCGCCTCGTACGTCTGGACGCGGCCCATGACGTCGTCGGACTTGACCGTGAGGAGCTCCTGCAGGATGTTCGCCGCGCCGTACGCCTCGAGCGCCCAGACCTCCATCTCCCCGAAGCGCTGGCCGCCGAACTGGGCCTTGCCGCCGAGCGGCTGCTGGGTGATGAGGCTGTAGGGGCCCGTGGACCGGGCGTGGATCTTGTCCTCCACCAGGTGGTGGAGCTTCAGCATGTAGATCTGGCCGACGGTGATGTCCTTCGCGAAGCCCTCGCCGGTGCGGCCGTCGCGAAGGTCGATCTTGCCGTCCTCCGGGAGGTGGCCGTCCTTGGCCCAGTCGACCTTCGCCGCACGGAGCGCCTCGCGGATCTGCTCCTCGGTCGCGCCGTCGAAGACGGGGGTCGCGGCCTTGAGACCGAGCGTCGCGAGCGCCCAGCCGAGGTGGGTCTCGAGGATCTGGCCGATGTTCATGCGGCTCGGCACGCCGAGCGGGTTGAGGATGATGTCCACCGGGGAGCCGTCGGGGAGGAACGGGAGGTCCTCCTGCGGCAGGATCTTGGCGATGACGCCCTTGTTGCCGTGGCGGCCCGCCATCTTGTCGCCGACGCTGACCTTGCGCTTCTGGGCCACCGAGACGCGGACCAGCTTGTTGACGCCGGGCATGAGCTCGGAGTCCTCGCGCGTGAAGACCTTGACGTCGACAACCTTGCCCCGCTCGCCGTGCGGGAGGCGCAGCGAGGAGTCCTTCACCTCGCGGGCCTTCTCGCCGAAGATGGCGCGCAGCAGGCGCTCCTCCGCGGTCAGCTCGGTCTCGCCTTTCGGCGTGATCTTGCCGACCAGGATGTCGCCCGGCCGGACCTCGGCTCCGATGTAGACGATCCCCTCCTCGTCGAGGTCCTTGAGGGACTCCTCGCCGACGTTCGGGATGTCCCGGGTGATCTCCTCGGGCCCGAGCTTCGTGTCGCGCGACTCGATCTCGTGCTTCTCGATGTGGATGCTCGTGAACAGGTCCTCGCGGACCAGGCGATCGCTGATGACGATGGCATCCTCGTAGTTGCCACCCTCCCAGCTCATGAACGCGACGAGGATGTTCCGGCCCAGGGCGAGCTCGCCACCATCGGTGGACGACGAGTCGGCGATCGGGTCCCCCGGCCCGACACGGTGGCCGACGTCCACGATCGGGCGCTGGTTGATGCAGGTGCCCTGGTTGGAGCGGACGAACTTCTGGAGCGGGTAGGTGCGCAGCTCGCCGGCGTCCTCATCGACGAGGATCCGGTCGGCGGTCACCGAGGTCACGACCCCCGCGCCGCGGGCAAGCAGCACCTGGCCCGAGTCCTGGGCCGCGCGACGCTCCATGCCCGTGCCCACGATCGGCGCCTCGGGCTCCAGCAGCGGGACGGCCTGGCGCTGCATGTTCGAGCCCATCAGGGCCCGGTTCGCGTCGTCGTGCTCGAGGAACGGGATGAGGGCCGTCGCGACCGAGACGACCTGTTTCGGGCTGACGTCCATGTACTCGATCCGGTCCGGCGCGACCTCCGGGAAGATGTCCCGGTAGCGGCAGGGCACGCGGTTGGCCGTGAAGTGCCCCGCCTCGTCGAGCGTCGCGTTCGCCTGGGCGACGTGGTGCTCCTCCTCCTCGTCCGCGGCGAGATAGACGATCTCGTCGGTCACGACGGGGCGGATCGGGAATGCCTGCGCCTTCTGGCGCTTGAGCTCCGCGGCGGCGGTGGCGGAGAGCGGCTGGCCCTTCGGGACCACGACCTCGCCGCCCTTGCCGACCAGGTCGGCACCGGCCTCGTACGACGCGAGGTCCGGATCGTCCCACGCGATGCTCCGGCGGACCTTGCGGTACGGCGTCTCGATGAAGCCGTAGTCGTTGATCCGGCCGAACGTCGCGAGCGAGCCGATGAGGCCGATGTTCGGCCCTTCCGGCGTCTCGATCGGGCAGATGCGGCCGTAGTGGCTGTGGTGGACGTCGCGGACGTCGAAGCCGGCACGCTCGCGCGAGAGCCCTCCCGGGCCCAGTGCGGAGAGGCGCCGCTTGCTCGTCAGCTCCGCGAGCGGGTTCGTCTGGTCCATGAACTGGGAGAGCTGGCTTCCGCCGAAGAACTCCTTCATCGCGGCCGAGACCGGCCGGATGTTGATGAGGGCGTTCGGGGTCGCCTTGTCGATCTCCTGGATCGTCATCCGCTCCCGGACCACCCGCTCCATGCGGAGGAGCCCGATCCGGAAGGCGTTCTGGATCAGCTCGCCGTTCGCGCGGATGCGGCGGTTGCCGAGGTGGTCGATGTCGTCCGGCTGGCCGCCCCCGTTGTTGAGGATGATCAGCTGGCCGACGATCGCGGCGATGTCCTCGCGCGTGATCGTCCGTCCCAGGTGCGGGTTGGAGACGTCCTCGCGGGGCAGCTCGTAGCCCATGCGGGCGGCGATGGCGTCGAGCTTCTTGTTGAACTTGTAGCGGCCAACGCGTCCCAGGTCGTACCGGCGGAAGTTGAAGAAGAGGCTCTCGACCAGCTGCCGCGCGTTGTCTCCGGTCGGCGGATCGCCGGGGCGGAGCTTCTTGTAGACCTCGATCAGGGCCTCGGCCTGCGTGTTCGTCGGGTCCTTGTCGAGCGTCGCCGCGATGTAGGGGTGCTCCGGGTTGTCATCCAGGCCCCCGAAGAGCGCCGAGATCTCCTCGTTGCGCTCGTAGCCGACGGCGCGCAGGAAGGTGGTCGCCGCGATCTTCCGCTTGCGGTCGACCTTCACCGAGAGCAGGTCCCGGTTGGACGTCTCGAACTCGAGCCAGGCACCGCGGTTCGGGATGACCTTGGCCGTGTACAGGTCGCGGCCCGAGCTGGGATCCTCGACCTTGCCGTAGTAGACGCCCGGCGAGCGCACGAGCTGGCTGACGACGACGCGCTCGGCACCGTTGATGATGAACGTGCCCAGCTCCGTCATCCACGGGTAGTCGCCCATGTAGACCCGCTGGCGCTGGATCTCGCCTGTCTCCTTGATCAGGAGCTCCACGTTGACGTAGAGCGGCTTGCTGAAGGTCTGGTCCCGGGTGCGGCACTCGAGCTCCGAGTACTTCGGCTCCCCGAACTCGTAGTCCAGGAACTGGAGCTCCATGACCTTGCCCGTGAAGTCCTTGATCGGGCTGATCTCGTCGAACAGCTCGCGGAGGCCCCGTTCGATGAACCAGGCAAAGGATCGGACCTGGAGCTCGATCAGGTTGGGGATCTCACGCTTCTCCGAGATTCGGGCGTACGAGATCCGGCCGGACGGCGCGAGGGACGAGAAATCAGCGACAGGCAGCATGAACCGCTCCTTGACGGAGGAGGGAGAAAGGAAAGAGGGCCGCGCTCACGGAATTGGAAATTGTATCGCTCACGCAGAAGTTGTCAAGCGCGCACGCGAACGCCGGGTGGCGCCCGTGCACCATCCCGGCGTGGCGGCGAGTGGGTCGGCCGGACGGCGAGGTGCTGCCGGCACTCCCAGCGTGGCGGTCGGCAGCTACTTGATCTCGACCTTTGCGCCCTGCGCCTCGAGGGCCGCCTTGATCTTCTCTGCCTCGTCGCGGGCGACGCCTTCCTTGACGGGCTTCGGCGACTGGTCGACGAGGTCCTTGGCCTCCTTGAGGCCAAGGCCGGTGAGCTCGCGCACGACCTTGATGACGGGAATCTTGTTGGGGCCGATCTCGGCGAGGATCGCCGTGAACTCCGTCTGCTCCTCGACCGCCTCGACGGGGGCGGCGGCGGCGGACGGCGCGGCGGCCGCCGAGACCGGAGCGGCGGCGGTGACGCCGAACTTCGCCTCGAACTTCTTGATGAAATCGGCAACCTCGACGAGGGTCATCGCGCCGATCTGGTCGAGCAGCTCGTCGTGGGTAAGCGTGGCCATTGCGTTCATGTCTCCTTGAAGTCGCGTCGCCCGCGGCTGGCGGGCGCGTTGGGTTCCTGTTCGGTGGCGCCTAGGCCACGGCCTGCGCCAGCTGCTCCTGCAGCTGGGTCAGCGCATTGCCGAGGTTTCGCAGGTTCGCGGCCATGAGCCCGGCGACCTGCGTGGCCGGTGCGCTGAACGCGCCGCCGAGCTGGGCGAGAAGGATCTCGCGGGGCGGGAGGGTCGCAAGCCTGGTCACGCCCGCGAGGTCGTAGGACTTCCCGCCGACGACGCCGCCGGTGACCTTGACGAGCTTGTAGGGGCGGACGGCCTCGAGGACGGTCCGTGCGACGAGCGCCTCGTCGCCGCTCCCGAAGGCGATGGCCGAGGGGCCGCGGAGGAGCGGGCCGATGCCCGGGTTCCCCTCCTGCTCCGCGGCGATCCGCATGAGGCGATTCTTGACGACCCGGTAGGTGACGTGCTGCTTTCGAAGCGCCCGCCGGATCTCGCCGAGTTCCTTCACGGTGAGCCCGCGGTACTCGGTGGTGACGAGCGTGGTGCTGCGGGACAGGTCGCCCCGGAGCTCGGCCACGGTGGCGCGCTTCGCGTCGGTCGGCATAGGGCCCTCTGCTGCGCTGCGCGCGTCCGGCGCGCCCGGCGGATCCACCCGGCGGGATCCCCTGCCTGACGGTGCTTCCTCGCGTCCTGCAGGGTCCGCAGCGGGGCCTCCGGGTGAGGGCTCGCGGTCGGAGACCTGCCTCGGCGTGCTCGTCGGCGTCCCCGGCTGCCCGATGCTGCGGGCGTCCGATCCGGTCCGACGGATCAAGCCCCGACCGGCCTCCCGAGTGATCGGGCTCCGGTCCGCGGGCGCAGGCTGTCTGCGGCGGTCCGTCTGTGTGCTGTGCGACGCGCCTCTCGGGCGCCGCGGCGTGTGATGGTACAGCCTGCCGGCGCGACGTGCGCCGGCGATGAGGTGGCGCTCAGGCGGCGTTGGCGACCGCGAGCAGGCCCGGCAGGTCCACGCGGACGCCAGGGCTCATGGTGCTGGCGATCGTGAGACCCTTGAGGTAGGTTCCCTTCGCCCCCGCCGGCTTCGCCCGGTTGATCGCGTCCAGGAGGACGGCCAGGTTCGCGACCAGCGCGGCCGCCTCGAAGCTGGCCTTGCCCACGGGCACGTGGATGATCCCGGACTTGTCGACCTTGTACTCGACCCGACCGGCCTTCACCTCGTTGATCGCCCGCTCCACGTCGAACGTGACCGTGCCCGCCTTGGGGTTCGGCATGAGGCCGCGCCGGCCGAGGATGCGGCCCAGCTTGCCGACCATCCCCATCATGTCCGGCGTCGCGACCGCGACGTCGAACTCGAGCCAGCCACCCTCGATCTTCTTGACGAGGTCCTCGCCGCCCACCTCGTCCGCGCCGGCGCGAAGCGCTTCCTGGGCCTTCTCGCCCTGGGCGAAGACGGCCACGCGGACGACCTTGCCGGTCCCGTGGGGGAGGACGACCGTGCCGCGGACCATCTGGTCGGCGTGGCGCGGGTCGACGCCGAGGCGGAGGTGCGCCTCCACCGAGGGATCGAAGTTGACGATCGAGGTCTGCTTGACCAGGTCGACCGCCTCGGCGGGCGGGTAGGCCCGGGTCCGGTCGATCAGGCCGAATGCCTCGCGATACTTCTTGCCGTGCTGGGCCATGCCTGGCTCCTCGTGCTGGCGGCCGGCGTTCCGGCCTCCCCCGTGACGCGGGGTCCTCGTCCGGCTCGAGCGCGGCCGGAACGCGTCGTCGTCGGGCTCGCCGACGACCTCGGTTGCCGGCGCTAGCCGACGACCTCGATGCCCATGCTCCGCGCCGTCCCCTCGACCTGCCGCATGGCGGCCTCGATGTCGTTCGCGTTGAGGTCGGCGAGCTTCTGGCCGGCGATCTCGCGGACCTGGTCGCGGGTCACGCGCCCGGCGGTCTCGCGGCTCGTGGTCGCGGCGCCCTTGTCGATGCCGGCTGCCTTGCGGAGCAGGTCGGCGGCCGGCGGCGTCTTCAGGATGAAGGTGAAGGAGCGGTCCTCGAAGACCGTGATCTGGGCCGGGATGATCTGGCCCGCCTTGTCGGCGGTCTTCTCGTTATAGCTCTTGGTGAACTCGATGATGTTGATGCCGTGGGGGCCCAGCGCGGTGCCGACGGGCGGCGCCGGGGTGGCCTTGCCGGCCGGCAGCTGGAGGGTCAGGACGATTCGGATCTTCTTCGCCACGGTGGCCGATGTTCCTTTCGATCAGAGCTTCTCGACCTGGAGAAGGTCGAGCTCGACGGGGGTCTCGCGGCCGAAGATGCTGACGAGGACCTTGACCTTGTTGCGTTCCGGGTCGACCTCGTCGACCGTGCCGACGAACTCGGCGAACGGCCCGTCGGTCACCCGGACGCTCTGGCCCTTGGTGAACGCGACGCGGTACTTCGGCGTCTCCACGCCCATCTGGCGCAGGATCTGCTTGACCTCGTGCTCCTCGAGCGGGATCGGCTCGCTGCGGCTGCCCGGGATGTTCCCGGTGCCGACGAAGCTCGTGACGCCCGGCGTGTTCCGGACGACGTACCAGGACTCGGGGTCGTAGATCATCTCCACGAGGACGTAGCCGGGGAACACCTTCTTCTGGACGGTGTGCCGCTGGCCCTGCTTGATCTCGATCTCGTCCTCCATCGGGACGAGCACCTGGAAGATCTTGTCCTCCATGCCCATCGACTCGATGCGGTGCTCGAGGTTCGCCTTGACCTTGTTCTCATAGCCCGAGTACGTGTGAATCACGAACCAGCGCTTCTCGGGGGCCCGGACCATCTCGGTCATCAGCGTCCCCCTATGCCGCCGGCGTGATGAGCCGGACCGCTTCGGTGAACACGAAGTCCCAGGCCGCGATGAACAGGCCGATCGCCGCGCTCACCGCGAAGACGAGCACGGTCAGGTTGCGGACCTGGTCGCGCGTGGGCCAGGAGACCTTCTTGAGTTCGGACCACGATTCATCGATGAACCGACGGATGCGTCGCACGATGGGCTACTGCACTTCCCTGGTAGGTGGGGTCGAAAGGCTGGCAGGGGCGATAGGACTCGAACCTACAACCACCGGTTTTGGAGACCGGTGCTCTGCCAATTGAGCTACGCCCCTGTGGATCCCCCTGCTACTTCGCCTCGCGATGCAGGGTGTGGCGGCGGTCCCGCGGGCAGTACTTCCGAAGCTCGATCCGGTTGGGATCGTTCCTCTTGTTCTTGCGCGTGGTGTACGTCCGCTCCTTGCACTCGGTACAGGCGAGCTGAACAATCGGCCGGTGATCGGCTGCTTTCGGCATCGGGCTACTCGACGATGCTCACGATCGCGCCGGCGCCGACGGTTCGGCCACCCTCGCGGATCGCGAAGCGCTGCCCGATCTCGATCGCGATCGGGGTGATGAGCTCGACCTTCATCTCGACGTTGTCGCCGGGCATGATCATCTCGGCGCCGTCGGGGAGGCCGATCGCCCCGGTCACGTCGGTCGTGCGGAGGTAGAACTGGGGCCGGTAGCCGTTGTAGAACGGGGTGTGCCGGCCGCCCTCCTCCTTGGTCAGGACGTAGACCTGCGCGGTGAACTTCGTGTGGGGCTTGACGGAGCCCGCCTTGGCGAGCACCTGGCCGCGCTCGATGTCCTCGCGCTCGATGCCCCGCAGGAGGCAGCCCACGTTGTCGCCGGCCTGGCCCTGGTCGAGCAGCTTCTTGAACATCTCGACGCCGGTCACGACGACCTTGCGGGTCGGCCGGATGCCGACGATCTCGACCTCGTCGCCGACCTTGACGATGCCGCGCTCGATGCGGCCGGTCGCCACGGTGCCCCGGCCCTTGATCCCGAAGACGTCCTCGACCGGCATCAGGAAGGGCTTGTCGACCGGGCGCTCGGGGGTCGGGATGTAGGAGTCGACCGCATCCATGAGCTCCTGGATGCAGGCGTAGGCCGGGTCGTCCACGCCGCCGGTGGCCTCGAGGGCCTTGAGCGCGGAGCCGCGGATGACGGGGATGTCGTCGCCCGGGAAGTAGTTCTTGGTCAGCAGCTCGCGGACCTCGAGCTCGACGAGGTCGAGCAGCTCCTCGTCGTCGACCGCGTCGACCTTGTTGAGGAAGACGACCATGAAGGGGACCTCGACCTGGCGGGCGAGGAGGATGTGCTCGCGGGTCTGGGGCATGGGGCCGTCGGTGGCGGCCACGACGAGGACCGCGCCGTCCATCTGGGCGGCGCCGGTGATCATGTTCTTGATGTAGTCGGCGTGTCCGGGGCAGTCGACGTGCGCGTAATGGCGGGCGTCGGTCTCGTACTCGACGTGGGCGATCGCGATCGTGATCCCCCGCTCGCGCTCCTCGGGCGCGTTGTCGATCGAGTCGAACGCGCGATACACCGCCCCGCCCTTGAGGGCGAGGTACTTCGTGATCGCCGCGGTCAGCGTCGTCTTGCCGTGATCGATATGGCCGATCGTGCCGATGTTGACGTGCGGCTTATTCCGCTCGAACTTCTTCTTCGCCACGTGCGCGTCTACCTGCTACCTATGGACGGGGCCAAACAAGGTTGCTGGAGCCCACAATGGGATTCGAACCCATGACCTCTTCCTTACCAAGGAAGTGCTCTGCCGGCTGAGCTATGTGGGCCCCGGACCGGAGTCGCGGGGTTGATGGTGGGCAGGAGAGGAATCGAACCTCTACAGTCGTTGACGGCTGATTTACAGTCAGCTGAGCTCACCACCTGCTCAACCTACCCACCGGAACCGCGCGGTCGAACGGGAGCTGCGGCTCCGTGGTGCGCCCGGCCGACGTCTTCAATTGGAGCCGACGACGGGACTCGAACCCGGAACCGGCGGTTTACAAAACCGCTGCTCTACCAATTGAGCTACGTCGGCAAGGCGCAGGAGAACACCGCAGTCGTCTCCGAGGCGCGGCGGCCATCATAGGCGGCGGCCACGATCGCGGTCAAGCGTGGCCTCCACGGGCAGCGGTCAGCCGGGCATCGCGTCGTCGGGCGGAGCGGAGGGCGGAGCGTCCCAGGGGAGCGCGGCGGCGCCCGGATCGACCACCCCGGGTTGCGCGTCACCGACGTCCGCCGGGCCGGGCTGCGGGCACACCGCCGGCGGCCGCGGGGCCGGACACGGGCAGTGCCTCCGGCCCGCCGCGCTGCATGGCCGCCTCGAAGACGAGGATCGAGCCTGCCACCGCGGCATTCAGCGAGGCGATCCGGCCGCGCATCGGGATCCGGATGAGAAGGTCGCAGCGACGCCGGATCGGCGGCGCGAGACCGCGTCCCTCGCTGCCCACGACCAGCACGAGCGGGCCGCGAAGGTCCGCCTCGCGGTAGGTCAGGGCGGCATCCGCGTCTGCGCCCACGATCCGGAGCCCCCGCAGGTGGAGCCCCGCGAGCGCGGCCGCCAGGTCGTCGACCGGCGCGAGGAGCAGGTGCTCGGTGGCACCCGCGGACGCCTTGACCGCAGCCGGGCTGAGCGGAGCCTGGCGGCGCGTCGGGAACAGCACGCCGTCGACGCCGGCCGCCTCGGCGCTCCGCAGCAGCGAGCCGAGATTCTGCGGATCCTCGAGGGAGTCGAGGGCGAGGACGAACGGCGCGGCGTCGCGCCCGATCGCGCGGGCGAGGATCTCGTCCGGGGCCGCGAAACGTCGGGCCTCCACCACGAGGGCCACGCCCTGGTGCCCATCGAAGCCGGCGGTCGCGGTCAGGGTGCCACCCTCGACCTCCACGATCGGGATCCGCAAGGCGGTCGCGTGGAGCACCAGCCGTTCGAGCGCGTCGCGCCGTTGGGGCGTGACGAGCAGGCGGCGGGCGGCACGGCCGGCCACGAACGCTTCCTCCACCGGGCGCCGCCCGGCCACGAGCTCCTCGTCGTCCGCCATGACGAGCGCCGCCCCGGAGGGACGCTGGGCTCCCCGGACCGCGGGCCAGGGCCGGGCGCCATCGAACGCTCGCGGCGGTCGAGCACCGACCCGGGGACCGGGCGTGAACGCCGGGCGCGGAACGTGACTCGACGCCGGGCCGGGCTGACCCGCCTGCGTCGCGTCACCTTCGGCGGGCAGGTGCCCATGGGCCGGCCGCTCCGGGCGGGACGGCGCCCGAACCCGGGCGGACGGCGCGCCGAACCCGGGGCGGGCCGGCGGACGGAACCCGGGGCGGGAGGGCCCGCCGAACCCCGGGCGGTCCTGCCACTCGCGCTCGGGGCCTCGCCGGGCATGTCCGTCGCCGACTCCCGGACGACCGGCAGGCGCGGTCCGGCCCGGTTCGGTCCCTTCGCCGCTGCCGCCGGGTCTGCTCGATCCGTCGCTGCCGCCCGGTCGGCCAGGTCCGTTGGTCCGGCGGGCTTCACCGGTCCGGCCGGGTCCCCCGATCCGGCCCGGTTCACCGCGACCGGCCGGGGGTCGGCCCGCGGGACCGCCCCCGCCGGGCCACCGGGATCGATCGTGACGCCCTTCCTTGCGCCAGGGCGGCCCGTCGTCGCCCCGGGGTCGACGCGGGTCCGGCGGCTCAGGCACCCGACGGCAGCCCGATGCGACGCCAGCGCTGCCCGTCCCGTCGAGTCCTCCACGGCGATCCCCCGGGCGGCCAGCTCGTCCCGCAGGCGATCCGAGGCGGCCCAGTCACGGGCGGCGCGCGCGGTCGCGCGGAGGTCGAGCAGCTCGGCGAGATCGGCCTCGAGCGCGGGCTCTCCGGCATCTGGCAGCACGCCGAGAACCCGGTCGAGATCGCGCAGCGCGTCAAGGGCGCGCCGGGCGTCGGCCGTGGAGATGGTCCGGGTCGCGATCCGCCGGTTCACGTCGCGGACGAGCTCGAAGACGGCCGCGAGGGCGGCCGATATCCCGAGGTCGTCGTCCATCGCGGCCGCGAATGCCTCCCGGGCCGCCCCGATCACGGGCGGGAGACCCGGGTCGTCGGGCACATCGTGCGGCATACGTCCGCAAGGGCGGCGACGAACGCGTCCAGGCGGGCGACCGCCGCGGCCGCGGCGCCGGTCGATTCGTCGCTGAAGCTGAGGCCCGTGCGGTAGTGGGCCGCGATGAGCGAGTACCGCAGCGCGCGGGGCTCCAGGCCGCTCGCCAGGAGCTCGGAGACGCCGGCGATGTTGCCCTCCGACTTGGCCATCTTGCGACCACCCATCTGGAGATGGGCGCAGTGGAGCCAGGTCCGCACGAACGGCACGCCGGTGGCGGCCTCCGACTGGGCGATCTCGTCCTCGTGGTGCGGGAAGACGAGGTCCACGCCGCCGGTATGGATGTCGAACGAGCTGCCCAGGTAGGCCATGCTCATCGCCGAGCACTCGAGGTGCCAGCCGGGCCGCCCCGACCCGACGGCCGTGTCCCAGCTGGGCTCGCCGGGCTTTGCCGCCTTCCAGAGGACGAAGTCACGCGCATCGTCCTTCGAGTACTCGTCGGCGGCCACCCGCTCGCCGACCCGCATCGCGTCCGGATCAAGCCGCGCCAGGCGCCCATAGGCCGGCCACGAGGCGATTCGGAAGAAGACGGAGCCGTCGTCGGTCCGGTACGCGTGGCCCCGCTCGAGGAGCGTCTCGACCAGCGTCGACCATCTGCGGGATGTGGGCGGTCGCCCGCGGCAACTCGTCCGGGGTTGTCATCCGGAGCGTCGCCGCGTCGGCGAGGAACCCCTCGATGTGGCGGGCCGCGAGCGCCTCGATGCCGATTCCCTCGGACGCCGCGCCCCGGATGATCTTGTCGTCCACGTCCGTCAGGTTCATGACCCACGTGACCCGGTAGCCCCGCCACCGCAGGTAGCGCACGAGCACGTCCGCGAAGAGGAACGAACGGAAGTTCCCGACGTGGGCGGGTCCGTAGACCGTCGGGCCGCACGAGTAGATCCGGACGTGCCCGGCCTCGAGCGGGTCCAGCGCCTGCAGCTCCCCGGTCAGGGTGTCATGGAGCCGAACCGTCACCCGGGCGCCTCCCCGACGACGGCCACGGCGCGGGCAGAGATGCCGCGGCCTGCCCCTTCCCAGCCCCCCAGGTTCCCCGTCGACGCCTTGACGTTCACCCGGTCGACCGGCAACGCGAGCAGGCGCGCGATCGCGTCGCGCATCCCGGGCAGCCTGGCAGCCAGTCGCGGCCGCGCAGCCACGATCGTCACGTCCACGGAGAGCGGAACCAGGCCCGCTTCGCGCACCCGGCCGAGGCACCCGGTCAGCAGCGCGGCGCTCGCGATCCCGGCGGGTGTCGCCGGGCCGGGCGGATAGATCCGGCCGAGGTCGCCAAGCCCTGCAGCGCCGAGGAGCGCGTCGCAGACGGCGTGGAGCACCACGTCCCCGTCCGAATGGCCGTGGAGGCGCGGCGCCCCGTCGATGGAGATGCCCCCGAGGGCCAGCGGGGCGCCGGGGCCGAAGGAGTGTCCGTCGTCGCCGATGCCCACGCGCACGGCCCCGGGTGCGCGAGACGAGACCGCGATCCGGCCGGAATCGACCAGGGCCCTCTCCACCCGCCGGAGATCGTCGGGCAGGGTCACCTTGAGGTTGGCCGTATTCGCCGGGGATCGCATGGACCGGGATTCTACAGGCCTCGAGCAGGGCGGCCTCGTCGGTCCACGTCTCCGGCCCGTCGGGCGGGAAGGCCGCATAGGCAGCCGCGAGGAGGTCGCGCCGGACGCCCTGGGGAGTCTGCGCGGCGACGAGGCCCATCCGCTCGACGGTGCCGGTGACGCGCCCGAGCTCGACGCGCTTCAGCGTATCGACCACCGGCAGCACCGGGATCGCGGCGCCATGCTCGGCGGCGGCCCCGGCGACCGCGTCGACCAGGGCCGGCGACACGAGCGGGCGTGCACCGTCGTGAACCAGGATCACCCCGTCGGCCGGGCCGTCCGCCAGCGCGGCGACACCGGCGGCAACCGAGTCCTGCCGCCGTGCGCCACCCGCCACGACCGCGCACACCGCGTCGGGCAGCCAGGACGCCCCCGCGATCCCGGGGATCCGGTCCGTCGCGGTGACGACGACCACCCGCGACACGCTCGACGAGCGCGAAAGGGCGTCAAGGGTCCAGGCCAGCAACGGCCGTCCGCCGACCGCGGCGGAGAGCTTGTCCACCCCGCCCATCCGGGAGCTCGCTCCGGCCGCCACGACGATCACGTCGGCGCCGGGTCGGACCCAGCGGGACCTGGCCGCCGCGACCGCTCACTCCTGCTTGGGCAGGGCGAAGATCATGCGTCCCGCGACGGTCTGGAGCACGCGCGTGACCCCGACGTCGATCTCGCGGTCGAGGTGCCGCGCGCCGCCCTCCACCACGATCATCGTCCCGTCGTCGAGGAAGCCGACGCCCTGCCCGGCCTCCTTCCCTTCCTGGATCACGCGAACCCGGAGATCCTCGCCGGGCAGGACGGCAGGCTTGAGGGCATTGGCCAGCGAGTTGACGTTCATGACGCGAACGCCCTGGATCTCGGCCACCCGGTTCAGGTTGAAGTCGTTCGTGAGGATCACGCCGCTCCGCGAGCGAGCCAACGCGACCAGCTTCGCGTCAACCTCGCTGATCTCGGGAAACGTGTCCTCGACGATCTCGACGTTCACGCGGGAGTCCTTCTGGAGGCGGGACAGGATCTCCAGGCCCCGCCGACCGCGGTTGCGGCGCAGCGTATCGGCGTTGTCGGCGATTCGCTGCAGCTCGTCGAGCACGACGCGCGAGACGACCAGCGTCCCCTGGAGGAAGCCGGCTTCCGCGATGTCGGCGATCCGGCCGTCGATGATCGCGCTCGTGTCGACCGCCACCTGTGGCTCGTTCGCCCGCGGCACGTCCTCGGGCGTCGGGCGTCGGAAGATCCCGATCGCCTCCGTTGCCAGGATCAGGTCGTTGCGCTTCGCGACCGTCAGGCCGGACATGCCAAGCCCCAGGAAGACCGAGACGCCCAGCGGCAGCCACGTCCCCAGGGGGGCGGGCACCGCGGCCAGCGGCAGGCCGAGGAGGAGCCCCATCACCAGGCCCAGGAGCAGGCCGAGCACCGCGGTCACGAACTCCGCGGTCGACAGCCGCTGGACGCCGTTGATCAGCAAGCCGGCCGGCACGACGGTCAGGTAGGGCAGCACCGCGAAGCCCACCACGAGCCAGGCGACCAGCCAGGCCGCGATGAGCGCGCCGGCATACGTCGAATCGCCGAATGGTCCCCCATTGCCGGCCACGAACGAGAGACCGACGAGGAGCCCGAGGGCTGCGCCGAGGAGCCGAATGATGCGAATCACGGGCCGT
This sequence comes from uncultured Chloroflexia bacterium, assembly GCA_963734535.1. Taxonomy (GTDB): domain Bacteria; phylum Chloroflexota; class Limnocylindria; order Limnocylindrales; family CSP1-4; genus CTSoil-043. Next base: position 164,255 of record CAVTHS010000002.1, on the reverse strand, counting down.
GAGCCTAGCACCGCCTCTCGGGCCGTGTCAGCCACCGGTCGTGTCCAGCGCGGCCTCGAGCGCCTCGCGAACGGTCCGCACGGTGACCATCGCGATCCCCGGGATCTCCGGTGGCGCGCCGCGACCGGGCGGGACCAGGGCACGGGTGAACCCCAGCCGTGCCGCTTCCCGGAGGCAGCGCTCGAGGCTGCCCACCGGCCGCAGCTCGCCCAGCAGGCCGATCTCCCCGATTGCGACCGTCCCGGCCCCCACCGGTCGATCCCGGAAGGTGGAGGCGAGCGCGAGCGCCACCGCGAGGTCGAGGCCCGGGTCGTCCGCGGCCAGCCCGCCGGCGAGGTTCGCGTAGACGTCGTGGCTGCCGAGGCCGATGCCGGCCCGCCGCGCGAGGACGGCGACCAGCAGCGCCAGCCGGCCCGGATCGAGCCCGATGGCCGTCCGCCGCGGCGTCCCGTAGCCGGTCGGCGCAACCAGCGCCTGGACCTCGACGAGCAGCGCGCGAGACCCCTCGAGCGTGGCGCCGACGACACTCCCGGGTGCCGTGACGTCATGCTCGACGAGGAAGGCGCGCGCCGGGTCCGGCACCTCGCGCAACCCGCGCTCGCCCATCTCGAGCACGCCGACCTCCTCGGTGGATCCGAAGCGGTTCTTCGTCGCACGCACCAGCCGAAGGCCGCCCGAGCGGTCGCCTTCCACGCTCAGGACGGCGTCGACGACGTGTTCGAGGGTCTTCGGGCCCGCGAGGCTGCCCTCCTTGGTCACGTGCCCGACGAGGAGGACGGCGATGCCGTCGCCCTTGGCGAGCTCCATGTAGCGGAGCGCCGCCTCGCGCACCTGCCCCACGCTCCCCGCCGGGCCTTCGAGCTCGTCGACGGTGGCCGTCTGGATCGAGTCGACGATCAGGACGACCGGCCGTGCCGCGCGGGCGGCCTCGACGACCCGCTCCACGGAGCTCTCCGCGTAGACGGTGACCGCGGCGCCGGCCGCACCATCCAGGAGCCCGAGGCGGACGGCCCGCAGGCGGACCTGGGCGGCCGATTCCTCGCCGGTCGCATACAGGACCGGCCCGACGCGCCGAGAGGCCGGCCGCGGCCTGGAGGAGCAGGGTCGACTTGCCGATCCCCGGTTCACCCCCGACGAGCACGAGCGAGCCCGGAACGAGGCCGCCGCCGAGGACGCGGTCGAGCTCGCCCATCCCAACGGGGATCCGGACGACGTCCGCCTCGGAGAGGTCGGCGAGCGAGACGGGGCCGGCCCCGGCGGAGGGCGCGACACGGTGACGGGAGGCGGGCGTGGCTTCGCGGACCAGCGTCTCGACCAGCGTGTTCCACGCGCTGCACGAGCGACACTGGCCCTCCCAGCGGAGGAACGAGTCGCCGCAGGCCTGGCAGACGTAGCGGCTCTGGGTCTTGGTCACGCGCGGGGTCGGCCCCGCGCTAGCCGGCTTCGACCGCGGCGGGCGTCTTCTCGTCGGCTGCGTGGATCGAGAGCCCGGCTTCCTCGCCCTTGTCGACGACGATGACCGTCCCGGGCTTGTACCGGCTCAGCAACAGCTGCTCCGCCAGCACGTCCTCGACCATGTTCTGGATGACGCGGCGGAGCGGGCGGGCCCCGTATGCGACGTCATAGCCGATCTTGATGATGTGGTCCTTGGCCGCCTGGGTGACCTCGAGCGACATCTGCTGGGTGCGGAGCTGGTCGCGGACGCGCGCCAGCATCAGGTCCACGATCACCCGGATCTCGTCCTGGGTCAGCGTGCGGAAGACGACCATCGCGTCGATCCGGTTCAGGAACTCGGGCCGGAACGAGGTCTTGAGCTCGGCCTGGACCTTGTCGCGCATGTTCTCGTACGACGCCTCGGCCCGGGCGGATTCGGTCTCGCCGAACGAGCGGAACCCCAGCGACGAGTTCGTCTGGAGCTGCCGTGCGCCGAGGTTCGAGGTCATGATGATGATCGTGTTGCGGAAGTCGACCCGGCGGCCCTTGGCGTCAGTCAGCTGGCCGTCCTCCAGGATCTGGAGGAGGATGTTGAAGACTTCCGGGTGGGCCTTCTCGATCTCGTCGAGCAGGATGACCGCGTAGCTCTTGCGGCGGACCGCCTCGGTGAGCTGGCCGCCCTCGTCGAATCCGACGTAGCCGGGAGGCGCCCCGACCAGCCGGCTCACGTTGTGGCGCTCCATGAACTCGCTCATGTCGACCTTGATGAGCGCGTCCTCGGAACCGAACATGAACTCGGCCACGGCCTTCGCCAGCTCGGTCTTCCCGACCCCGGTCGGTCCCAGGAAGATGAACGAGCCGATGGGCCGCTTCGGATCCTTCAGGCCTGCTCGCGCGCGCCGCACCGCCCGCGAGATCGTCTCGATCGCCTCCTGCTGGCCGATCACCCGCTTGTGGAGGTGATCCTCCATGTGCAGCAGGCGCTCCGACTCCTCCTGCGCGATCCGCGTGACGGGGATGCCCGTCCACATCGCCACGACGTGGGCGATCTCCTCCTCGTCGACCGTCGGCTGGTCGCCGGCGACCCTGGCCTGCCATTCGGCCCGCAGCGTGTCAACGCGCTCGCGGGCCGTCGCCTCGACCTCCCGGAGCCGCGACGCCTCGTCGTACTCCTGCGTGTTGGCGGCGGAGTCCTTGTCGCGCGTGACCCGCTCCAGCTCCTTCTGCGCCTCGCGCAGGTCCGGTGGCGCCGAGGCGTAGCGAAGGCGCACGCGGCTGGCCGCCTCGTCGATGAGGTCGATGGCCTTGTCCGGCAGGTGGCGGTCCGCGATGTAGCGGATGGAGAGGTCCGCGGCTGCCTTCAAGGCGTCGTCGGTGATGACGACCTTGTGGTGGTCCTCGTAGCGCGACCGGATCCCCTTGAGGATCTCGATCGTCTGCTCGAGCGTCGGCTCCTCCACCATCACCGGCTGGAAGCGCCGCTCGAGGGCCGCGTCGCGCTCGATGTACTTGCGGTATTCGTCGAGCGTCGTGGCGCCGATGCACTGGAGCTCACCGCGCGCAAGCGGCGGCTTGAGGATGTTTGCCGCGTCGATCGCGCCCTCGGCCGCCCCGGCGCCCACCAGCGTGTGGAGCTCGTCGATGAACAGGATCGCGTCGTTCGTGTTGCGCAGCTCTTCGATGATCTTCTTGAGCCGCTCCTCGAACTCGCCCCGGTACTTCGTCCCCGCGACGAGCGACCCGATGTCGAGGGTGAGCACGCGCTTGTTGAGCAGCGTCTCCGGCACGTCGTTGTTGACGATGCGGTGGGCAAGGCCCTCCGCGATCGCCGTCTTGCCGACGCCCGGCTCGCCGATCAGCGCGGGGTTGTTCTTCGTCCGGCGGGAGAGGATCTGGATGACCCGCTCGATCTCCTTCTCCCGGCCGATCACGGGGTCCAGCTTGCCGGCGCGCGCCGCCTCGGTCAGGTTGATCCCGAGCTGGTCGACGGTCGGCGTCTTGCTCGCCCGCTTCGCCTCCGGTGCGGGACCAGCGGCGGAGCTCTGGGAGAGGACCCGGATGACCTCGTGGCGGACCTTGTCCAGGTTCACGCCGAGCGACTCGAGGACGCCCGCCGCGATCCCCTCTCCCTCGCGGACCAGGCCCAGCAGCAGGTGCTCGGTGCCGATGTAGTTGTGGCCCAGCCGGCGCGCCTCGTCGATGGCGAGCTCGATGACGCGCTTCGCTCGCGGCGTCAGGCCAACCTCGCCCACGACCGGGCGATCCCCGCGACCGATGATGAACTCGACGGCGGTGCGCACCTTGGCCAGCTCGACGTTCATGTTCTCGAGGACGCGCGCGGCAACCCCCTCGCCTTCACGGACGAGGCCCAGAAGGAGATGCTCGGTGCCGATGTAGTTGTGGTTGAACCGCTGCGCTTCGTCCTGTGCGAGGGTCAGGACCTTGCGCGCGCGGTCGGTGAACTTGTCAAAGCGGTCCATCGAGATCGAACGTCCGTTCTGGCGGCATCAACCGCCCTGCGGGTCATGCTAGCACGACCCATCCGGCCTGCAATCCGCCAGCCAGGGTGGTCATGCGGAGCGAGAGTGGCCAACGGCGCTGGTTGCTCTCGTTCATGGTGTGGTTCGTCAACGCCGGCCCGGCGGATCCCGAAACATCGGCGCAAGATCGAGAGGCGCCCCGCCGACTGCCGGCGAGGCGCCTCGTGCACGTGTCGTGACCGAGGGCTAGACCTCCGGCGCCGGCTCCGCTGCGACGTCCGGCTCGGACTCCGGTGCCAGGTCGGCGTCCGGTGCAGCCGCCGCCGGCTCCTCCTCGACCGTCTCGGCCTCCGCGACCGGCTCCGGCTCCGGGACCGTGACGGCCTCGGCGACGGACTCCGCGTCGGCGGCAGTCTCCTCGGCGACAGGCGCCGGCTCGACCGTCTCTGCCTCCGCGACCGGCTCCGGCTCCTGGGCCGCGACGGCCTCGGCGACGGGCTCGGACTCGACCGCGGGCTCCGGCTCGGCGGCCGCGGGTTCACTCTCCGCGACCGGCTCCGGCTCGGTGCCGGGGGCCGCCTCGGCCGAGCGCTGCTCGGCCTTCTCGGCCTGCTCGAGCTGCTGGCGGACCTGCGCGAACGCTGCGGCGAGCGTGTTGTCGATCCCGCCTTCGGGCTCCTGGACGGCGTCGGACATCGCGTAACCGCGCTCCTCGCGGGGACGCCGGGGCCGCGGTGCCTCGGGCGCCGGACGAGCCGGTGCCTCCTCGGCCTGCTTCAGGCTGAGGCCGAGGCGATGCCGCTCCGAGTCGAGCGAGATGATCTTGAGCTTGATGGTCTGGCCCTCGCGGACCACATCGCCCGGATGCGCGACGCGCTGGTGCGAGAGCTCGCTGATGTGGATCAGGCCTTCGAGCCCATCGCGGACACGCACGAAGGCGCCGAAGTTCACGAGCTTCGTCACCGTGCCGTCGATGACCTCGCCCACCTTGAAGTCGGCGACCGTGGAGTGCCATGGGTCCGGCTGCAGGCGGCGAATCGACAGGCTGATCCGCCCACGCTCGTGGTTGATGTCGATGACCTCGGCCTCGACCTCCTCGCCGACCTTGTAGCCGGCTTCGGGGTTGTTGACCTTGTTCCAGGAAAGCTCGCTCTTGTGGACGAGCCCGTCGATCCCGCCGAGGTCGACGAAGACCCCGAACGGCGCGATCGAACGAATGTTGCCCTTGACCTTCTGGCCGACCTGGAGGCTGCTGAAGAGCTCGTCGCGCTTCTCGCGCCGCTCCTCGTAGAGCGCCACCTTCTCCGACAGGATCAGGCGGTTCGCCTTCCGGTTCACCTCGAGGATCTTGAGGCGAAGCCGACGACCGACGTACGGCTGGAGCTTCTCGGCGATCTCCTGGGCCGCGTCCCGCGGCTGCTCGTTCTGCGGCCGGCGCGGGAAGTCCACGATCTGGCTGATCGGCACGAACCCGCGGATCCCGCAGTCGACGATCAGGCCGCCCTTGTTGTGGTCGATGACCGGCGCCTCGATGATGATCCCGGTCTCGAACTGCTCCTGCATCGAGCGCCACTTGCGCTCGAGGCCGGCGCGTCGCAGGGAGAGGACCACGTGGCCCTCGGGAGACTCCGGCTGGAGCACGTAGACCAGGACCACATCGCCGACCGCGAGGACCGGGGAGGACTCCGCGTTCCGGCCGTAGAGCTCGCGGTTCGAGACGACGCCCTCGCTCTTGGCACCGATGTCGACGAGGATCTCGTCCTTGTCGATCCGGACGATCGCGCCTTCGACGACGTCACCGTGCTTGAAGCTCCGGATGTCGGTGTCCTGCTCCGCAAGCAGCTCCTCCATCGTGGATGGCTCCGGACGAGCCGCCGGCGGCGGCACCACGACATCGGGCTCCTCGGCGGCGGGCGCGTCGGCGAGATCCTCGGGGCTGACGCCGTCGGGGCCCGCTTCGGCAACGGGTTCCGCCACGGGCTCCGCGACTGCCACCGGCTCGGCGGCGACGTCGGCCGCGGGTTCCGCCACGGGCTCGGCGGCATCGACGGCCACTGGTTCAACCGCGGGCTCGTCGACGACTGCCACCGGCTCGACGGGCACGTCCGCCGCGGCTTCCACCACGGGCGTGGCCTCCGGCTCGGCGACGACGTCATCCGCGGGCGCGGCAACGGCATCAGCCTCCGGCTCGACAGGCTCGGGTTCCGGTGCTGGGGCTACCTCGGCTGCGGGCTCGGTCATGGACGGCTCAGGGGTCTCGGCGGCCACGTCGGCGACCACGGTCGCCGGTTCTGCGACGGAGACTACCTCGGGGGCATTCGCCTCCGACATGGTCTCCGGCGTGGTCCCTGCCTGCTTCTCTTCGGTCAAGGGTTTTCCTACCTCTGTCATGGAGTCCGCCCGAAACGAGGACGACGGCCGAGCCGTGCTCGCACCGTCGTCGTCGGGTTCGGTCCGTGCGCCCTGCGTGCGGTCCGCTCCTCCACTCCGTCCGTCGGAAGCTGTTCGGCTGTCGAGCCCTCGCGGGGCCGCGCGAGTCTAGCACACGACTCCTGACGGGTACAATCCGCGGGCCGTGCCCGAGCTGCCCGACCTGACGATCCTGGCCGAAGCCTTCGGCGCGGCGCTGGTCGGTCGCACGATCGATTCGGCGACGGCCGTGGACCCCCTGGTCCTGCGGGCGACGCCCGCCGAGCTCGCGGCAATCGTGGACAATCGCCTGCTCGTGGTTCGGCGGCGCGGCAAGTTCCTGATCTTCGAGACCGACCGGACCACGATCTGGGCAGCGCCGATGCTGACGGGGCGGTTCGGGATGGTCCCTCCCGGAGCCGCCCGCCCGAAGGGGTCGGTCGTGCTCGAATTCGGTCCGCGGGTCGGGCCGAGCCCCAAAGAGACGGCCGCCTGGGTCCGCGGCGCCGACTGGCTACCCGCACCGGAGGCGCGGGTCGACCTGCGCTACCTCGACCCGACCCGGATGGGGAAGCTCTACCTCGTCCCGGCCGATGCCCCTCGCGACGTGCCCGGGACCGCCCCGGCCGACCTCGGGCCCGACGCCGATGATCCGGCCCTCACGCTCGACCAGTTCCGGGCGCGGATCCGTCGCCATCCGGGCGAGCTGAAGAGCCTCCTGCGGAACCAGGCGTTCGTCGCGGGGATCGGGAACGCCTACTCCGACGAGATCCTCTGGGCCGCTCGCCTGAACCCGTTCCGGCGCCGATCGAGCCTCGCCGACGAGGAGGTCAGCGCGCTCTACGCGGCGATCCGCGAGACGCTCGGGTGGTCGATCTCCGTCCTGCGCGCGCGAGTGGCCCCGACCTTCGAGAAGCAGGTTCGCGATCACCTGAAGGTCCACCTGCGCGGCGGCCAGCCGTGCCTGCGGTGCGGCGGCACGATCAGCCAGGTGGGCGGGCGCGAAGCCACCTCGTACTGCCGGGCGTGCCAGCGCTGAAGGGCGAGACACGCGACGGCCGCGTGCCCGGGGGCCGCGGGTCAGGGCAGCTTCAGGACCTCGCCGGCATGGATCAGGCTCGGATTCGCGATTCCGTTCAGCTGCACGAGCACGCGCGTGGTGGTCCCGAACTTCGCGGCGATCGCTCCGAGCGTGTCGCCCGGCCGAACGGTATAGGTCCGACCGCTGGTGGTCGTCGGGGACGCGGACGGCCCGGGCGTCGACGACGGGATCGGCGACGAGGACGGGGCCGGGGTCCGGCTCGGGGCGGGACTCCCTGGAGAGCTCGAGGCAGCCGACGGACTCGACGTGCCCAGGGCCGCCTCGCCGGACCCGCTGGGCGTCGGCCCGGGCGCGCCGGGCCCCCGGGACAGCAGCAGCGCGCCGAGGGCGGCCCCGACGATCACCACGGTCACGGGGGCGGCCAGACGGCGAATGCCATCCCGCTCGAGGGTCGCCGTCATCGGGCCGCGGTCGACGACAACCGGTAGCGTCGACACGAAGCGGCCGGGGGCGCGTGCCGTGACGTAGTGCGGACATCCGGGTCCGCCAGACCCGAGGCAGAACCGGCGCTGGTGGACCAGGTCGAGGTGGGTCGCGTGCGTCAGCCGAGAGCAGCGGTGGTCGCGCGCAGGCTCGGCGCTCCTCCACGGGCCAGCCGCGGAGACGAGGAACGGGCAGACAGGCCCTTCTGTCTCCGCGGCACGTTGCTCGTCGGTCGCGGGCTCCTCCATGTGCCGGAGTGTATCGCGGCACCACGCCGGTGCCGGTTCGAAGCCGGCGTCCTGTCGAGCACGCGCGCTGCGCAGCGGGCTGCCCGGAAACGCAGAAATCCTGGCGACGGCCTATTTTCCCGAAAGGCTGCCCTCTCAGTATCTTCGGCGCTGGAGAGCTTAACTTCCGTGTTCGGGATGGGAACGGGTGTGGCCTCTCCGCTAGAGTCACCAGGATTTCCTGCGTGTGGTTCGCGCTTCGGCAGCGGCTCGATCACGCGCTTGGGAGCGCGGAGGCGCCGGAAGTGAGAGATCTTCAACTTCGCGTCGTTCGGGCGTCCAGCGACGCCCCGGGCGTCGCACGCCCAGGTGGATCCCGTTCCACGGCGCTGACCCTTGGTCAGCGTTGGAAAAGGTCAAGCCCTCGACCATTAGTACGGCTTGGCTGCACCCGTCGCCGGGCTTCCACGTGCCGCCTATCAAGCAGGTAGTCTCCCTGCGGTCTTACCCGGTTAACCCGGTGGGGAACCTCATCTCGAGGCGAGCTTCGCACTTAGATGCTTTCAGCGCTTATCCCAACCGAACATAGCTACCCAGCAATGCCCCTGGCGGGACAACTGGCACACCAGCGGTTCGTCCACTCCGGTCCTCTCGTACTAGGAGCAGCTCCTCACAAGTTCCCTACGCCCACGACGGATAGAGACCGAACTGTCTCACGACGTTCTGAACCCAGCTCGCGTGCGGCTTTAATCGGCGAACAGCCGAACCCTTGGGACGTACTTCCGCCCCAGGATGCCACGGGCCGACATCGAGGTGCCAAACGGTGCCGTCGATGTGAACTCTTGGGCACCATCAGCCTGTTATCCCCGGGGTAGCTTTTATCCGTTGAGTGATACCCCTTCCACTCGGAGGTACCAGATCACTAAGCCCGACTTTCGTCTCTGCTCGACTTGTAGGTCTCGCAGTCAAGCTCCCTTATGCCTTTGCACTCTACGCCTGGTTTCCATTCAGGCTGAGGGAACCTTTGGGCGCCTCCGTTACACTTTAGGAGGCGACCGCCCCAGTCAAACTGCCCGCCTGATACTGTCCCGCGCCCGGATTACGGGTCGCGGTTAGAGTCGAAATCCAACAAGGGTGGTATTTCAACGTCGGCTCCACCGAGGCTAGCGCCCCAGCTTCACAGCCTCCCACCTATCCTACACAAGCTGAACCCCAATCCAATGTCAGGGTGCAGTAAAGCTCCACGGGGTCTTTTTGTCCTGTCGCGGGTAACGAGCATCTTCACTCGTACTTCAATTTCGCCGGGTCCCTCGTTGAGACAGCGCCCAGATCGTTACGCCATTCGTGCGGGTCGGAACTTACCCGACAAGGAATTTCGCTACCTTAGGACTGTTATAGTTACAGCCGCCGTTTACCGGGGCTTCGATTCAGAGCTTGCACCCCTCCTCTTAACCTTCCGGCACTGGGCAGGCGTCAGCCCCTATACGTCAGCTTTCGCTTTAGCAGAGACCTGTGTTTTTGCTAAACAGTCGCCTGGGCCATTTCACTGCGGCTCCGACAAGCGGAGCGCCCCTTATCCCGAAGTTACGGGGCAATTTTGCCGAGTTCCTTAACGAGGGTTCTCCCGATCGCCTTGGTATTCTCTACCCGCCTACCTGTGTCGGATTGCGGTACGGACACCTTTGATCTCGCTAGACACTTTTCTCGCCAGCTCGGCTCACTCGAATTGCGGCTTACGCCACTTACCATCGCTGCTCGGGGTTGAATGAGGTGACGGATTTACCTGTCTCCTCCCCCTACCGGCTTGGACGCCAATCCAATAAGGCGCTCGAATTACCGTGCCGTGTCATGCCCTTGCTCTCACCCGGTATCAACTCCTGGGCTCGACCGGCAGTGCCGGTCATCCTCCACTCGCGTCCTCCGGGCGGCACCTTGCGGTGCAAACGATCTCTGGTGGTTCCGGAATATCAACCGGATGTCCATCGCCTACGACGTTCGTCCTCGGCTTAGGCCCGACTAACCCTGAGCGGACAAGCCTTCCTCAGGAAACCTTAGGCTTACGGCGTGTGGGATTCTCACCCACATCTCGCTACTCATGCCGACATTCGCACTTCCGTACGCTCCAGCCGTCCTCACGGTCGACCTTCACAGCTGAACGGAACGCTCCCCTACCATCGGCCGACCGGCGAACCGGACGGTCGATCCGTAGCTTCGGTACCAGGCTTGAGCCCCGTTACATTTTCGGCGCGGAACCACTTGACCAGTGAGCTGTTACGCACTCTTTCAATGGTGGCTGCTTCTGAGCCAACATCCTGGTTGTCTGTGCAATTCCACATCCTTTACCACTTAGCCTGGATTTGGGGACCTTAGCTGACGGTCCGGACTGTTTTCCTTTAGACCACGAAGCTTAGCCCTCGCAGTCTCACTCCCGGGTTGTTGAAATCGCGGGATTCGAAGTTTGGTTGGGGTTGGTAAGCGGGAAGCCCCCTAGCCCATCCAGTGCTCTACCCCCGCGATTGATCACCCGAGGCTGCCCCTAGAGGCATTTCGGGGAGAACCAGCTATCTCCGAGTTCGATTGGCATTTCACCTCTATCCACAGCTCATCCCCTAGCTTTTCAACGCTAGTGAGTTCGGCCCTCCACGGAACGTTACTTCCGCTTCAGCCTGGCCATGGATAGGTCACTCGGTTTCGGGTCTACTGCACGCGACTGGACGCCCTATTCAGACTCGCTTTCGCTCCGGCTCCGTCCTTCTCGGACTTAACCTCGCCACGTGCACGTAACTCGTCGGCTCATTCTTCAAAAGGCACGCCATCAGGCTACCGGCTCACACCGGCAACACCCTCTGACTGCTTGTAGGCACGAGGTTTCAGGTACTATTTCACTCCCCTTCCGGGGTGCTTTTCACCTTTCCCTCACGGTACTCGTTCACTATCGGTCGCCAAGAGTATTTAGCCTTGGACGGTGGTCCGCCCAGTTTCCCACATGAGAGACCTTCCACGTGGTACTCAGGTGGCCAATCACGGAGGCCATCTCGCTTTCGTCTACGGGGCTGTCACCCTCTCTGGCCTGCCTTTCCTGACAGGTTCGACTAGCGAATGGCTTGGTAACTCCGCCGAAGCCCGGCAGGGCCTCGATGATCGACTCCTACAACCCCCACTCAGAAACGGCTGCCGCCTATCGCGCTGAGTGAGTTTGGGCTATTCCCGTTTCGCTCGCCACTACTCAGGGAATGATCTCTTTTCCTCCAGCTACTGAGATGTTTCAGTTCGCTGGCTTACCTCCACCTGGCCTATTTGATTCAACCAGGGGTGACCGGGCATTACCCCAGCCGGGTTTCCCCATTCGGACATCTCCGGATCAACGTCTGCTCGCGACTCCCCGAAGCTTTTCGCAGCCTGCCACGTCCTTCATCGGCTCTTGGCGCCAAGGCATCCACCCCGTGCCCTTAGTAGCTTGACCTCCTCCAGCGTCTGACCAAGCGGCCAGCGTCGGTTGAGGCCCGGGATACACCTTGATTACTCGGCGAAATTGAAGATCTTCAATTCATCTGCCGAAACACTATCCACTTGTTAAGGTGCGACGCTCGTGACGAGCGTCTCGAAGCGGCATGCCGGCAATGCCGGTTGCCGATCCAGCGGTCCGCTGGTCGGTGGGCTCACGCGAGCGCACGGATCAG
>CAVTHS010000002.1:0-150000 GCA_963734535.1 uncultured Chloroflexia bacterium | reverse complement strand
GAGCCCCGCCTTGGCAAGGCGAAGGAGGATCTCGAAGACCAGGTTGCTCATGTGTCAGACGGCCCGGCGGCCCTGGAACGCGCGAATCAGCGTGATCTCGTCCGCGTACTCGAGATCGCCTCCGACCGGCAGGCCGCGGGCGAGCCGGGTCACGATCCCGACCCGTCCCTCGAGCCGCTCGGTGATGTAGGCCGCGGTCACGTCGCCTTCGAGCGACGGGTTCGTGGCCAGGATCACCTCCTCGAGCGGCTCGCCGTCGACCTGGGCGGTCACCGCCCGCTCGAGGAGCTCGGCGATCCGGAGGCGCTCGGGCCCGATCCCGTCCATGGGGCTGATGGCGCCGTTGAGCACGTGGTAACGGCCGCGCCACTCGCCGGTGCGCTCGATCGCGAGGACGTCGAGCGGCTCCTCGACCACGCACAGGCGACGGGCGTCGCGGGACCCGTCGCGACAGATCGGGCAGGTCGGGGCATCGCTGATGTTGAAGCAGATCGAGCAGAACACGACCTCGTCGCGAACGGCGACAAGTGCGGCCGCGAGCGTCCTGGCCTCGGTGTCCGGCGCCCGCAGCAGGTGGTACGTGAGGCGCTGGGCGGTCTTCGGTCCGATCCCCGGCAGGCGCGAGAACGCCTCGATGAGGCGGGCGACCGGCTCGATCACCGCGGACGGCATGGAGACCGACCGCCTACATTCCCGGCAGGCGGAGGCCGCCCGTCACGGCGGCCATCTTCGATTCGCTGAGCTCCCGCGCTGCGCGCAGGGCGTCGTTGACCGCGGCGACGACGAGATCCTGCAGCATCTCGACATCGGCAGGATCGACCGCGCTCGGGTCGATCTCGACGCGCAGGAGCTGCTGCTTTCCAGTCACGGCGGCCCGCACAACGCCGCCGCCGGCCGTCCCCTCGAGGACGGCAGCCGCCAGCTCCTCCTCGACGCGCTGCATGTTCTGCTGCATCTGCAGCGCCATCTTCTGGAGATTGCCGAAGCTCATCCCGATCCCGTCCTCCGTCGTCCGCCGCACCGGCGTACCGCTGTCGCCAGAGTCTGCGACATCGCGCCGAGGCGCGCAGGCCCTGCATGGGGCGGGAGCCCGTCAGTCGATGTCGCGGACACCCACCAGCTCGTCGCCCCACACCGCCCGCGCGGCCGCGATCACCGCCGAGCCCTCCGGGTCGGCAGGAGGGGCGACCTCGATCTCGACGTTGGTCGCCACGCATCGGACCGCGACGGGGCGGCCGAGCACCCGGGAGAGTCCCTCCTCGAGGGTCGGGCGGCGCCGGTCGGCGACGTCGCGCAGGAAGAGCTGGCTCTCGGGGAACCCGAGCGTGACGACGGCGCCGTCGACCGCGAGCGGCCGGCACGCCTCGATGAGGGGCTTCGTGGGGGGATGGCGGCTGATCAGGGTCACGATCTCGGGCCACCGGCGACGGAGCTCGACGAGGGGATCCTCCTCCGCCGGCGTCGTCAGGCGCCGGGCCATTCGCACCCGGGACGAGCGCAGCCGGCACGGCGTCCGGCGAGGGCGGGTCCTTGGCGGCCGGCTGGGCGCGCGCGGCACGTGACGCGACCGTCCGGCCCGCGGCCGGGACCGGTTGCGGCGTGGGGCTGGCGCCCGACGGGGATTCCGCGGGTGGGACTGCGGGGCTGACGATCGCGGGTGCCGCTGCTCGGGCGGTGACCGGCGGGACCGACAGCGACGCCGGAGCGACCGGCTCCGGGGCCTCGAGCAGGGCCAGCTCCAGCTGGAAGCGCATGCCGCCGGGGGCTGCGCTCGCGGGATCGATCGAGGCAAGCCGTCGCGCCGCGGCGACGAGCGCGGCGGTCGCGTGGTTCGCGAGCGCGCCCGCAGCCGGCGTCCCCGCCAGCGTGCTGCGGAGCGCCGCACGGATCGCGTCGATCGCCTGGTCGGTGAAGGAGTGGAGGTCGCGTCCCCGGTCCTCGAGGGCGTCGAGCAGCTCGATCCCGCCAATCGGATCGGCGGTCACGAGGGCCGTCACGAAGCGACCGACCGAGTCCCCGTCGGCGAGCCCGAGCAGGTCGCGCACCGCGTCCGCCGTGAGAAGGTCGCCGCCGCCGGAGAGCAGCTGGTCGAGGATCGACTCCGCGTCGCGCATCCCGCCGTCGGCAAGGTGGGCGACGAGCGCGACTGCCTCGGGCTCGGCGGCGCGACCATCCGCCTCGAGGATCCGGCGCAGCTTTCCCTCGATGAGGATCGGCGGGAGCGGGCGGAAGTCGAAGCGCTGGACGCGAGAGAGGACCGCCGGCCGGATCTGGCTGGAATCGGTCGTGCAGAAGATGAAGAGGACGTGCGGCGGCGGCTCCTCGAGCGTCTTGAGGAGGACGTCCCATCCCTGCGTGATCCGCTGGACCTCGTCGACGATGAATACCTTCGTCGGGAGGTCCGCAGGCGCCGTGTAGATGCGCGGCAGGAGCTCGCGGATGTCGTCGACCCGGTTGTTGGACGCGGCGTCGAGCTCGACGACGTCCAGGGCGCGGCCCTCGCGGATCGCGTCGCAGGAGGGACAGGCGTCGCACGGCTCGCCGTCGGCCACGTTCGGGCAGTTGATCGCCTTGGCGAGGATCCGCGCGAGCGACGTCTTGCCGGTCCCGCGCGGTCCCACGAACAGGTAGGCGTGGCCGGTCCGGCCGGTCCGGAGCGCGTTCCGGATCGTGGTCACGACCGGGTCCTGGCCGACGACGTCCTCGAAGCGCTGGGACCGCCAGCGGCGATACAGCGCCTGGTGGGTGGGACTTTCGCTCACTGGGCTCCCGATCCGGGTCGCGGCAACAGGAAGAAGATTTGCCGTGCACCCTCCGTCGATCAAGCCGTCCCCGCGCCCACCGACGTGATCGACTCAGACCAGGCCTGGCCGCGGCACCCGACGAGCCTCGCTTAGCGCTGCTTCCTTCCGGACCTGACGCGGTTCGCGTGTCGCCGCTGCGCGGGACCCGATCCTCGGCGCCGTTCACGCCGGCGGCTCTCGAAGACGAGGACCTCGGGAGGGAATTCAGCCCTGCTGGAGCGGATTGCAGGTACAGGGCACCGCTAGTTCCCCGCCTAGCACGGCATCGGGATCATAGCAGGGGGCTGGGATGGACCCGGGGTGTGGCGGAGAGGGAGGGATTCGAACCCTCGATGGGTTGCCCCATACCGCATTTCCAGTGCGGCGCCCTAGGCCTCTAGGCGACCTCTCCGCGGGCACGTCGGCGCGGGGACCGGCAGGTCGGGTCCGAGTGGCGTGGCGGAGAGGGTGGGATTCGAACCCACGGTGCTTGCGCACACCGCTTTTCGAGAGCGGCACCTTCAACCACTCGGACACCTCTCCGCTCGAGAGGATACCAAAGGCAGAGGGCCGGGGGGTCGGGCACGAATCGCTCGCGGGATAGCGGGGCGGACCGTGGAACGCCGGGGCGGGCTGGCGCCCGCTCACCGGCATTCAGGCTTCGGTGGCGACCGCGATCAGGTCGGCGGCGTCGGCCCGGAGGATCCCCGAGACGAGGTCCATCCGCCGCGAGAGCGCGGGATGATCGGCCAGCTGGATCACCGAGCCGGCGGCACCGGCGAACGGGCTCGGGATCGCGTAGACGAGACGGTCGACGTCCGACTCGAGCAGGGCGCCGACGCACATTGCGCAGGGCTCGACGACCGCGAAGACGGTGACGCCGGCCAGCGACGTCTTCCCGAGCCGCCCCGCGGCCTCGCGAAGGGTCACGACGATCGCGTGCGCGGTCGGGTCGGTGCGCGCGACCACCTCCTCGTGGCCGCTGGCAACGAGGGCCTCGTCGAGGACCGCGGCGGCACCGCGCGGGCGCTCGCCCTTCTCCACCGCGGCGCGAGCCTCGGCGAGCGCGGCCCCCATGAAGAGCTCGTAGTGCATGGCGACAGCCTACCCTGCCTCGGTCGTGCCGTTCACGCCTCGAGGCCCGAGAGCCCCCTGATCGCGCGGGCGAGGGCGGACATGTCGTCGTCTCCATGACCTGTCGCGACGAGGCCGGCCTCGAGCTGGGCGACGAGCCCCGCGATCGGCAGGACAGCGCCGGATTCGCGGGCGATGTCCAGCGCGATCCCGAGGTCCTTCAGGTGCAGCGCGACCTTGAAGCCGAGCGGGTACTCGTTGGCGAGCATGCGCCCGCTCCGATTGGCGAGGACCCAGCTCTGGGCCGCCCCGCCGGAGAGGGCCTCCACCACCTGGTGCGGGTCGAGACCGGCCTTGAGGGCAAGGACGAGGCCTTCGGCGACGCCCAGGTAGGTGGCCGCGAGGATCACCTGGTTGACGGCCTTCGCCGCCTGGCCGGACCCGACGGGGCCGAGGTGCGTGATCGTCCGGCCGATCGCCGCGAGGACCGGCCGGGCACGCTCGACATCGGCCGGGGCGCCGCCAACGAGGATCGCGAGCGTCGCGTTCCGCGCGCCTTCGCTGCCGCCGGTGACCGGTGCGTCGACGAAGCCGATCCCGTTCTCGGCGAGGCGAGCCGCGAATCGCCGGCTGCCGGCGGGATCGATCGTGGAGCAGTCGATGACGAGGGACCCGGGCGCCGCACCCTCGGCGACGCCCTCCGGGCCGAAGAGGACGGCCTCGACGTCTGGCGTGTCGGAGACGCAGACCAGCACGATGTCGGCCGTCGAGGCGAGGGCCCGCGGCGTCGCGGCGATGTCGATGCCCAGCGCTTCGAGCTCGTGCGAGCGCCCCGGGGTCCGGTTCCAGGCGGCGAGCGGGAACCCGGCCCGGGCCAGGTTGGCGGCCATGGCGCCGCCCATGGTGCCGAGGCCGACGACGCCGATCCGGGGTTGGGTTCGTTCCGACATGGGCGGCAGTGTAGGCGGAACGGCACTTCCCCGGACCCTGGCGGGCCCGGAATGATGCGGCTGGACGTTGCCGCGCCGCGGCCGTCCACGAGAGGAGGCCACGGTGGCGGATCGGAAGAAGGTCACCCTGCCCGCGCTGTTCGCGAAGGTGGCGGAGGGCACGCCGATCACGTGGCTGACCTGCTACGACTACCCGACCGCCCACCTGCAGGAACAGGCGGGCATCGACATGATCCTCGTGGGGGACAGCCTGGGCATGACGATGCTCGGCTTCGACAGCACCCTGCCCGTGACGATGGACGACATGATCCGGCACTCGGCGGCCGTGCGCCGCGGGGCGCCGACGGCCTGGCTGGTCGGCGACATGCCGTACATGAGCTACCAGCCGAGCGTCGAGAGCGCGATCCGCAATGCGGGCCGCTTCATGGCCGAGGCGGGCTGCGATGCGGTCAAGCTCGAAGGCGGCGCGGAGATGGCGGATCGCGTCGCGGGAATCGCGCGGGCCGGCATCCCGGTCATCGGCCACCTTGGCCTGACCCCGCAGAGCGTGAGCGCGCTCGGCGGCTTCCGTCTCCAGGGCAAGGGCGCGGCACAGGCGAAGAAGATCGTCGACGACGCGCGGGCCCTCGAGGAGGCGGGGGCGTTCTGCATCCTGCTGGAGCTCGTCCCCGACCGTGTCTGCCGGCTCATCACCGAGCGGGCGCAGCACTGCATCATCATGAGCCTGGGCTCGGGGCCCGACGCCCACGGCCAGCTGCTCATCTACCACGACGCGTTCGCGCTCTACCCGAAGTTCACGCCGCGGATGGCGAAGGTCTTCGCCGACGCCGGGGCCGTGATTCGCGAGGGCCTCGCGGGCTACGTCCGCGAGGTGACCGAGCGGACGTTCCCCCAGCCGGAGAACTGGTTCGGGATGAAGGACGAGGAATACGACGAGCTCGCGAGGCTGCTCGGATGACCAGCGCGGTGATCGAGGTCGGGGCCGACCTCCGCCAGAGGCTCGCGATCCCGACCGAACGGCTCGACGAGCTCAACGCGTTCCTGGTCGACCCGGATTCGCGGGTCGTCAACGACATCCTGGCCGTCGTCGCCAGGTACGGCACACCCGAGGAGATCAATCGCCGGGCGCGGATCGCGGGCCAGCTGCCGGCCCTCATCGAGCGCGTCCGGAACGACCACCCGGCATACCTCGCGGACCTCGAATGGCTCGCCGCGGAGCGTGACCGGGGTGCCTTCGTCGGCGTCGCCGACTTCCGCAGGAGCGTCCTCGGCACGCGCGCGGATTCGATGACGTTCGCGGACGACATGGCGGTGACGCTCGAGGTCAGCGCTCTCCAGTACTTCCCGTGGGTCATCGCGGCCGCCCGGAAGACGATCGCGGAGCGCTCGCTCATGCCGGCTCGCTGGATCCAGGTCCGCCGCATGAAGGAGCAGGAGGCGGAGGGCGACCTCCCGGCGATTGCGGCGGCCATGCAGATCATCGGCTCGAGCTATGTCGAGACGCTCGACACGAAGGGCACCGACGGATCGAACGTCCACCTCGGCGGTCCCGCCACGATCACGGGGTATTTCGGCGGGATCGGCCAGCCGAACAATCACGTGCTCCTGTGGCTCGACGAGTTCCTCCACTACTACACCGAGTACGGGGTGCGCCAGGTCCTCAACATCAACCCGGGGACCGTGCTGGCGGGCTACCTCCTCCACCGCCTGGGGGTGGACATCGAGTTCAAGATCTCGGTCTTCATGGGCAACGACAACCCGTATGCCGGGATGTGGACCATGGTCGGGGCGAAGCTGTTCGCCCGCGATGACGGCACGTCGCCGCTCGTCGGCTTCAACTGGGGCAACTCGACGAACAACGAGACGCTCGAGATCACGGCCGAGATCCGGCGGGCGCTCGGCTTCGAGGACGCGATCCGCTTCGAGCACCACATCACCGAGACGTTCAAGAGCATCGTCCTCCAGCCGTACGACCGGCGCGAGGAGCTCATGGCGTTGGCCGGCCACGTGCCCAACATCTCGGCCAAGCACGAGGGCGGCGACCCGGCGGTCGACGGGGCCCGGGCGCACCCTTCCGACATCCTGGACTACTTCCGGGCGGAGTCCGAGGTCGTCGAGAGCGGGGACTGGGAGAACCTCGCCCTCAACTTCATGGACAAGCTCGACGCGACGAACCACACGGCGCGCGCCCTGACCGAGCACGGCCTGAGCTTCGTGGCGGCGGGAAACCTGCATCGCTGAGCCGGCTGGAGATCGGCCGGGATGGCGCACTGAGGCGCCGATCGGCGGGCTGGGGGCGCGCGATGTCGTCACCCGGGGGCCCTGGAGGCCACGGGGAGGCGCGTGGCGCGCCCGGCGGGACTCGAACCCACGACCTCCAGGTCCGCAACCTGGCGCTCTATCCACTGAGCTACGGGCGCACGAGAGGTGGCGGAGAGGGAGGGATTCGAACCCTCGATGCAGGTTACCCCACATGGCGGTTTAGCAAACCGCTGCACTAGGCCTCTATGCGACCTCTCCGGGCCACGGCCGGCGGATTCTAGCAGACGCCGAGGTGCAGCCGGGCCGGCGGAGTCCGAGTGCGCCGCGACGCGATCGGTCGGCGCGTTGACAGGGTCCGCCGGCGGCCGCTATCGTCCGGGCACCGTGCAGGCGCACCACTTCTTCTTTATGGACCCGGCATGACCGTCCGCGGGGCGTAGGCTCCGAGGCACGGCTCGTGCCGGGTGGAAGCAGGGGTCGCAAGCCTCTGCTTTTTTGTTTGTCCAGCAGGATGCCCGGCACGGGAAGATCGGGACGCGAGGCGAAGCCAGATGTTCGTCGTCATGTCGCTCGGGGCGAGCGAGGAAGCGCTCAATGCCGTTCGCAGCCTGATCCTCGACGAGGGGCTGACGCCCCACGAGAACCGGGGTTCGCGCGGGACGGTGATCGCCGTGTTGGGCGAGGGCGGAGCCCGGCTCGACCGCCTCGGCGCCCGCCTGGGAGCGCTGCCGGGAGTGGCGTCCGTGACCCGCTCGAACCGCCCCTTCAAGCTCACCTCGCGGGCATTCCATCCCGAGGACACCGTGGTCGAGGTTGGCGCCGTCCGGATCGGGGACGGCTCGCTCGCGATCATGGCCGGGCCCTGTGCCGTCGAGTCCAGGGAGCAGCTCTTCGAGACGGCCGACGCGGTCGCCGCGGCGGGCGCCGACGTGCTGCGGGGCGGCGCGTTCAAGCCGCGAACGAGCCCCTATTCGTTCCAGGGCCTGGGCCTTCACGGCCTGCGGCTCCTGGCCGAGGCTCGCGAGAGGACGGGCCTGCCCGTGATCACGGAGGTGATGGAGCCCGGCCAGGTGGAGCCGGTGGCCGAGTACGCCGACATCCTCCAGATCGGTGCACGCAACATGCAGAACTACTCGCTGCTGACGGCCGTCGGCAAGACCGGGCGTCCCGTCCTCATCAAGCGCGCGCTGTCGGGCACGATCGAGGAGTGGCTGATGGCCGCCGAGTACGTCATGTCGAGCGGCAACCCGAACGTCATCCTCTGCGAGCGCGGCATCCGGACGTTCGAGACGGCGACGCGCAACACGCTCGATATCGCGGCCGTGCCGCTGATGCACGAGCTGACCCACCTGCCCGTGGTCATCGATCCGTCCCATGCGACCGGCAAGCGATGGCTGGTGGCACCACTCTCGCTGGCAGCGGCCGCGATCGGCGCCGACGGCCTCCTCATCGAGGTTCACCCGCGCCCGCAGGAGGCGCTCTCCGACGGCGAGCAGTCCGTGACGCTGGAGCAGTTCGCGGCGCTCGTCGCCGCCGTCCGGCCCGTGCACGCGCAGGCCGCGCCGCTCCACGCGCCCCGCGGCGGCGCGATCTCTGCGGCCGGCTCGACGAGCTGAGCGCGGCCATGCTCGACGCGCCCATCGCGGACCAGGTGACCGTGCGCCCGGCGGGCCGGTTGCGGGGCCAGCTCGAGCTGCCCGGCGACAAGTCGATCAGCCACCGGGCGCTCCTGCTGGCGCTCCTCGCGCAGGGCGAGAGCCGGATCACGGGCGCCGGTGACGGGCGAGACGTGCGGGCCACGGCCGGCGTGGCATCGGCGCTGGGAGCGCGCGTGACGCGACTCGGCGGTGACGCTCGCACCGTGGACTACCTCGTCGTCTCACCGGGCCGCGCGGCGCTCCGCGAGCCGGCCGCGGTCCTGGACTGCCAGAACTCCGGCACCACGTTCCGGCTGGTGGCGGGCATCCTGGCCGGCCTGCCCGCGTTCGGCATCCTCGACGGAGACGAGTCGCTCCGGCGCCGGCCGATGGGACGGATCGCCGCGCCCCTCCTCGCGATGGGCGCAGCGATCGCCGGGCGAGCCGACACCACGCTGGCGCCGTTCGCGATCACCGGTTCGGCACGGCTCCGCGCGATCGAGCACGCCTCTCCGGTCCCGAGCGCCCAGGTGAAGTCGTGCGTCCTGCTTGCCGGGCTGGCCGCCGCGGGCCCGACCGTCGTGCGCGAGGCGCTCCAGACCCGCGACCACACCGAGCGGATGCTGCGCGCCCGCGGCGTGCCCGTCCACACGGACATCCTCGGCGACGGAAGCGCCATCCACGAGGTCGTCGGGCCGGCAGCGGTGCATCCGCTCGACGAACGCGTGCCGGGTGACGTCTCGGGAGCGGCGTTCTGGCTGGTGGCCGCAGCCATCCACCCCGACGCCGACCTGCTCATCCGGAACGTCGGGACGAACCCGACGCGGCGTGGGATCATCGACCTGTTGCGCCGGATGGGCGCCGACATCGAAGAACGGCCGGTCGGGACCGGCGCGGACGGCGCGTCCGGCGAGCCGATCGCCGATCTCGTCGTCCGGAGCAGCTCGCTTCACGGAATCGACGTGGATCCCGCCGATGTCGCGGGGGCGATCGACGAGATCCCGATCCTCTGCCTCGCTGCCGCGGTCGCGTCCGGCCGCAGCCGGATTCGCGGCATCGGGGAGCTGCGCCACAAGGAATCGGACCGCGTCGCAGGCATCGTTGCCGGGCTCGCGGCCCTCGGGGCCCGGATTCGGGCGGACGGAGACGTGATCGAGATCGAGGGTGGCCGGGCGCTCCGGGGCGCTGCGGTCGCCAGCCATGACGACCACCGCCTGGCGATGACGTTCGCCATCGCGGGCCTCATCGCGGAGGGGAACACGCTCGTCGGGAACGCCGGCGCCGCCGACGTCTCCTACCCGGGCTTCTTCGACGAGCTGGAAAGGGTGCGCGCATGACGAAGCGGATCGTGCTCATCGGCCATCCCGTGGCCCATTCGCTCTCGGGCGCGATGCAGCAGGCTGCCCTGGACTCCCTGGGAATCCCCGCGACCTACGAGCTCTGGGACCGGACCGCAGCGGAGCTTCCCGACGCCATGACGGAGCTGCGCGGAGACGACTTCCTGGGTGCGAACGTGACCATCCCCCACAAGGAGAAGGTCGCCGCGCTGATGGATCGCCTCACCGAGGAAGCGCACGCCACCGGTGCGGTCAACACGATCACGAAGGAGGGGCGGAAGCTCGTCGGCCACAACACGGATGTCCCGGGCTTCCGGGTCGCGCTCGACCGCCTCGTCGGCAAGCAGAAGATGCCCCGCCAGGCCGTCGTCCTGGGTTCGGGCGGTGGCGCCCGGGCCGTGGTTCACGGCCTGGTGACGGAGGGATTCCAGCGGATCGTCGTCTTCAACCGGCATCTCCATCGGGCCGAGGCGCTGGTGAAGTTCTTCGGACGAAGCGCGGCCCACATGGAGCTGCGCGCGATGCCCTGGCACGAGTCGATCATCGAGGCGGAGCTCACCCGGGCCCGCGTCCTCGTCAACGCCACGTCGGTGGGGCTGGCGGGCGACGTCAGCCCCATCCCGGCCGAGCTGCTGCCGAGCGACCTGCTCGTCCTCGACCTGATCTACAACCCGCCCCAGACGCGGCTCCTGATCGACGCGGCCGCCGCCGGATGCTCGACCCAGAACGGCGAGCTCATGCTGCTCCACCAGGGAGCGGCGGCCTTCACGCTCTGGACCGGGCAGCCCGCGCCCGTGGAGCTGATGCGCGAGAAGCTCGAATCCGAGCTCGCGGTCACGGCCTCCGAGGCCGGGTCCGCGGCCGAGCCGGGTGACCCGGGAGCGGGATGACCGCGTTCCGGTTCCTCACCGCCGGGGAGTCGCACGGGCCGGCGCTCGGCGCCACGCTCGAGGGGCTGCCTGCCGGCATCCGCCGTGACGGCCGACGCGATCGCCGGGGACCTTCGGCGGCGCCAGGGCGGCTACGGGCGCGGCGCGCGCCAGGTCATCGAGCAGGACCGGGCGGAGATCCTGGCCGGGATCCGGCACGGGCTGACGATCGGCTCGCCGATCCTCCTCCTGGTCCGCAACCGGGACTGGGACAGCTGGACCCGTGTGATGCAGGTCGAGCCGCTCACTGACGCCCAGGCGGAGGAGCTGGCCGCGCTCGCTGCCGGGGGCAACCTGCGCGCACAGCCGGTGACTCGACTCCGGCCGGGGCACGCCGACCTTGCCGGCGCCCTGAAATACGGCTTCGCCGACGTTCGCCCCGTGCTCGAGCGCGCCTCCGCGCGCGAGACCGCCGCGCGGGTCGCGGCGGGCGCAGTCTGCCGCGCATTCCTTGCCGCGCTCGGGATCGAGGTCTGGTCGTTCACGGCGGAGGTCGGGGGCGTGGCCGTCGACCCGGCGAACTGCACCCGGAGCCGCGCGGACGCCGAGGCGAGCCCGCTGCGCTGCCCGGATCCCGACGCGGAGACGCGGATGGTGGCGCGGATCGACGAGGCGCGTTCGCTCGGGAACACCGTCGGCGGGGTCTTCGAGGTGGTCGCGCACGGGCTCCCGATCGGCCTGGGCAGCCACGTCCACTGGGACCGCCGCCTCGACGGCGCCCTGGCCGCTGCCGTGATGAGCATCCAGAGCGTGAAGGGCGTGGAGCTCGGGCTCGGATTCGCGCAGACCCGGCTGCTCGGCTCCGAGGTCCACGACGTGATCGAACGCCGCGACGGAGCCGGGGCCTGGATCCACCGCACGAACAATGCCGGCGGCCTCACGGGTGGCATCACGAACGGCCAGCCGCTGGTGGTCCGCGGCGCGGTGAAGCCGATCTCGACGCTTGCGCGGCCGCTGCCCTCCGCCGACCTGGTGACGGGCGAGGCGGTCGAGAAGGCGCACTACGAGCGTTCGGACATCAGCGTCGTCCCGGCGGCTGGCGTGATCGGCGAGGCGATGGTGCTCCTGACGCTGACCGCGTCGGTGCTTGAGAAGTTCGGGGGCGACTCGCTCACCGAGGTGCAGGACAACCTGGCGCGTTACCTCGAACGGATCGAACGCGGACCCGGGTCGGACCACGCCGCCGACGCGGACCCGGGCGGACCCGGCCAGCCGCGATCGCCCGCCGGGGCCGGTTCCCCCGCCGGCCGAGGCTCGGGAGCCGCCGGCTCCGGCGGGGACGACTAGGCACCCGCCGTGGACCTCGTCCTCGTCGGGCTGCCCGGGAGCGGCAAGAGCGCCGTCGGACGCCGGCTTTCTCGCCGCCACGGGGCCGCATTCGTCGATCTCGACGAGGAGATCGAGCGCGACGCCTGTCGCCCGATCCCGTCGATCTTCGCGGAGGAAGGCGAGCCGGGCTTCCGCGCCCGGGAGCGCCGGGCCATCGAGGCGCTGGGGCCGGCCGACCCTCGGCCCGGCCTGACCCGCGTCATCGCGACCGGCGGCGGCGCGCCCGTGGATCCGCGCAATCGCTGGCGCCTCTACCGCGGTCGGATGGCGGCCTGGCTCGACGCCCCACCCGAGATCCTGGCGCAGCGAATTCGGAACTCCCCGGTGCCGCGACCGCTGCTGAGCGGACGCGACCCCGTCGCCGCGATGCGCAGCCTTGCCTCGACGCGAGCCTCCTTCTACGAGCCAGCGCTCCGGGTGAACGGCATCGTTGGCCTGGCCGGGATCGTCGAGACGCTCGAGCGGCACCTGGACGACGCGCTCCCCGACGCCACCCTGCTCCTGCGCGCGACGACCGCCCTCGGCCGCTACGAGCTCGGCGACGGGACGGCTGCGGCCGGGGTCGAGGCGGCCATCGGGCGGCTGGAGGCGCGCCGCGCCATCCTGGTCTCCGAGCCGCGCGCCTGGGAGGTGGCCGGGTCCGCGCTCGCCGGCGCGCTCGCGGCGGCCGGGATCCCGACCGAGCGGATCCTGCTGCCGCGCGGCGAGGACGCCAAGCGCCTCGGTGTCATCGAGGAGGCGGCGCGCGAGCTGGCCCGCCTTCGGGCCGAGCGGACCGACCCGATCGTCGCGATCGGCGGCGGGGCCCTTGGCGACGCGGCCGGCTTCCTCGCGGCGACCTGGCTCCGTGGCGTCCCGCTCGTTCATGTCCCGACGACCCTCGTCGCGCAGCTGGACAGCTCCATCGGTGGCAAGACGGCGGTGGACCTTCCCGAGGGGAAGAACCTGGTCGGTGCCTTCCACCAGGCGGTCGCCAACATCTCGGACATCCGGTTCCTCCGGACGCTCGATCCGCGGGAGCTGCGTGCTGCGCTCGGCGAGGCCGTCAAGATGGGCACGCTGGGCGACGAGCGACTCCTCGAGCTCCTCGAGGCCGAGGGTCCGGCCCTCGCGGCGGGCGATCCCGCCGTCTTCGCCTCGGGCGCGATGGCCGAGCTCGTGGAGCGCTGCGCGACGGCCAAGATCGAGGTCGTGACGGCCGACGAACGCGAGCAGGGCGGCCGGATCTCGCTCAACCTCGGGCACTCGCTGGCGCACGCGATCGAGACCGTTGCTGCCTTCCGGGGGATCCTGCACGGCGAGGCCGTCGCGTACGGGCTTCGGGCCGCGCTCCGAGTGGGGGTCACCGTGGGGGCGACGCCGCCCGAGCGAGCCGAACGCGTCGAGGCGCTGCTGGACCGCCTGGACCTCGGCTGCGCCGAGCTCCCCTACCCGCCCGACGGGGTCCTCGACGCGGTCGCGACCGACAAGAAGCATCACGACGGCCGGCTCCGCTGGGTGCTCGCGACCGCCGGGGGCTGGACCGTCCGCGCGGATGTTCCCGACGACGTTGTCGCAGCGGCCGCCCGGAGCGTCCTGGCCGGCACGCCCGCGGCGGCGAACGCATGAGCGCGGCCGAGCCCGCACGTGGGGCGGCACCGCGCGTGCTGCGCGTGCTCGTCCTCAACGGCCCGAACCTGGACCTGCTCGGAACGCGAGAACCGGCGATCTACGGGCGCGAGACGCTTGACGAGGTCAACGCGGGGATCGCCGCGCGAGCCGTGGAGCTCGACGTGATGATCACCTTCTTCCAGTCGAACCACGAGGGAGCGCTGATCGACCGGCTCCACGCGCGCGACTTCGATGCGGCGATCGTGAACGCGGCCGGGCTCACCCATACGTCGGTCAGCCTTCGCGATGCACTGCTGGCCGTGGAACGCCCGTTCGTGGAGGTGCACCTCTCCGATCCGTCGACGCGGGAGCCGTTCCGCCGGGTCAACTTCCTGGAGGACATCGCCGCGGCCCGATTCGTGGGCCTGCAGGCGCGCGGCTACACGCTGGCGCTCGAGGAGCTCGCGAGGCGCTGGGTCGCGGGCCTGATCCCGGCGCACGCCGGGGACGCGGAGGCCTCGAATGGGTGAGCGTCGGAACGAGCTGGCTGGCGACGAACCGGCGGCCGGCACGGGCTCGGGCGCCGGGACGCGCTCGACGGCCGCGACTGGCTCGGCGGCCCAGGCTGCCTCACCGGCCGACCCCACCGCCGTGGCGCTCGCTCCGCTCCGGGACCGGATCGACGCAATCGACCACGAGATCGTGGCGCTCCTCAATGAGCGCGCCCAGATCGCGCTCGAGATCGGCCGCGTCAAGCAGGAGACGGGACGGCGAACCGTGCGCGACCCTGCCCGTGAGGCCGAGGTCCTCGAGCGCGTCACGAGCGCATCGGCGGGGCTCTTCCCGGACCCGGAGCTCGTCGCCCTGTACCGGAAGCTGATCGCGGCGACGCGGCGCGTCCAGCACGCGCAGAAGCGGGTCGGGCGACCGGACACGGTCGGTGGGGTCGAACGATGGACAGAGGGGCGCCGTCGGGGAGGCACCTCGAAGCCGATGATGCGGAAGAAGCGTCAGTCCGCAGGCACGACGATCGGTGGAATCCTCGTCGGCTTCGACCAGCAGGTGTTCAGGACGGTGCCGCCGGCCGTGGAGAGCGTCCACCACGCGCGCCCCGACGACCCTGTTCCCACGAAGGACGGGGGGCTGGTCGTGATCCTCCTGCCGGAGCTGCAGACTGCCGAGGGGCGACGCCGTAGCAGGGCCGGATTCGGCCGGGTCGAAGTGGCTGGTCCGCATTCGGGTCCAACCCGAACGTGCGCGGCCGCTCACCGCCTCGGAACGCGCCGGACCTGCCCCACCGTCAGCGCGCTGCCGCTGCCCGCAACAGGCCGACCAGCCGGCCGAGCCCGGCGGTGCCGCGCCCGTCCGGGCCCAGCGCATCGATCAGGGCGGATGCCACGATGACCCCGTCGGCACCCGCCCGGACGAGCGCACGGACGTGCGCCGGGCGCGAGACGCCGAACCCCACGGCCACGGGCACGGGACTGGCCGCCTTCACCGCACGGACGTAGCGGCCGACCTCCGGCGGGAGGCTGGTCCGCGCGCCGGTCACGCCGACGAGCGACACCGTGTACAGGAAGCCGCCGGTCCTGGCCGCGATCGCGGCCCGCCGATCGGCCGGCGTGGTCGGTGCGACGAGGTACACGAGCGCGAGGCCGGCATCCCGGCAGGCGGACTCGAACGGGGCGCCTTCGTCGGGCGTCAGGTCGGCCACGATCACGCCGGACGCGCCCGCGTCGGCGAGCCGCCGCGCCGCGGTCGCGCCGCCGCCCCCGGCGAGGAGCTGGTTCGCATAGCACATGGGCACGAGCGGGACGCCCGGGCGGGCGGCCGCGATCTCGGCGAGCAGCGCGACGGACCGGTCCAGGGTTGCGCCGGCGCGGAGCGCGACGCCGGACGCCCGCTGGAGCGTGGCGCCGTCGGCGAGCGGGTCGGAGTACGGGAGGCCGACCTCGAGGAGATCCGCACCGGCGTCGATCGCCGTGACGGCCGCCGCGAGGCTGCCGGCCGCGTCCGGGTAGCCGGCCACGATGTACGGGATGAGCGCGGCGCGATTCGCGGCGCCGGCGCGCGCGAACGCGTCCGCGATGCGGGCCGCGCCCGGCGTCGACCCGGTCCCCTGGGCGGGACCCGCGATCGTCGCGCGGTTCCCGCTGGTGGGTGCGGCCGACGCAGGGCTCATTGCGACGTCCCCTCCCGCCGCTCGAGCGCGGCGAGGTCCTTGTCGCCGCGGCCAGAGAGGCCGACGAGAATCAGCGCGTCGGCGGGGAGCGCCAGCTGGCGGAAGCGGCCCGTTCGGCCCGCGGGTGCGCCCCAGGAGGATCCGCGGGAGCGCGGCCAGCGCGTGGGC
Organism: uncultured Chloroflexia bacterium; assembly: GCA_963734535.1. Taxonomy (GTDB): domain Bacteria; phylum Chloroflexota; class Limnocylindria; order Limnocylindrales; family CSP1-4; genus CTSoil-043. The sequence continues at coordinate 133,759 of CAVTHS010000002.1, read as the reverse complement.
GGGTTCGAGGGCCGGCAGGATCCCCTCCGCGCGCGACAGGTCCCGGATCGCGGCGACGGCGTCGTCGTCGGTCGTCGAGACCACCTCCAGGCGCCCCGCCTCGTAGAGTGCCGACAGCTGCGGCCCGACGCCCGGGTAGTCGAGCCCGGCCGAGAGCGAGTGCGCCTCGGTGACCTGCCCGTCCCGGTCCTGGAGCATGTACGACCGGGCGCCGTGGAGGATGCCCGGCGTGCCCCCCGCGAGGGCCGCCGCGTGCCGGCCGGTCGCGATCCCCTCCCCCGCCGCCTCGGCGGCGACGAGCCGGACGGACGGCTCGCCGATGAAGCGCGAGAAGAGGCCGATCGCGTTGGAGCCGCCGCCGACGCACGCCGCGACGAGGTCGGGCAGCCGCCCCTCGACGGCCTGGAGCTGGGCCGCGGCCTCGTCCCCGATGCACGCGCTGCAGGTCGCGCACGAGGGTCGGGTACGGGTGGGGGCCCATCGCGCTGCCCAGCACGTAGTGGGTCGTCGCGACGTTCGTGACCCAGTCGCGCATCGCATCGTTGACCGCGTCCTTGAGCGTCGCCGTGCCCGACGTGACCGGACGGACCTCGGCGCCCAGCGCCTCCATTCGCAGGACGTTCGGCCGCTGGCGGTCGATGTCCACCGCGCCCATGAACACGACGCAGGGCAGGCCGAGGAGCGCGCAGGCGGTGGCGGTCGCGACGCCGTGCTGGCCCGCGCCCGTCTCCGCGATCACGCGCGTCTTGCCGAGGCGCCGCGTCGAGCAGCGCCTGGCCGAGCGCGTTGTTGATCTTGTGGGCGCCCGTATGCGCGAGATCCTCGCGCTTCAGGTAGATCCGGAGGCCAGCCGGAAGGTCGGCCGTCGGGTCGAGCTCCCGCGCCCGTGCGCAGGACGTCCGCGGCGAGACGGTCGGCGCGGTAGACCGGGGTCGGCCGGCCCGCGTACGTCGCAAGGAGCGCCCGCAGCTCCGCCCAGAAGACCGGGTCGTCCCGCAGCGCCCCGTACGCGTCCTCCAGCTCGCGGAGCGCGGTGACGAGCGTCTCCGGGACGTAGCGGCCACCGAACGATCGGTCCACGCCCCAGCGGCCGGCGGCGTCGGCCGCGAGGAGGCCCGGATCCACGGGCTCGGGACGGGCGGGCGCGTGCGGCCTGTCGAAACGCGCCGCGCGGGCACGCTTCGCGAAGAGCGCCACGGCGAGCGGATCCTTGGTCGGGCCGCTCCCCGGCCAGGCGGGGGCGTTCGACCCCGGACGCGACGTCCACTCCGACGGCGGGCACGGCGCAGGAGCGCCGCCCCGACGCTCGCCGGGTTGAGCCCGCCGGCCAGGATGACGGGAATCTCGCGGGCGACCGCGGCGGCGACCGTCGGCGTCCGCCTGCGTGCCCGTGCCACCCGGGTGCGGGCCGCCCGCGGTGTCGAGGAGGATCCGCTCCGCGCCGGCGGCGAGGAATCGCGCGTCCGACTCCGCTACGACCGTCGCCGCGATGTCGGCCGCCACTGTCGCCCGCGTCCGCTGGCAGGTGGAGCACCTTCCAGGCTGGGCGCGGCGAGGCGGCAATCCATTCCGGGGACTCCCCGCCCGCGTACTGGACGGCATCCGGGTCGACGTCGCGGACGATCGCGGCTGAGCAGGGTGGCGTCCGCGTCCGCGGTGATCGCCACGATGACCGGGCGCACGGCCGCCCGGGGCCGCGCGCACGCGCGCGGCGTGCCAGGGCCGCGCCCTCGGCGAGCGAGAGCACGCGCGGAGTCCCAGCGACGAAGTTGAGGCCGATGCGCGTCGGCGCCCGCGACGAGCGCCGCCTCGACGCCCGCCGCATCGACGATCCCGCAGATCTTGACGAACGGGGCCCGGGCGCGGGCTCCCGGATCGTCCGGGACCGTGCCGGCATCGACGAACGATGCCGCCGCCGCACGCGGATCGGCCGCTCGCATGAGGGTCTCGCCGACGAGCGCGGCGTCGTAGCCCGCGGCGCGCCAGCGGCGCAGCGTGCCGGCGTCCCGGACGCCGGACTCGGCGATCGCGATCCGGTCGCCCGGCACCAGCCCCCGGAGGCGGATCGGGCGGTCGGGGTCCACTTCGAGGGTTCGGAGGTCACGGCTGTTGACGCCGACCAGGCGCGCCCCGCTGGCCAGCGCGGCATCGAGCTCGCGCTCCGCGTGGATCTCGACGAGCGGCTCCATGCCGAGGTCGAGGGCACGCCGCACGAGGTCCGCCAGCCGCCGCGCGGGGTGGAGGGCGGCGAGCAGGAGCACGAGGTCGGCGCCGGCCGTGCGCAGGACGGGCAGCTGGCGGGGATCGACCACGAACTCCTTGGCGAGGACCGGGATCGCGACCGCGGCGCGCACCGCCCGGAGATCCGCGACCGTCCCGCCGAACCAGTGCGGCTCGCAGAGGACGGAGATGACCGCCGCCCCGCCGGCCGCGTAGGCGCGGGCACGCGCGACGACATCCGTCGCCGGAGCGACGTCCGCCGCCGGGGCGATCGCGCCGGCCGACGGCGATGAGCGCTTGACCTCGGCGATGAGGTGCAGGCCCGGGGCGGCGAGCCGCTCGGCGATCGGGCGCGGGCGCGGGCGCGGCGCGGGTCGCGCGGACGAGCGCCGCGTACGTCGCATCGCCGAGATCGGCGGCGACGTCGTGCGCGCGCCGGGCGGCGATCTCGGCGAGGATCCCACCCCGGCGGGCCCGTGGGCCGGTGGTGGCCCGGGCCGTGGCGCGGACGTGCGGCGTGACCGTGAGTGTCATGCTCGAGCCTCCGACGATGGCGCGGGCACGCGCACGGCGTCCGGCGCCTCGGCCGCACCCGCCGCTCGGCCGCGCCCGTGCTCCAGCCGCGTCGGCAGCCAGCCGCTCGGCCCGGAGTCGCGCCAGCAGCCGGGTCGCGACCCCCGAATCGACGACTGCCGCCGCCTGCGACGATGCCATCGGCAAGGTCCATCGCGCGGCCGGCCGCGATGAGCGCGGCACCCGCATTGAGGAGGACGACGTCGCGCCGCGGCCCGCGCTCCGTGCCCGCCAGGATCGCCTCCACGAGCGCGGCGTTCTCGGCGGGCGAGCCGCCCGCGAGCTCCGACGTCGCGGCCCGGGCCAGCCGGAGCGCGGCCACGTCCACCTCCCGACGCACGACGCCGCCGGGCGTCACGTCGTGGATGACGCCACTCCCGTCGAGCGGCAGCTCGTCCACCCCGGCGCCGTGGACCACGAGGGCGCGCTCCGTCCCGAGGACGCGCAGGACCTCGGCCAGCTTCGGCGCGGCCACCGGATCCCCGACCCCGACGAGCTGTCGCCGCGTCCCGGCCGGGTTCGTCACCGGGCCGATCAGGTTGAAGGCCGTCCGGACGCCGATCTCGCGTCGGGTCGGCCCTGCGTGCCGCATGGCCGGGTGGAAGCCGGGGGCAAAGAGGAACGCGAAGCCGATGCTCCTGAGCGCGGCGGCGGCAGAGTCCGCGTCGTGGTCGATCCGCACGCCGAGCGCGTCGAGGACGTCCGCGGACCCGGATCGCGACGTGATCGCCCGGTTGCCGTGCTTGGCCACGGGCACGCCGGCCGCCGCGACGATGACGGCCGCCGTCGTGGAGATGTTGAACGTGCCCGAGCCGTCGCCACCGGTCCCGACGATGTCCATCGCCCCGGCGGGCGCCTCCACGCGGAGGACGCGCTCCCGCATCGCGCTGGCGAACCCGGTCAGCTCATCGACCGTCTCGCCGCGCATCCGAAGCGCCACGAGCAGCGCGGCGAGCTGCGCGGGCGTCGACTCGCCGTCCATCACCGCGCCCATCGCGCGGTAGGCCTCGTCACGGTCGAGGGTTCCACCGTCGATCACGGTCGCGAGGGCGGCGCGGACGGCGTCGCTCACGGGATCGCGCCCACGGCGGGGGGAGGCGGGGTCGGTGGCAGAGACCGGGCGGCCGGACGAGGCGACACGGCCGGGCGAGTCGGGTCGGCCGGCGCCGCCGCAAGGCCCTTCGTCGCGAAGGTCCCGGAGGCGTCGTCGAGGACGCCGGCGTCGCCCTCTCCGGCGAGCCGCAGGAAGTTGGCCAGGAGGTGCGGACCGTCGAGCGTGAGCACCGACTCCGGGTGGAACTGCACGCCCTCCATCGGCAGCGTGGCGTGGCGGAGCCCCATCACGACGTCGTCATCGAGGCTCCGAGCCGTCACGAACAGCTCCGCCGGCAGCGTGGCGGCATCCACGCACAGGGAGTGATAGCGGGCCGCGCGGAACTCCTCGGGCATGCCGGCGAGCAGCCCGGCGCCGTCGTGCGCAACGGTGGAGGCCTCGCCGTGGACCAGCGTGGGGGCGCGCACGATCGAGGCGCCGAACGCGGCGGCCATCGACTGCATCCCGAGGCACACGCCGAGCAGCGGGATCCGGCGCAGGGCAGCGAATCGGACCGCCGGCACCGAGACACCGGCGTGGTCCGGGTCCGACGGCCCGGGCGAGATCACGATCCCCCGCAGCTCCGCCTCCGGATCGTCGGCGAGTGCGGCGAGGCCCGCGGCGTCGATCGCGTCGTTCCGCACGACCCGGACGGCCGCGCCCGCGACCTGGAGCGCCTGGACCAGGTTGTAGGTGAAGCTGTCGTAGTTGTCGATGACGAGGATCACCGCGACCCTCCCGCCGAGACTGGACCCGCCGGATCGGATGCAGGCGCCGTGTCGGGCTCGCCGGCCGTGTCGGCGGCCGGCGCGGCATCGGCGCCGGCCCGCGTGGCTGTTCCGCCCCGTCCGGCCCCGGACGCGAGCTCGAGCGCCCGGCGCAGCGCCGCCGCCTTGTGCTCGGTCTCCTCGAACTCGCGCTCCGGCACGCTGGCTGCGACGATCCCGGCGCCGGCGTGGAGATGCGCCACCCCGTCCTTCAGGACGGCGCTCCGGATGGCGATCGCGGTGTCGAGGTTGCCGTCGTAGCCGAGGTAGCCGATCGCGCCACCGTACAGGCCGCGCCGCTCGCGCTCCGCCGCCGCGATGAGCTGCATCGCGCGGACCTTCGGGGCGCCGGACAGGGTCCCGGCCGGGAAGACGCTGCGGAGCGCGTCGAGCGCGTCGAGTCCCGGGGCCAGCCGTCCCTCCACGTGGCTCACGAGGTGCAGCACGTGGCTGTAGCGCTCGACCTCCATGTACTTCGAGACGCGGACGGTGCCGGGTCGCGCCACGCGCCCAAGGTCGTTCCGGCCCAGGTCGACGAGCATGACGTGCTCCGCACGCTCCTTCGGGTCGGCGGCAAGCTCCTCCGCAAGGCGCGCGTCGTCGGCGGGGGTGGCTCCACGGGGCCGCGTGCCGGCAATCGGATGGGTGGTCATGCGGTCGCCTTCGACCTGCAGGAGCAGCTCCGGGCTGGCGCCCACCACCTCGAAGGACGGCGTCCGGACGAAGAACAGGTATGGGCTGGGGTTGACGCGCCGGAGCGCGCGATAGAGGCCGATCCCGTCGACCGCGCGGCCGTCGGGCCCGACCGGCAGCGCCCGGGTCTCGCGCCGGGCGAGCACGACCTGGATCGCCTCGCCGGCCGCGATCGCATCCTTCGCTGCCCGGACCGCCGCCTCGAACGCGTCCCGTCCAAGGCTCGTTCTCGGCTCGTCCGACCTTGGTGCCGGCGGGGTCGTGGCGATCGACCCGGCGCTGCCGCCCGGCGTGCGTCCGCCGAGGGCCGCCGGGCCGGCGATCTCGCCCGCGGTCGGGCGCGCCGTCCGCTCGAGGACCTCGAAGATCGCCCGTTCGGCGATGCGATAGCGTTCCTCGAGGCGCGGCGCATCCGTGTGGAGCGATGCGATCGCGCTGAGCTCGTGGCTCAGGTGGTCGAAGACAAGGACGAGATCCGTCTCGATGAAGCTGGCGAGCGGGACGCCGACCGGGTCGGCCGACGGGAGCGGGACCGTCGGCTCGAAGACCGAGACCGCGTCGTAGGCGAGCGCGCCCACCGCGCCGCCCGTGAATCGCGGCATCCCGTCTCCGGGCTCGACGGCCCGGCGGGGCACGAATGCGCGCAACGCGCCGAGCGGATCCGGGGCGGGGAAGGTCGTGGATGGAAGGTCTGGCGCATAGTCGGTGACGCCCACGGGCCGATCCTGGATGCGGGCCACGCCGTCGCGCACGTCGAGGAGCCTCCGCGGCCCGACCCCCAGGAAGCTGTACCGGCCGAGCCGTTCGCCGCCCTCGACCGACTCGAGCAGGTAGGCCGGCGTGACGCCGTCGTCCAGGCGGAGGAACGCGCCGATCGGGGTCTCGAGATCGGCGTCGCGGCTCGCCCGGAGGCGGATCGTGTCCGCGCGGCCAGCGAGGCGCTTGACCTCGCCGAGACTGAGCGGGTGCTGGGTGGACATCGTCCGCGGGCCTCCAGAGACAACGAAACCGACCTTCGTCCACTCGGGACGAACGGCCGGTCTGACCATCCGCGGTGCCACCCGACTTCGGCACTGCCGCGCTCACGTGACCGACGGGACGGCTGCTTCGTCCGATCGGCGCTGCCCGCTATCGCTGGCGCCCTGCGCCGGAGCCTACTGGCGCGGGCCCTGCCCGCGCGTTCGGTCCGGAGGCTCCCGGGTCCATTCGCCGTCGCCGCCACCCCGGTCTTCCACCGACCGCCGGGTCTCTGTGCTGGCGCGCGACGGGTACTCGTCCCGTTCACAGCCCATGTCTTCAATTGCCGCGGAGTCTACGGGGCCGCTCCGGAAATGGTCAAGCGCCGGGCGCCTGGCGTGTGAACGGGCGTCTGGCGCCGCGCAGGTCCGGGCGACGGGGGCGCCGCGTGCCGGGCGGCTTCGTCAGCGGCCGGCGCTCCGGCGGGCCGGGTCAGGAGCCGGCGCACCGCCGGTCGCGTCAGGACGGCCGCGTGTAGTGCCAGACCAGCCATGTCGCCAGCACGTGCTTGCAGGCGGGACGCCAGCTCGGGCACGAGCATGAAGCCCGGCTCGGAGCGCCGGGAGCGGACGAACCGATCGTGAGCTCGACCGCGTAGGCGTGTCGACCGCACACGATCGACCGCACCCGATCGCCATGTCGCGTCATCAGCACCACGCGGCCGGCCACGGCATAGGCCAGCGCGTCACGCACGGCGGCCTCGTCGGCGTACGCCGCGAGGACCGCCACGACCTCCGGGTCGAGGGCGACGCCGTCGCGCTGGCGGATGCGCCCGACGGCGGGGAACTCGGCCCGCCCGCCCCACCCCACGAGCACGGTCGGTCGCCCGCCACCGGCGCGCGTCGCGGCGAACCACGAGCAGGTGCGCGCGTGATCCCGGGCCTCGCCTGCAGACCCGAACGGCATGCCCGAGCCATGCTCGATCGGATCGAGCCGGAACCGTCGGGGACCTCCGAACCGCGGCGCCATCTCCTCGTGGCCGAGCGCGCAATGCCCGAACTCGGCCGGGTCGGGCCAGGGGCAGACCGGGCACTCGGCGATCGGTGGCCCGCGCCGGCCGCGCGCCTCGGTCGGTGGGTCGGGCGCGCCATCGCCGGACGCCGCGGTCGCAGCCCTGCGTCGCGTGCCGGTCCGCGGGCCAGTCGTTCGTGGCGCACGCGTCGGTGCGCGCGACAGCAGGCCGTGCTGGCGGTCGTACTCGGCGCGCCGGTCGTGGTCGAGCAGCACGTCGCGCGCCGCGTTGATGCGCGCCATCCGCGCCGTGGAGCCGGCCGTGTCGGAGACGTCCGGATGCGCCTCCTTGGCCGCCTGCCGGTAGGCCGCACGAATCTGCGCCCGGTCCGCTGTCGGCGCGAGACCGAGCTCCAGGTAGATGTCGAACGCGGGCAGCCGGACCATGCGAGGCTGATTGTCGTGGAAGCCTGGTCGGTCGGCGCGCCTGGGGCGTCCGCGGTCAGGCGGCGGACAGGCGCGCCACGGTGGGCGCCCCGATGCTCGACACGGTGGACGCGCCGATGCGCAGCTCCTGCGCGCGAACCTGGCGGAGAGGGTGGGATTCGAACCCACGGGGCTTGCACCCGGCGGTTTTCAAGACCGCTCCATTAGACCGCTCTGGCACCTCTCCGCGTGTGAATCCGTGCTCAATGTGCGCCGGTTGGGCGGGCGTGGCCCTTGACGCAAGGTTCCCAACACAGGTGCGGACCATAGGATAGGGCTCGGCGTCGACGGAGTCGTCTCGCGGCCGCTCTGGCACCTCAGACAGGCCGCACCCCGGTGACAACGAGTCAGCATTTCCGGGTCGCATCGGCCAGCAACAGGCGACGCTCGCACATAGCCCGATTCGCGTACCGACACGCTCGCCGACGTCGGTCCGGGCGAAGATTGAACCGGCCAGCGTTCGCTCGCATCTGTAGAGCATGGTGGCCATCGAACGACTGGAGGGCGTGATCACCGTGGGGCCTCGCGCGTCCGGGGGGACGGAGGTCGAGCGGAGGGCAGCCTTCGAGCGGTTCACGCAGAGCCGCCTGGAGCGCGCCTATCGCCTGGCTGGCCTCCTTCTCCGCGACCGATCGGATGCCGAGGATGCCGTCCACGACGCCGCGGTCCAAGCCTGGCTCCACTGGGGAGAGCTGCGCGATCCCGAGCGGGTCGACGCCTGGTTCGACCGGATCCTCGTCAACGGCTGCCGGGCGCGGATGCGCCGGAAGATGATCCGCCGGCTCGCCTTCACCAATGAGACCGAGGCGCCCGGCCCCGACGCATTCGCCGGCCTGCACGAGCGCGAGATCCTCCATCGGGCGCTCGCGACCCTCGACGCCGACCACCGCGTGGCGGTCGTCCTGCGCCACATCGCCGACCTGTCCCCTGCAGAGATCGCCGCCCGGACGGGCGAGCGCGAGGGGACCGTGAAGTCGCGGCTCCACTACGCGCTGCGCCAGATGCGAGCGGCCCTCGACGCCGCGGAGCGGGCGCCCGGAGGTTCCCGATGAACGACGAGCACCTGGAGCGTGAGCTGCGTGCCGCGCTTCTCGAGGACGATCCCGGCCCGGTCGGCAGCGGACTGCGGGCGCGCATCGCCGCGGTGCCCGACGACGCGGCGCTTCGGGCCAGGCTCGTCCGGCCCCCGCGCGTTTCCCGGCTGATGGCGTCGGTAGCGGCAGTGGCCGCGGTGGTCCTGGTCAGCGCCACGCTCATCATCGGGTTGGGCGCTCGCAGGACTTCGGTCGGACCGGCGCCGAGCGTTCTTCCGTCGGTCGCGCCGATCAGCCCGGCGCCGTCGGCGTCGGCTGCTCTCACGCCAACACATTCTGCGCCGGCCCTCGTCCTGCCGGCCGGCGCTCCGCCGACGACCTGGGGCCGCGTGCCCGACGCGCCCCTCCTGCACGTGAGCCCGGCGAGCAACACCGCGGTGGCGACCGCGCCCGACGGGAGGTTCGTCGCGATCGCCTCCGCCATCGACAGCAGGAAGGCTCCCGTGGTCCTCCACTCGGGCGACGGCATGACGTGGACCGCGGGCGGTTCGCTTCCCCCGGTGGCGACACGCAGGTCAGCGGGATCGCCCGTTGGGGCGACCTTCTCGTCGCGGTCGGCGAGGACACGACGGCCATCCGCGCGGAGATCGACAAGGGCGTGGCGACCGACGTGCGGCCGGCCGGCGCCGCCTGGACCTCGACCGACGGCACGACCTGGCAACGCGTCCCCGACCAGCCCGCGTTCGCGCCGGGTGAGCTTCTCCGCGTCACCGTGGGGCCGGCGGGAATCATGGCGGTGCGCGGCCTCGACGTCGGGTCGCTCGTCTTCAGCCGCGACGGCACGACGTGGTCCGAGGCGCCGGTTGGGACGCCCGGCGCCAAGGTCACCGGCGTCACGGCCACTGACGAGGGTTTCGTGGCAGTCGGCAGCGTGGAGACATCAGCCGCGGCCTGGTTTTCGCCCGACGGGCAGGACTGGCAGCGGGCGACATTCCCCGACGGGTCGGACGCGAGCGCGGACCTCGTCTCGGTGGCGGCCCAGGGCCGCCATCTCGCCGCGCTGGGCGCCGTGCCCGCGCCGGGTGACGAGGCGACCCCCGGCACCTGGACCGGTCTCGCGGCGTGGCTCTCCGCAGATGGCGGCGCAACGTGGGCGCGGACCGGGTCGGCGTCGGTTCGCACCGCTCCCGACATCCGCGGGTCGTCGATCCCCGGCCTCTACGCCATGAGCGGCGGCTTCATCGTCGTCGGCGACGACGGGCAGGGCAATATGGCCGTGTGGACTTCCGTGGACGGCACGAAGTGGCGGGCGGCGACCATCGAAGCGACCAATGAAGAGTTCGGACGCTCGCTCGCCGTGTCGGGCTCCCGGGCGATCATCGGCGGCAAGACCGTGGGCACCGGGATGGGCGGCGATCGGGCCGTGTTCTGGATCGGTGACGTCGTCAGCGGGCGCTGACGGTGAACAGAGGGCCTGAAGAAGAGTGCTGACGCCACAATCGCATCGTCTGATGCGTCCGGCTGACGAAGCATCGGGCGGAGGCATGGCAGGCACGAGCGTGCGGCGGGCAGCGGGCAGCGGACGAGTAGCCCAGTTGCGAGAAGCGGATCTGCATCTGGGCTACCCGACCGTGCGGTGTGCCCCGCTGTGGCCCCGGCCCGCGGTCTCAGCAGCCGGAGCAGTCGTCCGGCAGGTTATGCGCGATACGGCTTCCGTGGAGGATGACCGGGACGGCCGTGAACACACCGCCGCCCTGAAGCGTGACGCCAGCACCCCCGATGAGCGCGTTGAGGCTCACGGTCGTGCCATCCAGCGTCAGCTGGGCGGGCGTCGAGTCGAACAGGCTGCCGTTCCAGACGCCCGCGCCCTGCGCGGTTCCAGACCGCCCGTGGGCGACCCCGACGTTCGCCGCCACGATCGTGTCGCGAAGGAGCAGCTGGCCCTCGTTGACCAGGCCGGAGCCATTGACCGTCACAGATCCGCTCGTGCTCGAGGTCGTGGTCAGGTTGCCACTGATGATCGTGTTGCTCATCAGGATCGGTGTCGACGTCGTGTCGCCCGCGTACACACCTGCGGCCGAGGCCCAGGCGCTGCCGGACATGCTCGTCACCAGGGTGGTGTTGCCGACGATCCTGGTCTTGGTGACTGTGGCGGGGCCGGTGATACCGACGGCGCTTCCGCTCGGGCCGACGTCGGCAGATGAACCCACCTGGGCGAGGACATGATTGCTCAAGATCGTGCTGTCGCGCAGGACGAAGGGGCCGTCACCTGGGTGCAGCGCGACGTCGAAGGCGTACGGCTCGCCGTTGGGGTCATTGACGCTGACGAGGTTGTTACGAATCGTCGTGCCGCTGATCGTCACGCTGCTGCCGTCGCCGACGTGAATGCCGCCGCCGTTCGCGTTCATGTCGAGCGTGTTACCGCCGCCGACGTCGAACGGCTGCGTGCTGGTCAGGCTGGCCGCGTTGTCGCTGATCACGCTGTCGCTGATGCCGAGCGTGATGCCCTCGTCCGTGAAGATGCCACCGCCTTCAGCGTAGCGGCCGTCGGGCGCCACGGCGGTCGCGAGGTTGCCGGTGACGCGGCTCCCTGCAAGGGTCAGGGAGCCGGTCCCCCAGACGTTGATCCCCCCGCCGTTCGCATCACTGGCGACGCCGGCTGCGGTGTTGTTGCTGACGGTGGTGTCCACCAGCGTCAGGTTGCCGAAGTTGTCGATTCCGCCTCCCTTCGCCCAGGCGAACGAGCAAGGGCCGCCGGGACACGCGGGTCCGATCAACAGGGTTTGGGTCGGGGTCGCCGTGTTGCCGGTAACCACGCTGTGACTGATCGTTACGGTAGCCCCGCCGGCGAGGTTGCCGTTCGAGTCGGCGAAGGGCAGGATCTCGACCCCACCGCCGGCCGCGATCACATCCTCCGCTCCGAGCCAGTCAGCCGACATCGGGCTCGAGTGCGAGACGCCGCCCGTGACGGTCACCCCGCTGATCGCGACCGTCGGCGCGCTGGGGGCCCGATACTCGCCGATGGTCACCACGGGGCCACCACCCCTGATGACCGTCAGGCCGGCTCCGGCGCCGATGAGATTGACGCTCGCGTTGATGGTGATTCCGCCGGCGTAGGTTCCGGCGCCGATTCGGATCGTGTCGCCGTCATGGGCAGCGTCCAGCGCGGCCTGGATCGTCGCGAAGCACGCCGGCCGGCTACCGACACACAGGTTCGCACCGCTCGCCGGGAGCGCCGAGACGAGTGAAGGCCGGGAAGGGTTAGCGCCGCCGGTGAGGATTCGCATCTGGCCCGCGAGCCATGCCGGCGCTGCATGGTGGGTCAGCCGCATGGGCTGCCGCGTGATCTGCCCCCCGGACGACGCACCCGACGGGCCGGCGGCCGCGGCAACGCCCGGCAGGGCGGCGCAGAGCACGGCCGTCAGACCGATGGCGAGCGTCGAACGGAGTCCTGCCCGTTGTCGTCGGGCGTTCGGACGGGTGCCCCCCAGGTTCATGGCGATGACTCCTTGTCAGGCCGTGCACGGCCCGGCCCAGCGGGCCGGCCTCCGTGCGCGATCCTCCAGCGCCCTGCTCTACCCGCGCTCTACGTCGGAACTCGACGCGATCCTCAGCCGGCGCGACGCGTGATCCGCAGAGATCGCCTCGGTCAGTCGCCGCAGCCGATCGGAGGCAATCCAATGGCGCCCGCCTGGCTCAGCCGCTCGGCGGGGATGCATGGCACCACGACGGAGCCCGCGACAATCTTCGCCGTCCAGGCATCGATCATCGGGCGCATTCCGTCGATGAAGCCGCCGCTGTAGGAGAGACCGACGTCTCCGGCGGCAAGTCCCAGGTTGCGAGCGCCGGTTGCAGCGCTCCCGTGGGCGTAGTCGGACAGGACCGCGTGGACGCCCATGTCCGCGCGCTTCAGCATCGAGGTGAGAATGTGCGGCTGCCAGGCCTGCCATCCGACGTTCGCCGAGTTGTCCCCGACAGTTTGGTACTGGTCGGAATCGACGCCGATCGCCCACACCTTCCGCCCGGTGGCGGCGGACGCGTCGGTAGCCGCCCTGAACACACCGTACCCGGAATCGCCAGCAGCACCGAAGATCACGTCGGCACCGGACCTGTACTGGACCGCGGCCGCAGTCGCGGCGGCGACCGGATCGTCGTACCCGTTGTAGTCACCGAACGCCGACAGGTACGTCGCCAGGATCCTGATCGACGGGTTGACCGCGCGGGCCCCGGCCTCGTAGCCGGCTTGGAACGGCCAGATGACCGGGCCATCCATGCCGCCGATGAAGCCGATGGTACCCGTCCGGCTGGTGGTCGCCGCGGCCGCACCGGCGAGGAAGGAGCCTTGGTTATCCGCGAACGAAAGGTGGATCACATTCGACTGCACGGCTGGCAGGTCGAGCACGACGTACCTTGTACGAGGAAAGTCAGCAGCAACAGCGTCAACGTCCGCCTCCACGTTCGCGACCACGATGAGCCCGGCCCCGTCCCTGGACAACGTCCGGAGGGCAGCGTCAGCCGACGGGCCGTCCGACACCGACGTCTTGCGCGAGGTGAGTCCGAGGTCCGACACCCCACTGTCGAACCCGCGCTCGACGATGCGGGCGGCGGTGAAGACGCCGTCGCCGTTGTAAAGCAACGCGACGGGTGCCAGCTTGCTGCCGGCGGCGACGAGCGCGGCATAGCCACCGACGACAATCAGCGCCAGCAGAGCGATCCCGAGGCCGACGAGCCGCGACCTCGCTCGGCGCTCCAGCCTTCTGCTCGACGCCCACCGAGCGGCCTCCCGTGCCCGTTCGGTGCGCCGCCGATCGAGGCTCGCCTCAAGGAATGCGCGCTCGCGCCCGGTCAGTTGGAGGGTGCCGTCCTTGATCGTCGCTTCGAGCTCGGTGAGGCGCGACCCAACAACGAGATAGTCGGCGTCGCGGCCGGCGGCCTCCCATTCCTCCGCGGCAGCGGTCAAGGTGTCGTGGCGGCGGAGGGCCGTGCGATGTCGGTCGATCCAGCCCGCCAGGCGCTCCCATTCCCGGAGAAGCGCTTCGTGGGCAACCTCGACCGTGGCATCGCCGGTCACGGGGTCGCGATCGAACGAAAGGAGCCGGTTGCGACCGAACGCGTTGAGGACTTCTGAGAGGGCCACCGGGTCCATGTCGAGGTCGGCGAGCTCGGAGAGCGGGGGCCGCCGTCCTGAGTCGATCGTCCCACGGCCAGGCCGAACGAGCCGCAGGAACACCTGCTTGGCGACCTGCTGCTCCTGGTCTCCGAGCTGTCGGTACAGGGCTTCGGCCCGTCGCGAGAGGATTCCACGCAAGCCGCCGATGGCGCGGTAGCCGGCGAGCGTGAGCGTGGCACGTGCGCTTCGGTCGAAGAGCTCCGCGAGTGCGAACTGCAGTGGCGGCAGCGCGCCGGGCTGGGCAGCCGTGTCTGCGACAAGCGCTGCGAGCAATCCGGGCTCCACCGTGACTCCGACGCGCTCGGCCGGCCCGACGACCGCCGCCTCGAGCTCGTCGGTCGTCATTGGCAGCACGTTCATCACGCCCGGCACGAACACCTCGGCGAATCCCGGATCCAGGAGCGGGCGATCGTAGAAATCAGCCCGCAGCGTCAGCAGGACGGTGAGCTTCCGATCGGGAGACTTGATCCCGTCCGTCAGCTCGAGCAAGAACCGTCGGCGCTCCTGCTCGTCGGCGACCGAAAACAGGTCCTCGAACTGGTCGATCACCAGCAGGAGCCGATCGCCCGGCGTGGCGCGACCCGGCGCGGGCATCGGCCGCCCCTCGGATTCGACTGGCGTTCCCTCCTCCGTGCCCGTCGAGCGCCCGGGTCCTCGGAGGGCGGCCGCGACCTGGTCGCGCGGATTGGCGCCCGGGATGATCTGTGCGATCGTCCAACGATCCGAGCCAAGGATCGCACCGGCGCGCAACCGAGGGATCAAGCCGGCCGCCACGACGCTCGACTTGCCCGAACCGGATGGGCCAACCAGAGCGATCAGCCGCTTGTCCGCTCGGAGGGCCTCGAGGAGTCGCTCCACCAGCGCATCTCGACCGAAGAAGTCCGCCGCGTCGTCCTCGGTGAACGAACGGAGGCCCTTGTATGGGTTGATCGCGTCGACGGGCGCCGGGTCGTCGGCCGGGGCGAGGGTTCGATCGTGGAGCAGGATCCGCTCCTGGAGCCGCTGCACGGCCGGAGACGGATCGAGCCCGATTTCCTCCGCCAGGAGCTCGCGAAGACGCTGGTACGTCCGAAGGGCTTCAGCATGCCGTCCCGAGCGGTAGAGCGCGAGCATCAGGATCTCGCGGGATCGCTCGCGAAGCGGATCCTCACGGATCGCCGCTTCCGCCAGTGACACGGCATCCTGGATCGCCCCGCCCGCAAGGACGGCGGCGGCGAGCTCCTCGATGGCATCCAGGTGACGGTCGGTCAGGCGGCGGATGTATGGCTGGGCGAACTCCTCATAAGTGAAATCGGAGAGGGCGGGGCCGCGCCAGAGCGTGAGAGCCGATCGGAGCAGCTCGGTGCCCGCCGAGCGGTCGCCAGCCTGCAGGCGCGCCAGCCCATCGTCGACAAGTCGCTCGAACTGCCGGGCGTCGACCGATTCCGCGGTTGCCTGGAGGGCATAGCCGGGCTGACGAGTGACAATGAGCTCTCCGGACGCGAAGGGGGCCAGCGCCTTTCGGAGCTCGGAGACGTAGATCTGGATCGAATGGGCGGCCGTCCGCGGAGGTTCGCCCGGCCACAGCGCGTCGATCAGCCGGTCGACCGAAACGATCTCCCCGACATGCAGGAGCAGGACCGCGAGCAACGCCCGTTGCTTGGGCGGCCCGAGATCGGCTATGGCAGCGCCACCGACGACCTCGAGCGAGCCGAGGATCCGGAAGTTCATCGCCCCCTCGCTGCCCACCACCGCCCGCCAACAACGTCGGCCGGGGCCCAGCTCGCGGTCACGGTAGGGCACATTGACTTCGGCTGCTCCACGAGCGCCTCACCCCCTCTAGCGGTGCCGACGCCTATGGCTTGAGCGTCCACGTCCCGGCGAACAGAAACGCCCGCCCGCGACAGGGGTCGGTGCCGATGCTCGAGAGGACGAGATGGGTTCCCTGGAGCTGCCAGTGCATCTTGGCGATGCCATCGGCCGTGTCGCAGAAGCCACCCCACCTGTCCGCCGGCTCGATCCAGTTCGCGGGTCCGAACAGCGTCATCGTCCCATCCGACGTTGCGAGGAAGCCCTCGTTCGCCCCGAAGCCACCGGGATCGTCGATGGCGATCACGCCGTCGGCGTTGAAGGTGAAGCGCCAGTCGCCGGCTGGCGTCTGGCCCCCGCCCGGCATGGACCGGACGAACACCTTGCCGAGCAGCGCTGCGGGGACCGCCGGCCGGGTCGTGGTGATCCTCGCCTGCGTCATCGCGGAGGCTCCGGAGGCTGTGACGGCGTTGATTCCCGGCTGGTGGCTCCCGGGCGCCAGGACCCAGGGGATCAGCAAGTTGCCGTCGTCGTTGAATTGGTAGGGCACGGCGTGCTCGGTCCACGCGATCGCGCCGTCCACCAGGAAGTCCACGTGATCGATCGGATCCGACACTGCGTTGCCGGTGACCGTTGCGATCCACTCGACTGGATCGGTCAGTGCTCCGTCGAGGACTGACGAGGTCACTGCGAGTTTCGAATTGCCCATGCTCGAGGCCAGTGGACTGGCGGCCGCAGTCCGGCTGGGGGCCACGGGGGCCGACGCTGTCGAGGTTGGCACCGAGGACGCGCCGGTCGGGTTCCCGGTGCCGGCTCCTCCCGTGCCGGAGGTTGTGCACGCGGCGACAAGGAGGACGACTGTGGGTATGACGACCGCCGCCCAGGGCGGCCGGGCTCTCGGTTTGCTCGCCATCGAATTCCCCCTTCGTGACACGGGTCGACCCTGGTCAACGCCGTATGCACCCGTGGTTGGGCGCGCTCAACATGGTCGAGATGCCCGCTCTACCCCGGCTCTACTCCCATCGCCGGGGAGCCGTCGGCGTCCAACGCGCGCGATGGCTGACGCACCGCCCGCTGGACAGGAGTCCCGTGGGTGCCGCCAGCTTGTCTGGAAGCGTGGTGCTCACCCCACTGCCCCGAGGATGGGACTCCGTGGAGCCACCTGGCCGCAACGCGATGCCCAGCCGCGAGCAGATGACGGCGTGTGGGGAGGTGCCCACAGGTATCCCGCGCGCGAGCGTGCCCCGGCCTGGCCGCCGGTCAGTCGCCGCTGGCGAACTCCCGGCGGAGCGCCGACCGAGCGGCCCAGACGCCGCACATCCCGTGGACGCCGCCGCCTGGTGGCGTCGAGGAGGAGCACAGGTAGATCCCGGGGGTTGGCGTGGAGTAGGGGTCCAGCCTGGCCACGGGCCGCGTGAACAGCTGGCGGATGTCCTCGATGCCAGCGTTGATGTCGCCCCCGACGTAGTTCGGGTTGTAGGCCTCCAGGTCGGCCGGCAGGCGAACCGAGCGCGCAAGGATCGTGTCGCGGAAGCCGGGCGCGAACCGCTCGACCTGGGCCTCGATCCGATCGCTCATGTCGAACGTCGAGCTGTTCGGGACGTGGCAGTAGGCCCAGCCCGTGTGGCGCCCTGCGGGCGCACGGCTCGCGTCGAAGCGGCTCTGCTGAACGACCAGCACGAAGGGCCGCTCCGGGTGGCGCCCGGCCGCGACCTCCGCTTCGGCCGCGCGGATCTCGTCGAGCGTCCCGCCGACGTGGACCGTTCCCGCCCGACCGGCACCCTTCGCCTGCCAGGGGATCGGGGCGCTGAGCGCCCAGTCGACCTTGACGACACCCGGGCCGTAGCGGAACCCCTCGAGGCGGCGCCGATACCGGCCCGGCAGGCGTTCGCCGGCGATCGCGGCGAGTGCGCGCGGCGTGGTGTCGAAGAGCACCGCCCGGGCCGCCGGGAGCTCGGAGATCGAGGTCACGGGGTGGTCCGTCACGATCTCCCCGCCCAGGGATCGCAGCTCGGCAGCGAGGGCGTCGGCGAGCTGCTGGGTTCCGCCGCGCACGATCGGCCAGCCGTAGGCGTGAGCGGTGATGGCCAGGACCAGTCCGAACGAGGCGGTGAGGGGCCGGTCGAGGCGCAGCATCGAGTGGGCGCTGACTCCGGCAAGCAGCGCCCGGGCATCGTCTCCCCTGAACCTGCTCCGGGCGAGCCCGACCGCCGAGCGGAGCGCCGGCAACCCGAACCGGGCCGCCGCCAGTGGGTGGCGCGGGACGCGGAAGACCGGGCCCAACACGAGGTTCATCACGGCGTCGGCGTCGCGCACGAGGGGTCCCATCAGCCGTCGGTAGGCTGCCCGGTCGCCCCCCAGCCCGGCTGCCGTCTCGGCGACCGACCGCTCGAGGACGGCCGCGCGACCGCCGTCGAGGGGATGGGCGAGCGGTGCCGGTGGGTCGATGAACTCGAGCCCGAACCGCCCGAGGTCGAGGTCGCGGAAGAAGGGCGAGGCCGTCGACGTCCCCTGGACGGCCGAACAGATGTCGTGGACGAACCCGGGCAGCGTCAGCTCCGCGCTGCGCATCCCCCCGCCGACCGTGGGGTGCGCTTCGTACACGACGACCGACCGACCCGCGCGGGCCAGGGTGATCGCGGCGGCCAGCCCGTTCGGTCCCGACCCGACGACGATCGCGTCGGGCGCGTCAGGCTTCATGCACCCATGGTGCCCCACGGGCGACGAACGCGTCGCGCGCCCGGTGACAGCGTTCGACCGGCGACTACGCCTCCCGTGCGCGCCGGAACCAGTGCCGCGGATGCGTCGCGGTCCAGATCGTCGAGCGGATCGCCGCGTTGTGCCGGATGTTCTTGGCGTTCTTCCATTGGCGCTTCCGGTCGACGCGGGTCTGCTCCAGCGTCGGGGTGGCATCGACGTTGAACCGCGCGGCAAGGTTGTGCAATGTCGCGAGCCAGAAGGCGTTCTCCCGCCTGTGGCCGCCGAGGGCCATCGTGACCTCGTACATCGGGTCGTTGGCGCGCAGCAGAGTCTCGATCTGGACGACCGTGGTCGCATCGTCCTGGTGGGCGCTGAAGGTGATCCAGGCCGCGAACATGTGGCCTTCCGGTGTCATGAACGTGAATGATTCCTCGTCCGCGTAGATGACCATGACCCCGGTCGAGAGCGTCTGGCCGCCGGGCACGGCGAGGTTCAGAAGGGCGACCTCGCCCGGGGGCGATCCCGGTGATCGGCCCGTAGAAGCTGGCTCCCTTCGGCCAGAACGTGCCGAACTCGCTCTTCCACGTGGAGATCACCTGCTCGGGTGCCGTCTCTGCGCCTTCCAGCCGGATCCGATAGCGCTTCTGCCAGAGCTGGCCGAATCCCTGCACGGGACCGACAAGGCGACGGCCGTCGACGTTCAGGTTGAGCGCCGTTGCCGGGAGCTCGCCCACGGCGAGGCGGTCCACCGGCTTCGACCAGTTGGCCTCGCTCTGTCGAGGTGTCTCGGCCCCGACCGGCGGCGGTGTTCGGTTCTCGATCATTGTTCGTCCCCCCGTGGAGCTCCACGTGATGAGCCGGGCGCCTCAGGCGCCCGCGGCGGTCAGGGCGTCGGCGGTGGTCGGGTGGATGGCGATCGCCTCGTCGAGCCGGGTGAGGGCCAGGATCTGGCGATAGTGGTCGCTGAGCCCGACGGCCATGAGCCGCTGGCCCTGGCGCTGAACGCGGACCAGGAGCGTCACGAGCAGACCGATCCCACCGCTGTTCATGTAGTCGAGCCGGCCGAAATCGAGCACGACCAGCTTCGCCCCGGCTTCGCTGACGAGGGCGTAGGCGTCCATCAGCGCGCCCTCGCTCGCGGACGTGACATCCCCCGCGATCGCGATCTCGGAGGCCCCCGCCTTCAACGCGTGGACCTCGATCGTCGTCGTCCCCGTCGTCATCGCTCCCCTCCCGCCGTGGTGGCGACAGCGGCGGCTGTCGCGCTTGCCTGGTCGTCGAAGATCTGCATGTAGTCGGACAGCCGCGTGATCTGGAAGATCTCGACGTAGTGCGGGCTGAGCCCGCACGCCCGCACCTCGCGTCGATCCTTCCTGCCGTCGGCCAGGAGCCGGACGATCAGCGCGATCCCGGTGCTGTTGATGTACGCGGTTCCACCGAAGTCGAGCAGGACGGCGCCAGCGCCGATCTCCGTGACCTCGCGGTAGGCCGCGGCGAGCCCGGCCTCGGCGGCCGCGTTGACGTCGCCGCGAAGCTCGATCGTGGCGAGCTCGGGGTTTCCGTGGACCTCAGCCGTGAACGGGATCGCCGGCATCGCTGGCTCCTTCCAGGTGGAGGGTGAGGGTCACGGTCTGGCCAGTGCCGTGTGGCGTGACCTCCATGGCGTCCACCATGTGCTTGATCAGGAAGAGACCCCAGCCGCGCGGCTTCTGGTCGCCGGCCAGCTTCTTCTCGAGATCCGGCTCCTCCGCGTCGCCCAGCGGGCCGCCCAGACCCCGGTCGGTGATCCGGACGACCAGGTCGTGGCCCGTCACGACCGCCTCGATCTCGATCGGAATCGTCGGGTCGTTCTGGCTGCCGTATTCGATCGCGTTCATCGCGGCCTCGCTGACGGCGGTCTTGAGGCGCTCCAGCCGGGCGGGCTCGATCGCGAGCTGGGCGACGGACTCGGCGACCCGGTCCATCGCCAGGCGCTCGTTGCCCGGCTCGCCCGGGAGCGAGTCGCGCAGCAGGACGCGATCCGCTCCGGCTCCTCGGCCTCGGTCTCCGCGGTAAGCGCCGTGGCGCCGCCGCCGGTCCGCTGGAGGGCGACCAGCGTGATGTCGTCCTCCTGGTCCCAGCCCTTCCCCACGAAGCCGTGGAGCTCGTCGAGGAGGTGGTCCAGGAGGTCGCTGCCGGGGAGATCGGTCGCCATGAGCTCGCGGAGCCGCGGGAACCCGAACATGTCGCCGGCGCGGTCGTGCGCCTCGACGAGCCCGTCGCTGTAGAGGAGCACGCTCTCGCCGGGCGCGAGGACCGCCTCGTGCTCCGGGTAGTCCATCCCGGGCAGGAGGCCGAGTGGCATCCCGGTCGCCCGGAGCTCGACCACGCCGTCCGCGGTGCGGACATACGGCAGGTTGTGGCCCGCGTTTGCGTACACCACCTCACCCGTGGTCGGGTCAAGGATCATGTACAGGCAGGTGACGAACATCCGGGCCGGCATCTCCGGCAGGAGGATCTCGTTCGCCCGCTCCAGGACCTTCGCCGGCGAGATCAGTCTGGGCGCCTCTCCGCGGAGGACGGACTGGGTGCGGGCCATGATCAGGGCCGCCGGGACTCCCTTGTCGGTGACGTCGCCGACGACGATCCCGATCCGGCCGTCGGGCAGCGCGATGAAGTCGTAGAAGTCGCCGCCGACCGCGCGCGCGGGGCCGTAGTACGCAGCGACCTGCCAGTCGGGCAGCTGGGGCAGCTCGTGTGGCAGGAACTGCTGCTGGATCAGGGTGGCGACCCGCATCTCCTGCTCCAGGCGCTCCCGGGCCTGGATCTCGACGCCTGCTCGCGGACAAGCTGGGCCACCCGGATCGCGGGCGCCGCCTGGGCGGCGAGCGTCGAAAGGAGCTTGTGGTCGTCGGTGCTGTAGTCCTGGTCCGAGAGGCGGGGGCCCAGGTAGAGCGCGCCGATCAGCTCGCCCTGGGTGACCAGCGGGACGATGACCCGCACGCCGGCGCCCCGCAACTGCGCGAGCGCGGTCGACTCGAGGTCCAGGCGCTCTGCGTCGACGACCCCGCTCGCCGACTGGAGGTAGGCGAACAGTGGGTCGGACGGCGCGATCTCGATGGCGGGACCAGTCTCCGTCCCGTTTGCGGGTGCGGCTGCCTGCGCGTCGAAAGCGGCGCTCGAGGTCTCCGACGCAACCACCGCGGTCCCTCCTGCTGCCGTGGTTGCGCCGGCCTGCGGCGTTTCGTCGCTGACCCCCCGCGGGCCGCGTCCGACCGTCCGCCTGATCGAGTCGATGAATGTCATGGCCTGGTTCTACCCCTCGAGCGTTCGTAAACCGTTACGAGCACAGGGATTTGCGCAATTCGTCACGCCCCGCCCCCAGCATCCGGACGACGCAGCCATAGCCCGGATCCCGACGGCCGAACGGCGGCATCCACCGTGGCCAGGACCTCGCCCCGGATGGCCGCCAGGTCCACCTCGTCGCGCAGGCGTTCCCCGAGGGCGGCGAGCAGCCGTTCCCCGTCGTACCGGGAGCGGTCGAAGCGCCGGTCGACCGCGCGCTGGACCCGCGCCCGGAGCGGCTGAAAGAGGGCTGCCACGACGAGCGTGGAGCCGGCGACCGCGAGGGTGTTGCCCCCGGTGAGCGGCTCGAGCACGGATGTCAGTCCGAGGACCAGCATGGCGAACGCGGCGACCAGCACGCTTGTCACGATGAGGTACCCGATCGCGCGGCTGATGATCCGATCGATCTCGTACAGCCGGTACCGCAGGACGGCGATCCCGATGGCGATGGGGACGCAGGGGAATGCCACGACGGCACCGAGCCACACCACGCCGCTCTCGCCCGCGGCCGGGATCAGGGTGCCCACGATGAAGCCGCCCACGACGGCCGCCACGACGAATGACAGTGCCGCCGTGAGCCACCGAAACTGCTGGCGCTCGATGCCCGCCACCCGCCGGTAGCGGACCACGAGCGAGACAGCGGCAGCGACCATCAGCACCGCGATCGGCAGGATGGCCGTGCCTGGTGTGACGACGCTCCAGATCGGCAGGTCGGGCAGGACCGCTGCCGGATTCGGAACCGTCATGCTCGAAGTCGATCCCCAGAGGCTCATCGTGATCATTGGCATGAGCGCGCCGGCGGCGACGAAGAGAGAGCCCCACGCCGAGCCCGAGCCGAGCGGCCACCCCCCAACGGCCACCCGGAAGCCGTCCCGACGGGAAGACGATCGAGAGCAGGGCGAACAGGAAGAATGCAGCGCCGCCAGCCGCGGCGGAGACGACCGCGACGGTGGCATTCCACAGGGCCAAGGCTCCCGTCGACAAACTGTCCTGCCGTTGCGTCGACCGACAGTGTTACGAGCGCGAAGGCCCAGGCGAGGGCGAGCAGGATCCATCCGATCGACGTGCGGGGTCGCCGGATCACGAGGAGCGTCCCGACGCCGGCGTACGGGATGAAGAAGTAGAGGCCGAACCCGCTCGGTGCGGCAATGATGGCGCCCACCACGACGGGGATAACGATCGCGATCCGCCCCTTCGTGCCAAGAGGGCGGATCGCCTCGAGACGCGGGGCCACGGCCGTCGGAACGGGACGCTTGCTGTTCATCTGGCCATCCTCGGGGACTACCGTTCGCGGAACGTTACGGCATTCGGCGCCGCCCGATTCGCGACCAATCGGTCTGCCATGCTCCTGCCCCGGGGGATGGTTTCGTTACCGTGTGCGGGCCTGGTGGAGTACCGTGACGTTTCATGACGACCCAGGAGCCGCCGCTGCGTGTCGCGTCGCCGCGCATCCGGGCTCGCCTGCTCGGACCGGTGTCGGTGGAGGTGGAGGGATCGCCTCTTGCCGTGGACACCCGCAAGGCAGTCGCCCTGCTCGCCTACCTGGCGGCGATCCGCCGCCCCGCGGGTCGTGAGGCGATCGCCGCGCTGCTCTGGCCGGAGGCCGACGGCGCCGGTGCCCGCGGCGCGCTTCGGCGGACACTCTCGGTCCTCCGCGCGGGGCTCGGTGAACCCGGTCTGATCGTCGATCGCTCGATGGTTGCCCTCGATGCCGCGGCCTTCGACGTGGACCTCTGGACCTTCGAGGAGGCTCTGGCCGTCGCGCGAGGTCACGCGCACCAGGGCCACGCGCTCTGCCCGAGCTGCCGCGAGGCGCTCCTCGCGGCAGCGACACTCGACCGTGGCGAGTTCCTGGCAGGCTTCTCCCTGCGCGACTCCGAGGAGTTCGAGGAGTGGCAGCTGGCCGAGGCTTCGACGCTTCGGCGAGAGCTGGCCGGCGTCCTCGAACGACTTGCCCGCGGCGAGGCGCTGACTCGGGCCTGGGGTGCGGCGGCCTCGACCGCGCGCCGATGGCTGGAGCTCGATCCGCTCCACGAGCCGGCGCATCGGCTGCTCATGGAAGTCCTGGCCACCTCGGGCGAGCCAGCTGCGGCCCTCGCCCAGTACCGCGACTGCGTCCGGATCCTCGACCGCGAGCTGGGCGTCGCGCCGCTCACCGAGACAACGGATCTCGCGGAGGCGATCCGGGCGGGCCGGCTCATCGAGCGTCGGGGAGTCGGCGCGCTCGACCCCCAGGCGATCGCCCCGCGGCCGCAGGCGGCGACCCCGCCCGTGCATGGCACGCGCCCTGGGCCCGTCTCGCGGGCGCCTCTTGTCGGCCGGGATCGCGAGCTCGAAACGCTTCTCGCGACGCTCCAGGCCGTCGATCGACAGGGCTGCCTTCTGGTCATCGAGGGTGAGCCCGGCATCGGCAAGACCCGGATCGCGACCACCGTGGTGGACGTCGCGCGCGATCGGGGTGCCACGGTCCTGGAGGCCAGGGCGTACGCGGGCGAGGAGGCGATCCCGCTGGGCGTCGTCGCCGAGGTGCTCCGGTCCGGGTTTGCCCGTCCGGACGCGTCCGCGAGACTTGCCGCGATCGAGCCCAGGGCCCTCGCGGAGCTGACGCGGCTGCTTCCCGTGCCCGGCGTCCCCCCGATTGCGCCGCCGCTCGAAGGCGACCCGTTCGGGCGCGTTCGGCTCTTCGAGGCGCTTGGCTCGGTCGTCGTGGCGCTCGTCCGGGGCGCGGTTCCGGGGATCGTCTGGATCGACGACGTCCACCTGGCCGATGCGTCGACGCTTGAATTCCTGGGCTACCTTGCCCGACGCCTCCACGATCATCCGTTGGCGTTGATGGTGACCTGGCGTGTCGAGGACCTCGAGCCGGGCGTCCGCGAGCGCATCCTGGAGGTCGCCACACAGACGGGCCTCGCCGCCCGGATCCATCTCGATCGGCTTGATCGGTCCGATGTGGCGACGCTCGCCGATGCGGTCCTCGGCGGATCGATGAGCGCCGAACGGATCGATGCGCTCTTCGATGAGTCGGAGGGGCTCCCGCTCTACGTGATCGAGGCGCTGGCCCGGCCCGAATCCACGGGCGCCTCGCTACCCGGCGGCGTGAACACGCTCCTCCGGTCGAGGATCGCGACGGTGAGCGACGTCGGTCGGCAGGTCCTCGCGGCCGCTGCCGTCATCGGCCGCTCCTTCGATCCGGACCTGGTGCGCGCGGCGAGCGGGAGGAGCGACGACGAGACGGTGGCCGGGCTCGAGGAGCTCAGCCGACGTGGTCTCGTTCGCGAGGTTGGGTCCGCCGCGCCGGATGATCTCCGCCTCGACTTCACGCATGGCCGCATCCGTGATGTGGCCTACGACGCGCTGAGCCTCTCCCGCCGCCGACTGCTCCACGGCCGCGTCGCGACAGCACTGGCCGTTCGGCGCAACGACGCCGGTCTCGGTCGCGACCGCTGGTCGCTGATCGCGCTCCACGAGGCGCTTGCAGGACGGACGGAGGCGGCCGGCGAGGCACACCGCCGCGCCGGCGACGAGGCGCGCCTGATCTACGCGAACGACGAGGCGCGGGTGCACCTGGAAGCCGCTCTCGCGCTCGGACACCCGGCGACCGCGGAGCTCCACGGTGCGCTGGGAGAGGTCCTGACCCTGCTCGGCGATTACGAGGGCGCGCTTTTCCACCTCGCGTCCGCGTCCGCGCTCGCCGGGCCCGAGAGACAGGCCATCCTCGAGCATCGCCAGGGCCTGGTCCACGCCCGCAGGGGTGATTGGGAGCGGGCGGACCACCACCTGTCAGCTGCCCTGGCCGCCGGTGCGGACACGGCGACGCGCTCTCGGATCCTTGCCGACCTGAGCGCCATCGCCGAGCGGTCTGCCGACCATGGTCGCGCCGAGCGGCTCGCCCGCGAAGCGCTCGCGCTGGCCGAGGGCGTCGCCGACCCGGTCGGGATCGCCCGGTCGCTCGACCTGCTCGGGATCCTGGCGCGCCGTCGGGGCGATCTTGCGATCGCGCGCGCTCACCTGGAGCGTTCGCTGGCCGTCGTTGACGCGGCCGAGTCCGACGACGGACGGGGCATCGGGCTGGACCCGGGCCTTCGGATCGCAGCCCTGAACAGCCTCGCCCTCGTGCTCGCGGACGAGGGCGACCACGAGCGTGCGATCAGCCTGACACTGGACGCCCTTGCTCGCTGTGAACGCCAGGGTGATCGGCACCGGCAGGCCGCCCTGGAGAACAACCTGGCTGACCAGCTGCAGGTGACCGGCCACCCCGACGAGGCCATGGAGCACCTCACGCGAGCCGTGACCCTCTTCGCCGAGGTCGGCGGGCGCCCAGGCGAGCTCGAGCCGGAGATCTGGAAGTTGGTGGACTGGTAGGGTCCGAACGAGGATCAACGGCAGAGCCGGCCCCGCGTGGAGTACCTGGTCCCCGACCGTAACGGTCCTGGAACGGCCGGACCGCGACACTATCCGGCGTCCATCCCGCGCGGAGGCCGGGAGATTGCGCATCTCGGTGCATCAGGAACCCCGGAGCGGAGCCCGCGCCGGGCTCCGGCGCCGGATTCGCTCGTGGACCCGCACGCCGACGAGCCGGTGCTACAGGCGTACCGCCTTTGGAGGGTTCGAGCGGGCGCACCAATCATCGCGGAGCTGGCTCCCGCAGAGCGAAAACGGGATGGGACAAGCACCGGCTGCATGGTCGTAGGAAGGAGCGTCCCGACAGTGTTCAAGATCAGCCAGGGCATGGAGATCGAGCGGCCCGCGGCGGTCGTGTGGCCGTACCTCGCCGCTCTCGAGCAGGTGCCGCTATGGGAGCACGGCATCCTGGACGTCAAGCAGATCGACGAGGGACCCCTCTTCGTCGGGATGCGGTTCACGGCCGGGCGGGTCTACGCGGGCAAGGCCACGCACCTCGACGGCGATGTTCGGATTGTCGAGGAAGGCCACTTCCTGACCGCGGCCCTCCGGGGCGGTCCCCACGTCGAGTCGATCGTGACCTACACGGTGGACCCTGTCGGGGAGGAGCGGTGCCGGGTCACCTACAGTGCGACGGGCCGCATGCGGTTCCCGCTGAACCTGCTGGACCCGATCTTCCCGGCGGTCGGTCGAGCCGAGACCCGCAAGAACCTCGCCCGTTTGCGCCGCCGGATCCTGGCTGGCATCCCGGCGACCTCGGACACGCCGACGCCCGGCTAGGTCTGGGGGAGTCGGCGTTTCAGGCCGCTCTGGCACCTCTCCGCGGCGCTGCGCGGGTAGCTGGGAAGACCATTCACGTTCTGGTCGATTGGAGCGATCGTGCTCCACGTCGGCCTTCCCGGGATCGCGACGCGCCCGAACGGCCGCCGGCAGTCAGCCGCCGCAACCGTCCCAGCACCCGGCCCGAGATCGGACGTCGATCCGCCTGGCATCTCCGTCGGCGCCGGGCGCGCGGCCCAGGCGCGACAACGACTCCGCGGCGACTACGGCCTGCGCTCGCGCTTCCGCCTCGCGAGCACCCGAATGGCGATCGCTACGACCGCTCCGACGAGCCAGATGACCGGGACGCCGAAGAAGGCGAACGTGAGCAGCCCCACCCGCCAGTCCTGGCCGCCCGGGCACGCGACGGACGGGTATTCGAAGAAGCACCTCTGCTGGGCGTCCATGAGACCCGTCACCGCGATGACGGCGAGCACGATGGCGAGGGCCAGCAGCGCAACCGTCCAGAGCAGGACCCCTCGCGCCCACATGCTCCGCATCGATCGCCCCTTCGCTGCCCGGATGGCTTGAATCATCGCCCGATGACGGTCCGGGTCAACTCCATCGACGCACGGACCTTCACCTGTTGCGAAGAGCCGTGACATCGTCCCGCCGGCAGCGTCAGCGCGGGGTCGCGTCCACGTGCAGGGACGCGACGTGCACCCACGCAAGCCGGAGCGTCCCCGGATCGGCGACCAGGCTCCCCTCGCGGACCAGCGCGACGACCACCAGGCGGATCCCGGAGGGCACGCCGGAGACGTTGAGCGTCCCGCTCGGATCGCCCGCGCCGGTGCCGGGCCACGGCACGAAGTCGGACGTCGGATCGGCCGCGTCCGTCGGTGGCGTCGACAGCGTCCGCACGAGGATCCACGGGGACGCCGACGGAGCCTCGTCGAACACGTCGGGCACGGTCCGTGCGGTCCACGGCGTGAGGCCGATCTCGATGTCGCCGGCAGCGTCGGCCTGCTCGATCGAGACCGTGCCCGGGGCCGGCGCGAGCAGGTCGGGCGCGCTCGCGCCACGTGAGGGTGCCGGCGAGGGAGCTGGACTGGCGAACGCCTCGTCGCGAAGGTCGGGGACGACGAGCGGCGTGACGGTCGGCCCCTGGAGCCCCGACGCGTCGAAGAGGCTGATGGCGGGCACGCTGCGCCCGATCGCGGCCGGGTCGCCGGAGAGTCGGAGGACCACGACTGCCGTCCCGACCGGGGCCGGGAACCGGAACGTGGCCTCGCCCGCGGGCGGCAGGTCCACGGCCAGTGGCACCGCGGTCAGTCGTGCCGCCACGCCGTCGGCAGCCAGCGGAAGGCTCCACGACTCGACGAGGGTCGGCGTGCCGTCCGCGGCTGTGGCCGGGATGACCGTCTGCCCCACGTTGCGAATGGTTCCCTGGAGCCCGCCCGTGTCCCGCTCGGTGACGGCGGGGGCCGCGAATGCCGCAGGTGTCGTGAAGGCAACCGTGGTGGCTCGGCCCGCCGCCGCGATCACGGGCGTCGGGTCGAGGCCGACCGAGATCGCCGCCTCGGTCGCCGCGACGGCCCGCACCGCGAGCGTTCGGATGGGCCGGGCATCCGAGGCCGGGAGCGGCAGCCCATCCGAATCGCGCGCCTCGATCTCCAGCCGCCACGAGCCGGGCAGGGCGGGCGCGGCAACCGACAGGTTGACGGTCTGCCCGACCCGGGTGGTCTTCGCGACCAGCGACCAGGCAGGTGACGCCGGCCCCATCGGGGCGGTGGATGCGCCCTCGGCGAGGGCCAAAGGCGTCCATCGGACCGCGAAGCGGAGCGCCGACGGCAGCCCGAGGGTTCGCGCCGTCCACGGGACTGCGACGACCATCGACGAGCCGACCGGGACGGGGGCGCCCGCGGCGGGCGTGACAACGTGCGGATTTCCGAACTGGAGGCCCCGCTCACGGAGGGTCACGATCAGGTTGTCGATCGCGTTCGCGAGGACGACGACCTTCTCCGCCCAGAACGGGTCGGACGCGTAGAAGCGGTTCACGCCGCGGAGCGTCGGAAAGCCACGCCACCAGCGCCCGTCGGACGACAGGTAGGTCGTTCGGATCTGCTCCGAGACCGCGGCAATCCCGGCTGCGAACGTCGGGAAGCGGATGGCGTATTTCGCCGGGTCACGATCGTACGCACCGTAGCCGAAGAGGTTGTGCTTCGCCTGCGCGATCCACGAGGTTCCCCATCCCGTCTCCAGGATCGCGTGCGCGACCAGGTAGCGCGCGTTGATGCCGGTGTCGCGTTCGGCCCGGGTGAACGCGGCCCCCAGCGGCGGCAGCGGTGTCGTCGTCGACAGGAGCTCGTCGATCATCCACGCCGCGTAGCCGGAGTCGGACAGCAGGTCTGTGTCGTGGGTGATCGGCCGGTTCGGGTGGTAGTCCGCGACCCGGCGCGGCTCCGCCTTCAGGACGCGCACCTTGGGCGGGGTGCTGACCTTCTGCGCCGGAACGGGATGTGGGGTGGCGGCGGCGGCGGGCACGGCGAGGGCCGCGGCCAGGAGCAGGCCGGCCAGTCCTGCCGCCGCGACGCGGCGGGGTCGATCGTGCATGGATACCTGGTGTGACGAAGGGCGGAGGTGCCGACCGAAGGGGGCCGGCGGGCGGTGATGAACCGAGCATGGGCGCCGCGCCCGCTCCGCTCAACGGCCCGCTGGTCCGGGGCACCGGGGACGAAGGTCCGGGCGGGCGGCTGCGCCCCGCTGAGCGCCCGGACCCCCCGCCGGCCGTGCCTCGCCGGCCGCGCCAAGGACTCAGCGCGTGCTGATCACGCAGGTCCCGGCGAGCAGGTCGTGCCAGCCGCGGCGACGCTCGTCGATGAGAACCCAGGCATACCCGAGGTAGAAGACGGCGCCGGAGATCCAGAAGCCGACGAGGCGCAGGATCGCGGCCCCGCCGCCGATCGGGCCGCCGTCGCGGTCGCGCACGACGCGGATCCCCGCGGCTCGCATGCCGGGTGTCTGGCCTCCGCGCGCCCAGAACCAGGGGAAGTAGACCAGCCCGACGAGGGAGGCCACGATCCCGCCGACGATGACGAGCCCGATCCCGGCGCCGAGCTGCGCCCAGGTGCCCGAGTCCGACCAGTAGTTCGGCTGATCGCCGACGCGGCCGAGAATGGTGCCGACGATCGGGAGCGTGGACACGACGACGATCGCAGTGACGACCGCGCACAGGATGATCGCGTCGAGGATGTAGGCGCCGAGGCGGGCGCCGTGGCTGGCGAACGCAACGCCCGGGGCGGGCCCGGCGACACCGATGGGTTGGTGCCAGCCAGTGGGAATGGCCACGTGCGGAGTCTCCTGGAGCGGTCGGCCGGGACGCAGACACCGCGATGATCGGGGCGCGGACCGGACCGCCGGAAAGGGCCGTCAGGCAGGTGGGCGCAGGACGTCCGTCCCGAGCGACGCCTGCAGCGGACCGGGGACGCGCACGCTGCCGTCGGGTTCCTGGTACGTCTCGAGGATCGCGGCAACGACCCGCGCGAGCGCGAGGCCCGACCCGTTGAGCGTGTGGACGAGCTCCGGGCGCGCACCCGGCGCCGATCGGTGGCGGATCGCCATCCGGCGGGCCTGGTAGTCGCGGAAGTTGGAGCAGGAGGACACCTCGAGCCAGCGCTCCACGCCTGGCGCCCAGACCTCGAGGTCGTACTTCTTCGCCTGCACGAAGCCCATGTCGCGGGTCGCCATGAGGAGCACGCGATACGCCAGGCCGAGCCGGCGCAGGAGGTCCTCGGCCCGGCCCACCATCCACTCGAGCGCCTCGGCGGAGGCGTCGGGCTTCTCGAAGAGCACCATCTCCACCTTGTCGAACTGGTGGACGCGCAGGATCCCGCGTGTGTCCTTGCCGGCGGCGCCGGCCTCCCGCCGGAAGCAGGGCGAATAGGCGGCATACCGAACGGGCAGCTCGTCCGCCTCGAAGATCTCGTCGCGGTGGAGGTTCGTGACCGGGACCTCGGCCGTGGGCACCAGGTACAGCTCGTCGCGGGTCACCACGTACATCTGGTCTTCCTTGTCCGGGATCTGACCCGTGCCCCGGGCGGACGCCGCGTTGACGACGGCCGGTGGCCAGATCTCGGTGAACCCGTTCTCCCTGACGTGGACCGTCAGGAAGAAGTCGATCAGGGCGCGCTGGAGGCCGGCCCCCGCCCCGCGATAGACGGGGAACCCCGACCCCGTGATCTTGGCGCCGCGCTCCAGCTCGAAGATGCGGAGCCGCTCGGCGACATCCCAGTGCGGCCTGCGCTCCCAGGCGGCCGTCGAGGCGTCCGCGCCGAGCTCGCCCGCCACCGGCTGGACGCGCGGCAGCAGCTCGCCCCAGGTCCGGACCGTGACGTTCGAGTCGGCGTCGCCGACCGGCACGTCCGGGTCCGCCGGGTTCGGGATCCGGAGGAGCGCGTCCTCCAGCTCCGCCTCCACGCGGCCGATCTCCACGTCCAGCGCGGAGATCCGCTCGCCGGCCGCCACCGACGCTGCGCGCAGCGCCGCGACCTCCGGCCCGCCCGCCGCAGCGCCACCCTTGATCGCCTCGCCGATCTGCCTCGAGACCGTGTTGCGCTCGGCCTTGCGCGCATCGGCCTCGCCGAGGAGCGCCCGCCGCCGCGCGTCGAACGCGAGCGCCGCGTCCACGAGCGTTGCGTCCTCCCCCTTGTCGAGCGCGCCCTTGCGAATGACCTCCGGTTCCTCCCGTAGCCGCTGGAGTCCGACGCTCATCGGGCCACCTCCGCCGGATCGTTCGCGCCGGGCTCGCGCGGCCCGCCGGAGGTGCCGGTCCGGTTGGTGACGGACGCGCCCGGCTCACCGTCCGGATGATGGCGCCAGCCTGCCGCGGCCCGAAGGCGCTCCACGACGAAGCCCGGCTCCAGGCTGGCGAGCAGCCAGCCTGCTCGCGGCCCGTTCGTGCGACCCAGGAACGCGACGTACAGCGCGCCGAACGCGCGGCCGGGCGGGAGCGCCGCCGCGGACGCGACCTCGAAGATCAGGGCCTGCCAGCCGTCACCCGACGACGGCGGCGCGGCCTCCGCGGCGCGCGCGAACGCGCCGAGCCAGGCCCGCTGGTCCTCGCCGAGCGCCGCGGCCTCCGCCGGCAACCCGTCCCGCTGGATCTCGATGCGGGACCGGTCCGGCGCGTAGGCGTCGAGCCAGGCGCGGACGGCCGCGAGGCGCAGGCCGAGGATGGAACGCTCCTCGTCGGTGAGGGCGCTCCCCTTCTCGGCCGCCACCCGTGCCGCGACGTCGGTTCCAGGGATCTGCGCCAGGAGCGCGAGGTGCGAGAACGCGGGCCGGTAGCGCCCGGCCTCGGCCGCCACGTCCGCAGCGGGGTCCAGCAGCGCGTAGCGGAAGATCCGGTCCGCGTCGGCCGGAAGCTCGCCCTTGACCTCCGCACCGGATGCGGCTCCCGCGAGGCGGTCGAACTCGTCGAAGACCCGCGGAATCGCGTCCGTGCCGTCGGGATCGAACTCGATCGCCTGGTTCGGGCGGGGCCGGAGGAAGAGCAGCCGGAGCTGCTCGGGCGGCACGACCTCGACGATCTCGTGGGCGGCGGCGCCGCGCCCCTTGCTGGTGGACATCTTTCGCCCGCCGATGTTCAGGAACTCGTAGGCCAGGTTGCGAGGCGGCTCGCGGTCGAAGACTTCGCGGGCCAGCGCGTCCGACCGATCGCGCGAGCCGCCCGCGGTGGCAAGGTCCTTGCCGCACGGCTCGATGGTGACGCCCAGGAGCGACCACTGGGCCGCCCACTCGAGGTTCCACGGCAGCTTGGCGGCACCCCCGAACGGGGTGGTCCGCCCGGCGGTGCCGCACCCGGCGGCCCACGTCACGTAGTCCGGCAGGCATTCGAAAGCGACCGTCGCGCCATCCCAGTCGCGGGCGAGGGTCGTCCCGACCCGTCCGCAGGCGGGACACACGATGCTGATCGGCAGCCAACCGGCCGGCCGCTCCACCTTCGACACCCGGCGGTACAGGTCCCGGACCACGTCGGCGCGATCCAGGGCTGTCCGGATGAACGGGTCCATCTGGCCCGTCGGGTAGATCTCGCTCATCCAGTAGTAGCGGTCCGGGCGGATGCCGAGGCCCGCGAAGATGTCGATGAAGATCCCGGCGTGGTGGCGGGCGTAGGAGGCGTGGCAGTCGCCCACCTGGTCCGGCACCTGGGAAAGCGGGCGGCCCATCTCGCGCGCGACGGCATCGGGCGTCAGAAGCGCCTGGGCATCCATCGGGTCCATGTCGTCGACGCCGTAGAGAAGCGTCGTGGGCACGCCGCGGTCGCGAAGCGCCCGGCTGATGACGTCGAGGATGACCGGGCCGCGGAGACTCCCGACGTGGACCGTCCCCGACGGGGTCTTGGAGTCATTGACGACCTGCGGCCCCTCGACCGCGGAAGCCAGCTCGTCGGCCCAGTACATCGCGTGCGTCCCTGCCCTTTCGATCGCCGGGGCGGGGGCCGCACCGGCCGCGCGTCCCGACGTCGCGGGGCGGGCGCTCAGCTGATCTTCTTGATCGTGTAGACGAAGTCGGTCCCGTTCGGCAGACGCACCGTGATCTTCTCACCGGCCTTGCGACCGAGGAGGGCGCGCCCGACGGGCGACTCGTTCGAGATCTTGCCGTCGGCGGGACGCGCCTCGGCAGAGCCGACGATCGAGAAGGTCTCCGCCCCGTCGACGCTCTCGACGGTCACGGTCGAGCCCAGCCCCGCGTGGTCGGAGCCCGAGTTCTCGATGATCACGGCGGTCTTCAACATGCCCTCGAGGGTCTGGATTCGACCCTCGACGAAGGCCTGCTCGTTCTTCGCCTCTTCGTACTCGGCGTTCTCGGAGAGGTCGCCGTGCTGCTTCGCGTCGTGGATGCGGGCAGCGACCTCCGAGCGACGGACGTTGACGAGGTTGTCGAGCTCCTGGCGGAGGCCAGTCTCGCCCTCGCGCGACAGGTAGGTTGGCTTCGTGTTCACGGAGGAATCGAACCTCTGGCGACCGGGCAGGTGCGCCGTGCCCGGCGGGTGATGTGGCACATACGGAAGGACCCCGGGCGGCTGCCTCGCGGGTGGGCGCGCCCGAAGTCCGGTCGGGTGCGGATGATAGCCCGGGCCATGCGGGGTGTCAAAAGAGAATCGATGCGTATCGCGCAGGGCCTGTCGCGCGTGGACGCTGCGCGGACTATCCCGTAGCCAGGCGCTCGAGCCGGCTTCGGAGCCGCGCGAGGGTGCGCCGATCCGCGCATGCGATGAAGAGCGTGTCGTCGCCGGCGATCGTGCCAACCGCCTCCGGCCAACGCGCCCGGTCGAGGGCCGCCGCGATCGCGTGGGCGGACCCGGGAAGCGTGATGAGCACGAGCAGGTGGCCCGCCTCGCGGAACTCCACGGGGGCGTCGTGGAAGAGGCGCCTGAGGCGCTCCTCGCCGCTCGGATCGGCGTCCGCGAAGCGGGCGGGCATGGCATAGACCGCGACACCCTCGCGGCCCACCTTCACGAGCTGCAGCTCCGCGACGTCACGGCTGATCGTGGCCTGCGTGGCCCGGAATCCGCGCTCGCGGAGCGCGGTCGCCAGCTCCTGCTGCGTCCGGATCGACCGCCGCTCCACGAGATCGCGGATGGCGCGCTGGCGAAGCTGCTTCATGACCTCCATGCCGCGACGCCGGGCCGCGTCAGGCCGCGAGGACGACGATCACCACGACCGCCGCGAGCAGAAGCCGATACGCGACGAAGACGGTCATCGGGTGGTTCTGCACGAACCGGAGGAGCAGGTGGATGGCCGCCAGCCCCGAGACCAGGGCCGCCACGAAGCCGACGAGGATCGCCCCCCCGTTGACATCGCCCACGACCTGGCCGCCAACGAGCTTCTTGAGCTCGAAGAGCCCCGCGCCGGCGATGACCGGGATCGCCATCAGGAAGCTGAAGCGCGTTGCCGCCTCGCGGCTGAGCCCAAAGGCAAGCCCAGCGCTGATGCTGATCCCGGACCGGCTGATCCCCGGCACGAGGGCAAGGGCCTGTGCGAAGCCGATCCCGATCGCGCCGCCGAAGCCGAGCCGCTCGATCGGCTCGGACCGGCGGCCGAGCCGGTCGGCCAGCCAGAGGATCGCGCCGCCGACGACGAGCATCGCGGCCACAAGGATGGGCTGGCGCACCTTCTCCTCGAAGAGGTCGTTGAGAAGCACGCCCAGCACGACTGCCGGCGGGAGCGTGGCGACCAGGAGCCATGCGAGGCGGCGGTCGGGGTCGCCGCGGAACGAGCGATCACGGAGCGCTGCCAGCCCCGCGGGCACCAGGCGGGTCCAGTCGCGCCAGAAGTAGGCGAGCAGCGCCGCGAGCGTCCCCATGTGGAGCATCACCGAGAACGCCAGCGAGTCGACGAACGGGTCCTTCCAGCCGAGCAGGTATGGGACCAGGATGAGGTGCCCGGACGAGGAGATCGGCAGGAACTCGGTGAGCCCCTGGACGATGCCCATCACGAGCGCCTGGACGGCGGTATCCATGGAACGTGGAGGCGGGCCCGCCCTCGATGGGCGCGGCCCGCCCGAGCCTCCGAGCTAGCGGATGAAGAGCGGAGCGAGGACGAGCGTGATGGTCGCCAGCAGCTTCACGAGGACGTGGAGCGAGGGGCCAGCGGTGTCCTTGAACGGGTCGCCCACGGTGTCGCCGACGACGGCCGCCGCGTGTGCATCGGAGCCCTTGCCCAGGACGTTCCCGTCGTCGTCCTTGAGGTGGCCCGACTCGATGTACTTCTTGGCGTTGTCCCACGCGCCGCCCCCGTTGTTGAGGACCGTGGCGAGGAGGACACCGGCGATCGTGCCGACCATGAGCATGCCGGCGACCGCCTCGTAGCCGAGGAGCAGGCCCACCGCGATCGGCGTGGCGACCGCCACGAGACCCGGCGCGACCATCTCGCGAAGCGCTGCCCGGGTCGTGATGTCCACGACGCGCGCGTAGTCCGGCTTCTGCTCGTAGGTCATGATCCCGGGCATCTCGCGGAACTGCCGCCGCACCTCGAAGATGATCGCGCCGGCCGTCTTGCCGACGGCGCGGATGGCCAGCGAGCTGAAGAAGTAGACGAGCATCGAGGCGATGAGCGCGGCGATGAACACGTTCACGTTCTCGAGGTTCACCGACGTCATCAGCGAGACGCCTTCCTTGCCGGAGGCGATCTGGCGGCCGAGGATGAGATTGACCTTGTCGATGTAGGCGTTGAAGAGGAGGAAGGCGGCCAGCGACGCGGACGCGATCGCGTAGCCCTTGGTGAGCGCCTTCGTCGTGTTGCCAACGGCGTCGAGACGGTCCGTGATCTCGCGGGCATGCGCTTCCGCGCCGCTGAACTCGGCGATGCCGCCCGCGTTGTCCGTGATCGGGCCGAAGGTGTCCATGGCCAGGATGTAGGCCGTCGTCATCAGCATGCCCATCGTGGCGACGGCGGTCCCGAAGATGCCGCCAACGTTGCGACCGGACGCATCGGTCAGGCCCGCCTCCGCGCCGAGCCAGTGGCTCGCGAAGAGCGCGATCCCGATCGTGATCGCGGTGACGAACGTCGTCTCGTAGCCGACCGCCGTGCCGATGATGATGTTCGTGGCCGGGCCGGTCTTGCTGGCCTCGGCGATCTCCTTGACCGGCCGGAACGTTCCCGCCGTGTAGTACTGGGTGATGTAGACGAAGGCGACGCTGGTCGCCAGGCCGACGACGCCGGCGCCGAAGAACCAGATCCAGGTCGGGATTCCGTTGGCGCCCGTCTGGTTGCCCGTCTGCATCATCACGTTCGTGACCAGGGCGAGCGAGATGACCGACAGGATCGTGGTGACCCAGTAGCCCCGGTTGAGGATGTTCATCGGGTTCTCGTCCTCGCGGCCGCGGACGAAGAACATGGCGATGATCGTGGAGAGGAGCCCGAAGGAGCGGACCACGAGCGGGAAGAAGATCCAGGCCTCGGGGTTCGCCCAGCCGGCCTTCTGGGCGACGAAGTAGACGCCGACGCCGAGGATCATGGCGCCGATGTTCTCGGCTGCCGTGGACTCGAAGAGGTCGGCGCCGCGGCCCGCGCAGTCGCCCACGTTGTCGCCGACCAGGTCGGCGATCACGCCAGCGTTCCGCGGGTCGTCCTCGGGGATGCCCTTCTCGACCTTGCCGACGAGGTCGGAGCCCACGTCGGCTGCCTTCGTGTAGATCCCGCCGCCGAGCTGCGCGAAGAGCGCGACGAAGCTTGCACCGAAGCCGTAGCCGACGATCAGGAAGGGAGCCTCCCGGACGGTGTTGGCATTGAGCCCCCCGAACGCGACGAACATGAGGTAGACGCCGAGGAGCGAGAGCGCGACGACCAGGAAGCCGGACACGGCACCGCCGCGCATGGCGACCTGGACGGCCTCCACGAGGCTCCGCCGGGCGGCGGCCGCGGTCCGGACGTTCGCCTTGACGCTGATGAACATGCCGATGATCCCGGAGGCCATGGAGCAGGCCGCGCCCACCAGGAACGCGATCCCGGTCCGGATCCCGAGCTCGGGCCCGAAGACGCTGGTGTCGGCGACGTTGGCGGTCTCGAAGACGGAGATCAGGATGGCGATCCCGACCGCGCCAACGATGGCGAGGATCCCGATGGTCGAGTACTGGCGCCGGATGAACGCGACCGCGCCCTCGAAGATGGTCGCCGCGACCGCCTCCATCTCCTTCGTCCCGGTGTCGCGCCGCAGCACGTCCCGGGCAAGGAAGAGCGCGAAGGCCACGGCGATGAGCCCGGCCGGCAGGATGATGAGCTGAAGCGAGCTGGGGTCCACGGCTGGTGCGTAACCTCCCTGTCGGGGCGCGAGCGTCCGCTCGAGCGCGTGCGTCGCGCCGGGGACGAGGATTGCCTGGCTCGCCTGGGCTGGCGCCCGACCGCAACGGCAGGGCCTGATTCTGGGAGCGGGCCTCGCAGAGGATAGCGTCCGGTCGGGGCGCGGGTCAATCTGCATAGAGGCCCGGTTTATGCAGTCCTGTTGGCCCCCGTCACGGCCGGGTGCTCTCGCGGCCGGGTGCCCCGACCGGTGCCGGCGGCCGGTCGCGCGGCGCTCGCAGGCTCAGGAGAGGAGGAGCACCACGTAGGCCGCCAGCCAGTGCTCGACCATGTAGTCACCGCCCACCGCGTGCGGAAGGGCCGCCGCCGCGTGGCGCGCCATCGCCTCCCGGGCGACGATCGCCCGCGGATCCCCGGCGGGAAGCGCCTCGGCGATGCGCCGCCAGCACCATGCGCGGCTCGCGTTGAGGCCGTGGAGATGCGCGATGTGACCGTCCCGCGCGTCGGACACGAAGGCCGGCGTGAAGAGCGCCCGCGGCTCACCCGCCGCGATCCCGGGGAGGAAGCGGGCCAGCCACGCGGCGAAGGTGGGACCTGGCAGCAGCTGGGTCATCAGCTCGGCCTCCGCCAGGGCGGGCGACAGGAAGTCGAAGCCGGACGGTTCCCAGGCAGCCGGGTAATCGACGTCCTCGGCGAACCAGCGGCGAGCGGCGCCCACCAGGGCATCGAGCAGCGCCGGGTCGCCGGCCGCGGCGCGGTCTCGCCCGTGCGCGAGCGCAAGCGAGATCCCGAATGCGCTGTTCGTGTGGACGCCGTATCGAACCGGGTAGGTGGCGCGCGGAAGCCAGCCCAGGAAGTTGGAGGCGAGCGCATCCGCGAGCGGCTCGAACCGCGCCGCCCAGCGCCGTCCGTCTGGGTCGTCCCAGGAGGCGAGCTCGTGCACGAGGGCGAGGCCCCATCCCCAGCCGTACGGTCGCTCGCGGTTCCGGTTGTCCGGATCGGCGATGAACCGGGCCTCCAGGCCCAGCTTCGCCCCGTCGAAGCGGGCCTCGAGCTCGGCCCGGATCGCTGCCGCCGGGATCGCCGCGGGAACGGCACGGAGAAGCCGAACCAGCAGCCAGTGCATCTCCACGCACGAGTGCCAGTCGAAGCTGCCGTAGAAGACCGGAGTCCGCTCGCGGGGCCTGACCGGCAGGTCGTCCGGGCCCTGCACCGTGTGCCAGACGTCGGCCGGGAACTCGCGGGCGATGTTGGCGAGGGCGACCCGGGCATAGTCCGACGCGCGTGCCTCCAGGAGCACCTGCCGGTCGATCGAGGCAACCCCGCCGAAGCCCTGCATCGCTTCTCCATCGCACCGGGCGGACGTCCGTGGGGCGTCGGCCGACGCCAGCCCCTATACTGCCGGACTTGTGACCAAACGCCCCCTCGGGTGCCTCTTCGAGATCGTCGAGACGCTCGTCCTGACGCTCATCATCTTCTTCGTGATCCAGACGTTCGTGGCGCAACCGTACCGCGTCGAACAGATGTCGATGGAACGAACCCTGGAGCCTGACCAGTACGTCCTGGTCGACAAGCTGACGCCTCGCTTCGACCCGTACAGCCGCGGCGACATCGTGGTCTTCGATCCGCCCGACGCCTGGTCGGAGGGGACCCAGCGCACGCCCTTCATCAAGCGCGTCATCGGGCTTCCCGGCGACGTCGTCGTCGTCAAGGACGGCGCGGTCTGGGTGAACGACGTGAGGCTCGACGAGCCATACCTCTTCGATCAGCAGCCCACGACCGCGACGCAGGAGCCTGCGCGATGGGTGGTGCCCAGCCGGCCAGCTCTTCGTGATGGGCGACCACCGGGCGGCGTCGGCAGACTCCCGGTCCTTCGGCACGATCGGGATCGACCGGGTGATCGGACGGGCCTGGCTGCGGTACTGGCCGCTCTCGACGTTCGGGATCCTGCCCACGCCCACCTACCCGGCGCCGATCGGGAACGGCGACGCGAGGCCGAGCCCCTCGGTTCCGTGACCCCGCTCCTGCTCGTCGCCGGCGCGCTCGTCGGGGTCGGGGCCGCGGTTGCGACAGGAGTGAGGGACACGAGGACGGCTTCGCTGGGCCTCGTCGGCCTGCTCGTCATGGCGCCCTTCGTCGCCGATCCACTGCAGGCGCCGCTGCCGCTCGCGTTCGGCGTCGTCGCCGGCATCCTTGCCGGCTTCCTGGTCCACGTGGCCGCGCGGCGCGCGCCGGGCGGCGCCCCACCCACGCTCGGCCTCCCGGCCACGATCGGCGCAGCCGCAGCCGGCTTCGCTGCGGGCATCGGCGCAACCGCCATCACGCTGCCCCGGCTGGGCCCCGACGCTGCGCTCGCCGCCGGCCTCGCGGCGCTTGCCGTCGCCATCGGACCCATCGCGGTCGCGCGCGACCCCTTCCGGCTGGGCTCCGCGCTGATCGTGCTCGTCGTGTCGGGGCTCCTGGTCCTCACCGCGCTCGCCGGCACCCCGCCGCCCTTGACCGGCATCGCGGCCGCGATCCTGGTCGTCGCGCTTGCCGCGGCCGTCGCGGTGGTCGGCGGCGGAGCGGCGGCACTGGGCGGCACGAGCGGCCCGGACGACGGCCCCGACCGCCGAGCCGGCCATCTCCCGGACCCACAGCGACCATCGATGAGCCTGCTCCCGTTCCTGGCCCTCGCGAGCCTGGGAACCCTGATCGTTACGGTGCTCCGCGATCGCCGGTGGCTGGGCACGCTGGCGGCGATCGCCGCCATCCTCGTCGCGCTTGGGGCAGCCACCGTCGTGCGGCCGGATGGCCCGCTCGGCATCGGCGGCGGCGCGCTCGTCGGGAGCGACCACCTCCGCGTCGTGCTCGTCCTCTGCCTTGCGAGCGGGCTCCTGGTGCTGATCGTTGCGCGGCTCGCGACCTGGCAGCCGTCCGCACCCGGGGCGCTGCTCGGCGGGGCGGCGGGCATCGCCCTGGCGCTGGGCCTCGCAGGGACGGCGCCCGCCCTCCTCGGCGCGGCCGCCGCCACCGTGGCCGCCAGCGCGCTGGCGCTCGGGAGCCCCGCCGCTCCGTCCCGCATCCGGGCCCTGGCGCGCGAGCTGCGGGGCGCCACGACGAGCGTGGTCGTTGGCCTGGTCGCCGCCGGGATCGTGCCCGGACGCTGCGGCCACGACGGGAGCGGGTCCCGTGCCCGCCGAGCCAGCCGCGACCGCGCTCGTGCTCCTCGGGATGGCACTCGTCCTGGCGCATCGATTCGGGGCGATCCCCCTGCATGCCCGCGTCTCGCGTCTGGCCGATGCGACGCCGTCCAGCGCGCTGCCGATCCTCGCCGCGTGGCTCCCGGCAGCCTGGGGCATCGTGATCCTCGGCTGGGTGCCGGTTGCGCTCGGTCCGTCATCGGCGGCGCTTGGCCTGGAGCGCGCGCTGATCGTGACCCTGGCGCTCATGACGCTCCTGCTCGGGGCGGTCGCCGCGCTCATCCAGGACGAGGTCGACCACGTCGTCGCGTACACGATCGTGGCGGACGCGGGCATCGCGCTCCTCGCCCTCGCGGCGCTCGACCCGGCGGCGCGCGACGCGGCACGAGCGTGGGTGCTCGTCTTCGCCACGACGAGGACGGCCCTGATCGGCTGGACGATCGCGTTCCGAGCCGCCTTCGGGACCGGCCGCCTCCGCGATACCGCGGGCTGGCTGCGCCGGGCGCCGTCCCTGGGCGTCGCGCTCGCCGCGATCCTGATCGCGGTCGTGGGGTGGCCGGGCCTGCTGGCGTGGGATGCGCGGCTCGCGATCCTGCAATCGGCGACCGCCGGGCCCGCGTTCCTGCTGGCCTACGCAGGCTCGCTCGGGACCGGCGTCGCCATCTGCCGCCTGCTCCTGGTCGGCGCGGGCCGCCCATCGGCGATCGTGGCCGGGACCATCAGCGAGGTGCCGCGCCTCCCGGGGCGACCGTCGGGCGTGACCTCCGAACCCGCAACCCCGCCGTCTCCCGGCGGAGCCGCCGCCGGATCTTCGTCCGCCCGCGCGCGAGCCGCCGCGAGGTCAATGCCGGGTCGACTGCGCGGGCTCGCCGCCATGATCGGCCGGGACGCACGCCCGGCGCTCGAGCTCAACCGCGTGCCTCTTCGAGCGTTCGTGGTGATCCTGCTCGCCGGGCTGGCGCTCCTCACGGCGGTCGGGGCGTTCGGCATCGACGCCGCCGCACGAGCCGCCGGGCCGGCGCTCCCGTCGCTGCGTCCGCTGGTGGGCGGCTGATCAGCCACGGCGGATGGTCAGGCCCGGCCGCCGATCAGCCGTTCGGCGCGAGCGCCCAGCGGTCGATCTCGCGGGGGTAGGCCAGGATCCCCTCGGGGAACCAGAGGCCGAGCTCGGCCGTGGCGGTCTCGGGTCCGTCGGACGCATGGATCAGGTTCTGCGAGACCTCCAGCGCGAAGTCGCCGCGGATGGTTCCCGGGGCGGCCTCCCACGGACGGGTCGCACCGACCATCGAGCGGACGACGCCGATGGCGTTCGGGCCCTCGAGCGCCATCGCGACGAGCGGGCTGGACGTGATGAAGGCGACGAGTCCGGCGAAGAAAGGCTTGTCCCGGTGGATCGCGTAGTGCCGCTCCGCGAGCTCGCGCGAGACCGAGACGAGCTTCAGCCCGACCAGCTTCAGGCCGCGATCCTCGAACCGGGCAATGACGCGGCCGACCAGGAGGCGCTGCACGCCGTCGGGCTTGATGAGGACGAGGCTTCGTTCGGTCATTCGGGACTCCATTCGGGGGGGGCCGCTGTGGCGTCCGTGCCGGTCTCTTGATCGACCGGGGGATCCGGCGGATCGGGATCGGGTGCCGGGGA
This sequence comes from uncultured Chloroflexia bacterium, assembly GCA_963734535.1. Lineage (GTDB taxonomy): Bacteria > Chloroflexota > Limnocylindria > Limnocylindrales > CSP1-4 > CTSoil-043. The sequence goes on along the minus strand of CAVTHS010000002.1, from coordinate 91,160 downwards.
CAGGGCCGGCGCAACGCCGCGGGCGTGTGCGTCGGCGACAGCGTAGGCGATGCCGGCAGCCTCGTGGCGGCCGAGGACGCGGAGGGCCTCGGCGCGCGCGAGAAGGAGCCCGGCGCCGGATCGTGCGGCCAGGGCCGCGTCCGCCCGCTGCAGGACCTCCTGCGCCCGGATCGGCGTGGCGCGCAGGGCAAGGATGAGGAGCACCGCGGCAGCCTCGTCGTCACCGGCTCCCAGCCGGTCATCCGCGGCCGCCACCGGGTCGGGGATCGCAGATCCCGCGTACGGAACGTGGGTGCACGGCCCCTCCCACCGACACACGGTCCGCGGACGCCGCGCCCCGGTCTCCCGGATCGAACGCCGGCCAGGCGTCCGCCCGCGGCACGATCCCGGCGAACAGGGCATCGAGGGCGCTGGCGACGGTTCGGGCAGGGGCCGGCGGTCCCTCCTGCCCGGGGGACCCGGGCGCCAGGGCGGCGAGGGTTGCCGCCACGTGGCCGGCGGCTTCGTCGTCGCGGCCCCGGACCGTCAGGGCTTCCGCGATGAGGGCATGGGCCAGCGCCACGGCGCGCCCACCGGTCTCCGCCTCGCCCGTCGCCGCGCCCGCCTCGAGCCAGGCGCCGGCCGCCTCCGCGGCGCCGCGCAGGTCGCCGGTCCGCCAGCGGGCCTCCGCGAGGTCCAGGACGCCGTCCGCGTCGAGGCGGCCCTCGCCGGCCAGCTCCTCGAGCTCGACGCGAGCGAGGCGCAGGAGGCCGGTGCCGAGGTGGAGCCGGGCGAGTCGGCCGTCGGTGCGAGCGGGCCCTTCCGCCGTCTCACCGTCCGGTGGAGGCATCGGCAGGGTCATCGGCGGGCCCGTGCGCCGCGAACCGGGATCCGGAGCGTCGACTCGAGCGACCGACCCTTCCCGGCGGGTGCCACGACGGCAAGGCGCAGCGCGTCGTCGTGGAAGAGCCGCCCGGCAAGCGCACGGACGTCCGCGACGGTCACCGCCTCGATGGCGGCGAGCGCCTCGTCCGGGGTCATCACCCGGTCGTGGAGGGCTTCCTGCGTTCCCACCCAGGACGCCAGGTAGCGGGTCTCGTCCAGGCGCAGCTCCAGGCGGCCAGCGAGGTACGCCTTCACCTTCGTCATCTCGTGGTCGGGGACGTCCTCGTCCCGCATGCGGGCAAGCTCGGCGAGCACCGCGGCGATGGTGGGCCTGATCCGCCTCGGGTCGACGCCCGCATAGACCGACAGGACGCCCGCGTCGCTGTAGGCGACGATGGAGCTGCCGACGTCGTAGGCGAGCCCGAGCTCCTCGCGGACTTCCAGGAAGAGGCGGCTCGACATGCCGTCGCCGAGCACCGCGTTGAGGACGGAGAGCGTCCACTGATCGGGATGATCGCGCGGGAGCGCCGGGACGCCCAGGACCAGCTGCGCCTGCGTCGACGGCCGGGACGCGCGCAGGCTTCGCTCGCCGGCGGGGATGGCGGGCGCCGGCAGGTAGCCGGGAATGGTCCCGCCGCCGGTCCCGAACGCCTCCGGCGAGCGCCACGACCTCGTCGTGGGGAAGGTCGCCGGAGGCGGCCACCACGACGTTCGAGGGCTGGTAGTAGGTCTGCCAGAACTCGCGGATGGCCGGCGCCGGGAGCGTTCGCACGCTCTCCTCCGACCCGGCGATCTCGCGGCCCAGCGGCGTGTCGTCGAAGATCGCGAGATCGAAGAGAACGTTCACGTGCTCGGCCGGGTCGTCGAGGTACGAGCGGATCTCCTCGACGATGACATCCCGCTCGTTCTCGATCTCCGCCTCGTCGAGGTTGGGCCGGACGACGAGCTCGCCCAGCACCTGCATCGCGGTTGCGGCGTGGCGCGACGGGACGCGGACGTAGTAGACGGTCGATTCGCGATCCGTCGATGCGTTGAAGGTGCCGCCGAGGCCCTCCACCGCCTCGGAGAGTGCGCGCGTCGTCGGATAGGCCCGCGTTCCCTTGAACGTCAGGTGCTCCATGAAATGCGCGCAACCGGCCTGCCCGGGTGCCTCGTGGCGCGAGCCCGCCAGGACGTGCGCCTCCACCGTGAACGAGCGGGCGCCCGCCAGACGCGCAGTGATGACGCGTGGCCCGTTGGGCAGCGCCGTTCGTTCGAACACCGCGGAAGGGTAGCCGAAACGAAACCCTGCCGGACGCCGGCGACCCATCGGCCGGGTCGCGGAGGGCTATCCTTTGGGTGCGCTCGCACCCGGTGACGGGTCCCATCGCTGCGCGGCAGTCGCGTCCCCTGTCGCACGGCCAGCAGCAGCCCGATCGGCCAGGTGAGTGCGCGGAGGAGAGGACGTTAGAATGGCCAGCCGACTCCTGAAGCCCCTGTCGCTGCTCGCGACGGGTGCGCTCATCGTCAGCGCCTGCTCGTCCGGCGCGAGCCCAAGCCCGTCGGCCGCGGGCGCAAGTGCGGCCGCATCGAGCGCCACGACGTGCGAGGCCGGCGCCGCGAGCGGCGGGCTCAGATCCCGGACGTCGTCGCCGGCCAGTTCAACGTCGCCATGGTCCTCATCGGACCGCACGACGACGGCGGATGGAGCCAGGCGCACTACGACGGCCTGGTCTACCTCTGTGACCACGTCGCGAACTCGCACGTCGCGTACATCGAGAACGTGCCCGAGGGCGCCGACTCGGAGCAGGTCTTCCGGAGCCTCGCACGCAAGGGCTTCGACTTCATCCTTGGCACCAGCTTCGGGTACATGGACCCGATGGCGGCGGTTGCCGAGGAGTTTCCGAACCAGACGTTCCTCCACCTCACGGGGTACAAGTCGAACGGGAAGAACTTCGGCAACCTGATGGGCGCCATGGAGGACATGAAGTACCTGGCCGGCATGCTGGCCGGATCACGGGCCAAGCTCGACAAGATCCCCAAGCTCGGCTACATGGCGACGTTCCCGATCCCGGAGGAGCTGCGCCTGGGCAACGCGTTCATGCTGGGCGCAAAGAAGACGTGCCCCGAGTGCACGATGGACGTGCGCTGGATCAACACCTGGCATGACCCGGTGAAGGAGAAGGACGCCGCCGCCTCGCTCTTCGATGCCGGCGCTGACGTGGTCCTCACCGGCGCCGACACGCCGGCCGTCGCCGATGTCGCCCAGGAGAAGGGCAAGTGGGGCGTCACGTACGACCACTACAGCTCGTGCAAGGTGGATCATTGCCTGACGACCATCTACTGGCTGTGGGGCCCCGAGTACGCGCGGATCGGCGAGCAGGTCAAGGCGAAGACCTACAAGGCCGGCTACGAGTACTTCGACGCCGAGACCAAGTCGCTCGGCCTGTTCGGCTTCATGGACGGCCAGACGCCCACAGCCGGGGATCAAGGACCTGCCCGCGGCCGACGTGCAGATGGTCAAGGACACGCTCGCCAAGATGCTCGCCGGCACCTTCACCCGCTTCGACGTCTTCGCCGGTCCGATCAAGGACAACACCGGCAAGGAGGTCCTTGCCGCCGGCGCCAAGCTCGTCCAAGCCGACCTGGACCAGTTCCCGCCCGGCGCTCCCGGCAGTGAGTGCAAGGTCTGCATGCACTGGTTCGCCGAGGGCGTCACGGGGACGATCCCGACCCAGTAGACCGGCACAGCGAGGCCCGCGGCGATGACGCCGCGGGCCTCGCTCCATTCCACCCCACGCGAGGGCGCGTTGCCGGTGCAGCCATCCCCAGTCCCGGACACCCGCGCACTGGCCGTTGAGCTGCGCGGGATCGTCAAGCGATTCCCGGGCGTCCTGGCCAACGACCACGTGGACTTCGACGTGCGCGCCGGCGAGGTCCACGCCCTGCTCGGCGAGAACGGTGCCGGCAAGAGCACCCTGATGAACGTCCTCGCGGGCCTCTACCGGCCCGATGAGGGGACACTGCGCGTCGAGGGGAACCTTGTCGACTTCCATTCCCCACGCGACGCGATCTCGGCGGGCCTCGGGATGGTGCACCAGCATTTCACGCTCGTCCCGTCCCAGACGGTGACTGAGAACATCCTGCTCGGCCTCGACCGTCCACGCTTCCGCCTGCGTCTCGACCGCTTCGACGGCGAGATCGCCTCGCTCGGCGAGAGCTTCGGCATGCGGGTCGACCCGCGAGCGAAGGTCTGGCAGCTGTCGGTCGGGGAGCAGCAGCGGGTCGAGATCCTCAAGATGCTCTACCGCGGCGTGCGGATCCTGATCATGGACGAGCCGACCGCCGTGCTCGCTCCCCAGGAGGTCGACGAGCTGTTCCGGACGCTTCGGACGATGACCGCGCAGGGCCATTCGATCGTCTTCATCAGCCACAAGCTCGCCGAGGTCGTCGCGATCGCCGACCGGATCACCGTCATGCGCCGGGGTGCCGTGACCGCGGCGGGCATCGCGACGTCGTCCACGTCGAGGCCGGAGCTCGCGCGCCTGATGGTCGGTCGCTCAGTCCTCGATGTCGTCGAGCGGACGCCTGGCCACCCGGGCGGGGTCCTCTTGTCCCTGCGTGGCGTGGACGCGGAGAACGATCGCGGCCTCCCCGCACTGCGTGATGTCTCGCTCGACGTGCGCGCCGGGGAGATCGTCGGCGTCGCCGGGGTCGCCGGCAACGGCCAGAGCGAGCTTGCCCAGGTGATCACGGGCCTGCGGCCGCATCGTGGCCTGATCTCGTTCACCGGCGAGACCAGGCCTGCCCACTCGCCCGCCGACGTGATCCGCCGTGGCATGGCCCACGTGCCCGAGGATCGCACCGGCGTTGGAAGCGCTCCGAATCTGTCGGTCACCGACAACCTGATCATGAAGCGGTTCCGCTCCGCTCCCGTGGGCCGCAGCTGGGTCATCGACACGTCTGCGGCCCACCGGGTCGCCGAGGATCTGCGCGCCGAGTACCAGATCAGCACGCCGTCCGTCGACACGGCCGTCCGCCTCCTGTCCGGCGGCAACCTGCAGCGAATGATCCTTGCCCGCGAGATCGATCTCCAGCCGCGCCTCATGGTGGCCGTGCAGCCGACCCGGGGGCTGGACGTTGGCGCGATCGAAGCCGTCCATCGGCTGCTGCTGGCGCGACGGGACCAGGGCTGCGCGACGGTGCTGATCTCGGAGGACCTCGACGAGATCCTTGCCCTCGCGGACCGGGTCGCGGTCATGTATGAAGGTCGCCTGCACGGCCCGTTCGAGGCCGGGGCGGTGGACATCAACGGGCTGGGGATCGATGATGACGGGCGGGGACTGGCAGCCGCCATCGGCGGCGACCGAATCGACCGCTGCCGAGCCGACCGCGGCCGACGCGACGGCGGATGGCCCGGGAGCCACGCCATCGCCCGGCTCGCCAGCCGAAGTCGCGCCAGGGACATCCGGGAACCGGAGCGAGGCGCCATGATCGCCGGCGCCCCTCGTCCGGTCGCGGCGTCCCGGCGATGGTCGATCCACATGGAGCGCCGCCTCGAGCCGCCCTCGTGGGCGCCCCTGACCACGCTGGTGGCGATCCTCTTCGCCCTCGTGTTCAGCGGCGTGATCATCGCCATTGTCGGCGGCGATCCCGTTCGTTCGTACGCTCACATCTTCAACGCCGCCTTCGGCAGCGTCGGGGTCATCTCGGACACCCTGGTGAAGGCGACCCCGCTGATCCTGACCGGGCTCGCGTGCGCACTCGCGTTCCGGATGCGCCTCTGGAACATCGGCGCGGAGGGACAGCTGCTGCTCGGTGCATGGGGTGCGAGCGCGGTCGTCCTCGTCCCGCTCATCCCAGCCGGCACGCCCGGGTTCATCCTGATCCCGGCCATGATGCTCGCCGGGTTCGTGTGCGGAGCGCTGTGGGGCCTGATCCCGGGGATCCTCAAGGCCTACCTGGCAGTCAACGAGATCATCGTCACGCTGATGCTCAACTACGTCGCCCTGCTCTGGATCCAGTTCTGGGTCTTCGGGCCGTGGAGCGAGGGCGGCTTCCAGATGACGAGGCAGTTCCAGAAGGAAGCCTGGCTCCCACGCCTGACGGACTTCTCGACGGCGGTCCCGGCCTTCGGCGGTCTGACCGTCCACCTCGGCTTCGTCGTCGCCGTGATCGCCGCGGGAATCCTGTGGTTCCTGCTCGGTCGCAGCGCCTGGGGCTACGTGATCAGGCTGGTCGGCGACAGCCCGCAGGCCGCCAGGTACGCGGGAGTGAACATCCGTCGCAACATCGTCCTCGTCTTCGTGGTCTCGGGAGGGCTGGCCGGTCTCGCCGGGATGAGCGAGGTCGCGGGCGTCGTCCATCGCCTCCAGGACAACTTCTCGCCCGGGTACGGATTCACGGCGATCATCATCGCGTACCTCGCCCGCTTCTCACCCCTCGGGGTGATCGTGGCGTCGATCCTCTTCGGCGCGCTGATCCTCGCGGGGCGCGAGATCCAGCCGTCGGGGATCCCGGCGATGATCCAGGGCATCGTCCTGTTCGCGGTCATCACGAGCGATGTGCTCATCCGATACCGCATCAGCCTGCGGCGGGGAGCCTGACATGGACCCGATCGTCATCCTCGCCGCGGGCATCGGGACCGGCACGGTCCTGTTCTTCGCCGCCCTCGGCGAGATCTTCGCCGAGCGGGCCGGCGTCGTGAACCTCGGCGTCGAGGGCATGATGCTGATCGGCGCGGTGGCCGGCTTTGCGACCGTCGTCGCGACGGGGAACCCGTGGCTCGGGGTCGCGGCGGCGATGCTCGCCGGGGCTGCCCTCAGCCTCCTCCACGCGGTCGTCACGATCCATTTCGAGGCGGATCAGATCGTGTCGGGCCTGTCGCTCACGCTGCTGGGCACAGGCCTCGCGCGGGTCCTCGGCGAGGGCCTGTCGAAGGCAGGCGCCACGTCCCTGCTGCCGAACGTCACCATCCCCGTGCTCGACGACGTGCCGGTCATCGGGCCAGATCTTCTTCCACGACCAGAGCATCCTCGTCTACCTTGGCGTACGCCCTCGTCCCGATCGCCTGGTACTGGATCAACCGGACGCGGCCGGGACTCCATCTCCGCGCGGTCGGCGAAAGCCCGACGGCAGCCGACACCCTCGGTGTCGACGTCTACCGGCTGCGGTATGCCTACGTCATCGTCGGGGGCTTGCTTCGCCGGCCTCGCCGGGGCAACGATCACGCTGGCCATCTCGCCCGGCTGGTTTGGCGACCTGACGGTCAACGGCCAGGGCTGGATCGCGATCGCGATCGTGATCTTCGCCCAGTGGGGCGTGGGCCGGGCGGCCGTCGGCGCCTATGCGTTCGCCGCGATCGGGCGGATGCTCATCGACATCCAGGGCCCGCAGGAGCTGTTCGGCTTCCCGAACCCGTTCTACGTGAACCACACCCTCACGTTCTTCCTGGGGATGGTGCCCTACATCCTCATCATCCTCGTCCTGGTCGCCGTGTCGGGCGAGGCCATCAGGAAGCGGATCGGGGCCCCGGCAGCGCTTGGCATCCACTATGTCCGGGGCGAGCGCGGGCACTGACCCGACGGCAGGGCGCGGTCAGGCCTCCTCGTCGTCGGGCGACGCGAGCAGCTCCATCTGGACGAAGCCGCTGGTATCGAAGGCGAGCTGCCCCGGCGCCTGCTCCCCCGTTCCGCGCTCGCGGAGCGGCGCGTACTCCAGGACGACCTTCTCGTCGCCTTCGACGAGCGTGTAGACGATGAGCTGGTCGGGCCGGGTCTCGAAGTCGAGGTGCTCGAAGGAGTCAACGTTGAGGCAGATCGAGACCGGCGTGAAGTAGCTCGAGGTCTCGGGCTCGTCGATGACGACCCGCTCCACCCAGCCGGTACCCGACGCGACGAGGTCACGCCCCCGGAAATAGCGATAGGAGACGGTCTGCTTCACGAGCGGGCGGAGCAGGTTGTGGATGTCCGCTCGCGAGGCGACGAGCCCGCTGTTCACGAAGAACCGCGCTGGAGTCGGACGTGCCATCGGGCATCTCCTGCCGTTCGCCGTCTTCCCGAACGAGCCGCTCGGTCGTTCATCCGGGGTCGCAGCAGCGACCACGGTCGCCGTCGTGACCACGGTCGCGGGGCGCGACCGCCCGATGGTAGCGCACACGGGGGCGTCGGGCCCGGTTCGCCAGGTTGCGGTTCGGGATCGTTCGACGGGGCGCCCACGGTCCGCCCGATCCCGGTGCGTCGTCCGGCCCTATGATCGCCGCATGCTCCTCGTGATCGACGCCGGCAACTCCCAGGTCACGATCGGCCTTGCCCGGGACGGCGCCCTGATCGCCTCGCGGCGCGCCGCCACCCGGGCGAGCGCGACCCCCGACGAGCTGGAGATCCTGCTCGAGGGCCTGCTCCAGCTCGACGGCCATGGCCTCGGCGACATCGCGGCCTGCGCGCTCGTCAGCACGGTCCCCGCGCTCGGCGACGCCTTCGAGGCCGTCGCCGCGCGGCGGGAGATGCCCTGCACCATCGCCGCTGCGGGGACGATCCCGATGGCCGTTCGCGTGGACCGGCCGAGCGAGGTGGGCCCGGACCGGCTCATCAACGCGTACGCCGCCGCGCACCTGCTCGGCACGCCCGCGATCGTCGTCGACTGCGGGACGGCGACCACGTTCGACGTCGTCGATGCGCACGGCGCGTTCGTCGGCGGCGCGATCGCGCCGGGCCTCCGGCTCGGCCTGGAGGCCCTGGCCGCGCGGACGGCACGCCTCCCGCTCGTCGAGCTTCGCATCCCCGACGGCGCGATCGGGCGCGACACCGCGTCGGCGATCCGGGTGGGCACGGTGCTCGGGCACCGGACCATGATCGAGGGGGTCCTCGGCCGCATCCGGCGCGAGCTGGCCACGGCCGCGGAGATCCCGTCCCACGAGGTCCGGGCCGTCCTGACGGGCGGCCTGAGCATCCTTCCGTGGGCCCGGACGATCGAGGGCCTCGATGGGATCGATCCGGACCTGACGCTCAAGGGGCTGGTCCATTTCCACCGGGTCGTCGCCGGCGACGGGGCGCAGGCGTGACCCAGCCCGGACGCCTCGCAGGTCGCCTCGTCGCGCTCGGCATCACCGGCTCGATCGCCGCGTTCAAGGCGGTCGACCTGCTGCGCCTCTTCCGCGCCGAGGGAGCGGACGTGGTCGTCCTGATGACCCCGTCGGCGACGCGCTTCGTGGCGCCCCTCACGCTCGCGGCGCTGAGCCGCCGGCCCGTGGACGCGGACGTGCTGGACCTCCTCCCCGACGGGCGGATCGGTCACGTGATCACCGCCGACGCGGCCGATGTCGTGGTGGTCGCGCCGGCGACCGCGCACTGGCTCGGCGCCATGGCGCACGGCCTCGCCGCGGACGTGGTCACCGCCACCTGCCTCGCCACGTCCGCGCCGGTCGTGGTCGGGCCGGCCATGGACGGCGACATGTACGCCCACCCCGCCACCCAGGCGAACGTGCAGATCCTGCGCGACGGCTTCGGCTACCGGATCGTCGAACCCGAGACGGGCGGCCTCGCGTCGGGCCAGGTCGGGATCGGCCGCCTCGCCGCGCTCGAGCGGATCGTCGACGCGGCGGTCGAGGCGATCGGGGAGCGTCCGATCCGGAAGCCCGACCCGGCCGACCGGCCCCCGCGCCTGCCCGACGCCGAGAATCTCGGCCGCGACGCGGACGACCTGGGTGGCCGCCACATCGTGGTCACGGCCGGCGGGACCGCCGAGCCGATCGACCCGGTCCGCTTCATCGGCAATCGGAGCACGGGCACGATGGGCGTCGCCGTGTGCGAGGCCGCCCGCGACCGGGGCGCCCGGGTCACCCTCGTGGCCGGGACGCTGCAGGTCGCGATCCCGGTGGGGGTCGAGGTGATCCGGGCGGAGACCGCGGCCGCGATGGAGGCTGCCCTCGCCGCGCTCGTCGAGACCCCCACCGGACGCGCCGGCTTCGACGCCCTGGTCATGGCGGCCGCGGTGGCCGACTTCCGGCCCGCGGCGCCCGTCGACCACAAGATCGCGCGCACGGATGCCGGGCTGACCCTCGAGCTGGTTCCCAACCCCGACGTCCTCGCCGGCCTGGGTCGCCGCGTGCGCGGGCTCGACGAGGCCGGGGCGCCGGTGCGGGCGCCCGATCCTGCCCCGGCCCGTCCTGGTGGGGTTCGCCGCCGAGACCGGGGGCCTCGGCCGTGTCGCTGCCAAGCTCCGGGCGAAACGCCTCGACCTCCTGGTCGCCAATGACGTCACCGAGCCGGGGTCGGGCTTCGGCACGTCGACAAACCGGGTCACGCTCTTCGCCGCCGACGGTGGCGTCGACGCGCTGCCGCTCCTGCCGAAGCGCAGCGTCGCCGACCGGATCCTGGATCGCGTCGTGACGCTGCTGGACGCTCGCGACGAGCCGGTGCAGACTGGCGCGACAGCCACGCCCGGGAGGACGACCTCGTGAGCAGCACCTCGGAGAGCACGCGCCGCATGACGGTGGTTGACATCGCCCGCATGCACGCGGACGGCGAGCGGATCGCGATGCTGACGGCATACGACTACCCGACTGCCGGCATCCTCGACGAGGCGGGCATCCCGATGCTCCTCGTGGGCGACTCCCTGGGCCAGGTGATGCTCGGCTACGAGACGACCGTCAGGGTGACGATGGACGAGATGCTCCACCACACCAAGGCAGTCGTCCGGGGCGCCCATCGCGCGCTCGTCGTCGCGGACATGCCGTTCCTCTCCTACGCCACGTCCGACGACGCGGTCCGCAACGCCGGCCGCTTCCTGCGCGAGGCCGGCGCGCAGGCGGTCAAGGTGGAGGGCGGCGTGCGGACGGCTCGGGTCATCGAGACGCTGGTCCGGGCGGGCGTGCCCGTGATGGGGCACATCGGCCTCACGCCGCAGGCGATCAACGCCCTCGGCAAGGTCCGAGTCCAGGGCCGGACGCGCGAGGCTGCGCGCGCGCTCCTCCACGACGCCCTCGCGGTGCAGGAAGCGGGCGCGTTCGCGGTCGTCCTCGAGCTCGTGCCGGAGCAGCTCGCCGCGGCGATCACTGCCCGCCTGCGAATCCCGACGATCGGGATCGGGGCGGGCGCCGGATGCTCGGGCCAGGTCCAGGTCGTGACCGACTTCCTGGGCCTGGGCACGTTCATGCCGCGCCATGCGAAGGCATACGCCGACATGCGGGCCGTGATCCTGGCCGCCGCCGCCGCGTACCGGTCCGAGGTCGAGGCGGGGACCTTCCCCGGCTCCGCGCAGTCCAGCCGGATGGACGACGCGATCCTCGACGAGGTGCTCGGTCACGCCCCGGATGACCGCACCGTCGAGGGGTCGCCGCGGATCGAAGCGGGGATCCCGCTCGATCGCGACCTTTAGCGGCGATTCGTGGAGGTCGTTCGCAGCCGCGACGAGCTCCGCCGCGCGCTCGCGGCGCTCCCCCGGCCGCTCGGCCTGGTCCCCACGATGGGCTGGCTCCACGCCGGCCATCGCTCGTTGATCGCGCAGGCTCGCGAGGAGTGCGCCGCGGTTGCCGTCTCGATCTTCGTCAATCCCCGCCAGTTCGACGACCCTGGCGACCTCGCCAGGTATCCCCGGGGCGAGTCCGCCGACCTCGCGCTCTGCGCCGGTGCCGGTGCGGACCTCGTGTGGATTCCCGGCGTCGACGACGTCTACCCCCCCGGCTTCGACACCCTGGTCACGGTCGAGCGGCTGGCCGGGCCGCTCGAGGGCGCAGCCCGCCCGCGCCACTTCGCCGGGGTCACCACCGTGGTGGCGGTCCTGTTCGGGGTCGTCCGGCCGGATCGCGCCTACTTCGGCGAGAAGGACGGCCAGCAGCTCCGCGTGATCGATCGCATGGTCCGCGACCTGGGCATCACCGAGATCGTGCGCTGCCCGACCGTGCGCGAGCCCGACGGCCTCGCCCTCTCGTCCCGCAACGTCCACCTGTCGCCCGAGGATCGAGCCGCGGCGGCCATCCTGGCGCGGGCGCTCTTCGCCGGTCGCGCGGCCTACGACGGCGGCGAACGATCCGCGGACGCCATCCGCGCCATCGTGCGGAGCGTGCTCTCGACCGAGGCGCGGGCCGACGTCGACTACGTCTCGCTGGCCGACGACGCCACCCTCGAGGAGCTGACGGCGGTTGAGCGGCCCGCGCTGCTCTCGCTCGCGGTGCGCTTCGGCACCACCCGCCTGATCGACAACGTTCGCCTCGGCTGACGGGCCGGAACCGGGCCGCGCCCGGTCGCGTCACCGGGACGAGCGACGCGCCCTCGCGCCGCCGTCCACCAGCCACGGGGTGACGTGATGGCGCATCGAAGCGTCCAGGGACGCGCGGGCACGCGCGTCGCCATCGGGATCGGCAGCCTGCTCATGGTTGCGGCGCTGCTCGGCGGCTGCGGCAGCGCGGCCAGCAACCCCCTCAGGACCATCGGCGGCCCTGACTCCGGCCAGCCCGCAGAGGCGCCGGCGGCGATGCCGAGCGCAGCGGCCTCCGCTGTCCGCGACGGGTCGTTCGGGTCCGCCAACGGCGGCACGACCACGACGGGCGGTACGGAGGTGGCGGCGCCCGACGGAAGCGGCCCGCTCATCGTCCGCACGGGCCAGATGGATCTCCAGGTCGCCGACCTCGAGGCGGCCATCCGCTCCGCCGAGGCTGCGGTCACGGCCGTCGGTGGGTACGTGTCGGGCTCGCAGCGGAGCGGCGACGCCGACAAGGCCTCGGCGAGCGTGATGTTCCGGATCCCCGCCGCCCGCTGGACGGAGGCGCTCGACGCGCTTCGGAAGCTCGGCACGAAGGTCCTCGGGGAACAGACGACGAGCCAGGAGGTCACGGCCCAGGTGGTCGACCTCGGCGCCCGCCTCGCCAACCTCCGCGTCACCGAGACCGCCCTCCAGGGGATCATGGACAAGGCCACGAAGATCCCGGACGTCCTCGCGGTCCAGGAGCAGCTGACCGGCGTTCGCCAGCAGATCGAGCAGCTGGCGGCCCAGAAGCAGACGCTCGAGAACCAGGCGGCGCTGGCCTCGCTCACCGTCAGCTTCACGCCGCCGCCGACGGTCGCCGTGACGCAGGTGCGCGAGGGCTGGGATCCGGCGCGCGAGGTCGACCAGGCGGCCGCGGCCCTCGTCGGCCTTGGCCAGGGGCTGGCCGGCGCCGGGATCTGGCTCCTGATCGTCTGGGTCCCGATCCTCCTCGTGGGCGGGCTTGATCGCGCTGCTCGCCTTCGTCGTGCTCCGGCGGATCCGGCGCACGGCCGTCGACGCCGGCTGCCCTGCCGCCCGCCGCGGAGGCGTGACGGGTTTGCAGAAGGCGGCGGCTGCCCTCACAGCTCCTGTCGACGGAAGGCGACCTGCGCGGCGCCCAGGGCGAGCCCCACCAGGGCCAGGTTGACGATGATCGGGCCGGCGAGGTCGCCCCCCGCGTTGCCGAGCGCGAGGGCAACGGCGGGCGTCGAGAGGCCGGTCGGCGCGTAGGCCCCGATCCCCGGGATCGCCGCGACGATGCCCGTCACGATGAGGGCGACGAAGCCGGCGCCGCCGGCGACGAGCGACGAGCGCGCCAGGACCGAGAACAGGAAAGTGACGCTGCCGGTCAGGAGCAGCGAGAGCCACAGCAGCGCGCCGCTCGCCGCGAAGCCGGGGAGAGGCAGCGGCTCGAAGAGCACCGCGGTGTAGACCCACGCGAGCGCGTACCCGGCCGCGATCCCGGCCGCCAGCAGCAGGCCGATCGCCGCCGCCTTGGCCATGATGAACGGACCGCGTCCGACCGGCTTCGTGAGCACGAACCCCGCCGTCCCGCGCTCCTTCTCCGTCGCCACGCTGCCCATCGCCACGAGGATCGCGATGAGGAGGCCGAACTGGCCGAGGTTCTTCACGAGCTGGGCGACCGCGTCGGCCGTGGTGGGCGTCGGCATCGTGATCGTGAGGCCGGCGGTCTCGGTCCCGGCCACCTTGATGATGTCGGGCAGGAACTTCGCGAGGAGCGGCGAGGTGGCGCCGAACGCCGCGAGGACGATGACGACGACGACCAGTCGAAGCGTGCGAAGCTGCTCACGCAGCTCCTTCTGGAGCAGCAGTCGGAACCCGGCGAACGCGCTCACGTCCGCACCTCCCCGGAGGTCCCCACGAGGGCAAGGAAGACGTCCTCCAGGGTCGGCCGAACTCGCTCGAAGCGGCCCACGCGGACCCCGGACGCCACGACCAGCGGCAGCATCTCGGTGACCGCACGTTCGGCGTCGGTCACGAACACCCGGACCAGGCCGCTCTCCACGCGCACGTCGCGCGTCCAGGACTGCGCGCGCAGCGTCGCGACGAGCGCGGCAATGGCGGCATCCTGGCCGGGCTCGGGGTCCAGCTCCAGGATCGGCCGGGCGTGGCTCGCGAGGAGCTCATCCATGGGCGCCTCGGCGATCAGGCGGCCGTGGTTCAGGATCCCGACACGATCGCAGACGCGCTCGACGTCGTTGAGGATATGCGTGCTCATGAAGACGGTGCTCGTCCCGCGCAGGCGGCCGATCAGCTCGAGCACGTCGCGGCGTCCGGCCGGATCGAGCGAGCTCACCGGCTCGTCGAGGAAGAGCACCGACGGTCGCGGCAGCATCGCCTGCCCGATCCCGAGGCGCTGGCGCATCCCGCCCGAGTAGCCGCCGATCCGCCGGTCTTTCGCGTCGACGAGGCCGATCGTCTCCAGCACCTCGTCGACGCGCGAGCGCAGGGCCAATCCGTCGAGCCCGTGCAGCCGGCCCACGAACGCGAGCAGCTCGCGCCCGGTCATCCACCCGTAGTAGCGCGGATCCTGGTCGAGCGCGCCGATGCGTTCGGCAAGGGCGCGCCCGCCGGAGGTGGCGTCGATCCCCGCGACGGTGGCGCTCCCCTCGGTGGGCCGGGCGAGGCCCGTAAGGAGTCGCAGGGTCGTCGTCTTCCCTGCCCCGTTCGGCCCAAGGAAGCCGAAGACGCAGCCGGCGGGGACGTCGAGGTCGAGATGATCGAGCGCGACGTCGAGCCGGTAGCGCTTGGTGAGCCCGTGCGTGCTCACGTCCCCCGCAGTCGCCGATGCGGCGGTCATGCGTCCTCCCTCCCGATCGCGAAGTAGACGATCGGTCCAATCAGGCTGATGAAGACGATCACGAGCGCCCAGAGCGCCTTGTTGCCGCCGCGAACGTGGCGCTCGTCCTTGAGCAGATCCCGGATCGCCAATCCGAGCAGGGCGAGCTCGAGGAGAAGGACCGGGAGAAGGAGGAGGATGATCTGGCCCGTGTTCATTCGGCGCTCCTGGTTGCAGGACCCGTCGACGGCTTGTCGGCGGGCAGAAGGACGGTTGCGAAGAGACGGGCCGTCCGCCCGTTGCCTGGCGTATGTGCCACGAATGGCGTCAGGGCCGAGTTGAGGGCGACGCTCATCTGGACGAGCTCGTCATCGCTGAGATGGAGAACCACTTCCCGATACCCGACGCCGTCACGCGCGAGGTCCGGCACTCCTGCCCCGACATAGCGGCTGAACGAGCCGAGGAGACTCGCGAGGAACGAGGCGAACCAGCGCAGGTGGTCATCCGGAGTAGCGCTCGCAAGGTCCTCGGGCGCAAGCGACGCGGCGCCGGCACGCAGGACATAGCGGCGCTCGACCGCGCCGCGGGTGCGGCGCTCGACCGCCTCGCCCCGTCGCGGCTCGTCCGCGAACGCGATGATGCCGCCCTGCCGGAGCACGCTGAGATGCCGGTAGAGCGTGGCGGGCGGGACGTCCGGCATCCGCTCCAGGAGCTGCGCCGCGGCCATCGGCACTCCCGCCCCCAGGGCCACGATCAGGCGCATCCGGATCGGATGCAGGATGAGATCCGGACCGTGCGTCCGTGATGCCGGGGCGTCGCTTGTCTTCTCATTCACGATAATGAGAAGATTACCGGCGGCGCGGCGGGGTGTCAAGCACCAATTCACGCCGAGCCGGGGATGCGCGCCTCCGTCGCCGCGCCCAGGAGCCGATCCACGTCGAGCGCCTCGCCGACCAGGGCCTTGATCGTGGCGATCTTCTCGCGGTCGGCGGGGTGCGTCTTGACGAGCAGGTCGTGGACGTCCGACGCCACCATGTACGTATCCTCGTCGAGGTAGCACGCGAACAGGTCGGCCCGTCGGATCTCGTCGACCAGCGCCGGGCGCGGCCGGTACCCGGACAGGACGAAGCCCAGCATCGCCGGCTGTGTCTCGCCGCGAATCACCGCGGGCCGGCGCATCTCCGCCCGGTGCGCCCTGGCAAGCGCAACGATCACGTCCTCGCGGTCGCCTGCCACGATCACGATCCGGCGGCCCACGACGTGCTGGAGGACGTGGTGGGGCTCCATCGCCGCGACGCTGATGCCCCCGATCACGAGGTCCAGGTCGGGGCCGGCATGCAGCAGCTCCGCCCGCGTGCCTTCGAGAATCATCGCGAGGCTCGGGTTGGAGAGCAGGGGCCGGTACGGGATGACGCCGAGGAGCGGGATCCCGTGGCGGGCCAGCCCGCGCTCGAGCACGGCCTGGAGGCCCGGCTGCACATCGAGGTCCACCTTGTTGACGATGGCGCCGGCCACGGTCACCCCGTACTTCTCGAAGAGCGCGGCGTTGAGGACGATCTCGTCGATGGGCCGGCCCACGCCGCCCTCGCTGACGATCACGGCGGGCGCCCCCAGCAGGTTCGCCACCACCGCGTTCGACAGCCCGATGACCGCGCCGACGCCGGCGTGGCCCGTCCCCTCGATGAGCACGAGGTCCTTCGTCTCCGCGAGGATCGCGTGCGCGCGCCGGATCCGCGCCCCCAGGTCCTCGACGACCTCGCCGGCGATGTACGCCTTCGTGAAGCCACGCGGGATGTGGACCGGGCTCATCACGTCGTTGGGGTCGGTGAGGCCGAAGACCGCCTTCATGAGGACGGCATCCTCGTCCGCCGGCACGCCCGTCTCGTCGGTGACCGTGCGCTGGCCGACGGGCTTCGTGAAGCCCGTCCGGAGACCCTCCTCGACGAAGGCGTGGACAAGGCCGAGCGAGGCGGTGGTCTTGCCCCGGTTCTGGCCCGTCGCGGCGAGATACAGGTGACGCATGCGGCGGCGGCGCGGCGACGTTCTAGGGCCGGGTGGGCGCGGTCGCGAACGGGCTCGCGATGATCGCGAGCGCGATCAACGCGAACGCGGCGAGGAGGACGAATGCGAGGCGTCGGTTCCGTCGCGCGACGCTCGGCGACAGCCGGCCCGGTGGTGTGCCCGGTCGCTGCCGCGGCCGACGCCGCGATGCGCGCTGGCCGCCCCGACGGCTCATCCGCGCGGGGTGGTCTTCCGCTCGACGAGCGCGATCGCCTCCTTGAGGCGGGCGATCGTCTCGGGGTCGACCGCGTCGGGCTCGAGGTACGGGCCAAGCCGCTCGAGGACGTCGCTGACCAGGCCCAGGAAGACACTCGCGTCCGCAACGAAGAACTGCGGCTCGTTGTTATAGCGAACCAGGGTCAGGCGGCCCTGCAGGACGCGGCGGTCCTCGATGTGGGCGATCTGCGTCGCGAACGAGTGGCCCTGGATCCCGTCGGGGTTGTTGAGGAAGTTGAGGGCGTTGTCGATGGCCAGGCCGAAGCGGGCGCGCCATGCGACGAGTCGCTCGTGGACCTCCGGTGAGATCCGGACCTCGGCCACCTCGTCAAAGACCTCCGGCGTCACGGTCAGCAGGCCAACGAGCGTGCTTCCGGCACGCGCGCCGAGCATCACCTGGAGCGACCGCTCCAGCGTGAAGACCTCCGAATCGAAGCGCGGGCTGGTGATGACGTCCGTGAGGAGATCCTCGACGTTGTCGAGCACCGCGGTGTCCGCCATCGCGGTCCCCAGGTGGCCGATCTCCTCCTTGAACAGGAACTTCTCTTCGTGGTCGAGCATGCCGGGATGGTACACCGGCCATCCGCCGGTGCCGCGGGTCTCAGGCCTGCTCCGGCGAGGCTGCGGCGGTGCTGCCGCACGACGCGCGCGCCCGGGCTCGACGGTGCGGCAGGCCTGCCGGCGCGGCTCAGCCCGTGCCGTCGCCCAGGCGGCGATAGATGTTCGTGGTGACGCGTGCCACCCGCGAATCGGTCGGCGTGAAGCGACTCTGGTAGGAATGCTGCCCGAACGTGTCGAGGGCCCAGCTCCATTGGTAGGTGCCCGCGGCGACCACCGTGCCGCCCGCCGGGGTCGTGTAGACGGTGGCGGTGTGCACCGTGGGATGACCCGTGGGGTCGGTCTCGTTCCTGTCTGCCACGACGGGGCTCTGCGCCCACAGCTCGACGCCGGGCGGCGAGGTCTTCGGGTGGATCGTGTCGTACTCTTGGCCCACGAGGCTCACGAAGCGGTCCCCGTCCCGGACGCCTGTCCCTTGGTAGAGCCAATGACCGGAGTTCACCACGACCCAGTCGGCCGGCCGGCGGACCACGTGGCCGTACATCTGGCCGATGACCAGCGATTCGGGCCTGCTGACCGGAGGCAGCCGCCACTGGCACGTGGTGAGCTCGGGATGCGTCGCCGTGATCGGGTCCGCGCTCCTCGACTTGTAGCAGATCATCCGTCGGCCCGGGCCAAGCGGGGAGGCCTCCAGGCGCACCTGCCAGTAGATCGTGTTGGCGCCCAGGAACGCCGCGCTCATCCCGGTCGCCAGCGCCGCCTCGAGCGTGTCGCGCATCGGTCCGGTCCAGTACTCGTGGTGGCCCGGCAGGACCAGGAGGCGGCGACCACCCACGACCTCCGGGTGCATCTCCAGGTCGAGGTCCGCGCAGTAGGCCACGTCGTGGCCGTTGCGCTCCTGCCACCGGATGAACGCGGCCTCCCAACGCGGAAGGTAGCCGGCCCCGCCGGCCTCGCTGTAGGGGCGATCGAAGCTGATCTCGACGGCTCGCTCACCCGATCCGCCGCCGTACCGGCCCGCCGGGAGCGAGCCGTAGAGCGACGGTCCATGGTGGTTGTATGCCTGCCAGGTCGCCGCGGCGTTCACGTAGAGCACCGACGCCGGGGCCACGGTGCCCGGCCGAACGACGAAGACGGCCATGCCGGCCGACCCCGACGGCGGGTCGAGGACAACCACGTACACGCCGCTTGGCCAGTCGGGCGGCACCTCGATCCGGAGAGCCTCCGGCCACGGCTCCTCGGCGAGCCCTGACGCTGCGTCGACGACGAGCCCAGGGGTCGGCTTCGCCGAGAGGCCCTGGTCGACCCGCATCGGCCGGCCTCCAGCACCCCCGTACCATCCGACGCGATACCAGCGAGCATCGAACGGACCGTTTCCCCGCACGCGGAGCCCGATTGAATCGCCGGGCGCGACCGACGTCCGGTCGAGGAACCCGAGGATCGTCGGCGTGCCGGACAGGCCGGCTCGCCAGCCCTGGTCCCCGGGCCGCCGATTCTCCTCGGCGACCGCGCTGGGGCCTCGCGAGGGGCTCGGTCCCGGGAGCCCGGGGGAAGGTGAGCTCGTCGTCGGCGGGACGGGCGACGGCGAGGCGGATGCAGCCGGGACGCTCGACACCGGTGACGGGGACGGCGACGGCGACCGTGGCGCGCCGGAGGGATACGTGGGTCCGCACGCCGCCGCGAGGAGCCCAGCGGCGGCGGCGAGAAACCCGCGCCGGGAGAACCGGCGGCAGGCGGGATCGCTCCAGTCGGCGGTCGGCGCCATCTCGAGCCCGGGTGAACCCTCCACGAACGTCAACGCTCCTCGGGTCGCCTACCGCCCCGGTGCGAGGAGGGCGCCGGCCATCTCCCGGACCGTCTCGGCGTCGAACGCTTCGAGGGCCGACCGCGCCAGCGCGTCGAGCTGCGGCCGGGTCACGCGGGCGAGGGCGGCCCTGACGCCGTCGAGCGATCCGGCATCAGCCGAGAGCTCGTCCACGCCGAGGCCCGCGAGGACGAGCGCGCCCGCCGGGTCGCCGGCGAGCTCGCCGCAGACCGCGACCGGGATGCCGGCCGAATCGGCGCCAGCGACGATACCGGCGATCGCCCGCAGCACGGCCGGGTGGAGCGCATCCTGGAGCCCGGCGAGGGCCGCGTTCCCCCGGTCCGCGGCAAGGATGTACTGCGTGAGGTCGTTCGTGCCGATGCTGAAGAAATCGACCCGCCGGGCCAGCTCCGGGGCGAGGAACGCGGCCGAGGGCACCTCGATCATGATCCCGGTCACCATCCGCTCCGCCACGGGCTGGCCCGTGCCCACCAGGGTGTCACGTGCCCGGTCGCGCAGGGACATCAGCAGCTCCACGTCGGCGACCGTGGCCACCATCGGCGCCATGACGTGCGGAACGACCTTCGCCGCGGCCCCGGCGCGCCAGATCGCGCGCAGCTGGGTCAGGAGGAGGTCCGGGTCGGCGTAGGCGAGGCGGATGGCCCGGACCCCGAGGAACGGGTTCTGCTCGGGTGCGAGCCGCAGGTACGGGATCGCCTTGTCGCCGCCGATGTCGGCGAGCCGGATGACAACGGGCCGTTCGGGCCCGAATGCCTCGAGGACCCGCCGGTACGCATCGACCTGCTCCGCCTCGGTGGGCGGCGTCTGCCGGCTCATGAACAGGAACTCGGTGCGGAAGAGGCCGACCCCTTCGGCCCTCGCCGCGAGCGCGCGCGGCGCGTCGTCCGGCGTCCCGATGTTCGCGACGAGGAGGATGCGCTCGCCATCGGCGGTCGCGGCCGGCCGGTCGCGCAGTCCGG
Source organism: uncultured Chloroflexia bacterium (assembly GCA_963734535.1). GTDB lineage: Bacteria > Chloroflexota > Limnocylindria > Limnocylindrales > CSP1-4 > CTSoil-043. The sequence continues at coordinate 70,654 of CAVTHS010000002.1, read as the reverse complement.
CGTTCGTCGCGCGGCGCGCCGCGAGGTCCGCCTCGCGCTCGCGGTATTCGGATGCCACGCGCGAGTCCGGATCGACGACGACCTCGCCGCGCTCTCCGTCCATGGCGATCGTGACGGGCGCTGCCGGCGAAGCGGAGCGGTGGTCGACCGCGGGGATCAGGCCGTCGATCCCGACGATCGCCGGGATGCCGAGGCTCCGGGCGAGGATCACCGCGTGGGCCGTGCGCGAGCCGCCCGCCAGCGCGATCCCGAGCAGCAAGCCGGGCGGGATCTCGGCGGTGACCGACGGCGGCAGGTCGTCGCAGACGGCGATCGACGGGACGGCCGGCACGTCGAGGATCTCACCCCGCAAGACGCGGCAGATGCGCGCCCCCACGTCGCGCACGTCCGCGGCGCGGGCGGACAGGATCTCGTCGTCGAGCGAGGCAAGGAGCTCGGCCGCAGCCGCCGCGGCGGCTCGGACGGCTTCGGCCGGATCGCCGGTCTCGCCGGCTCGCCGGATCGCGTCCTCCACGAGCCCGGGATCGAGGGCCATCATCGACTGCGCGTCGAAGATGGCGGACTCCTGCTCGCGCCCGAGATCGCGCAGGCGGCCCGCGAGCGAGTCGAGCTGGCGGGCCGTCTCGGCCGCCGCCGCCGCGATCGCGTCGGCCGGACGCTGGCCCGACAGCGGACGGCTGGCGGCGGCCCCCGGCGCCGGCTCGGCTGCGTCGAACCGCCAGACCGGGCCGATGGCGATCCCGGGGGCTCCCGCGATCCCGGTGAGACGCACCGGGCCGGTCACGCCTCGAGCTCCTCCCCCAGGCCACTGGCAAACAGGTCGTGGAGGGCGGTGATCGCCTGCTCCTCATCCGGTCCGTCGGCGGTGAGCCGCACGATGTGGCCGCGGCCGGCGCCGCTCCCCATCACCGCCAGGATGCTCTTCGCGTTCGCCGCCGCCGAGCCCGTGGTCACGTTCTGGACGGTGATCGCCGACGTGAAGCGGGCTGCGGTCTTGACGAACAGCGCGGCAGGACGGGCGTGGAGCCCGGACGGGTTGCGGACCTCGATGTCGTCGGCGCGCATGTGGCGTCTCCTCGGTGTTGGGGGCGGGCGGCCCTGCAAGACTGCACGAACGTGCCACGCCGTGCTTGGCGGGCGTGCGCAGGCGCACACGCGCGATCCGCACCGCGGAAGGATGGCCGGCGAAGACGTGGACATGCTCCGGATCGCGCACGACGCGACGAACCCCGGTCGTCGGTTGACGACCGGGGTTCGTCGGTGCAGCCGGAGAGCGATCTGGGAGGACGCGTCCGCTGCCCTCGAGCAGACGGCCGCGCCCGGGTGGCCTACGGGTAGAGGCCGCGAAGGGCGGTGGTATCGGCGACGCGCTTGACCGCGACCAGGTAGGCGGCGGTCCGCATGTTGACCTCCTCGAGGAGGGACATGGCGAGGACCTCGCCGAAGGAGCGGTCCATGATCTCCTTGAGCTTCGCGTTGACGACCGTCTCGCTCCAGTGGTCCCGGTTGAGGTCCTGGACCCACTCGAAGTAGCTGACGGTGACGCCGCCGGCGTTGGCGAGGATGTCCGGGATCATGAAGACGCCCTTCTTCGCCAGGATCTCGTCCGCCTCGGGTGTCGTCGGGCCGTTGGCGGCCTCCGCGATGATCTTCGCCTTGACGTTCTTCGCGTTTCGCGCAGTGATCTGGTTCTCGTAGGCAGCCGGGATCAGGATGTCGACGTCGAGCTCGAGGAGCTCGCCATTGGTGATCTTCGTGCTGCCAGGGAACCCGACGACGGTGCCGTGCTCCTGCTTCCAGGCGAGGACCTTCTCGATGTCGAGGCCGCCCGGCTTGTGGATCCCGCCCTGCGTGTCGGAGACGGCCACGACCGTCGATCCCTCGTCGCGGATGAGCCGCGCGGCGATCGACCCTGCGTTCCCGAAGCCCTGGACCGCGGCGGTGGTCTTCGTGAGGTCCACGCCGAGGTGCTTGGCAGCGGCCACGACCGTGTAGACGCATCCGCGGGCCGTGGCCTCGTTGCGCCCCTCGGACCCGCCGAGGCTGATGGGCTTGCCGGTGACGACGCCCGGGACCGTGTACCCGGCGTGCATCGAGTACGTGTCCATCATCCAGGCCATGATCTGCGGCGTCGTGTTGACGTCCGGGGCCGGGATGTCGCGCTCGGGACCGATCAGGACGCTGATCTCGGTGGTGTAGCGCCGGGTGAGCGCCTCGAGCTCCTTGAGCGAGAGCTTCTTGGGGTCGACGATGACGCCGCCCTTGCCGCCGCCGTAGGGGATGCCGACGACCGCGCACTTCCAGGTCATCCACATCGCGAGGGCCTTGACCTCGTCGATGCTGACGTCCTGGTGATAGCGGATTCCGCCCTTGGCCGGCCCGCGGCCGAGGTTGTGCTGGACGCGGTAGCCGGTGAAGACGCGGACCGTCCCGTCGTCCATCTTGACGGGGAACGTCACCGTGAGGGCTCGGCGGGGCTCGCGAAGGACCTGGCGGATGCCCGGGTCCAGCTTCAGGTGCTCGGCCGCGAGGTCGAACTGCTGCTGGGCGACGGCCCACGGGTTGATCGTCGCGGCGACCTGTTCGGTGGTCATGGAGCGGAGGTCCTCCTGCTCGGTCGCCCGGGACGCCGGACGACCGCTGCGATCGCCGCCCCTCGAGGGCGGCCACGCTGCCGCCTCCGGGACGGCTGCCGGTCGGGACGTTGCGGACCCGCCTCGCGGGACCGTCCTCCACGACGGAGTGTTGCGTTGGGCCGATCATCCGGCCCGCTCCTGTCCCGCGGCGAGTGCCGAACGGGGACGCAGGCTCCGGGCGGAATGGCCCGGTCACCGACGGCAATGGTACCGAACCCGGCCCGCATCCGCTTCGCAACCATTGGTCCGGGTCCCGGAGACGACCTTCGGCGCCCCCAGCAACCGGTCTCCGCGCCCGAGCGGCCGGGCCTCAGCGCCGAAGCAGCATCACCGCCCCGACGGCGCCGGGGCCAAGGTGGGGTCCGACGGAAGGGCCCACCGTCCGGATGCTCACGAACGCCGGGTCGACGCCGCCTGGAAGCGCCGCCACGACCGTGTCGCGGAAGGCTTCGATGTCGTCGGTGACGGTCTGGAGGATCGCGATGCGCTCCACCGGGCGCGCCGTGAGCAGCTCGACCACGCGCTCGCGGGCCCGGGCGCGGGTGCGGACCCGATCGGCAGTCTCGACCAGGCCGTCCACGACCGTGATGATCGGCTTGACCGAGAGCATCGTCCCGATGGCAGCCCGGGCCGCGGAGAGGCGGCCGCCCTTGCGGAGGTACTCGAGGGTGTCGAGCGCGACGTAGAGGTCCAGGTCCGCGGCCCGTTCGCGGATCGTGGCCGCGATCGCCGCGCCGGTCCGCCCGGCCGCAGCCAGCTCGGCGGCGAGCATCGCGAGGTGTCCCGTCCCCATCGAGGCCGAGGTCGAGTCCACGACGTGGATCTCGCGGCCCGGGTGCTGCTGCGCCCCGACCTCCGCGCTCGCGAATGTCCCGGACAAGCCGGCTGCCGACGGTCACGCAGACGACCGATTCGGCTCCCGCGGCGAACGCGTCGGCGAACGCCTCCGCGAAGGCGCCGGGCGCAGCCGCGGCGGTCGTCGGGAACGGGGCGTCCGGGGCGAGCATCCGCGCCCAGAAGTCCGCCGTGGAGAGGTCAACGCCGGACCGGTACTCGTGCGTCCCGAAGCGGACGAGGAGCGGCACGACCCGGATCCCCATCGCGTCGGCGATCGGGAGCGGAAGGTCCGAGGCGGAATCGGTCACGATCGCGACGTTGGGCATCCGCCCATGATAGGGGCGCCGGGGACCGTCTCAGCGCCGCGGGCGCGGATGTCCGGCCCGGGTGGCCGCGTGCAGACCACGGCCACCCGCGTGCCGGGAGCCTACGAATCGGGCGCGGCAGCGGGCACGGGCGGGGGCAGGCTGAGCATGTGCAGGTGGTGCTCGACCGTTCGAAGCCGCCACAGCGGCAGGACGGCGATCGCCAGCATCACGAGCGTGGCCACGAGGAGGCCGTCGATCCCGCTCACGTCAGCGGCGACGCCGCCCGCGATGCTGCCGGTGATCTGGCCGAGGGCCAGGAAGACGGAGTAGAGCCCCATGATCGCGCCACGATCGCGCGGGTACGGCTCGGACATGTCGGCGAGCAACCCGAGCGCCGCGGGCGTGGCGCCGGCGAGGACGAACAACCCGGCCACGACGGGCACCATCAGGACGGCCGTCACGATCGCCGGCATGCCCGCGCCATGGTTGATCGCCACGGCCGCGACGACGAGCGCCGCGCCGCCGCCGAGCCCGTAGAAGATGATCGTGGTCCGGCGCAGCTTCTTGAAGCGGTTCCCCCAGTAGACGAGGCCGGCGAGGAACACGATCATGCCGACGGCCAGCCCCGCGCTCACGAGGAGCGGCGACACGCCGGCCATCAGGCGCTGGTCGGCATAGCGCGGATCGGGCTCCTTGACGAGCTGGAAGATCGACTGCGAGGTCCACAGGCCGATCGCCGCATTGACCGCGATCCAGGTCGGCGCCAGCAGCCAGACATGGGCCCCGGACAGGATCTCCAGGTAGCGCGCCAGGCTTGTCCGCCCCTCGTGCTGGTGGCCGCCGTGATCCGCTCGCGGGTCGGCTACCCCGAAGCGATAGATCGCCCACGAGACCCCGTAGATGAGCGCGTTCACGAAGAAGGCCTCGCGATGGAGGAGCGTCCAGAGTGGCCCGGCTGCCACGATCCCCGCCCCCAGGCCGGCCAGCGTGGCCGCCTCGAAGCGGGCGACCGCCTTGCCGCGCAGGCCCTCGTCGCCCATCGTCGCGATCGCGATGAAGCCGAGGATGGACGGCACGCTGGCCGCCGTGGAGGCGCCCTCCAGCCAGCGAGTGCCGCCGAGCAGCCAGAGGTTCGTCGTGATCCCGGTGAGGATGACCGCCGCCGCCCCGAAGGCAGGACCGAGCTGCATGATCCGGTGGTACCCGAAGCGATCGGCCAGCGGGCCGAACAGGGGCGAGAGGACCAGCTCGGCCGCGAAGAACGAGGCGGTGAAGATCGCCACGGTGATGGACGACACCGGCTCGCCGCCGTGCTTCGGCAGGTCCGCCAGGTAATAGACGAGCATCGCGCCGGTCAGGCCCGTGCTGAAACGGAGCGTCAACGTCCCCAGGACGACCGACCAGATCGAGCGTGCCATCGGTGCAGGGTACCCGGCGTGGGCCGCCGGGGCAGCCCTAGAATGCGACGACATGGATGCCGTCCGGCCGCTGGCGCCCGCCCCCCTCGCTCGCGGCGGGTTCGGGGCCGTGGTCGCGCCGCACCACCTGGCCTCCGCGGCGGGCCTCGGCATTCTCCGATCGGGCGGAAGCGCCGTCGACGCCGCGATCGCCACGAACGCCGTCCTGGGTGTGGTCATGGGCGAGGCCTGCGGACTGGGCGGTGACGCGTTCTGGCTCGTGTGGGACGAGGCGGCCGGCGCCCAGGCCGCGCTCAACGGGTCGGGCCGCGCTCCAGCGAGCGTCGATCCCGCCCGGCTTCGTGCCAGCGGGCTCGCGGCGCTCCCCTTCCGCGGGCCGCTCACGATCACCGTCCCGGGTGCCGTCCGATCGTGGGCCGACGCGCACGCCCGCTGGGGGCGCCTGCCCGTCGCCGCGCTGCTCGCCCCCGCGATCGAGCTGGCCCGGGACGGCTTCCCCGCCGACGAGCTCTTCGCCCGGGCGGTGGAGGGATCCGCGCGGGTCTTCGACATCGAGCTGGGCCCGCTCGCACGCGGGTTCCACGCGGTCTACAGGGCGGGCGGCCGGCCCTGGCGCCTGGGCGAACGGGTTCGCCTGCCCGCGCTCGCGGCGACGCTGGAGCGGCTCGCCACGGTGGGGCTCGACGACTTCTACGAGGGCGAGATCGCGGCGCGGCAGGCCGCGGCGCTCGCGGCGGCCGGTGCGGCGTGCGCCCGGTCGGACCTGGCGGCCCACGCGTCAACCTGGGAGGCGCCGCTGGCCCTCGACTATCGTGGCGTCACCGCGACCACGCACCCGCCCAACAGCTCGGGCGTGATCGGCCTGGAAGTTCTGAACATCCTGCGGGCGCTCCCGGCGCCGAGTCCCGCCGACTTCGTTCCCGGCGGCGGGGGCGTCACCGCCGGCCCCGACCTGCGCTGGGTCCACCTCGGGATCGAGGCGACGAAGCTGGCCCTCGCCGACCGGGACGCCCACCTGACGGACCCGGCCTTCGGCTCGGTCCCGGTCGATCGCCTGCTGGACCCGGCGTACGGCGCCGGGCTCGCCAGGGGGATCGACGCCGGCCATGCCGCCGACCCACCACCGGCCACGAACCCGCCCGGCGGCGGGACGATCTACCTCGCGGCCGTCGATGGCGAGGGCAACGCCGTGAGCCTGATCGAATCCAACTACGCGGGCTTCGGCTCCGGGATCGTGGACCCTGCGACCGGGATCGCCTACCAGAACCGCGGGAGCTACTTCAGCCTCGACCCGGGCCACCCGAACGTGCTGGCCCCCGGCAAGCGCACGCTCCACACGCTCCTGCCCGGCATGCTGTTGCGCCACGGGCGCCCCTGGGTGGTCCATGGGTCCATGGGCGGCGACGCGCAGCCGGCGATCTTCGCCCAGGTCGTGTCGGCGCTGGTGGATGGCGGCGTGGACGTCGCGACGGCGGTGGCCGCGCCGCGCTGGCACGCGGCGTCGCCCAGCCATTTCGCGCCCCCGGACTCGGTTGTCATCGAGCCGCGCTTCCGTGACGGGCTCCTTGCCGGGCTGGCCGCGATGGGCCACCGCCTCGACGTCCGCGCGCCGTTCGACGGCGGGCTGGGGCATGCCCACGCGATCGAGCTGGTGGAGGGCGGTCCCGCTCGCGGCGGCACCCTGGCGGCGGCGGCCGACCCGCGTTCCCTCGGGCTCCCGGCCGCCTGGTGAGCGGCTCTTCGGGGCGCGATCCCCTCTTCCACCCGGGAGCGCGCGCCGCGGTCCTGCGGCGGTTCGGCAGCCTCACCATCGACGACATGCACGCGCTGGACGCGGCCGTCCGCGCCCTGGGCGCGGAGAAGCCATATCGCGGCCGGGTGGACAAGGGCTTCTCGCTCGCGTGGTACGAGGGCCCGCGGTTGACGACGTCGGAGGGCCGGGAGGTCAACGAGCTCTTCGAGGCGGTCGTCGTCGCGGTGGCGTCGGGGCTCACCGGGCTGGACGTCGGGCGGTTCGGTGGGCGGCTGAGCGGCCGGGAGCAGGCCGGTGTCTTCGGCGACCTGGCCCGGTTCCTGCGTCCCGGCTCGGCCGCCCGGCCGCTCCAGCACGCGGCGATCGGGCTGATCGAGGACGCGGTGGCGCCCTGGGATCCGCGCCTGGCGATCATGGCCTGCTGGAACGTGGCGTGCGCGGCCACCCTTCGGGCGCACCTGACCCTCCCGATCGTCGATGTGCTCGAGCGCGCCTGGCGCCAGGGGCTCGGAGATCCGCCCGCCTGATGGTGGAGGCCCACGCGGGAACCGCCCCGGGGCGTCGCGCCCACGCAGGGGACGCGTGCGATACTCGCCCCCGGACCAGCCATCACCTGCGGCGCACGCCACGTCCGCACCGCCCGCGGAGGACCCGGTGACCTCGAACATCTCCCAGTCCTACCCGTACTCGAGCGAGTCCGAGGTCGAGCGCGCCGCGGCCGTGGACGCGACCGTCGCCGCCCACGCGGGCCTCGACGTGACGATCGCGGGCGAGTCCTCGCCCCTCGACGCGGGCGAACGCTGGTGGACGTTCCATCACGCAGGCTGCGGTGGCATCCTCCACGCGGCCGGCTATGCGCGCGACCAGCACGCGGTCTACGTCGTGTGCGACCGCTGCGGAAAGACCGCGCTCCGCTGAGGGTTCCCGCTCGACTCGACCGACGACGCCGATGACGCTGGCCCAGGGTGCCGAACCTGGCGGCCCCACCCTCCGGGCCGCGCGTCGCCGGCTGCTGTTCGACATGGCCGGGATCGTGGCATCGGCCGCGGGTTTCGGGGTGGTCTTCGGGCTGACGGCGCGAGCGAACGGGTTCTCCCCGGTGGAGGCGGTCGCGTTCTCGGTGATCGTGTTCGCGGGCGCGTCGCAGTTCATCGCCGCGGGGATGATCGGGGCCGGGTTCGGCTGGCCCGCGGTCGTGGTCCTGACCGCGCTCGTCAATTCCCGGCATCTCCTCTACGCGGCCGCCCTCGGCCCGTGGCTTCGGGACCGGCCGCGCCACGAGCGGGCGCTCATGGCGCACGTCCTGACGGACGAGTCGTTCGCGCTCAGCCTGGTCCATTTCCGGCGGCTCGGGTTCGCCGACCGTCGCGGCTACTGGCTGGCAGCGATCGGTGGCGTCTTCATCCCGTGGAACGTCGCGACGGTCGTTGGCGTCCTGGGCGGCCAGGCAATCCCCGACCCTCGGGTCGTCGGGCTCGACATCGTGTTTCCCGCCGCGATGGCCGGGCTCGCAGTCGGCCTCGCGACCGGGCGGCGCGAGATCGTCGCCGGGGTCGCCGCGGTGGGGATCGCGCTCGTCGTCGGGATCGTGGTCGACCCACGCGCGGGCGTGCTGGCGGGCGGATTCCTCGGTCCGGTCGCGGGCCTCCTTGTCCCGCGTCGCGACCCGGCGGTCCCGGAGGCCGACGAGCTGGCCGCCGACCCGGCTTCGTTCAGCGTGCCAAACCGTTCCGACGACGGCCTCGCCCCGTGAGGCGCCGGGCATGAACGTCGGGTTGGTCGGCCTCGCGCTCCTCATGTTCGCGGTCACGTACCCGTCGCGCGCCATCCCGCTCCTCGCCCCTGCCTTCGAGCGCCTGCCGCCCGGCGCCCTCGAGTACCTCCGCCTCGTCGGACCGGCCGTTCTCGCCGCGATCGCCGCGTCGCAGGTGCTGCTCACGAGCGGCGCCGGTGGCCACGCCACGTTCCACGTCGGGATCGACGCGGTCGCCGTGCTGGCCTGTGCCGCCCTCGTCGCGTGGCGGAGGAACCTGTTCCTGGGGCTGCTCGTGGCGGTCGTGGTCGCGGCCGCCGCCCGGGCGCTCGGCGCCGGCTGAGCGGCCGCCGCCCGGGCGCTCGGCGCCGGCTGACCCGGGGTCGCTCCGAGACGGTGGTCGCGTCGCCGGCCGGCCGCGCCGGCTCCACGGGCGGGAGCCCATCCGGCCCGTCAGCGGGAGGCGTCAGCCCGCCAGGCGGCGATCTCCGGGTCGCGCCCGGTCGCAAGGAGCAGCGCGGCGAACAGCGCAGTCCGGGGGACGATGCTCGACGCATCCAGCCATTCGTCCGGCGAGTGATCGAGGCCGCCGACCGGGCCCAGGCCGTCGAGCGTCGGCACCCCCATCCCCGCCGTCGTGTTCGCATCCGAGGCGCCACCGGTCGCGGCGTCCCTGACCGCGAAGCCCAGCCGGGCGGCAAGGGCCTGCGCGTGCTCGACCAGCCGGGTCGAGCGCGCCAGCTTCTCCATGGGCCAGTGGCGATGGCGCTCCATCACGGTCACGAGCACGTCGGGGACCGTCGGGGCGGCGGCAAGCGCCTGGATCGCGGCGATGGCGGCCTCGAGTCCGGCTCGATCCGTCGCCCGCAGGTCGACCTGCAGGACGGCCTGGCCGGCCACGACGTTCGAGCGCGTCCCGGCCTCGATGACACCCACGTTGCACGTCACGCCGGGCCACCGGCCCGTGAGCCCGTGGAGGGCGACGACCTGGTGCGCCGCCTCGAGGATCGCGCTGCGCCCTTTCTCGGGCTCGACGCCTGCGTGCGCCTCGCGGCCCGTGATCGTCACCACGTAGTCGACGACCCCCTTGCGGGACGAGACGATATCGCCGTTCGCCCGGGCGCATTCGAGGACGAGGGCCAGGTCGCTTTCCGCCGCGACCCGCCGAACGTGGGACGAGGAGACCGGCGAGCCGATCTCCTCGTCCGGGTTCGCGATGACCGTCAGGCGCTCGAACGGGAGCGTGCCCTGCGCATGGACCGCCTCGAGCCCGTAGAGCAGGGTGAGAAGGCCCGCCTTCATGTCGGTCACGCCGGGTCCCGTCGCGATGCCGTCGGCGAGCCGGAATGGCCGCACTGCGACCGTGCCGAGCGGGAAGACCGTGTCGGTGTGCCCGATCACGAGCGCCCGCGGACCGCCGGGCGCACCCCGGAAGACAGCTTCGACGGTGTCACCGAGCCTCCCGGCCGGATCCGCGTGACGGATGACCTCGCCCCCGATCCGGGCGAGGAAGGCGGCGGTCCAGGTCGCGATCTCGTTCACGCCGTCGCGGTCGTAGCTCCCACAGTCGACGTTCACGAGGCGGGCCAGGTCGGCGAGCAGGTCCGGCTCGGCCGCGCCGATCCGCCCACGAATCGCGGCAAGCTCGCGGTCGGTGACGAGGGCAGGCGAATTCGCTCGCCATCTCAGCCGTCTCCCGCGGCGCCGGACGTGGCGGGTGCCTCCCCGCCTGGCGTGGTGGGCGTCCCATCGGCGGCTTCCGCCGGGGCGCGCCGGAGCGCCCAGCCGACGAACGGGCCCGCCAGCAGGCCGAAGACGAGCAGTGTCACGACCACGATCCCGAAGGTCAGCGTCTGGACCGCGGCCCGATCCGGCAGGCCGGCGGGAAGCGCGAGCGCGAGCGCCACCGTCACCGAGCCGCGCAGGCCCGCGAACGAGAGCACGTGAAGCCAGGCGAGCGGGACGACGCTCGGACCCTCGGGCTCCGCGAGAGACCAGCGCTCACGGGCGGCCGCGCGGACGCTGCTGGCTAGGGACGGGCGCCCACGACGGACGCGCGCGATGAGGCGCTCGCCCAGGCCCAGCAGCCCGTAGACGGTGAGCAGCCGCGCGACGAGGATCGCGATGACGCCCACCCCGACCGGGCCGGCGTCGGCGAGAAGGCGAGGCAGCGGGATCGCCGCGCCGACGACCAGGAAGATGAGCGCAGCGAGCACGAACGCGGCCACCTCCCAGACCTCGTCGAGGGCCTGCTCGGTCTCGGCCGACAGGGCGACGCGACGGCCGTAGGTTCCCAGGACGAGGCCCGCGACGGCCGTCGCGATGATCCCCGACTCGCCCAGCCCGTCGGCGATGACGGCCGCCCCGTACGCGCATGCGATCGTGATCGTCGCCTCGAGGACGTGATCGTCGACAGTGCGCAGGACCTGCACCGTCACGAACCCCAGCGCCCCGCCGATCAGGGCGCTGATGGTGAGCGTCGTGACGAAGAAGATCGCCGCGTCCCCGGCGCCGAGGCCGCCCGTCACGATGCGCAGCGCGACCACGAAGATCACCAGGCTCGTCCCATCGTTGAGGAGGCTCTCGCCCTCCACGAGAGTCCGCAGCCGGTCGGGCGCGGCCACCCGTCGGAAGGTGGAGACCACCGAGGCCGGATCCGTGGCGCAGACCATCGCGCCGACGAGGAGGCCCGATCCAAGCGAGAGGCCGGTGCCCAGGTGGACCACCACGGCGACGACGAGCGCGGTCAGGATCACGCCAGGAACCGCGAGCACCACGACCCGGGAGACGGCCCAGCGAAACGGCTCGAGCGGCGTCCGGAAGGACGCCTCGAAGATGAGCCCGGGGAGCAGCACGGCCAGCACGAGGTCCGGGGTGATCCCGCGCGCGGCCTCCGGGAGCACGTATCCCGCGGCGAGCCCGAGGAGGACCAGGCCAACCGCGTACGGCAGCCGGATTCGCCCAGCAACCACGCCCACCACGGAAGCCGCCGTCACGAGGAGGACGAAGACGCGGATCGCGTCGACCGGGCTGCTCTCCATCCGCGGAGTGTGCCGTGTCGGGGCCGCGGGCGCGACGCCCGCCGGTCAGCGGCAGGCCGCGGGCGCGACGCCCGCCGGTCTGTGGCAGGTCGCGGCACGGTCGCCTCGCTGTCGGCGCGATGCGATACTCCCCGAAATGGCATCGGGGATTGGGACGGGGCCGGTGGATGTGCGCCCGGGCGGGCTCGTCGGCCGCCCGACGCGCAGGCGCGGGGGCGTCCTTCGACGTGCCCTTCGACGCCAGGCCTCCCACCTTCGCGACCGGCGCCGGCTTGTCGCGATCCTCCTGCTCGCGGTGGCCGGTGGGATCGGCCTGGCCGGGATGTTCGCGCGCGGCGAGCTTGCAGGCGTTGACGCACGGGCCTACTGGGCCGCCGTCCGGATCTGGCTCAATGGCGGCGATCCGTACCACCCCGCAAGCCCGTTCATGCCCTACGTCTATGCGCCGTGGCTGCTTCCTGTCTTCGCGCCGTGGGCGCTCCTCCCGTGGGACGTGGCCTGGTTCGTGTGGCGCGGCGGGACGATCGTGCTGCTCCTGTGGACCGTGGCGTGGGCCTATCGGCGCCATCCGCTCGCGACGGCCGTGACGGCGCTCCTGCTCGCGTTCCCGGCCTTCGCCAATCTCGACACCGGGAACATCAACCTCGTACTCGTCCTGGTCCTGTGGGGGGCCCGGTTCACGGGTCCGCGGACCGGCGGCATCCTCTGGGCCCTGGCCGTTGCCATGAAATGGATCCCGATCGCCTTCCTGCCGATCCTTGCCCCGAAGGCACGCCTGCACGGCGTCCTGTTCCTTGCCGTCGCCGCGCTGCTGACGCTCGCCACACTCCCGCTCACGCTGGTCCAGCTCTCCGTCCTGTTCGGCCTCCCCCGGCCGGCGCGCCTCGACTACCTGGTCTTCCTGTGGGCCCTCGTCCCATCGCTCTGGCTCAAGCCGGACCCGGCGTGGTTCCTGCGGCCCGCGACGTGGCGGGCGTGGGCCGCGCGGCTGGTCGCGATGTCCCGCGCCTGGCGCGGCCGGCCGAGCGGACATGCCGACCCGGGTCCAGGGCGCCCGAGGCACCGGCTGCGCGAGGCGGCGCGCGGCTTCTTCGGCCTGGCTGCCTGACCGGAGCCGGCCCTGGCAGGCTCTCGAGCTGCCGGGTCAGCGCTGCGTGCGCGCGAGCGGGCCGGGCCCGCGACCGCCCGACGGGCGGAGCGCCATGCCGCGGTACCCGGCGACGAACCCGGCAGCCACCAGCCGATCGCGCCACGGGCTTGCTGGCCCAGGGGGCTCCCCGTCGACCCGGGTCACGACAAGCTCCCGGAGCCGGCCGTCCACCACGAGCATCCGCAGCGCCTCGAGCGCGCGACCCAGGCGCTCGGTGTCGTCCGCGGCGGGAAAGCTGACCAGGCCGTTGCCGCCGCGCTCGACGTAGAGGACGGCAGCGCCGTCCACGAGCACGACGTACGCGCCGGCAGCGCGCTGGAACGGCCGCCGGTCGGCCGCGTCGCGCCGCGGCCAGGCAAGGGCCGCGCCGTATGGCTGGGCCGGATCGGCGGCCGCCAGCAGGTCGACCCGTGGCCCGGCTCCGTCCGCCTCGCGAACGGCGCGCAGCCGATCGATCGCGCCCGCGAGCGCGAACTGGGCCGCCCCCAGGCCATCGACGAAGTAGCCGCGTCGAATCCGTCCCGACTCCTCGAGCGCCCGAAGGACGGGATAGATGGCGGCAAAACCGCCCTCCACGCCCTCGGCCATCACGGCCTCGCGCGTCACGACGCCGTGGCGATCGAGCAGGGCAAGCGCGAGCGCGTGGAGCCGCTGGGTCGCGGTCGAGGCCGTGACCGCGCCCGTCGCCGCGCCGATTCCCGCAGCCGGCGATTGCGCGGCCTCGGCGCCGCCTGGCCCCGGGGCTCCGATCGCCGAGGTGGCCGGCCGCGCCGTGCCGATCCGCCGCGGCGTGAGCTTCGACGAGCGACCAGCGGCCCGCGGCCTCGGGCGGACCGAGCGTCGCGAGCCGTCCCGGCCGCGGGCGTCGGTCCCTGCCCGGGCGTTTCCAGCGCAGCGCTCGCAGCGGCGCGAAGGTGTCATTGGTCACCTCGCCGGCCCAGACCAGGTCCCAGAGCGCATCGAGGACCTCGCGGTCGAAGCCACCGCCGGCTGCGGCGAAGACCTCGCGATAGAACGAAGCGCCCCGGCGGGCGAGCAGGTCGCGGATCGCGGCGTGGCGAGGCCCGCTGGCCGGATCGGCGAGACCGGTCCGCGACGCTATCAGTGCCGCGCGCAGGAGGTCCCCCCTCCCGGGCCGGAAGAGCGCCACGCGGCCGTCGTCGCGGCCGAGCGGTCCGCACCCGATCCAGGCAACCTCGCCGAGAGCGCCCAGCTCGTCGAGGAGCCGCGGCTGGTAACCCGGGACCCGGGCCGGGAGCACGTCGCGCTCCAGGACGGAGGCGGGGATCGGGACGCCGGCCAGCTGCTCGACGACCTCCGCGAGCCGCTCGAGGGCGGCCTGTCCGCGGACGGGAGCGGCGTGCTCGGCCCCGGGCGCCGGGAGCGGGACCACGCCCTGCCAGGCGGGCAGGAACCGCGCGAACGCGGCCGCCTCGACTGGCTCCACTTCCCGCCGCAGCCGCGCGAGCGACCGGCGCCGGAGGACCCGGAGCACCTCCGGGTCGCACCATTCGCGCTCCGCCCCACCCGGCCGGAACTCGCCAAGGAGCACGGATCCGGCGTTCGCGAGGCGCTCGAGCGCCTCCGTGACGATGCCCGCGGGCAATCCCCAGCGATGCGCGGGCTCGACGGCGAGGAACGGGCCGTGCGTGCGTGCCCAGCGAGCCAGGAGGCCCCCGAGCGCATCCTGCGTCGGGCCGAGGAACGCGATCGGCGTGCCCTGCGGCGGCTGGGAGCCCGTCGCGTCCCGGTAGCGTCCGGCGTCCTCGACCGCGATCCAGCGGGACTCGCCGCCGATCCGTACGACGATCGCCCGGCGCGTTGCGCTGAGCGTCTCCAGCCACTCGCGCGCCGCCGGCGGACCGCCCCGCGTCCGGGCCGCGACCTCGTCCCCGGATCAGGTCGCCCAGGCGGCGGAGCAGGTCCGCGACCTGGTCCACGGAGCCGGCCTTCCGGTCGTCGAGGAGCGCCTGGAGGCCCAGCTCGGTCTCGTCGAGCGCGGCGGGGTCCAGCAGCTCGCGGAGCTCCTCCTGGCCCAGCAGCTCGCGGAGCAGGTCGCGGTCGAGCGTCAGCGCCTGGGCGCGGCGCTCGGCGAGGGGCGAGTCACCCTCGTACATGAAGGCGGCGACGTAGTCGAAGAGGAGCGACGACGCCATCGGGGTGGCAGCAGGCGTCTCCACGCGGTGGACGCGGATCTCGCGCCGGGCGATACCCCCGAGCACGTCGCGGAGCGCCGGCAGGTCGAAGACGTCCGCGAGGCATTCGCGGTAGGTCTCGACGAGGATCGGGAAGCTCCCGTAGCGGCTCGCCACGCCGAGCAGGTCCGCCGCACGCTGGCGCTGCTGCCACAGCGGCGTCCGGGAGCCTGGCCTGCGCCGCGGCAGGAGGAGGGCCCGGCCCGCGTTCTCGCGAAACCGCGCGGCGAAGAGCGCGGAGCTCCCGACGGCCGCGACCACCAGGTCCTCGATTGCCTCCGGATCGGGGAAGAGCGCCTCCTCCACCCCATCGAGGTCGCCTTCGGGCAGGCGGATCGCGATCCCGTCGTCCGACCAGATGGAGGCCACCTCCTGGCCCAGCCGCTCGCGGAGGCGCGCCTCGATCGCGAGCGACCACGGGGCGTGGACGCGGCCCCCGAACGGCGTGAGAAGGACCAGCCGCCAGTCGCCGAGCTCGTCACGGAAGCGCTCCACCACGACCCGGCGGTCGGTCGGGAGTGCGCCCGCGGCCTCCTTCTCGTCCTCCAGGTATGAGACGAGGTTCTCTGCCGCCAGCTCGTCGAGATGATGCCGGTCACGGAGTCGCGTGAGCACGGCGTCCCGTCCGGCCGCGCCGCGGGCGAGATCGCCTTCCACGTTCCGGACCAGCGCGCCGAGCGCGCGACCGAGCTCGATCGGCCGCCCCATCGCGTCGCCCTTCCAGAAGGGAAGCTTGCCCGGCTCGCCGGGCGCCGGCGCCACGATGACCCGCTCCGGCGTGATCTCCAGCACGCGCCAGCTGCTCGCGCCGAGGACGATCACGTCCCCGTGCATGCCGGCCCGCAGCTCGTAGACCATCTCCTCGTCGAGCTCGCCGACCCGCCGGCCGGGCGTTCCGGTCTCGCCCGCGACGAAGACGCCGAAGAGGCCCCGGTCCGGGATCGTTCCGCCGGAGGTCACCGCGACGACCCGCGCATCCCGCCGGGCCTCCACCGTGTCCGCGACGCGATCCCAGACGACGCGGGGCTTGAGCTCGGCGAACTCGTCCGAGGGATACGCCCCTGCCAGCATCGCGAGGACGCCCTCGAGGACCTCGCGGGTGAGCGTCTCGAACGGCGCAGCCCGCGTCACCGTGGCCAGGAGGTCGTCGACCGACCAGCGGTCCATCACCGTCATCGCGACGATCTGCTGGGCCAGCACGTCGAGCGGGTTGCGCGGGATGGTGGTCGCCTCGATCAGGCCCTCGCGCATCCGCTCGGCGACGACCGCGCATTCCAGGAGGTCGCCGCGGTACTTCGGGAAGATCACGCCCCGGCTCACCTCGTCGACGCGGTGCCCGGCCCGGCCGACGCGCTGGAGCCCGCGGGCGACCGAGGTCGGCGACTCGACCTGGATGACCAGGTCGATCGCGCCCATGTCGATCCCGAGCTCGAGCGACGACGTTGCGACGAGCGCCGGGAGCCTGCCGTCCTTGAGGGCCTCCTCGATCGCGACGCGCTGCTCGCGGGCGATCGAGCCGTGGTGGGCCCGCACGAGGTCCTCGCCGGCGAGCTCGTTGAGGCGCTGCGCCAGCCGCTCCGCCAGGCGCCGGCTGTTCACGAAGACGAGCGTGCTGCGGTGCGACCGGATCAGCTCCAGGATCCGCGGGTGGATGGCGGGCCAGATGCTGACCCGCCGCTCGCCGCCGCCCACCGGGCCGCCCGGCTGGTCCTCGGGCGGCAGCGCCTCGCCCAGGCGGCGCATGTCCTCGACCGGCACGACGACCTGGAGGTCGAGCACCTTGCGCGTGCCCGGGTCGACCAGCGTGACCGCGCGGCCCTCCCCGGTGCCCGCCAGGAAACGCCCGATGGTCTCGAGCGGCCGTTGCGTCGCCGAAAGACCGATCCGCTGCAGGGCGAGGGCGCCCGGTGCGCGCAGGGCTTCCAGGCGCTCGAGGCTCAGGGCGAGGTGCGCGCCGCGCTTCGTGCCCGCGACCGCGTGGACCTCGTCGATGATGACGTGCTCGACGCCCCGCAGGATCTCGCGTGCCTGCGACGTGAGCAGCAGGTAGAGCGACTCGGGCGTCGTGATGAGGATCTCGGGCGCCCGCTTCGCGATCGAGCGGCGCTCATCCGTCGTCGTGTCTCCCGTTCGCGACGCGATCGACACCGCCCGCACAGGGATGCCGAGGCGCGCACCCGCCAGCGCGATGCCGGCGAGCGGCGCCCGCAGGTTGCGCTCCACGTCGTAGGTGAGGGCCTTGAGCGGGCTCACGTAGAGGATGCGTACCGACCCCGGGCCGGTCGCCGCCGGTGCCGCGGGCCTCGCCGGCTCGCGGACGAGGCGATCAAGGCACCAGAGGAATGCCGCGAGCGTCTTGCCGCTCCCCGTCGGGGCGTGGAGGAGGACGTGGCCCCCGGCGGCGATCGCGGCCCAGCCATCGACCTGGGCGGGCGTGGGCGCCGCGAAGGCGTCCCGGAACCAGGTCGCCACCGGTGGGCTGAACCGGGCGAGGGGGTCGGCGGCGGGGTTGGACCGGGGGACCACGGGAGCGGGAGTATACGCCCGGAACGTCGAACCGACCACCTGTTCGAATGGCCGGACTCGAGACGCCGGCGAGCAGAAAAGGTGAAGCCCGGCGGGCACGTGGCCTGCCGGGCTTCACCCGGGACGCTGGTTGACGGCTGCCGGTCAGGGGTCCCGACGGCCGTCTGGGGTAACCGTCAGGCGGTGGCCCGTGCGGAGTCCTCCGGGTCGCCCGAGAGAAGCCACGTCCGAACGCCCGCCGGGAAGCTCCTGCGCGATGACCCGGTCGAGGCCGTAGTAGTTGCCCGCCCCGATGACGCCGAGGCCGAACGTGACCACCGCGTAGGTCAGGTGCTGGTTCACGATGCCGAACGCGTAGTCCCAGGCCGCGAAGAAGAAGAAGATCATCATCAGCGTGCCCATCGCCGAGGCGAACCGCGTCGCAATGCCCAGGATCAGCGCCAGGCCGATGCCCACTTCGCCGACGACCACGAGCAGGTTGATGAGCGGCATGATGCCGCTGCCGGCCAGGCTCACCCAGAAGTCGTGCGTCGGGTTGAAGACCGTGCCGTCTGCCGGCGTCCCGGACACGAACGGCCATCCGAGAGTCCCGTTCGTCCCGAACTTGAGGAAGCCGACCGCCGAGAAGGGGCCGCCCTTCCCGTCTCCGACCGAGAGCTTCTCGAGGCCTGCCCAGAGGTAGATGATCCCGATGGCGATCCGCCCGATGGCGGTCGCCAGGCCGAACGGCCGACTCGTGATCCGCATGTTGTGTTGACTCCCTTCCTTCCGGCCGCGTCCCTGTCGCGGCCCGGTCTATCTGCTTCACGCAGCCTGCGGGACATCAACCCTCGTCCGTCTCCGCCATCGGTCACGCTGCGCGGGTGCCCGCCGGCACCAATCCTGCACGCCATCGAGTGCCATCTGGCACCCGAATGCGCACGTGCGAATACGGCCCTCGCGGGCCCGATCCGCGTCGGTTGTCGCTGCCGCGCACGAATCCCACCGTGTCGAGTGGCCTGCGCACCATGCCGTCCGGCACGGGTGGGGATGCCATCCGGCACACCTCCCCTGTTACCGGACTCGCGGCGCCCGCCGTAGCCGTCGCCGGCACGTGGCGGCTCGTGCTCCCGCCGGTCAGCCCGTCGTCGGCGGCTCCTGCTTCGGCGACTGCGGCCCCGACGTCGCAACCGGCAGGTTGGCTGGCTCGAGGATCTCGTCCACCAGGCCCAGCTGAAGGCACTCGTCCGGGCCGAGGAAGCGCTCGCGGCCGGACCAGATGAAGCGTCGCCACCACGCCTCGTCGCGATAGCCGGTCCTGCGCGCGAAGAGCTCGGCCACCGTGTGCTGGTAGTGCTCGGAGAGCTGCTGGTAGTCCTTGAAGATGCGCTCGTCCTCGCCCGACAGGATCCATTGCGTCGAGTGGAGCATGAGCGTCCCGAAGCGGCCGATCGAGCGATGGTCGCCGGCCTGGCTGACGATGGCGCCCATCGAGTACGCGTACCCCAGCACGACGGTGTCGATCCGGACGTCAAATCGGCGCCGCATCCGGTTGATCATCTCCATCATCGCCAGGCCATCGCCCACGGAGCCGCCGCCGGAGTTGATGTAGACGGTGATCGGCTGGTCCCGCTGGCCGCGCCGGGGGATGCTCATGAGCAGGATCGACTTCGCGAAGTCCTCCGCGTGCGCAGCGTCGATGTCGGTCACGAAGTAGGAGCCCGTGGCATCGAGCGCCATGCGTCGCGCCTGGACGTCCGCAATCAGCGATCCAAGGTCCGGCACGCGCATGCCCACCTCGACCTCCTGCCAGTGGCGCGGCTCCGCGAAGAGCGGCAAGCGGCCCGCGCCGACCCCGGCGCGACGAGGGTACGCCTCGGCGGGGTCGGCGCGGGAGTCGATTCGGCCGGTTCCGTTCGTCAGGAGCGGATGCGGACGGGCTCCGGGGTGAGACCGCTCCCGCCGTGGGACTCGGGAGCGTCGGCTCCCGACGTGCCCGCGTGGACCTCGATCTCCGCGTGCCGATTTGCCGGGATCGCGAGCGCAGCGAGCGTTCCGATCCCGAGGACCAGCGCGCCGAGCCAGACGGCCGGCACGAGCCCGTTGACGAAAGCCTGCGGCGAGGTGTAGCCACCGGCCGCGGAGAAGACCGACGCAAGGATGGCCACGCCGAAGACCCCGCCCATCTCGCGGATCGCGTTGTTGGCGCCCGACGCCTGGCCCTCCTCGGCCCGCCGGACCGCACCGAGCACCAGGCTCGCTGTCGGCGCGAAGAAGAGCGACATCCCGGTCCCGGCCATGATGAATGCCGGGACGAGCCGCGTGTACTCGACGGTCGGCGTCGCGACCGCGGCGATCCACGCCAGCCCGACGCCCATCAGCGCCATGCCAGCGGCCAGCAGCGCTCGACCGCCGACGCGGTTGAGCGCAAGCCCTGCGAGCGGCGCCACGATGATCGGCATCCCCGTCCACGGGAGCGTCCGGATCCCCGCATCCAGCGGCGTGTATCCCTGGACGATCTGGAAGAACTGCGCGAGCAGGAAGATCGAGCCGAAGATCCCGAAGGACATCACGAAGCTGACGACGTTGACGGTCGCGAACTGGCGACTCTCGAAGAAGCGGAGCGGCAGCATCGGCTCCGGCGTGCGGGACTCGCGGAGGACGAAGCCCGCGAGGAGGACCACGGCGGCGGCGAACGCGGCGAGGATCCCGGCGCTCGTCCAACCCTCGACGTTCCCGTGGACGAGGGCCCACACGAGGGCGAACAGGCCGCTCGACGCGAGCACCAGGCCGGGCAGGTCGAGGCGCGTCACCGGGCCCCGGCTCTCGGTGAGTCGAAGGGCGGCGAGGACCAGGACCACGACCCCGAGCGGGACGTTGAGCCAGAAGATCCAGTGCCAGTTGAGGCCCTGGATGATCGCGCCGCCGACCACCGGGCCGATCGCGATCGCGAGGCCGGAGATGCCGCCCCAGGCGCCCAGCGCCAGGCCGCGTCGCTCGGGCGGAACGGCTGCCGAGAGGAGCGTCAGGGTGAGCGGCGTCACGATCGCAGCGCCGATCCCCTGGATGGCCCGCGCGATCACGAGAAGGTCGCCCGTGGGAGCGAGCGCGGCTGCCGCAGACCCGGCCGTGAAGATGGTGAGCCCAACCAGGAAGATGCGCTTTCGCCCGAAGCGATCGCCGAGCGCGGCGCCGGTGAGAAGGAGGACGGCGAAGGCAAGCGTGTACGCGTTGACGGTCCACTCGAGCTGCGCCAGCGACGCGCCGAGGTCGGCCTTGATCACCGGCAGGGCGGTGGTCACGACGAGGTTGTCGAGCGATGTCATGAACAGCGCGAGCGCGGTGACGACGAACGTCCAGAGCGCGGTGCGGCGTGCGGTCATTTGGGATTCCCTTCCGATGTCTGCAGGTGACTAGTGAGCACTCACTATCTTACGGAGCCAAAAAGGGGGGCCGGGACGCTCGACGCTAGGCCGGCCCTCCGTCGCACATCTCGGTCCACGCGACGTCGGCGTCGGTGAGATCGAGCGAGGCCGCCACGGTCATCAGCATCCCCTCGGCGAAGAAGCTCCGCAGCTCGGCGGCGGGGACGCCCGAGAGTTCGCTGACGCGATGGACGAGGGTCGCGTACCGCTGCCGGACGAAGGCGCCCACGACCGGGTCGCCGGACGCCGCGTACGCGTGAAGCTGGAGGCGCAGCAGCGACCGATCGGCCAACAGCCGGTGGTACGCCAGGGCCATCGAGCCGAGGATCGGGTTCAGCCCGGGGATCTCCCCGACCGGGGTGCGCGCGGCGGCCTCGAACGCGAGCGTTACACGCTCGAAGGCCCGCTCGACTGCCGCCAGGAAAAGTTCCTGCTTGCTGCCGAACAGCCGGAAGACGTACGGCTGCGACACGCCCGCGAGGTCCGCGATCGTCTCGGTCGACGTGCCGGCGTAGCCGTTGGCGGCGAACGCCGCGACCGCTGCCTCGACGACCTCGGCGCGCCGCTCGTCCGCGGAGATGCGGGGACCCCGCGCTCGGTGGGTCGTCGTCGGGTACGTCGTTGTCATGCGCGGAAGATAGTGGTTACTAACTACTTTGTCAACACCCTGCGGGACGTTTGCGGATGATCGGGCCGAAGGGGTGGCGGGCACCTCGGCCCGGGCATCCGCCGCCGCCCACCGCGCAGACGGTCTCCATGCCGAGCATGACACCGCGGCGACGCGAGCGGCCACCCTGGCGCCAACCGCCCAAGCGGCGGCCACGACGCGAGCACTCCTGGAGAGACGGCCACGGCGGCGAACGCGCCTCGTGACACCGCGGCATCGGGTGCGCCTATCGACGGCCGCCGAGCGCCTCGGCTACCATGCGAACATGTTCGGCCTCGATACCGTCGTCGTCCTCCTGATCGTGCTCGCGGTCGTGCTCGTGTGGCGCGGCCCGAAGATGCTCCCGAAGTGGGGTGGAGTGCTGGGACGGGGCGTGAAGGCCGCGCGCAAGGAGGCTGACGAGCTCCGGCGGGACGCAGACCGCACGGACGGAGCGCCGAAGCCCTGACCGCGCACGCCGATCAGCTCCTCGTGTACGAGCTCGCCCTCGCCCGGCGCGACGGAGCGGCGATCCCGGGTGGCCTTGCGGGCATGCTCGCCGACGACTTCGAGGAGTTCGGGGCCAGCGGCCGGCGCTGGGACCGGGCCACCGTGCTCGACCTGCTCGAGCGCGCCCCCACGGCGGACGTGACGATCGGGTCGTTCACGACCATCCCGATCGACGAGCGCGTCATCCTGGTCACCTTCCGCACCACCTCGCGCTCCCCCGATGGCTCCCCTCGACACGCGTGGCGCTCCTCGCTCTGGGTTCATCGCGAGGGCCGCTGGCGTCTGCGCTTCCACCAGGCCACGCCGACGGCCACGGGCGAGCCGCGCGAAGCGGGCACGTCATGATCGTGGACCGGGCTCGAGGCGTCCTGGGCGCCTGACCTCCGCAGCGGCCCGACGCCCGCCGGGTGCAGGCGCCGCGTCCCGGGCCGCAGTAACCCGACGCCCGGCCCGCGGAGGCTCGATCAATCAGCCCGCCAGGAGCGCCGCAAGTGCCTCCGGCTCGGTCACGGGCTGGCGGCAGGCGAACGATCGGCAGACGAACGCGGTCGGGAGGCCGCGGATCGCGAACCGGGCCTGCAGGAGGGGCACCGCGCTCGACGCCGGGTCGGGGGCGACGGCGATCACCTGGCGCGGACGGTAGCCGGCCCGCGCCACGTCGAGCAGGCGCCCGAGCCGAGGGTCGTCGGGCGCGCCGACGAGGGCGATCTCGTCGACAGGCCCCGCGCGCCAGTCGAGGGCCACGAGCCATTGAGCGAACGCCGTCGGGTACCGCGCCGGCGCCGTCCCGACGAGTCCGAACGCGCCCTCGGCTGCATCCGCGTAGCGTCCCTCGCCGGTGAGCGCGGCCAGTCGCTGGAGCACGAGGGCGGCCATCGCGTTGCCCGACGGCAGCGCGTTGTCCTCGAGCGAGCGCGGCCGTGCCACGAGCCGCTCCGAATCGTCCGCAGTGTCGAAGAAGCCGCCGGCCGGGTCAGGAAAGTGCACGAGCATCGTGTCGGCGAGGTCGCGGGCGGCGCCGAACCAGCGCTCGTTCGCCGTGGCCTCGTGGAGTGCGAGCAGGCCGTCGGCGAGGCAGGCGTGGTCCTCGAGCGTGCCGGCGTGTCGCGCCTGCCCGTCCTTCCAGGATCGTCGCAGCCGGCCGTCCCCATCGACGAGCACGGCCAGGAGCCGCTCCCCTGCCCGTTCCGCGATGTCGCGATACGTGCGGCCCGCACCCTTGAGCGCGGGGTCGGGCGTTCGCTCGAGGATCGCGGCCGCCTCGGCGAACGCCGCGAGCATCAGCCCGTTCCAACCGGCGAGCGCCTTGTCGTCACGGGCAGGCTGCGGCCGCCGAGCACGGATTCCCAGGAGCACGGCGCGCGCCGCGGCAAGCCGCTCGACCACGTCCGCCTCGCCACGTCCGGTGGCCGCCGCCAGCCGTGCATCCGTGGCAACGCGCCGGAGGATCGTTCGGCCCTCCCAGTTGCCGCCCGGGGTGACGTCGAAGGCGTCCGCGAACAGCTGCGCGTCCGCGCCGAGCCCTGCCGCCTCCAGGGCATCGCGAACCTGCCCTGCCGTCCAGGCGTACGTCGCGCCCTCCTCGCCCTCGGTGTCCGCGTCCAGGCTGGCCGCGAAGACGCCGTCCGGAAGGGTCATCTCGCGCGCCACGAAGTCGAGGGTCGATCGTGCGACGGCCAGGTGCCGCGCGTCGCGGGTCAGCTGCCACGCGTGCAGGTAGACGCGCGCGAGCTGGGCGTTGTCCGAGAGCATCTTCTCGAAGTGGGGCACGAGCCAGGTCGGCTCGGTGGCATAGCGGCTGAACCCGCCGCCCAGCTGGTCGTGGATCCCGCCGGCCGCCATGACGTCGAGGGTCCGGCTCGCGAGCGGGAGCGCCCGAAGGTCGCCGGCGGCCGCTCGCCGGAGGAGGAACTCCAGCCCCATCGGCTGGGGGAACTTCATGGGCGTCCCCCACCCACCGTTCTGCACGTCGAACCCGGCCTCGAGCGCGGCAACCGCGGCATCGAGGACACTCGCGTCCGCCGGCGCGGCGCCGTCGCCCAAGCGGACGGTCGGCGCCAGCCGCGCGGCCAGGCCGGCCCCGGCGCGTTCGACGTCACCGCGTCGCTCGCGCCATCCACGTTCGACGCCCTCGAGGACGTCGCGGAACGACGGGAGTCCGTGCCGGCGCGAGCTCGGGAAGTAGGTGCCGCCATAGAAGGGCAGGCCGTCGGGCGTCAGGAACACGCTCATCGGCCAGCCGCCGGAGCCGGTGAGCGCCTGCACGGCCTGCATGTAGATCGCGTCGAGGTCCGGTCGCTCCTCGCGATCCACCTTGATGCTCACGAAGTTCGCGTTCAGGTAGGCCGCGGTCCCGGGATCCTCGAACGACTCCCGCTCCATGACGTGGCACCAGTGGCAGGCGGCGTAGCCGATCGAGAGAAAGATCGGACGGTCCTCGGCGCGCGCCCGCTCCAGCGCCTCCGCGCCCCACGGATGCCAGTCCACGGGGTTGTGCGCGTGCTGGAGGAGGTACGGGCTCGTCTCGCCCGCGAGCCGGTTCGTGGGCATGGCGGGATCGTAGCGTCCGCGAGGCTCATCGGCATGCGGCGGTCGCAGCGAGACAACCGAGCCGCCGATCGATCAGATTGATCGCGACCTTTCTATATTGGAATCTTTGCTTGACAAACTGGTATTGTCTGGAGCAATATCCAGGCAACGCACGGTGTGCGACGAACGGGAGACACACGATGTACGAATACCGGATCCTCTTCCCCCGCCTGGGCTCGAGCGAGATCCGCCGGGAGATGGCCGACCGATCGACCGCCGCCGAGCGACGGCGGATCGACGGCTGCGTCCGGCCGGAGCCGCGCCCGCGAAAGGAGCGGCCCTGATGCCCCACGACGCCATCGCGACCTGTCCCATCTGCGGCGGGGAGCTGGCGGTGACCCGGCTCCACTGCCGCTCGTGCGCAACCACGCTCGAGGGAGACTTCAACGTCGGACGTTTCGCGCGGCTGTCACGAGAGCAGTTCGCCCTGCTGGAGAGCTTCCTCCGCTCGAAGGGCAACCTCAAGGAGATGGAACGCGAGCTCGGCATCTCCTACCCGACCGTGCGGGCGCGCGTCGAGGCACTCCTGCGTGCGCTCGGGCTCGCCGATGACACGATGATCGATGACGAGCCGGTCGAATCCGACGCGGCTGGACAGGGCGGAAGTTCCGAGGCAGCCTCCGCGGCCGTGGACATCGCCGCTGCCCGGCGCGAGGTCCTCGAACGGCTCGCGCGACGCGAGATCGACGCCGCCTCGGCCGCTGCCGAGCTGCGAGCCCTGGGAGGCTGACCGATGCACGACGAAGACCTCGCGGCCGGCCCGCTGGTCCGCGAGCACGACATCGGGCCGCGCGGATTGGTGGTCGTCGGCGTGGGCTCGAACGACGTCCGCGTGCGCGGCGTGGACGGCACGCTCGTGCGCCTGGTTGCCCCGGCGGCCGATCATCCCGCGATCGAGGTCACGACCGGGCCGGGGAGCTACGGGATCCACCTGGGGCGGGTCATCCGGGGGCGCGGCTTCGGCTTCCGCCTCGGCAGCCTCGGGCTCTTCGGGCTCGACGTGGGCGGGGGCACCGTGGAGCTGGAGGTGCCGCGCGACGCACGCCTGGAGATCAGCGCCAGCTCGGGCGACGTGAGCGTGCGCGACGTGACCGGCTCGGCTGCCGTCCGGACGGCCAGCGGCGACGTCTCGCTGCGCGGCGGCGGCGGTGAGCTCCGCATGGAGGGCGCATCGGGAAACCTCAAGGTCGTCGCCACCGCCCCCATCGCGGCGACCGTCCGAACCGTCAGCGGCGACGTGGAGATCGACGCGCCGCGGACCGAGCGGACGAACATCACCACCGTGAGCGGCGACGTGGAGATCGCGAGCAGCTTCGCGCCCGCCGGGGATCACGTCGTCAACACCACCTCCGGCGACATCGACCTGGCGGTGGACGGTGGCGTGACGATCGAGGTCCGCACCGTCTCGGGCGACGTGGATTGCGCGCACCCCGACCGGCGCGCGGGGAACGGGCGACGGGATCCCATGGTCATCGGCGACGGTGCTGCCCGGCTCTCGGTCCGGACGCTCTCGGGCGACGTCGAGGTGCGGGCCGGAAGGGTCCGCCCAGGGCGGAGCGGCGCGGCGAACGCATCCGCGCACGACGCGCTGCCGCGCCCCGCGACACCGCCATTCCCCCTGGCGCCGGCGCGTCCGCCGACGCCGCCGATCCCGGCTTTCCGGGGCGCCGAAGCGGAACCGACGCCGCCGGACCCGGCCGAGACCCTGGCCGTCCTCGAGGCGCTCGCCCGCGGCGAGATCGACGTCGCCGAGGCCGAGCGCCGACTCGGCACCGGGAAGCGCGATGGGTGACGCCGTCGACGACATCCTGCGACTCGTCGCGGACGGCCGGCTCACACCCGGGGAAGCGGCCCCGATCCTCGACGCCCTCGCTACGGCGGATCGAGCGTCGCGAGGATCGACGTCGGGGCCGGGCGCTCCCGGCGCGCACCCGGCCGGAGGAAAGGCCAGCCGGTCGGGCTCGTCCGGCCCGTCGGGTCCTTCCACGTCGAGCACGCCGAACCGGATCCGCGTCCAGGTCCGCGAGAACGGGCGCGTTGTCGTGGACCTGCAGGTGCCCGGGGTTCTCGCCGGCCTCGCCGGCTCGCTCCCGGGGATCCCGACGGGCTATGCAGATCGCGTCCGCGAGGCGATCCGGACCGGCCTCCGCGGTCCCATCGTCGACATCCGGGACGAGGACGACAGCGGCCTGACGATCACGCTCGACTGACCGTTCGGCGGACCCGAGCCACTCCCAGGGACTCGCCCGCGCCCGGGACCCGCCGGCTCCCCCGCTACCATTGGGGCCGTGCCCCGAGCCAGCCGTCCGCGAGCCCACCTGCCGCATCGCGGCCGGCGAAGCCTCCACCTTCGCGAACGAATCCGGCGGCGCTCGATGCCGGCGTTCAACCGGCTCGGCGTGCCCGCGGGCGCACGCACCTCGGTCGACGAGTGGCGGGCGTTCGGCGCGCCGCGGTATCGGACCTTCCAGGGGATCGGCGGTACCGCGGCGGCGGTCTTCGCGCTGGCCGGGGACGGCCTGACGATCCCGCTCCTGCTGGCGCTCGGAACGCCCGCGGCGGCGGCGACCGTCATCGGCGTCCTCCCCTTCGCCGTGAGCGCCGCCCAGCTGTTGGTCCCGTCGCTCCTGCGGCGCACGGACGGCAACCTCCGCCTCGTGACGCTCGGCATCCTCGCCGTCGGCGAGACGCGCGGCTTCGTGTTCGCCGCGGTCGTGGTCCTCCATGAGCTCCATCTCATCGGATCGCCCGTGGCGATCGTCGCGATCGCCGCCGTGATGAGCCTCGCCGGAGCCGCCTCCGCGATCGGCGGCGCCAACCTCCTCGCGTGGTACGGAGCGATCCTCCCGGAGGGCGAGCGGCGGTTCGTGGCACCGCGCGTCATGGGCATCACCCAGGGCCTGGGCGCAATGCTGCTGCTGCCCGTGGCGCTCATCGTCCAGGCAGGGCTGAGCGCGATCGGCCTCCTCGTCTACGCATGCATCTTCGGGATCGCGGGGGTCTTCGGGATCGTGGAGCTCGCCGTCGTGCGGCGCCTCCGCCGCCCGGGCCGGGTTCGCGTTGCGCCCCGCGGTGAGGCGCCGCCGCGCAGCCCCGAGACGAACCGGTTCATCCGCGCCGTGGCGATCGCCGCGTTCGGCGCCGGCATGGGCCCGTATCTCTCGATCTACAGCATCAGCGTCCTGCACCTGCCGCCGGGCTTCGCGATCCTGCTCTCCGCGATCGGGTCGGCAGCCTCGCTCGTCGCCGCAACCGTGGTCGGCGGGTGGCTCAACCGCGGCTCCGCGTCACGAACCCTGCGCCTGTCGTTCGTCCTGCGCGGCGGGTCGATGATCGTCGGCCTGCTCGCGTTCCCCGGGAACCCCGTCGCCTGGCTCGTCCTCTGCGTGGTGGCCGCGATGGCGTCGTCCGGTGCCTCGGCCGGCTCGCTCGCAGCGAACGAGCGGCTCCTCCGCCTGACCGGCGGCGTCGACCTGATCGGCGCCCAGGGAGCGTTCGTGGCCATGAGCGCGGCGGGCCTGACGATCGGGCAGACCTCGTCGGGCATCCTTCTCGCGCTCCTGCCACTCGGCTACCCCGCGTTCGCGCTGCTCTTCACGGTCTCTGGCATGACGCGGCTCGTCCTCGCGACGCGCGTGGAGGTCTCCCCGAACTGGTCGTCGGCGACCGCAGCGTTCGACGTGGCCGAGCTCAAGCGCGGCCGCAAGGGCTGACCGGTCAGGCGATCCCGACCACCCGGGCCAGCACGCCGCCTGCGGCAACCGCCAGGGCGATCGATGCCACGCTCATCAGGACCGCGGTCCGCCGGCCGAGCTCGCCGGCGAGCGCCGCGAAGGTCGCCACGCACGGGAGCGAGACGGACGCGACGATGGCGTAGACGAAGAGCTGGGACGGCGTCATCAGAGCGTTGAGGGCGATCGGCGCGCCCGCGGCCGCGACGGCGGTCCCCGCGGCCTCGGCAGCGGCGAGGACCAGGAGCAGCTGGAGCGCCAGCTCCTTGCGCAGGAAGGAGAACGCAAGCGCGATGCCGGCCACGGCCGGAAGCCCCAGCCAGCCGTGGACGAGCGGCGCCACGACCCCGCTGAAGGCGTGGACGGCGCCGGTCTCGAAGGCCAGGCCCAGCACGAACAACCCGACCAGCATGAGCGGCGTTGCCGTGCGCACGAAGTCGCGGAAACGGAACCACGCCTTGGCGGTCACGCTTCGCAGGAGCGGCCGTCGGAAGGGCGGCAGCTCGAGCACGAGGGGTGACTGCCGGCCCGGCAGCAGCGCATTCGCACCGATTCCGGCCGCCACGGTGAGCGCGCTCACGAGCCCGAACGCCGCGATCGCAACCAGGGGCCCCGCGAACGGGACCAGCGCCGCGATCACGACCGCCGATCGCGCCGAGCACGGGGTGAGCGTGGCCAGGAACGCGGCGATGACGCGTTCGCGCCGGGTTGCGAGCACTCGCGTCGCGTAGATCGCTGGCACGTTGCAGCCGGTCGCCACGAGGAGCGGGATCGCCGCCCTGCCCGGCAGTCCGACCGCGCCCAGGACGCGGTCCGCGAGCACCGTGACGCTCGCGAGGTAGCCCGAATCCTCGAGCGCGGCGATCACGACGTAGAACGCCAGGACGTACGGGAGGCCCACCGAGAGCATGGCAAGGAGGCCCGCGTCGAGCGCCCAGAGGAGCGCGCTGGCCAGCCAGGGCACGGGCACAAGCGTGCCCACGACCGCGTGGATCGTCGGTGACGCCCAGGCGTTCCAGGCCGTGCCGAGCGCGGCGGCAGCCGCCCCACCCCCGACCATCACGAGGGCGAAGGTCGCCGCGAGCACACCGACCAGGAGTGGGATCCCCGTCGACGGCCGCACGCTCGCCGCCGCGATCCGTTCCGCGAGGGCCGGCGCGACGGCGCGTCGCCGCTCCACGCGTTCGGCCCACGCGTCGGCCGTGGCGCGCCGATGCGGCGCAAGGAGATCGGCCAGCGCGATCGTCGCGGCCCCGCGCGGCGAGACGCGGCCGTCGGCGACGAAGCGTGCCAGCGGAGCCGCGGGCGCGGCCGCGGCTCCCAGGGATGGGCTGATCCGGTGATGGTCGGTCTCGGATGCCAGGCGCCCCTCGACCGACGGCGGGTAGACGGCTGCGGGGATGGTGGCCCGCGGCGACGCACCAGCATCCCGGACCGCCACGCGCTGGCGACCGCGCCGGACGGCATCCTCGAGTGCGGCCGAGACCCCGGTCCCGTCTCGGCCCACCGTCCCATGAACCGGAGCAACCAGCAGCTGGGCCAGTGCCCCGCCGTCGATCTCGACGCCGCGCGCGGACGCCTCGTCGGAGAGGTTCGCGGCCAGGACGATCGGGAGGCCCAGGTCCCGGCAGGCAAGGGCGAGCGGCAGATGGCGCGACAGGTTGCCTGCGTCGGCGACAACCAGCACGGCATCCGGTGCCGCGTCGAGGAGGAGCTGCCAGAACGGCGCATCCCCCGCCGGGCGATCGTCGAGCGCGAGCGTGCCGGGGAGATCCACCAGGATCGCCGGCCCGGCAGCCGTGACCACTGGCCGTGCCTCGGTGCCGACCGTCGTCCCGGGCACGTTGGCCGACTCGGCGAATCGGCCGCTGGCCCGCGCGAGGAAGGTCGACTTGCCGACGTTGGGCCGGCCGACCAGCGCGATGATGGGCGTGGCATGGGCGGCCCCCGGACCCTGGAGCGGCATCGTTTTCGCGTGCCTCATCGCATCGGCGCCCCGACGTCGCATCGCGTCGGCGCCCCGACGCCACGCGGCTCAACGACGATTCCGCGGGCGATCCGCGCCGCGAGTGCCAGGCGTGCATGGCCGGCGCGCACGACGACCGGCCCGCCGAACGGCTGGCGCGTCTCGATCTCGAGGAGGTCTCCGGCCGTCAGTCCCTCTGCCGCGAGGGCGACGGCAGCGTCCGCCGGGATCGCCACGATTCGCGCCGACCTGCCGATCGCCAGGGACGTGAGCGGGACGGCGGCAGGGGATGCGGGCGGGGACGCCATGCGCCCATGGAACCCGACCTGCCGGGGTGACGCGAGGGCGCAACGGCCCGCGCGCAGGTGACGAAGGTCCCCTTGCATCCCGAGTGCAAGGTCGCTTGAGACGGCCATTGCGCCGCGGTCCAGCACGGCCTCCGCGTGATCGACGAGCCGTCGGCGCTGCGACACTTCAGCGGACGGTGCGCGCCCGTCTTGTCGCCAGGAGACCGCAGGTCGGCCGAGGGCCGGAGTCACGGCGGGGTCTGGCGGCACGTCTTGCGCGGGCCGGGTACCGTAACCGCAATGGGAACCGGCCTCGCCCATGCAGGCACCCGCGAGCACGGACCGCAGCGCCACGGCGCGCGCCCGGCCGTCCGCTGCGAGCCGGCCCTCGACGTGGCGACGAATCCCGCCACGCTGCGAGCGCTCATGACGGGCGCCGACGCGGGCACCCGCCAGCGGCTTGCGGACGTGGTCCAGCGCCGGCACGGCAACGCGGCGCTCCAGCGACTTCTCGCTCCCGCCGCGGCGCTCCCCGTCCAGCGTTGGGCCGTCACGCTCCCGCGAGGCACCGCCGACTGCGACCGCGTGGTCGGCTACATGAATACCAACAGCCCGTACCGCGCGGACAGCGGCTGGGCCCGGACGAACGTCTCCTTCGCGTGGGGCGGGGATCCAGCCTTCGAGGAATCCGGTGGCGTGATCACGGCCACGGTCGCGAACCCGACCGTTACGAAGCGCGTCAGCGTCGACATGCCGTCGTGGGCCCCGACGAACGCCGCCATGGCCACCGGCTGGTCGACGATGACGGGCGAGCTGCGGGCCCACGAGGCGCGCCACGAGGGGATCGCGTCCGACTGGGAGACGGAGCTTCGGTCGCGGTTGAGCACGCTGCGCGTCACCGTCGCGAGCCGGACGACCGCCGCGTTCACGGCGGCGGTTCGTGCCGAGTGGCGCTCCTGGATCGCGGAGCACCAGGCGGCGCAGACGGCGATCGACCCGTTCACCGCCATGCTCGACTGCTCCGGCGGCGAGGCCGCGTCCGAGTCCGCCGGGCTCGAGGGCCTCGGCTCGGCCGACGAGGAGTAGCCCGACGACGTTGGAGCCCGGCAACGACATTCCGTGGCGCTACCTCGCGGACGACGGCGAACGCGACCCGCGGACCAACCTGGCGCGCGAGGAGGCGATCGCCCGTCATGTGGCTGCCGATGCCGAGGCGCGGACGCCCGTCCTCCGGCTCTGGCGGAATGCGCCGTGCGCGGTCGTGGGACGCTTCCAGCTCGGGGCCGCGGAGGTGGACCTCGAGGCGGCGGCGGCGCTGGGCGCCCCGGTCCTGCGCCGGTTCACGGGCGGCGGGACGGTCTGGCACGACCCGGGCAACCTCAACGTCTCGGTCGTGCTCCGCCCTGAAGACGCGCTCCTGGTCGCCGACCCGTCGCTGCGGCGGCTGCCCGGGCTGTACCGGCTCGTCCTGGCGCCGCTGGCGGCCGCCGTCCGATCGCTGGGGGTGGCGGCGGAGTTGACCGAACGTGACGTCGTGGCGCCCGGCGGAAAGCTCTCCGGCGTGGCCGCATGGATCGGCGGCCGGGCCCTGCTCGTCCACGCGACGCTCCTCGTCGACGCCGATCTCGACGCGCTGGCTCGTGTCTGCAACGGACCGGGCGCGCCGGGCGACCCACGCTGGGAGCGCACGATGAGCCGCCGCGTAGCCGTCACATCCCTCGCGCGCGAGCTCGGCGCCGCGCCGGCCGCGGCCGACGTGGAGATCGCGGTGCTGCGGGCCTTCGGCGTCGATGCCGCGGCTTCCACGGCCCTCTCGCCCGCCGAGCGCGTCGCCACCGAGCGCCTCCTCGCCGACCGCTATGCGGCGTCTGCCTGGCACGCCGACGCGGAGGCGCCCGCCGGGACCGGTTAGGCCCGTTGCGCGGTGGATACGACCGTTGCGCCCCCTCGGGGGCTCGGCTACTGTTGCCGGGTGAGCACTGATCGGGCAGATGCCCGGGCGATCCTCGAGGCGCGGTGTTGTCGTCGGCGGCCCCGCCGTATGGAGGCGCGCGCCTGACACGCTGCTCGACCTGCCCGGTCGAACCGGGTCGACGCCGGTCACGGGGCCGCGGATCCGCGAGGAGCCGCGGCCGTTCTGTCTCCTCTCCGCGACGGCGGAGGGCCGCCGACCCTGATCTGGCTTCCCGCGTCGGTGCGGCGAGCGCCGTGTCCCATGGGTCCGTCGCCGGCCCGCTTCCCAGGAGTGCGTCCCCATGTCCGCCGTCCTCGACGAAGTCCTCGCTGCCAACGCGGCCTACGCCGCATCGTTCGGTCCACGAGCCGAGCTCCCGGCTGTGCCTGCCCGGCGGATCGCGATCCTCACCTGCATGGATGCCCGGCTCGACCCGGCGAAGTACGCGGGCCTGCGCGAGGGCGACGCGCACGTGATCCGCAACGCCGGCGGCCGCGCGAGCGACGATGCGATCCGCTCGCTCGTGATCTCGTACAAGCTCCTCGGAACCGCCGAGTGGTTCGTCGTCCACCACACCGACTGCGGCATGGAGCTCTTCACGGACGAGGCGATCCGGGGCCTCCTCGCCAGCAGCCTGGAGACTGCCGCGCTCGGACCCGATGGGTTCCGCGACGTCGGGCCTGGCCCGGGATCCACCGAGGGCGCGAACATCGACTGGCTCACGATCGCCGACCAGGCTGGCAGCGTCGTCGACGACGTCCGGCGGATCCGGGATCACCCGCTCGTGCCCGGCCGCATCCCGGTGTACGGGTACCTCTACGACGTCCACACGGGCCGGCTGGTCGAGGTGCCGGAGGCGACCGAGATCGGACGCGCGTCGTAGGACGTCCGCGCGGCCCGGTCGCGGCGCACGACGCGGCCTGGCCCGACGATCCCGGATGCCGCACGCGAGGCTGGGCATCCCCTACCCTTCGGTCCGTGAACGAAGAAACCGACGACCACCGGATCACGCTCGTGATCGACGGTCTTCCCGTCGAGACGCTGGCCGACCTGCCGCCCGAGCCGGGTCGCCTGCTGTTCGTGGGCCTGAACCCGTCGCCGGTCAGCGTCCAGGCCGGCCACTACCATCGCGGCCGCCTCGGGCAGTCGTTCTGGCGCCGGTTGGTCGTCGCGCGGATCCTGCCTGCCGACACGGATCTCGCCTCCGCAGACGACGCCCTGGTCGCAGCCGGCCACGGGATCACGGATCTGCTCAAGCTCCCCACTCCGCGCGACGCGGCCAGCGAGACCGAGCTTCGGGCGGGGGTCGGCCCGCTCTTCCAGAAGGTCGCGATCTGGCGACCTGCCGCGGTCATCTTCGTCTACAAGCGCGCGGCCGAGGCCTGCGCCGGTCGGCACATCCCGGAGCCATGGGGTCGCATCGACGGAATGGCACTTGCCGCCCGCCCGTGCTTCCTGATGCCCGGCCCCTACGCCCCGCGCGAGGAGGTGGCCGCGGGGCTCAACCTGATCCGCAACCTCGGAGCGGCGATCGAGCGGTGAGCGCCCCACAAGCGGAGCGGCACGCACGGCCCGGGCAGGATCGTCCTTACGCCTCCCGGAAGAGGCGCGCGAAGCCCGGGTACGGCCGCAGTGGGACGAGATCGAAGTCGATGAGCCCGGCAGCCACGAGCGGCAGGCTGTCGAGGGCGGCCCGGGCCGCGGCGACGTCGGGTACCTCGAAGACGAGGACGGCGTTCGGCCGATCCGCCTCGAAGTAGACCTCGCGGAGGACGTCGCCCTGGGTGAGCTCCCAGACGGCCCTGGCCTCCGCCGCCCGCAGGTCCGCGAACCGCGGGTCGTCTTCCGCCACCAGGTCGCGGCCGAGCGCCAGCACCTTCATCGGCTTCTTCCTTCCACCGGAACTCCCGCGCTCGCGTCGGGAGGTCAGACGATCCCGACCGGCCGCTCGATCGCCGCGTCGGTTCTGAAGCGTCGGTCGACGAGCACCCGGACCACGTAGGTGATCTCGAGGCCCGCCCCGTCGAACGATGGCGCGGAGCCCGGCGGGACGACCAGCCGCACCTCCGTTTCGCCAGCTGCCAGCTTCGCCGGGTCGATGGGAACCGACGCGATGATTCCCTCGGTGCCGTTCGGCGCGTTCGTCCGGCGGTGCAGCTCCACGCGACCCTTCTGGCCGCCCGGGGCCGAGGGCCAGCGCACGCTGACGACCATCTCCGAACCCGCGGAAGCGGGCAGCTGCGAGGTGACGCTGATCATGGCGTCGCCGATCGACACGCCATCCAGGAGGCTCGGACCCCCCTGCTTGCCGACGCCGGCCCGCAACAGGTCCGGGTGCTGGGCGAGCGGCACGTGGGCCGCCACGAAGTGGTCGTGTCCGTGCGGGATGTCCCAGTGTGCCTCGAGCGCCCACGCCACGATCGACTCGCCAAGGTGCGCGGTTGGCGGCCCCAGGGGCGGGGCCGGGACGGCGAAGCGGGACTCCCAGGTGGTTCCCGGCTCCATGGTCGGGGGGATGGCCGGCTCGGGGAACGCGTCGTCGATGAAGAGCGTGCCGTGGACCTCCACCCAGTGCTCCGAGCTCGTCACGTGCCCGTCGCTGTCGCGACTCTCCTGCGAGCGCGTCACCTCGTCCAGGCGCAGGCCGACCAGCCGCAGGGTGGCGCCTCGGGCGATCACCTGCTCGGTCGCGGCCAGGCGGATCGTCCCGGTGATGCCCTCCCCGACGCGCGCCGGGTGGTCGAGGCTGATCTCGCCGGTGATCGGCCCGTCGCTCGCGCGGACAAGCTCCTCCGCCATGACCGAGTGGAGCGGGTGGCTTCCCTGCGGTCCGGCCAGTCGCGTCCCGTTGATCGCGTCGAACGGCGACGGCGCGGATCCCGTCCGGTGCATGAGCGACCCAAGCCCACCGAGGTTCACTGAGAACGGCATCGCGGGATCTCCCTGGATCACGAGGTTGTCAGCGGCCGATCCCGCCGATCCCCGACATTGTGGCGCTCGCGGACCGCGTCAGTGGCCACCGCCAGGTCAGGGTCCACCGCACCATCCTCTCAATTGCTCGCCATGCGGACCGTATGCCGGGTCGCGACGGGCCAATCCGATCAGATCGGCACGGTGACGGTCAGATGACAGGATCCCCTGGCCACCGCCACGCTCAGCGGGCACCTCGACGCCACAGCCTGGCCGTGCCGCCCACCCTGACGCTCGCGTGACACGCATTTGATCAGTTCCTCACCGACCCTCGCGCCCACGCGGGCGCAGCGCTCACGAACCTCGGAGCCGTGCTCGGGCGTCGCCCGTCGCGACGGCTCGGCGTCGCCGGGAAGGCCTCGGCAAGGTGAGTACCCAGGCGAACCCGGAGTCAGACGGACGAAGGACCGACCTGGCGGCGAACCCACGCTTCCTGCGGTCGATGGATCCCGTGCCCACCCTGGAGACTGCCCGAAGCCGCGATCGACCAACGGGCGGTCGCCTGAACGCCTATCGGATACTCCTGACCCGAGCGCGCGATGTGACGGTCGTGTTCGTGCCGCCGATTCCGGTCCTCGATGAGACGTACGAGTACCTGCGCTCGGCGGGTTTCCGCCTGCTCTCCGAGACAATGACACCCTAGCTGGCACAGCCCGCCCCCAGAGTCGGGCCATGGACGCCCCCGCCAACCTCGTGACGCTTCCCTCCCCCGCCGGCCGCGTGCCCATTCCGGGCTCGGCGGCCACCAACCTGCCGCCGGTCGCCACGCCGGCGAGCGCCCCGGCCACCGCCACGCGCATCTCGGTCGAGCGCGACCGCATGGTCGTCGACCGCCTGGTCCTCGTCGACGCCAGCCTGGCCGCATTCGTCGCAGAGCGCCCCGCCGAGGAGCGCGCGGTCCTCGTCGAGCGGGCCCTCAAGATCGGCCTGACCGCCCTCATGGACGCCGGCGTGACCGTCAACGTCGACGCGGTCCGCGCCGAGTTCGCAACACTCCTGCGCCAGACGGAGGACGCCAACGCCAAGGCTGCCACCGCCCTGGACCAGCTCCTTCGCCAGAACTTCGCCGACGGCGACGGGCGCCTCCCGCGCACGCTCGAGGCCTTCCTGGGCGACCGCGGCAAGCTCCGCTCGCTCACGGACGAGCTCTTCGACGAGACGAAACGCGACAGCGCCATCGGCCGCATCAAGTCGCTCCTCGGGGCGTACATCGACGGCGACGGCAGCAAGCTCGCCACCCTGCTCGACCCCACCCGCCTGGGCTCGCCGCTCTTCCAGTTCCGGGGCGAGATGACCGAGGGCTTCAACAAGCTCAACGAGCGCATCGCTGCGCTGGAGGCCGCCTCGAACGCCCGCGCCCAGGAGCGCGCGAAGGGCACCGCCAAGGGCGGCGACTTCGAGGACCTGCTCGAGGACCTGCTCGCCGAGGGCGCCCGCGGCGCCGGCGACCTGCTGGACCGGACGGCGGCCGAGACGGGCTCCGTCCTCAAGTCGAAGAAGGGCGACTTCGTCCTCACCCTGGACCCCGGGCTCACCCGCGGCCACGACGTGCGCGTGGTCGTCGAGGCGAAGGATCGCCCGATGTCTCTCCGCGCCATCCGCGAGGAGCTGCGCGAGGCGAAGGAGAACCGCGGCGCGTCCGTCGGCGTCATCGTGTTCACCCCGGCCCACGCGCCCTCGGGCATCGACCCCTTCACGGTCATCGGCGGCGACGTCTACTGCGTCGTCGACCCGGACGCTCCGGAACCCGCCTTCCTGGCGGCGGCAATCCGGCTGGCCCGCCTGCTGGCCATGGCCACGCTGGACGAACGGGAGGTCGAGGTCGACGCGGCGGCGATCGCGCGGGCCCTCGCGGGCGTGCGCGAACAGCTGGAGGCCATCAAGACGCTCAAGAGCAACCTGACGTCCATCAGCAATGCCACCAAGGGCGTGTGGACGGGGCTCGACTCGCTGCGGGCCGGCATCCTGGTCAAGGTCGCCGACGCCGAGGCGGAGCTCCGCGCCGCGGGGTAGCGGCTGGCCCCTGCCGGCTCGGCTGGTCGGCCGGGCGGGCGCCGGCCCGGACCGGCCAGGGCCGGCTCCGGTCGGCGAGGCCGACCACGCTCCCCCGCGAGGCCCGACCCGGCTCGGCGGCAGGCGTATCACATCCCGGAGCGGGCGGCGCATCGGCGGGGGCCGGCGTCGCTCGCTTCGTGGAGCCCGGCATCGGTGGAGCCTCCCGGATTGCTGGGGGGTGAGGGTCGGCTGCCAGGCCCGACCGACCCGCACCGGCCCGTCGCCGGGGCAGCCGGCCCGTCGGCCCGGGCAGCCGGCCGGCCTGCACCGATTATCGTGCCAGCCGATCGCCAGGGCCCATCGCAAGCGTGGAGTCGCAGTCAAAGCGGGGCGGATTCAACCGGTCATCGCAACACCGCGGCGAGCGCCTCAGATGGTGTCATCCAGCCGAGGGTCTGTCGAGGGCGGCCGTTGAGTTCGGCGGCGATGGCGTCGAGCGCCGCCTGGGTCAATAGGGCGCGAGGTCGATGCCCTTCGGGAGGTACTGGCGCAGGAGGCCGTTGGTGTTCTCGTTCGTGCCTCGCTGCCATGGCGGGCTCACGAGCGTCCACACGAACTAGACGCGCGCCCTGATCCTCGTCGGGAACCGCTTCGGTACGCTTCGCGACAGGGCCCGTGGCGGGTCAACCAGTTGACCGAGCGCCGCCGGATCGCGGTCAAGATCCGCTTCGAGTGCTCCCAGCTCAGGTCGCGATCCCGACGGACCGAGCGCCATCGCGGCGGAGGTCGCCGGCGGGTCCCGACACGGCCGGGCGTCGAGGACGACGCTACGGAACTTCCTCCACGCCCAGACGGAGGCGGCGCTCCGCGGCTGCCAGACGTACCCGACGACGCGCCACGTCGAGGGCGGCATCGCCCTCCGGTCGCCCCCAGTAGCTCGGGAACGAGCTGCGCGCGGAGGTCCTCGCACCTCGAGAGGCCGGCTCGAGGTCCTGGAGCGCGGATCAGCACCTCGCGACGCCCGCGAGATCGCGAAGCCATGCGCGCCGCCGCGGCCACTGGCGGGCACCTGCGCCCGGCGACGAGCCCGCCCCGTCCGCAGGCGAGGCGGTCGAGCCCCCGGCGCAGGGCGCCCCGGCTCGGATCGCAGCGAAGAGTGCCTGGTAGATCGTCTCGTGGCTCACCCGCAGCCCCGCTCGTCAGGATGCTCCAGGCGGAGGCGCTGCGCGACTCTGCTGGGCGCGACCAGCGCCGCAGCAGGAGGCCCTCGACCTCGGCGGCCAGGCGCGGCGTCGCGGGCCAGCCGCGCGGTCTTCGGGCGTCGGGCTCGGTCCCGGGCCGGTCGCCCGCCCGCCGGCCACGCGTACCGCTCGCGGCCGCCGTTGCGGGACCCCGGGACGCTCGAGGGCGACCGGTGGCCCGGCGGCGATCTCGGCGGCAATGGACAGGCCGACCCGGCCGCGGCGATCCCTCCGGAGGCCGGCCGGCCGCAGGCGCAGCGGGGAGCGCGGCTTCGGCGGCGCCGGTACGCCGCGGACGCGATGCCCTCCGCTCGGAGACGACGTCGGAGAGCGGGTTCCGAGCACCCGTCGTTCCGACCGCCGCGATCTCCGGGCCGGTCCCCTGCCGCCCAGCGGCGCCGGAGTCCGCCTTCTGCCGGGACCGCAACCCCGCATCCTCGCCGCCCACCATCCGCGCACCTCCTGTGGCCAATTCCTGGCCTGCGCCGACGAGATGATGCATCGACCGCGTGGACCGCGCCGTGCTCGGACGGCCGCCGGCGTGCCGCAGTCCGTCGTCAGCGTGATCGAAACGGGCGATGTCGGCGAGATCGCCACACTCGAGCGGCTGTGCGTGGCCCTCGACGCCGAGCTCGCCTGGAGGCGCAGATTCCCTACGCGGGCGACGGTCGACGCCAGCGTGATCCGGCCACGCGCGGTGCGTCGGCGCCGCGAGGCGCGTGCTCGAGCGCGCCGGGCTCGGTTGCGTCACCGAGCGCGAGATCGTCGACGGCCGTGGCGCGGTCGGATCGATCTGCTGGCGTTCGGCGCGAGCATCCGGCGTCTCCTGGTCGTCGAGATGAAGACCGAGTTGCGTGACGCCGGCGGACTCGAACGCCAGGTCGACCGGTATGCACGCCTGTGCCTGGACGCGGCCCGACGGCGAGGCTGGCGGTCGCCGAGGTGGCGATCGCGGCCCTCGTGCTCGCGACTGCGGAGCCGATGCCTTCCTGTTCGCGAATCGCGAGGTCATGGCCGGCGCGTTCCCG
The DNA here is from genome assembly GCA_963734535.1 of uncultured Chloroflexia bacterium. Taxonomy (GTDB): domain Bacteria; phylum Chloroflexota; class Limnocylindria; order Limnocylindrales; family CSP1-4; genus CTSoil-043. The sequence continues at coordinate 30,716 of CAVTHS010000002.1, read as the reverse complement.
ATCCGCGGTCGCGCCGCCATCGACGCTATCGACCGAGCTGATCTCCGGCCGCCTTCTGCTGATGGTCGATCCGTGCGACGGGCCGCGCGCCATCGGTCGGTCCCGTGCCGATGGTCGACGCGCCCGCGCCGTATCGCGACTACCGGGCGTTTGCCACGGCGATCGCCGATCGGGCGACTCCCCGAGAGGGCGGCGGCGGCACCGGCGCGCCCCGCGCGAGCCGGCGCGGGCCGGGCCCGCGGCGGAATCGTGGCACGGCACCGCCGTCGGACGGCGGCCCCGCTTGGGCGGCCGGCACGTCACGGGACGGCGGCCCCGCTTGGGCGGCCGGCACGGGCGGCGGCGGGCCCCAACTGCCGCCTCTCATGGGCAGGGCGGCTTCCCGGACTTGGCGATCGCCTGCGTAGCCGCCACCGCATGACCCCCCAGCGGCCCGGGCCGCACACGGGCGAAGCGGCCCCCCAGAACCGGGAAGTGCGGCACCCGGCGGCGCGGCCCGTGTTTTCTATGCTCGTCGTGGTTGACCAGTGGGTCCTCCCAACCTCGTGAACAACGCGGCCGGCTCGTTGCTGGCCGGTCGTCGCCTTCCGCACCCGATTGGAGGGGGGCCAATGCCCATCCAGTACCACAAGCCACCGGCCCCCAGTGACGACAAGCGCTGGAAGATCGTCGAGACGCGGATGCGCCGCCTGGGGGATCGCCCACCGGCCCTGATCGAAGCGCTGCATGCCGCGCAGGAAGCGTTCGGATATCTCGACACCGACGCGCTGAACTACGTCGGCGACACCCTCGGGGTTCCCCACTCACGCGTGTATGGCGTCGCGACCTTCTACTCGTTCTTCACGCTCAAGCCGCAGGGCGAGCACACCTGCGTCGTGTGCACGGGGACCGCCTGCTACATCAATGGCGCGAAGGACATCCTGGCCGGCATCGACCGCGCGCTTCACGTCAAGCCGAAAGAGACGACCGACCGACGGCAAGGTCTCGGTGCTGACGGCGCGCTGTCTCGGTGCGTGCAGCCTGGCGCCCGCAGTCATCGTCGACGGCGACGTCAGGGGCAAGGTCAACGTGGGCGACCTGGTTGCCCAACTGGAGGCAATGTGAGCGAGATGCCAGCCGCGGCGCGGCCCATCCGCCGCCGCGTGATCACGGAAGAAGTCCACGAAGGCCCGACCCGCGCGTCCGCGTACGTGTGCGAGGCGGCCAGCTGCATGTCGGCCCAGGCCCACGACATCACGCTGCGCCTCGGGGAGAAGACCGCCGAGGCGGGCCTCACGGACGTGGCCATCAAGCGCGTCGGCTGCCTGGGCCTGTGCGCGGCCGGCCCGCTCGTCGAGATCGCCGAGACCGGCCAGCTCTTCTCCCACGTAACGCCGGACGACGTCAGTGGCATCGTCGCGGCCCTCGAGAAGGTCACGCCGGACGACACCCGAGCGCCGCAGGGACCCTTCTTCGAGAAGCAGCTGCGGGTCGCGACCGAGAACATGGGTCGCGTCGACCCCGAGAGCCTCGACGACTATCTCGAGCGTGGCGGCTACGAGGCCCTCAAGCGCGTGCTCGCCGAGATGACCTCCTCCGAGGTTCGCGAGGAGATCACCCGCAGCGGCCTGCGCGGCCGTGGGGGCGCCGGGTTCCCGACCGGCCTCAAGTGGACCACCGTCGCCAAGGCACAGGGCACCCAGAAGTACGTCATCTGCAACGCGGACGAGGGCGACCCCGGCGCGTTCATGGACCGCAGCGTCCTCGAGAGCGACCCGTTCCGAATCCTGGAGGGGATGGCCATCGCGGCGTTCGCGGTGCATGCCACCGAGGGCTACGTCTACTGCCGTGCCGAGTACCCGCTGGCGATCGCCCGCCTCCGAACGGCGATCCGGCTGGCCCAGCGCGCCGGGTACCTGGGCGCGGGGATCGCCGACACCTCCTTCAACTTCGACGTGCAGGTCCGGCTCGGCGCCGGCGCCTTCGTGTGCGGAGAGGAGACCGCGCTGATCGCGTCCGTCGAAGGCCGTCGCGGCACGCCGCGTCCCCGGCCGCCCTACCCGGCGGTCCAGGGCCTGTGGGACTGCCCGACCCTCATCAACAACGTCGAGACATTCGCCAGCGTGCCCACGATCCTGCGCAAGGGTCCGGAATGGTACGCGGCGATCGGCCTCGGCAAGAGCAAGGGGACCAAGGTCTTCGCGCTGGCCGGCCGCGTCGTCAACACCGGCCTCGTCGAGGTCCCGATGGGGATGTCGCTGCGCGAGATCGTCTACGACATCGGCGGCGGGATCATCGACGGCCGGCCGTTCAAGGCCGTCCAGACCGGCGGCCCGTCCGGCGGCTGCATCCCCGCAGAGCACCTCGACATGCCGGTCAGCTACGAGTCGCTCATCGAGCTCGGCTCGTTCATGGGGTCCGGCGGCATGATCGTGATGGACGACACGTCCTGCATGGTCGACGTCGCCAAGTACTTCCAGGACTTCTGCCGCGACGAGTCATGCGGCAAGTGCGTCCCCTGCCGTGTCGGGACGACGCAGCTCTGGATGCTCCTCGACCAGATCACCCGTGGCGAGGCAACCATGGACGACCTCGCCCAGCTGGAGCGCCTGGCCGGGATCATCCAGAAGACGTCGCTCTGCGGGCTCGGCCAGGGGGCGCCCAACCCGATCTTCAGCACGCTCCGCTACTTCCGGGACGAGTACCTGGCGCACATCGTGGACCGGGTCTGTCCCGCCGGCGTCTGCGCGATCGAGCCGGCAGAGGTGATGGCATGACCACCGTCTTCACGTTCCGGATCGACGGCAAGGACGTCGCCGGCTCGGAAGGGCAATCCGTGATGGAGGTTGCCGAGGAGAACGGGATCGACATCCCGGGCCTCTGCCACCTCGAAGGCATCCACGACCGGGGCGCCTGCCGCCTGTGCATGGTCGAGATCGCGGGCTCCCCCAAGCTCGCCGCGGCCTGCATGACCAAGATCTCGGAGGGCATGGACGTCACGGCACACTCGGAGCTCCTGCTCGAGTACCGCCGGACCGTGACCGAGATGATGTTCATGGAGCGCAACCACGTCTGCGCGGTCTGCGTCGCGAACAATCACTGCGAGCTGCAGGACACCGCAGACGAGCTTGGCGTGACCCACTTCGACCTGCCGCGGATCAGCCCGAAGGTCGACATCGACGCCAGCCACCGGCTGTTCGCCATCGACCACAACCGCTGCATCCTGTGCCTTCGCTGCGTGCGCGTCTGCGACGAGATCGAGGGCGCGCACACGTGGGACATCATGCATCGCGGCCTGGAGACCCGGGTCCAGACGGACATGGGAATCCCGTGGGGCGAATCGACCACCTGCACCAGCTGCGGGAAGTGCGTCCAGGTCTGCCCGACCGGTGCGCTCTTCGAGAAGGGCCGGGCCGTCGCACGCGGCAGCAAGACCCGCCGCCCGTTCCTGCCCTGGATGAAGGTCGTGGCCGAGGAGCGTGGGCTGTGAGCAAGCCGCGCATCGCCACGGTCTGGCTCGACGGCTGCTCCGGCTGCCACATGTCCCTCATCGACCTCGACGAGCGCCTCCTCGACATCTTCGAGCGGGCCGACCTCGTCTACAGCCCCCTCGTCGACTACAAGGACTACCCCGAGGACGTCGACGTGTGCCTCGTGGAGGGCGCCGTCTCCTCCGAGGACGACCTCCACAAGATCAAGCTGGTGCGCGAGCGCACGAAGACGCTCATCTCCTTCGGCGATTGCGCCGTCACCTCGAATGTCCCGGGCATGCGCAACCCGATCGGGGTGGCGCCCCTGCTGGACCGGGCCTACATGGAGAACGTGACGCTCAACCCGCAGCTGCCGTCCGAGATCGTGCCGCGGCTCCTGCCGACCTCGACACCCGTTCACCGGGTCGTCAAGGTCGACGTCTTCCTGCCGGGCTGCCCGCCGTCGGCCGACCTGATCTACACCATGCTCGACGACCTGCTGTCCGGCCGCGTCCCCGACGTCGCCGGCTCGCGGTTCGGGCGCTGACGGGGGACCCCATGAGCAGAACCATCACGATCGATCCGGTCACCCGGATCGAGGGCCATTCCAAGATCACCATCCAGCTCGATGACCGCGGTGAGGTCGTCGACGCCCACTTTCACGTGACCCAGTTCCGCGGGTTCGAGCGCATCACACAGGGGCGCCCGGTCCACGAGATGCCGGCCCTCATGGCCCGCATCTGCGGGATCTGCCCGGTCAGCCACATGATCGCGTCCTCGAAGGCGGTCGACGACATCCTGGCCGTCGAGCCACCGCCAACCGGCATGGACCTGCGGCGGATCATCAACCTTGGCCAGATCGTCCAGTCCAACGCGCTGTCCTTCTTCCACCTCTCGTCGCCGGACCTCCTGTTCGGCTTCGATGCGGACCCTGCCGTGCGCAACATCCTGGGCGTCGCGCGGCAGAACCCCGGGCTTGCGAAGGACGGCATCGCCCTCCGCAAGTGGGGCCAGCAGATCATCGAGTGGCTGGGAGGCAAGCGGATCCACCCCGAGGGGATCGTCCCCGGTGGCGTCGCGACGCCGCTCACCGCCGAGGTCCGCGACCGGATCCTGGCCGGCGTCCCGGAGGCGATCGCCGCCGTCGAGCGCGCGATCGCCTGGTACAAGACGGACATGCTGCGCTGGGAGGATGAGGCCGCCACGTTCGGCAACTTCCGCTCGGCGTTCATGGGCCTGGTGGACCGCCAGGGCAACGTGGATCACTACGGCGGCTGGCTGCGCGTGATCGACGCCGACGGCAAGTTCCTGGCCGACCGCGTCGACCCGAAGCTGTTCAACGACTACATCGGGGAGGCCGTCGAGCCCTGGTCGTACCTCAAGTCGACCTACTGGAAGGCGATGGGGTACCCGGACGGGATCTACCGGGTGGGGCCGCTGGCCCGCCTCAACGTGGCCGACCGGATGGGAACCCCGCGCGCCGACGAGGAGCTCGAGAAGTTCCGCTGGCGCGTCGGCCGGGTGGCAGGCTCGTCGTTCCACTATCACTACGCGCGCCTGATCGATACGCTCCACGGGATCGAGAAGATCGAGGAGCTCCTGCGGGGTCCGGACATCCTCTCGAAGCACGTGCGGTCCGTCGCGGGCATCAACCGGAACGAGGGCATCGGCGTGTCCGAGGCGCCTCGCGGCACGCTCATGCATCACTACAAGGTGGACGACGACGGCATCGTCCAGTGGGTGAACCTGGTCATCGCCACGGGCCACAACAACATGGCCATGAACCGAAGCGTCCTGCAGGTGGCCCGGCGCCACGTCAAGGGCGACACGATCACCGAGCCGATGCTCAACCGGGTGGAGGCGGTCATCCGCTGCTACGACCCGTGCCTGAGCTGCTCGACCCACGCCCTGGGCCAGATGGCGCTGCAGATCCAGCTGCTTGCGCCCGACGGAGAGGTGCTGGACGAGCTGACGCGTTGAACCTCGGCTCTCCCCGCCCCGACGCCCCTGGCGATGCCGCCGGGGGCGTCCTTGTCATCGGGTACGGCAACACGCTCCGCTGCGACGACGGGGTCGGCTGGCACGCCGCGGTCCTGCTCGCGGCCGACCCGCGACTCGCCGCCGACGCGCGACTCGCCGCCTCGAGCGGGCCCGGAGACGTGCGCGCTCCGGGCCACGTCGAGGTCCTCGCCCGCCACCAGCTCACGCCCGAGCTCGCCCTCGACATGAGCCGGGCGTCGCTCGTGATCCTGGTCGATGCGAGCGCCGACGACCCTCCCGGCGCCGTCGTGGTCCGCTCGGTGACGGCCGGGGCACAGGCCGGCGGCGGCGGGCCGGGCGCCAGTCTCCCACCACGTCGGTCCCGGCGAGCTGCTCGCCGTGGCCCTCGAGCTGTACGGCGCTGCCCCGGCAGCCTTCGTCGTGCGTGTCGGCGCCGCGCACATGGAGGTGGGCGAGTCGCTCTCCCCCGAGGTTGCGGCAGCGCTGCCCGCCGCCGTGGATGCGGTCGTCGAGATCGTGCTGGCGCATCGGGGTTCACGCAACGTGCTCGAGGGACGCTGAGACCGCAGCCGACCGCGGCGGACGAGGCCGGCCGCGAGGTCGCGCCCCAAGCGCTCGTCCTCGTGGGCGGGGAGGCAAATCCGACCGCTTGCGCGACCGGGGTATCCTACCCATCCCGGCCGCCGGGAACGCGCGCCACGCGAATGGCGGGCACGGAGCGGCCGCCGACGAGGCACGTGACAGGACCATGGCGCGCTCGATGTGGCGGGGGGCCATCCAGTTCGGCCTGGTGACCATCCCGGTTCGGCTCTACCTGGCAACGGATTCGAAGGGGATCGCGTTCAACATGCTCCACGAGAGCTGTCTGAACCGGATCCAGATGAAGACGTACTGTCCGTTCCATGACGAGGTGATCTCGCGCGGCGACACGGTCAAGGGTTTCGAGTACGCGAAGGACCAGTACGTCGTGATCACGGACGAGGACCTGGCCAGCGTTCCGCTCAAGACGGTCCGCTCGATCGAGATCGAGAAATTCGTCCCGACGCGACCAGAAGAGGATGCGCCGGTTCGATTCGTCAAGCAGGCCTATTACGTCGAGCCCGAGGCGATCGGCAAGAAGGCCTACGCGCTGCTCCGCGAGGTCCTCGCCGAGCAGGGGCTCTCGGCGATCTGCAAGGTCGTCATCAAGGATCGCGAGGTGCTCGCGGCCCTCAACCCCCACGCCAGCGCGATGGTCCTCGAGACGCTCCACTGGCCCGACGAGATCCGCGCGACCGACGACCTGGACCTCCCCGCCGAGGACGTCGAGATCAAGCCGGCGGAGCGGAAGATGGCGGCCCAGCTCATCGCGGCCATGACCGGTGAGTTCGACGCGACCGAGTATCGCGACGAGTATCGCCAGGCCCTGGAGGCCGTGATCGAGGCGAAGGTCGAGGGGCGCGAGATCGCCGAGCCGGACGAGGCGCCCGCCGGCGGCCAGCTCGTGGACCTCATGGCCGCCCTCGAGGCGAGTGTCAACGCCGCCCGAACCGCGCGCGCCAACCGGGACGTCGAGGCCGCCGCGGAGGAGGCCATAACCGGCCGGACGGCCACCGCGAGCCGGCGCCCGAAGAAGGTCGCGCCCGTCGCCGAAGACGCCGAGCCGGTCGAGGTTCCCGCGCGGAAGCTGGTCCGCCGCAAGTCGGCCTGAGGGAGCGGCCGTCCTCGTCCGCACGCTGGCCCGCAACGTCCATCCGCTGGTCCGCCGGCTGGCCCGCCAGGTCCGTCCACCGGCCCGCGACGTCCGCCCGGGGCGCGGCCACCGCACGGCGGCTCTCCCGGCCGCCGATGCGCTGGCAGTGGGCGGCGTGGCGGCCCACAATCCCGGCATGACCCGCCAACCGATGGGCGACATGCTCCCGCTCGAGTTCGCGCCCATGGCCTCGCGCCTTCCGGAGCGGATGGTGCCGATGCGCCCGACCGATGGTGGGGGCCCGTTCGACGACCCTGGGTACTTCTTCGAGCCCTGGTGGCCCGGCATCCGGGCGTTCGTGCTCGTCGAGGGCGGTGCGGTCCGCCTGCGGGCCGAGGCCCTCGGGGACCCGACCGCGGCGTTCCCGGAGCTGGCCGGTGTCGCCGAACTTCTCCGCCGGGACGGCGTGGTCCTCGACGTGACGCTCATGGTCCTCGATGCGCGCGGCCGTCCGAGCCGGACGCTCCTGGAACGGCGACTGCGCGGCGAGGCCGTTCGCCTCGGCGGGGACGGCGGGCTCGACCCGATGGCCCGCGGACGGGGAGCTGGGGCTCGGGGGTCGGCCGCGATCGTCGCCTCCGACCTCCTCTACGTGGACGGGGAGTCGCTCGCCACCCGGCCGTTCGGCGAGCGGCGTGGCGAGCTCGCGGCATTGCTCCGGCCGTCGAGCTGGTGCCTCGCCGGGCGGGGGTTCATCGGGGACGGAACCACGGTCGCGACGGCCCTCGGGGCGCTGGGATTCCGGGCTCTCTCGGCGCGCCGGCTCGACGCCCGCCTGCGACCAGGCCCCGCCCGCGACGCCTGGTACCGCGTGCCGGTCGTCGCGGCGCCGCGCGAGCTGCCGCCGTTCCTGGCGGTGCTCCGACGCCTGCCGCTCTGACCGGCGCGGGTCGGGAGCGCCCACGTGTCCCTTGATCGCTACCGGCAGAAGCGGAACTTCGCGCGAACGCCCGAGCCGGCCCCGGGTGAAGGCGCGCCCCCGGCGCCCGTGCCATCCGCCGACGCTGGTGGCGCGGCGCGCCCGCCGTCGCCGCGTCCCGGCGCCCCGGGCGGCTGCGGCCGCTTCGTCGTGCATCGTCACCGGGCCAGCCGGCTCCATTACGACCTGCGCCTCGAGGTCGACGGCGTGCTGGCGTCATGGGCGCTCCCGAAGGGCCCGACACGCGACCCCGACGAGAAGCGCTTCGCCGCTCGGACCGAGGACCATCCGATCGAATACCTCGACTTCGAGGGCGTGATCCCGACCGGCGAGTACGGGGCCGGCGACTCCATCTGCTGGGACTGGGGAACATTCGAGCCCGAGCTCACCTGGGAGCCGGGCGACGCCCTTCGCGCCGGCGAGCTCAAGTTCCGGCTGCGTGGCGAGAAGCTGGCCGGCCGCTTCACCCTCGTTCGCACGGCGAGCCCCGGCGACGCGTGGCTCCTCATCGCGAAAGCCGGCCCGGAGGCGATCGCCGGGTGGGACCCGGAGGCGTACCCGGCGTCGGTGCGGACCGACCGGACGAACGAGGAGGTGAAGTCCGGCGTGGCTCCGCCCGTCGATCGCCCGGCGCCGGCGCCGCTCCCGTCCCTCGATCCGCCGGGCGCCAAGGTCGCGCCGCAGCCCGCCTTCGTCGAGCCGATGCTGGCGACCCCGGGGACCGCCCCGTTCGACGACGCCGACTGGCTCTTCGAGCCGAAGTGGGACGGCTACCGCGTCCAGGCGATCGTGACCGGCGGGCGCGTGGACCTCCGGACCAGGAACCGGAATGACGCGGGACGCTTCTTCCCCGAGCTGCTGGCAAAGCCGGCCTGGCTCGCCGCGCCGGACGCGATCGTCGACGGCGAGGTGGTCGTCCTGGACCCCGAGGGCCGACCTGACTTCGGCCTGCTCCAGGCGCGGCTCGGGGGCGGGTTCAGCGCCGCGGACCTTCCGGCCAGCGGGCCCGCCCGGGAGGCGGGACGTGCGGCGCCGCTCGTCTTCATGGCCTTCGATCTCCTGTGGTGCGCCGGCCGGTCGTATCTCGAGGTCGCGCTCGTGGATCGCAAGGAGGTCCTGCGACTCGTCCTTCGCGACCACCCGCGGGTGCGCTTCGGGGGCCACGTGGAGCGCGACGGCATCGCGTTCTTCGCGGCGGCCGCGGCCCAGGGCCTCGAGGGGGCGATGGCGAAGCACCGACGGAGCCGCTACGAGGCCGGCCGTCGGTCTGCCGCCTGGCTCAAGCTCAAGGTTCGCCCCACGCAGGAGCTGGTCGTGGCGGGCTACGTGCCCGGCCAGGGCAGTCACCGCGACCTCGGTGCGCTCGTCGTGGGCGTGATGGAGGCCGGCCACCTGCGCTACGCGGGGCGTGTCGGGAGCGGGCTCGACACGGCGACCCGATCCCGCCTCCGGGCGGCGCTCGACGCCCAAGCGCGCGACACGGCGCCGTTCGCGAACCCGCCGGGCGAGCTGGCCCGGACGCCCGGCGCCGTCTGGGCCGAGCCCACGCTCGTGATCCGCGCCGAGATCGGCGGCTGGTCCCGGGACGGGATCGTCCGCCAGGCGTCGTTCGCCCAGGAGGCCCCGGAGGTCGACCCGGCGTCCGTGGAACGGCAGGAGGCCGTGGGGCCCGAGGCCGCTGCGCGGGCCCTCGCCAGGGCCGGGGTTACGCGCCGTTCGCGTGCGGCCGAGGGTGCGCCGAGAGCCCCTACCGCGACTCGGGCCGTCGCGTCGCCCCGGGCAGCAGCGCCGGTCTCCGCGGCTGCGGAGCCGGTCTCGACAGCTGCGTTCGAACCCGCCACGGCGGAGGAGCTGGCGGCCCTCGACGCGATGCCCTCGCGCGGCGGCACGTGGAGCGTCGGCGGTCGCGAGGTCGCGCTCACGAACCTCGACAAGGTCCTCGCACCGGGTGCGGAAGCACCCGAGGCGAGCGCGACGACGCCCTCGGGCGACGCATCGCCCGCCGGCCATGGCACTCCCGCCGGCGATGCCACTCCCACCGGCGATTCGACCATCGTCACGAAGCGCGACCTGGTCCGCTACCTCGCGCAGATCGCGCCCGTCCTCCTGCCGCACCTGGCCGGTCGAGCCCTCAACCTCGCCCGCTACCCGGACGGGATCGGCGGCGCATTCTTCTGGCAGAAGGACGTCGCGAAGGGAACGCCGGACTGGGTCACCCGCTGGCGCGAGCCCGACCCGCCCGACCGCCGCCCGCACGCGTACGTGATCGCGGATGGGCTTGCGACGCTCGCGTGGCTCGGCAACCAGGCCGCGATCGAGATCCATCCGTGGACGTCACCGATCGACGCGCCGGCCGAGCCCCGCTGGGCGCTCGTCGACATCGACCCCGGCGAGCGGACGACCTGGGACGAGACCCTCGAGCTGGCCCGGCTCTATCGTCGGGCCTTCGAGCACCTGGGCGTGACCGGCTTCCCGAAGGTGACCGGGAAGCGCGGCATCCAGGTCTTCGTCCCGATCCGGGCCGGCTACACGTTCGAGGAGACCCGGGCATGGGTCGAGCAGGTCTCCCGGGCGATCGGCGCGGCCGTGCCGGACCTCGTGAGCTGGGAGTGGGCGAAGGGCCAGCGGGGCGGCCGGGCGCGCCTCGACTACACCCAGAACTGGCGGAACCGGACGCTCGTGGCGCCGTACTCGCCCCGGCCCGCGCCCGGCCTTCCCGTCTCGGCGCCGATCACCTGGGACGAGCTGGACGACCCCACGCTGCGACCCGACCGCTGGACGATCCGGACGATCCTGCCCCGGCTCCTCGAAGTGGGCGACCTCTTCGCGGCTGCCCTCGGCCCGGGCCAGGAGCTGCCGAAGCTTTGACGAGCGCGACGGCTTCGGTCTTCCGACGCGGGCGGGGGACTCGCGCCGGGCGTCCCGGCCCGCTGATATCGGCGCGGCCGATCTAACTCGGGACCGCGAGCGTGAACGTGTGCCCAGACGCGTGGTTGGCCGCATCCCCGAGCGTGGACCAGGCGAATCTGACCGGTTCGCCCGATATCCAGGCGCGGGTGGCCCCACTCCGGGGCGGCCGCCACTCCCGGGCCCGGTTGCGGGCCGGTGACGGCCAGGGGCCGGACAGGTGGCGATTCCGGGGACGGCGCCATGCCGCTGCCGGGACACGTGGCCCCTGACCCCGTGCCCACCGGCCCTGCCCCGCGTGCATCTCGCGACGCGAGACTGGCGACATGCAGGATCAGGCTTCGCTCGTTGCTGTCCTCAACTCCACGTGGTTCGCCTCGGGCTTTGCGCCGGGGATCCAGACGCGCCTCGCCGAGTTAAGCCGTACGTTCACGGCTGAGCCCGGCCAGGAGCTGTTCCGGGAAGGAGATGAGTCCCAGGTTCTCGGCATCGTGATCAAGGGTCGCGTCGCCCTCCGCACCCACGTGCCCGAGCGCGGCGATTTCACCATCCTGACGGTCGAGCCGGGCGACGTGTATCTCTGGTCCGCCCTGGTGCCACCCTATCGCGCCACGTCCACCGCGGTGGCCATCGAGCAGCTCGAGGCGATCACGTTCGAGGGCGCGACCCTGCGAGCCGCTCTGCGCGAGGACGCGGAGCTTGCGCAGGCCCTCTACCCGCGACTTCTCGTCGCCGTCGCGCGACGCCTGAACGCGACACGCGTCCAGCTCCTGGACCTCTTTGCCGCGGAGCAGGTTCGAACATGGTGATGCCGGTCTCACGCCCGCCGCGGAGCGGCCGTCCCGCCATCGATGGCCCGGGCTTCCTTGCGCTCGCGGATCTCCAGGTCCTCTTCGACCTCCTCCGCGAGGACGGTCGACGCCTGATCGGACCCACCGTGGCCGACGGCTCCATCGTCTACGACGACATCTCGTCGGTGGAGCAGCTGCCGCGCGGCTGGGGCGACGAGCAGGCGCCGGGCCGGTATCGGCTTCGGAGGCGCGGGGACGAGCGCCTGTTCGGCTACGTGGTGGGACCCACCGCGTGGAAGAAATGGACCTTCCCCGCCCTGATCCCGCTCACCCGCTCCAGCCATGACGGCCACAAGGTCTCGTTCGAGCCCGAGCAGGCCGTCGCCCCGAAGCTCGCCTTCCTCGGCGCCCGCGCCTGCGAGATCGCAGCGCTCGCCGTCCAGGACCGGGTCCTGATCGGCACCGAGTTCATCGATCCCGACTACATGGTGCGGCGCGCGAACGTGTTCGTCGTCGCGGTCCAGTGCACCACGTCGGCATCGACGTGCTTCTGCACGTCGATGGGAACCGGTCCCGAGGTCACCGAGGGGTTCGACCTCTCCCTGACCGAGCTCGACGCCGGATTCCTGGTCGACGCCGGCACACCGGCCGGCCGCGCCGTGCTGGAGCGCCTCCCCCTGCGCCCCGCGACGGCCGCCGAGCAGTACGGGGTGGCGGCCACGGTCGCGGCGGTGCGCGCCCGGATCGGGGACCCCATCCCCGCGGACGGCCTCCACGACCGGCTCCTTGCCCAGCTCGACCATCCGCGCTGGGCCCAGGTTGCGGAACGTTGCATCACCTGCGGGAACTGCACGCTGGCCTGCCCAACCTGCTTCTGCACGACACTGACGCAGTCCACGGACATGAGCGGCGATGCGGCGCTCGCCAGCCGGAGCTGGGACAGCTGCTTCAGCCCCGGCTTCGCGAAGGTGGCCGGCGGCAGCTTCCGGGCCCGGCCGCGGGATCGCTACCGGCAATGGCTGACCCACAAGTTCGCGACCTGGTGGGACCAGTTCGGTACGTCCGGCTGCGTCGGCTGCGGCCGCTGCATCACGTGGTGCCCGGTCGGGATCGACGTGCGCGACGAGCTGAACGCGATCGCGCCGCCCGTCCCGCTCTCCCCCGAGTCACGCCTCGTCGAGCCGGTCGCGGCGACCCCGAACGATTTCGTGACCGCTCGCGTCGTCAGCACGAAGTCGGAGACGGCCGACACCACGACGCTCACCCTCACCGGCGTCGACCCGGCGTTCAGCCACGGCAGCACCGGGCAGTTCGCCATGGTCGCGCTGCCGGGCTTCCCACCCCTCCCGATCTCGATCAGCCGCTTCCTCGCGGACGGGATCGAGCTCACGATCCGCGGCGCCGGCCCGGCCACCAAGGCGATGTGCGCCCTCCAGGTGGGCGACCAGGTGGGCCTTCGCGGCCCGCTGGGCAACAACTGGCCGCTCGACCGGGCGGTCGGGCGCGACCTGGTCATCGTGACCGGCGGAATCGGCCTCGCGCCGCTGCGGCCGGTCCTGCACGCGATCGTCGCCGACCGTCGCAGGTTCGGGGACGTGAAGCTCTTCTACGGCGCCCGGACGCCGGCCGACCTGCTCTATCGCGACGAGCTCGAGCGGTGGGCCGAGCGCGACGGCATCGAGGTGAGCCTGACCGTGGACCGCGCCGGGCCCGAGTGGTCCGGACGAGTGGGCATCGTGACCCACCTGTTCGACCAGGCGGCCTGGGATGGCTCGAACATGATCGCCTTCGTCTGCGGTCCGGAGCGGATGATGCAGGCGGCGTCCACGACGCTCGCCGGCCGGGGCGTTTCCGCGTCCCGCATCCACGTGACGCTGGAGCGGCACATGGAATGCGGGATCGGCCTGTGCGGCCACTGCCAGATGGGCAAGTACTTCGTCTGCCGTGACGGCCCGGTCTTCTCGATCGCGCAGCTCGGTGACACCTTCGGCCGGGAGGGCATCTGATGGCTCACGCCCCCGTCGCGGCACGTCCCCGCGTCGGCGTCGTCAAGTTCGCGTCGTGCGATGGCTGCCAGCTCACCCTCCTCGACCTCGAGGACGAGCTGCTCTCCGTCGTCGAGCATTTCGATATCGTCGACTTCCCGGAGGCGACGTCCGCCCGCTCCTCGGGACCCTACGACGTCCTGTTCGTCGAAGGGTCGGTCTCGGAGCCGGCCCACCTCGAGCGGATCGTCGAGCTTCGCCGGAGGACCCGGTTCCTCGTCACCATCGGCGCCTGCGCGACGGCGGGCGGCATCCAGGCGCTCCGCAACTGGGGCGACCACGATGCGTTCCGCATGGGCGTCTACACGAACCCCGAGTGGATCGCGTCGCTTGCCCGCTCGACCCCCATCTCCGAGCACGTGATCGTGGACGCGGAGCTGCGCGGCTGTCCGATCGATCCCGGCCAGCTGGTCGAGCTCCTCACCGCGCTCACCACCGGTCGCCGCCCACAGCTGCGGGACGAGGCCGTGTGCATGGAGTGCAAGCGGCGCGGCGTCGTCTGCGTCATGGTCAGCAAGGGGATCCCCTGCCTCGGCCAGGTCACCCAGACCGGGTGCGGCGCCATCTGCCCGCGCTTCGGCCGTGGCTGCTACGGCTGCTTCGGGCCGCGCGAGCAGGCAAACGCGGCGGGGCTCACCCGTCACCTCCAGATGGCCGGCGACCGGCCCCGGGAGGAGATCGGGCGGCTCTTTGCCGGGTTCACCGCGTACTCGGAGCCGTTCCGCAGCATGGTGACGGAGCTCGGCGGCGCCCGGAGCGGGCGCGGCACGACGGCGGCCGAGCCGTCGCCGCGGGGAGGAAAGGCATGAGCCGCGGAACGACGACGGACAAGGTCGTGGACGAGCGCCTGTACGAGGTTCATGAGCTCACGCGGGTCGAGGGCGAAGGCTCGCTCCGGCTGCGAGTGAAGGATGGCGAGGTCCTCGAGGCGCGCCTCGGCATCTTCGAGACGCCGCGCTACTTCGAGCAGCTCGTCGTGGGGCGGACCCCCGACGAGGTCATCGACATCGTCGCCCGGATCTGCGGCATCTGCCCCGTCGCGTACCAGATGAGCGCGGCCCACGGGTTCGAGGACCTCTTCGGGGTCCGCATCGACCCGCAGTCGCGAGCGCTCCGGCGGCTGTTCTACTGCGGCGAGTGGATCGAGAGCCACTCGCTCCACATCTTCTTCCTCCACGCGCCTGACTTCCTGGGATACGACAGCGGCATCACCATGGCGGCCGATCACCGGCCGCTCGTGGAGCAGGCCCTCAAGATGAAGAAGGCCGGCAACCACCTCATCAAGATCCTCGGGGGCCGGCCGATCCACCCGGTCAGCGTCCGGGTGGGCGGCTGGAGCCACGTCCCGCGCGTCAGCGAGCTCATGGAGCACCGCGCGGCCCTCGAGGAGTCCCTCGCGTTCGCCCAGGAGACGGTCAAGCTCGTCGCGGGCTTCCCGATGCCGGCGTTCGCACGCGAGCCACGCCTGGTCAGCCTGCGGCATGCCGGCGAGTACCCGTTCAACGACGGGCGCATCGTCAGCTCGGACGGCGTGGACCTGTCGCCCACCGCGTGGCGGGATGCCTTCGAGGAGTTCCAGGTGGAGGGCTCGAACGCGCTCCACGCCCGGTCCATCGACGGGAAGGGTGTCTACCTTCTCGGCCCCGCGGCACGCGTCGTGCTGGCCGGCGAGCAGCTCCATCCGCTCGCCAAAGAGGCGCTTGCCGCCACCGGCATGAGCCGAGCTGATCCGGACCAACATCTACGCGTCGATCGTGGCCCGCGCGGTGGAGCTCGTGCACGCCTGTGCCGAGGCGATCGACATCATCGACGCCTACCGGGTCCCGTCCGAACCGCTGGTGGCATGGCAGAGCCGCCCCGGCGTCGCGGCGTGGGCGACGGAGGCCCCGCGCGGCCTCCTCTTCCACCGCTACGAGGTGGACCAGTCCGGGCGGATCCGGCATGCCCAGATCGTGCCGCCCACCAGCCAGAACCAGGCCGCCATCGAGGCGGATCTCGTCGTCGCGGCCGGGCAGGTCCTGGACCTGCCGCACGCGGAGGCAACCCTCCGCCTCGAGCAGATGATCCGGAGCTACGACCCCTGCATCAGCTGCGCCACCCACTTCCTCGACCTCCGCGTCGAGGAGGCCTGAGCGGCGCCGCACCGACGGCGAAGCCACTCCCGCACCGAGCGCGGAGCGTCCCCATGATCCCGCGCGTCCCGATCTTCGTCTGCGGCGAACCGGCACGCGGCGACGACGCCGCGGGGTTCGCCGCCATCGACCTGCTCCCGGCCGACCTCCGCGATCGCGTGGAGGTCGTGCCCGTCGGCCAGCTCGACATCCTCTTCCTGATGGACCTGCCGGCCGATTCGCCGTGCGTCGTGGTCGACGCCGTCGCCGGCCTCCGCCCCGGCGAGGTGTGGGTTCGGCCGCTCGCGGCGCTCGTCGATCGCTCCCGGGCGCTCCAGGCAGCCGGGCGCGCGCCCGAGCTCCGTTCGTCCCACGAGCTCCCGCTGGAGCAGGTCCTGGACCTCGCCGCCACCCTCCGCGATGCCCCGCCCGCGGGGACCTTCGTCGGGATCGGCGGCGCCTGTTTCGACGTGGGGACGCCCCTGACGGCGTCCGTCGCCGCGGCGCTGCCCGCGCTCGTCGCGGCGATCACCGCCGAGATCGCCGCGATCAGCGCTACGGAGCCGTCCATGAATCGGAGACGCGGGCGTAGCGCCCGTCTCCCGGGCGCGCCGTCGCGAGCCTGGGGCGCCCGCGCCGCGCGCGGCCAGCCTCAGCTCGGGTAGATCGTCTTGATCGTCGTGGCGTCCACCCAGGCCGGCTCGATGAGGAGCAGCTTCGGCACCGGCTTGCCGGCGACCAGGTCCAGGATCGCGGGGACGATCGTCGCCCCGAAGCGCTCCGGGAAGTACGCGGCGTCTCCGAGGTAGTGCTCGTTCGTTCGGATCAGGTCCCGGACCCGGGGCTCCGCGCCCTGCCCGCTGACCCAGACGTCCCCGGTCCTGCCGGCCGCCGTCGCGGCGTCCAGCGCGCCGAGCGCCCCGTCATCGTTCATCGCGACGACGATGATCCTGCTCTTCCCGGGCAGCGTGTCGAGGAGCGTGGCGACGGCGTCGCGGGCCGCGTCCTGCCGATCGGCCGACGCGCCGACCTGCTGGTTCGTGATGGGACCGGGGCAGACGGTGGCGAAGCCCTGCCGGTAGCCCTCCATCCGCTTCTGGTTCCGGTCCGGCACGGACGTCGATTCGAGGGAGACGTAGGCGTCGTACGCGCACGCCCAGTGAGCCTTCACCCATGCCCCGACCGCGGCACCCGCGATCTGGCCCGCCCGAAGGTCGTCGGCGGACACGAGCGACGCGGCGCAGGGATCCTCGGGGAGCTCCACCGCGAGGACCGGGAGCCCCGCCGGCACCTTCGCGCAGACGGTGGACGGAAGCTCGAGCGAGCCCTGGAACTGGATCAGGCCCTTGATCCCCGCGCCGGTCAGCTGCTTCATGCAGTCGTCGACCTTCGCTGGATCCACGTTCGCGTCGCAGGTGACGAGGTCGACGCCCGCGGTGGCGGCCTGGGTACGGATGCCGTCGCTGATCTGCTTCACGTAGGGAACCAGGTCCCCGTACGAGAGGTAGCCGAGCTTGACCCCGGTCCCGCTGCCGGCGGCTGCGCCGGTGTACGGGTTTGCCGACGGCGCGGTCGTCGGCGCCAGGGTTGGCGTCGGCGACGGAGCGGTCGCCGTCCCGCCGGCGCAGGCGGCGACGGCAAGGGAGGCGATCGCGACGAACGCGGCGAGGCGGCCGGCGCGGGCAGGGCGTGGAGTGCGGACGGGCACGAGGTTCCTCCGGGGCGGCGAGAGTGTTCGACGTGAAGGGCCGCGGCCGATGCGGGGTCGGGCGATGCGGACGCAGGCGGCCAGCCCGAAGGATACTCGCGTCGGGGCCGGGTCAGCGCTGAGTCAGACCCGCGTCACGGCCGGCCCAGGCTGTGGGCGGCCGTCATCGACCGGGACGACCGTCCCGCGGCCGTCGAGCGCTCCGAGCGCCTCGTTCGCCGGTGCGAGCCGGGCGTGCAGCTCCTCGTAGACCGCGAAGGCGCGATCGTAGATCGCGACGGCGCCGGATCGGGCTCGATGCGCTCCGCGTCGTGGGTCATCGCGGCCACCCCAGCGCGTAGGTCCCCGTGGGCCCCGGCCCCCACGGCGGCGAGGATCGCCGCGCCGATCACCGACGCCTCGGTGACCGCGGGGACCACCACCTCGACGCCCAGCACGTCCGCCTTGATCCCGTTCCAGAGGCGGCTCGCGGCCGTGCCGCCGGTCACCCGCAGCTCCGTGAACGGAAGCCCGGCGTCGCGAGCCGGCCCGGCGACATGGCGGACCGCGAACGCGGCCGCCTCGAGGACGGCCCGGGCGAGATGGCCACGGCCGTGGTGGAGGGTCAGACCCACGAACGCACCGCGCGCCGACGGGTCGTGGAGCGGCCAGCGTTCGCCGGCGAGGTACGGCAGGAAGACAAGGCCCTCCGATGCCGCGCGGACGGATGCCGCTTCCTCGAGCAGGGTGGACAGTGACGCCGCCCCGCCGAGCGCGTCGGCCACGAACCAGTCGAGCGCCTTGCCCGTGCCGGCCATCGCCCCGCCGACGTACCAGAGGCCGGGAAGGGGCGCCGCGCCGGTCCACAGGGGCGGGATCGCGACCGGCGACGCCACGTAGAGCCCGAAGCCGCCCGAGGTGCCGCCCGTATCGATCGCCTGGCCGGCGACCGTGAGCCCCGCGCCGAGGAACGTCGCGATCGCGTCGTTGACGCCCGCGACGACCGGCAGCCCGGCGGGCAGACCGAGCTCGGCGGCCGGGCCCTCCAGGAGACCGCCGAGCACCGTTCCGGCGCGGACTCCCGGCGGTGCCGATCGCCCGTCGAGCCCGGCGAGCCGGGCCTCGACCGAGGTGACCGCGTCGGCAGGGTCCTGGAGCGCTGCCGCCGCGACGCCGCAGAGACGCAGCGCCACGTGATCCCAGGCCGACAGGAACCAGGACGCCCGGGAGGCGACCTCCGGCGCCGCGGCCGCGAGCCGCCGCGCCGACCCGAGGAGCGTGACGTTCCAGCCGTGGCGGCCAAGCGCGGCGACGACGGACGCGGACTCGGCTCCCGATCGCCGGTCCAGCCACGTGACCGCGTTCCCGACGGCGCGTCCGTCCTCGGCCGTCGGCACGAGGGTCGGCCCCTGCCCGACGCAGCAGATCGCGATGGGCTCCAGCGGGCCGTCCTGGGCGGCACGCCGGAGGGCGCTCGCCGCAACCTCGCGGAGCGCGTCCCACCATGCATCGGGATCCTGCTCGGCGCGTCCGGCCTCGCCGTCGAGAAGGAGCGGGTACGTCGCCCGGGCCTCGCCGCGCAGCCGGCCGTCGAGGGCGACCACGCCCGCCTTGGCCGCCGATGTCCCGAGATCGAGGGCAAGCACGGCGCGCGGGTCCGGGGTCGTCACGGCGGCCAATGGTAGAGGTCGGGGCGCGGACGCGCCGGATCGCTCACAGGAGGCGGATGCTCCGGATCGCTCACCGGACGCGAGCGCCCCCCGTGATTCGTCGGTCCGCAGCGCGCGCCTGGGGCATGGTCCCCCATGAATCCGGCAGGAGCGCCGCCCAGCCGCGCCAGCCCGCCACGAGCCACGCGGCCACCGCTCGCCGGCCCGGCGACCACGGGATCTCGTAGCCCGCCCGGATGGACGGCGGCAGGAGCGCGATCGACGGCCACAGGAGCCAGCCGGCCGCCGAGGGTGGGATCGCCGTGAGAATCGGCCGGAACCCGGCCGGCAGGATGCCTCCCCTGCCCTCCCCGGCCAGCGGCCCGAGCGGCGGCGCGAGGATCGTCGCGGCGAGATCCCTGGCGGTCGGCGTCACGCCAATGAGCCCACCCGGACCGAGCATCGTGTTCCACCATGCCCGGAACGCGGCGAGGTCCACGGGCAGGATCCGGCCGGGGATCCCGAACGCGCGCCCGATCGGCAGCGTCTCCGCGTAGAAGCGTGCGGCCTCACCGGGAGGCAGCGGGCCGAGCCACGCCTCGTTCACGGCCAGCGTGGATTCGACGAGCGTGGCATGGACCCACAGGGAGAGCTCCGGGTCGCGCGCCGCGTACGACGCGACGCCGGTCACGGCGCGCGCCTCCGCGTCCTCGACAACGCCCGCGATCGTGCGGTGGAGTCGGTTGAGCCTGGAGATCTCCGCGTTCGCCCCGGTGCGGCTCGCGTAGATGATCCGCAGGTAGCTGTGCAGCGTGCCGGCCAGCCGGCTCCACGGGTCGGCCCGGAAGTCCGAGTGCTGGGCGACGCCCTCGGCGACCAGCGGGTGCGCGAGCTGGAGGAGCAGCGCGCGAGGACCCGCGCCGAGGAGCAGAAAGGCGTCTCGATTGCGCGCCCAGGCGGCGGATCCGGGGCCGTACAGCCCCGCCGCGTCCGTTCCCGTCAGCGCGTGCCGTCGCCGCGACCCACCAGCCACCACGCCGCCGGGAAGATGATCCCCGCCAGCGCCAGCTTGATGAGGTCGCCGACGAGGAACGGGTAGACGCCCTTGGCGAGCCCCGTGGCGAGGTCGAAGCCCGTGGCGGCCATGAGCCAGGGCACGCCGACGAGGTAGATGACGACGTTGCCGAGGAGCATCGCCACCACGGCTCCCCCGACGTGGCGATCCCAGCCCAGCTCGGCGAGGCGGCCCACGAGCCCGCCCGCGAACAGGAACCCGAGCAGGTAGCCACCGGTCGTCCCCAGGACCCAGCGGCCGGCCTCGCGACCGACGAACGTGTCGATCCCCGAAGCCCCCTGCGCATAGACGGGGATGAGCAGCCCCAGGGCCAGGTAGAGGCCCACCGACATCACGCCGCGCCGGAATCCCAGCGCGCCGCCGACGAGGAGCACCGCGAACGTCTGGGCGGTGATCGGGACGGGCGAGACCGGGAGCGTCACCCGCATGTCGCCGGGAAGCGTGATGGTCTGCCCGTTGAGGACGACCTGCACGTTCGCGGTCAGCGCGATGAGGAGTGCGCCGATCGCGATGAGCGCCACGTGGCGCGCACGCTCGCTGATCCGTTCGCCGATCGCGATCGGGACGAGGAAATCCCCGATCGTGATCCCGCGCTCGCCTGCCGGGAGCCGGTTGAGGCGGGGTGTCGCGAGCGTCATCTGCACCTCCGGTGGCTGGGGGAACGGCTGGCCGGCCCGACTCTACTCGTACTGTACGGCACGCACGATCTCGATCCTGGCGGCCAGCGTCGCCGGCCACGCGGACGCGACGACGGCGAGCCCGACACCGCCCAGCAGGGCCAGGACGACGGTCCCCCACCCGGGATCGTAGGTCACGCCGGGGCCTGCCCCGAGCGCCGCGAGGATGACGCCCGCCAGGACGCCCGCGCCGACCCCGATGATCGCGGCGACCGCCCCAAGCACCGCCGCCTCCAGCATCACGAGCCGCCGCGCCTGGCGCCGGGTCAGGCCGGCTGCCCGCAGGAAGCCCAGCTCGCGCACGCGCTCGAGGACGTTCATGGTGAGCGTGTTGACGATGCCCAGGCCGGCGACGATCAGGGCCACGGCGGCGAGAGCGGTCAACAGCGCAAAGAGACGATCCACGGATGCCCCGATCGTCCCCGCGAGCGCCTCGAGCGAGGCCGGCTCCAGCGCCATCGCGCGCGCGACCGGCGCGAGGGCCGCCGTCGCAGGCGCCGCCTGGCCCGGCAGGTAGCGGACCGCGAAGATGTCGGCGCCGAGCACGCCCAGGCGCTGCGTGGCGTCCGGCCACCCGACGAGGACCGCCTCCCCGGAGCTGCCCGGGATCGTCCTGGCCGCGATCCCGACGACGCGGAGCGCGACGATCTCGCGCCCCGCCAGCACCTGGAGCGACCCGCCGAGCGGGATCCCGAGCCGGTCGGCCAGGGCCGCCGGGAGGATCGTCGCGCCGCCGGCGTCGAGGGCGGGCAACGCGCCCGCTCGATCCCCCGCCGAGAGCACGAGCCGGCCGTCGGCCAGCAGGTCCGCGCCCACGACGGCGGCGGCGTCCAGCCGCCGCCCACCGACCGAGACGGCGAAGCGCCCGATCGGGCTGATGCGCGCCACGCCGGGCACGGCCGCGAGGTCTGCCAGCTGCGGCTCGTCGAGCGCGACGGGGCGGATCGAGGTGAGGACCGCCTCGCCCGGGATCACGTCGGTCAGCCACGCGGTGGCCGCCCGCCGGGTCGTCGCGGCGACGCCGCCGAGCGCGACGAGGACGGCAAGGGCAACCGAGAGCGCACCGACCGTCAGCGCCGTGCGGCTCGGGTCGCGAACCAGCGTGCTGCGCGTCAGGCGCTCCTCGACCGGGAGGAACGGCCGCGCGAGCGCCCCGACCAGCGTGCCGAGCGGTCCCACGAGGAACGGGCTCACCAGCGCAACGCCCAGGAGCATTCCGTAGACGGCGAGCGGCCTGACGAGCCCGGCGCTCGCCTCGCCCACACCCGGCCAGAGCGCAAGACCGGCGACACCGACCACGGCGAACACGAGCGTCAGCCAGCGGAGGCGCGCGCGCAGGACGGCGGTCTGCTCGAGCCGCGCCGTGAGCGCGGCGACGGGCGAGATGCTCGCGGCGCGCAGGGCCGGCTCGAGCGCGGCCGCGATCGTCACGCCGAAGCCGAGGATCGCGCCCAGCACGAGCCCCGCCGGCGGGATCACGAGCTCGCGAATGCCGAGCACGCCGCCGCCGGGCGTGAAGAGCGCCGTGACGAGGGCCGCAAGGCCAATTCCGGCTGCCAACCCGAGCACGACGCCCGCGACCGCCAGGTGCCCCGCCGAGATCAGCACGAGCACGGTCACCTGGCGGCGGGTCATGCCCGCCGCGCGCAGGAGCCCGATGTCGCGGGCGCGCTCGGCGACCGTCATGGCGAGCGTGTTGAAGATCAGGAAGGCGCCGCCGAAGAGCGCGAGCGCGGCGACGAGCGCGATCGTGGCCCGGAAGTCGGCCGTCGAGGCCTGCAGGGACGCAATGAGGTCGCCCGGCGTCGAGAGCGTGTACGGCTCCGACGTGAGCCGCCGCTCCAGCGACGCGATGACGGCGGTGATGTCGCCGCCGGGTGCCAGCCCGACGTCCGCCCGGCTCACCGAATCGGTGCCGACGAGGGACTGCGCGGCCCCGAGCGGCACGATGACGCTGCGGCCGGCCGGGTCGGGATCGCCGGGAACGGCAGCCAGGATGCCCGAGATGCGGAATGCCCGTGGGCCCGTTGCCGCGGACCCGTTCAGCGTGATCGTCCCGCCGACGGCAAGCCCGTCGGCGCGCGCGAGCGCATCCGAGACGAGCGCCACGTCGCCGCCTGCGAGGGGCAGCGGCGACCCGCCGGCGAGGAGCCGGTCGTGGAGCGCGGCGTCGGCTGCAGGGTCGATGCCGACGAGAGTCACGGGAACCGGCAGGCCCGCCCCGGAGCCCGGCACCGCGACCGGGTAGGTCCGCCGTTCGAGCTCCGGCGCGACGATGGCGACACCCGGCGTCGTCGCCAGGGCCCCGAGCGACGCGGCGGAGAGGCCGCGTTCCTCGAACGCCGCGATTCGGAGGTCGGTGCGCCCGAGCTGGTCGCGGACGCTCCGCTCGGCGGTCGCATCCAGGCCGGCATTGAGGACGAGCGCCGCCACGAGCACGCCGACGCCGAGGGCGATCCCGGCGATCGTGAGGATGGTGCGAAGCGGTCGTGCGACCAGGGTTCGGCGGGCCAGCGCGTCGAGGGCGCGCATGGATCAGAGGCCCAGGTCGGCGAGCCGGGCGATCAGCTGGCCTGCCCCATGGTCCTCGCGCCGGCCCAGCCGAATCTCATCGCGGAGCGACCCGTCGTGCATCACGTAGACGCGGTCCGCGTAGGCCGCCGCCTTTGCGTCGTGGGTCACGAGGACCACCGTCTGGCCACCCTCGTGACACGAGCGCCAGAGTCGATCCAGGATCTCCGTCCCGGTCGAGAAGTCCAGGTTCCCGGTCGGCTCGTCCGCGAGGAGGAGCGCGGGGCGGCGAACGAGCGCCCGGGCAAGCGCGACACGCTGCTGCTCGCCGGCAGACAGCTGGTCGGGCCGGTGGCGCTCCTTCCCGTCCAGGTCCACCGAGGCGAGCGCGGCCCGGACCGCGTCGGCGTGCTCGCCGCGGCGCGCGTCCTCCCCTGCGATCGTGAACGGGAGCGCCACGTTCTCCCAGACGCTCAGGAGGGGAATCAGGTTGAAGAACTGGAAGACGAAGCCCGTCTTCTCGCGGCGAAGCCGGGTGGCCGCGTCATCCGAGAGCCGGCTGACGAGCTCCCCGTCGAGCACGACGTCGCCGGACGTCGGCCGGTCGAGCCCACCCAGCAGGTGGAGGAGCGTGCTCTTGCCGGACCCCGACGGGCCCATGAAGGCCACGAACTCGCCGGCGTCCACCGTCAGCGAGACGCCGCGCACGGCATCGACGTCGCCGCTGCCGACGCGATATCGCCGCGTCACGTCGCGCGCCTCGAGGATCGGCGGCATCAGGCGGACGCCGCAGCGCGACCCGGGTCGGTCAGCATGGCCCGAAGTGTAGCGGAGCCACGATGGGCTCCAGAGCGCCGAAAGGAGCGGCTCAGGAGCCGAAGATCAGCGCGAGCAGGCTGTCAAGCAGGCCGCCGACCAGGCCGGGCGCGGGTGCCGCGCCGTTGACCCGGAGCGACACGCCGTCGGGCAGCGCGGGGCCGTCCGCCGGCTGGGCAGCGGCTGTCGCATCCGGCACGGGCGTCGCGGTCGGGGTTGCGGTCGGCTCTGGCGTCGGGGTCGGGGTCGGCTCGAGCGCCGGGGTCGGCGGGTCGGGGTCGGCGTGGCCGTCGACGTCGCTGCCGGCTCCGGCGTGGCGTTCCTCGCCGGGGTGGGCGCGGGGGTCGATGTGACGCGGGGCGTCGGTCGAGGCGTCGGCTTGGCGGTCGGCTTGGCGGTCGGCTTCGGCGTCGGGCGCCGGGGTGGCGACGGGCGTCGGGGTCGGGGCCGGGGTCGGCTTGGGCGTGGGCTTCGGCGTGGGCTTGGGGGTCGCCACGGGCGTCGACCCGCATCCGGCCTTGTCGGCGAACAGGACGGTATAGAACTTGCGCCCGTCGGCGAGCTTGTAGGCTCCGATCCCGGCGACGTCCCAGGTCGATCCCAGGATGTTCGCGCGGTGACCAGATGAGTTCATGAAGTTGGCCTGGACGACCGATGTCGCCTGGTCATCCGGATAGTTGTTCCAGCCGATGTTCTCGCCCGCGGACTTGTAGCAGTACCCCTTCTGGTCCAGGACGGCGAAGACCAACCCGCCACCGGGGGGGATGTTGTGGCTGAAGTAGTCGCGCGTCGCCATGTCCTCGGAGCGCCAGCGGGCGACACCCCCGAGGGTCGAGTCCCAGCGCAGCGTGGACAGTCCTGCGCTCGCGCGGGCCTGGTTCGTCAGCGTGAAGAGCTGCTGCTCGGCGATCGAGTCGAACGAGTTGTCGCTCCACGCGAGCGCCCGACCGGGCAACGCCACGAGGCCGACGCTCGTCGCGACCAGGGCGACGGCAAGCATCATGGCGAGGCGGGCGGGGGCGGCGGACCGGGAGAACATGGTGGTATGCATGGCGTGGGACAACCGTAGGCGGCGGCGGCTTGTCGGTCACCCCGCGCGATGGTCCTGCCCCCCGACCGGCGGTGGTCCTGTGTGGCGCCTGGTGCGGTTGCGGGTGGAGCGGTCCGGTTGCGCGGGCGACAGGCGAGCCGGGCGGGCCGGGCGAGGGGCCCGGCCAGGGGCAATGTGCCGCTCGCGTCGGCGGCAGGCGGACCAGGCACGCACCGGCGCCGGGCCAGGGGCAACGGGCCGACCGCCCGTGCAGCAGGTGAGTCGGGACGCGCCGGGGCCGGCCCGGAGGGCCCTGGGTCGGCCGGGCACGGCGCCGGCCGCGCGTGCGGCGCGGCGGCCTGCCTCCGAGCGTGCCTTGCGAGTCCCCGCCCGGTCCGCTGGGCCCGATATGATCCACCGGTGGACGCCGGCTTCGTCGCGCTCTTCCGCCACCACGCGTGGGCCTCGGATCGCCTCCTCGCCTCGTGCGAAGCGCTGCCCTCCGACCAGCTCGAGTTCGTCGTGCAGGGCACCTTCGGGGGGTTGGGCGCGACGCTCCGCCACCTGGTCGAGGCCGAAGAGCGCTACGTGCGCGGCCTGCGCGGCCAGACCGCGCCCGGGCCCGATGCCGCCGGCGGAACCGACCGGCCCACCCCACCGGAGGCGCTCGCGCCTTCCGTCGCGGTCCTGCGCCGCCGAGCGGCGGCGTCGGCGGCGGCGCTGACCGAGCTGGCGGCGGCCATGGCACCCGACGCCATCGTGACGGCACGCCATCGGGGCGAGCCGGCCGTGATCCGCGCGATCACTTTCTTCACGCAGGCGCTCGACCATGGATCTGAGCACCGCACCCAGGTCCGGCACGCCCTCACGATCCTGGGCTATGACCCGCCCGACATCGACGGCTGGGCGTACGACGAGGAGGTCCTGGGGCCCCTCCACGGCTGACCGGCGAGCGCGAGCGTCGCGAAGACCTCCTCACGGCCCGCTGCGGAGCAACCGGCCGTGCCGTCCCGAGACCGCGAACGCGCGCATCGAGCTCCCGACGTGCCAGTCGGACTCGACGGCCGGCATCACCCTCGAATGGCATCACCCTCCCCGGTCTCGCACTCGCGTATACTCCGCCAGTCCCGCGCGCCGGTCCCGGCCGTGCCGCGCGCTGCGACCGCGGTGGCCTTAGCTCAATCGGTAGAGCATCGGATTGTGGCTCCGAAGGTTGCGGGTTCAAGCCCCGTAGGCCACCCCACTTCCTGGCACGAATGACCCTCCGCGGACCACGCGGAGGGTCGCTCGGTGTCGCCGAAGACCGCCCAGTTGCTGTCAATCTGCTGTCAAATCTGCTGTCAGAATTGGCACCGAGGAATCCACGGCAGGCCAGGCGCCAACCGCGATCGAGAGGCCGAATCCGACTCTCGTCTACAACCATCCGTCTGGTGATCGATTGTGGCAGTGAAATCAGTGGTATTTGCCGACGCAAGCACCAGCCAAACCTACTCGACGTAGAGCGGACCCTCTCGTATCGCCACGGCGAGCGCTGGGTTCGGATGGACAGGACGATCCCGATCCTCGCCGACGGGCAGCCGAAGTCGTACCGGAGCACCTGGGTCTGCCGCGACTGTGGCGAGAGCGTCCTCCACCAGTGGCGGGCGCCATGACTGGTGCCGCCGGAAATGGTCAGGCGGGCAACCGCACCGAGCGGACGTACTCGCCGTCGACCGTGTGGTAGAGGGTCATCGCTGGTCCGGCGTTTATGGACGCCCCGAGTAGCAAGGCCAGCGGCGCGGGTCCGGCCAGGAACACATGCGTCTCGGTCACGCCCTCGTCGCGCAGCCGCTTGACCCGGTGCCCGAAGGCCGCTGTCGCAGCCTGCCGCGACCGCAGCATCCACGTGGTCGACGCCCGGCCCGTAGGCCAGCGAGAGCCGCTGTGACGGCGCGATCCCAAGGGCAATGAGGCCGCGATCGACAGCGACCGTCACCGTCCGGGCGAACGATACCTCGACGACCGCGACCCGCGGATCGCCGCCGGCGAGCGCGACGTCGGTCGCAGCGACGAGGGCTGGGTCCTCCTTGTCGCCGAGTTGCCACCCGCCGCCCGCGGTGATCGGGATCTTCGACACGTGCGGGAATCCGTGCCCGAATGCGAATGCTGGCCCGAGGCGGGCCTGGACCGAGATCTCGAGCCCACGTCCCGGGCGAGCCAACTCGGCGGCGAGGTCGTCGCGAGCCACAAGCAGATCTGGCCAGGGCGGCACGGAGCCCGGGGCGAACTCCGGTGACCAGTCTACGAGCACGTCCGCCTCCAGGTCGTCTGCCACCGCGAACGTGCTCAGGTGCAGCCGGAGCGGCCCGTGGGGCGCCACGGCGGCCCGTCGCGTCAGCGCCGTCCGCAGCAGGTAGTTCGCCATAACCAGCCGTCCGGCGGGGCCGGGCGTCAGCCGCTCCCCGTTGAATGTCGTCGGGATCGGCTGCTTGAAGCGGATGGCAGCGGCCTTGAGGTCTGCGACACCGGCGCCCGCGAAGATCGGGATCAGCGGGTACGGGAACGGATGGTCGGCGCCCGACTCGGCTTGGTTGCGGACGTAGGCGGGCTCCCACTCGTGCTCCCAGACGTAGGCACTGTTGAGGATCCGTTTGGTGCCGTAGATCACGAAGCCGTCGGTGTCGGACCTGATCGCCTTCAGGACGGCCGGGTCGGTCGCGACGCCGCGGTGCTGGTCCTTGCGGTCGCGCCACGACGACAGGCCGCGCCGGCGCATGTCGGTCTCGAGCCGGACGAGCGCCGGTCGGTCGCCGTGCTCGTGCGAGAGGAAGTCACGGATCGGGCGGCTCATGCTGCCGTTCCGCGATTCCTGGTTCGCGCCGAGTCGATCGGATCCTGCCCCTCCGAGCGCGGCTCGTCCTTGACCGGCTGCTCGCTCGACGCCCGGTCGACCTCGTGCCCGGGGCTTTGAGGCCCAAGCCAATCGCCGGTCTCGAGCCACCTCTCGTAGAAGTACAGCCACGCGTAGATCCACGGGACGACCGTCTCGGCCAGGAACAAGAAGCGCGACGGCGGCTCCTTGTTCACGCACAGGGAGCCGTCCGCGAACGTGTGCGGCGCACGACCCGTGTCGCCGAGCGCCACGAGCATCGGCTCGCGGCACCAGATCCTCACGGCGTCACCCGGGCGGGCACCAGCGTCGATGTCGATCACGTAGACCTGTCCTCCCGCGTGCGTCCTCACCAGGCCGCGCCAGACCCACGGGTGACGCCGGATCTTCGTGAAGACCCCGCGGTGCCGGAGCATGGCCATCTCCTGGTCCACCATCGATGGTGGCTGGACGCCCAGCTGGAAGCGGTTCACCGGTCGCCGTATGCCCGATGTGTGGGCACGGCGATGCCCTTCGCTGCGGTCGCAGCAGAGACGATCGCCCCGCCGGCCACCTTGGCGGCCGTGGCGATGGCCCGGGCCTGGGCGGCCTTCGCGGCGACCTCCTCTTCGTCGGGCTCGAACACGTCGTCGCCTAAGACCTTCTTCCAGGCTTTAGTGGACGCGTCGCGATCCGTCGAGTTCTCGACCGCGGCGACCGTCTCGATCGCGTCGGTCAGCATCTTGACCCAGCGGACGTAGTCCTCCTTGGGCCAGGCGAAGGCGATGTTGTGGCCGAGGCAGGGATCCGCCACGTACGGCGTGTCCAGGCCCTCGGCGGTGTTCTGGCCGTACTTGGCGAGGATCGCGCGAAGCACCTGGAGCATGCGCTCGGGCCGGTTGTACGAGCCGCCCAGGTACCGCGTCTTCGGTACCAGACCCTCGTCGAAGACGTGGTAGACCATGACCTCGGACCAGTACGACTTCGGCCGACCCTTGGGCATGTTGTGGAACTTGATCTGCTTGAACTCGCGGATCACGGGCACGACCTCGCCGTCCCATTCGGCGTTCTGGGCGCTCAGGCGCTGGCCGTAGCCGAGTGGTTGCGTCGGCACCCATCGCGTCCATTCGCGGTCCGGGATGTCCAGGATCACGTTGGGGTCGTCGCCCGGCCGGATGACCGGCACGACGTCGATGTGGAAGGCCGGGACGTCGCTGCCTGGATGGCGGAACTCGACATGGCACGACCGGCGCTGCTTGCGGTTGGTCTTGACGTCGCCCTTCTCGTAGCCCTCGACCTCGAGGTCCTTCAGGGCCGCGGTCAGGTCGTCGAGGACTTCCTCGACCGGCTTGCGGCGGTATGACTCGGCGACGAAGACGATGATGTCGACGTCGTGGATGTCGCCCGAGACGGTCCGGCGGCCGTACGACCCGGCGAGGCGGGAGATGGGTGACTCCGCGACGGTCTCGATCAGGTCGGACTTCTCGAGGTGGTCGCGAACGATGGGCGGCAGTTTCCCGGCCAGGGCCTGCCGGTCCTCGGGCGGGTTCAGAATCTTGAGCAGGCCGTCGAAATGGTTGTTCAGGGGAAGCACGGCGATGGGGTCTCCTGGAGCGCGGGGCTGTCGCGGCGCGGTCGCGTCGTCAGGGTCGAATCTGCGCCTCGGCGAGCGCCGTTGTCAAGTCGAACGGACTGATGGGTGACAGTTGGTGACACACACAAAGTTGTCCACACGCCATCCACATCACCTGTCAGTGGCATACTCCGCCCGTGGAACCGTTCTACCGGGAGTTCGGCGACCGGCTCCGCCTTGCCCGGCAGGCGAAAGGGGATGAGCCAGGCCGAGGTCGCGCCGGGGGTCGGCCTCAGCCGGACGTCCGTCGCGAACATCGAGCGGGGCCGCCAGCGGTTGTCCCTCCATCTCCTGATGGAGTTCGCCCGCGTCCTCGAGGTCAAGCCGGCAGATCTCCTTCCACCGGCCCACCCAGAACCAGATGTGAAGCCTGACCGACGCTTGCGCGGCTTGTCGCCCGCCGATCAGGAACCCTTCTTGCGAATCATGCGACGAGCCCAGAAGGAGCAATCCGATGGCGACGCGTAGAGCAGCAGAGGCAGAGGCGGAGCGGGTCCTCCGCGAATTGGGGCACGCCGGCAATGTGCCGATCGATGTTGAGGCCGTGGCCGAGTATCTCGGAGCCCAGATCATCCGCGAGCGCCTCGACCGCGACGTATCCGGCCTACTCCTCCGGGACGTCGACTCGGTAATGATCGGCGTGAATGACCTCCACGCTCCCCGCCGCCAACGGTTCACCGTGGCTCACGAGGTCGCCCACCTCGTCCTCCACAAAGGTCGACCGCTGGTTCTGGACCATGTGCGGCTCAACTTCCGGGACGCCACCTCGAGCGCGGCGACTGACGCCGAGGAGATCGAAGCAAACCAGTTCGCGGCGGCGATCCTGATGCCGGCC
>CAVTHS010000001.1:0-51024 GCA_963734535.1 uncultured Chloroflexia bacterium | reverse complement strand
CAGCGCTGGACCTGCCCGTCGCGCGCCCTCGCGAGGCCGGGGCGCGAGAGGCGGCCGCCCCATACCAACCCGATGCCGACGAGGATCGTGCCGTGTACGTGGCGCGCTGGAACGCGGCGCACTGGCCCGACACGTTCGACCGGATGCTCGCTCGGCGCCGGCGCGCGTTCGACATCCTCGACGAGGTCCGCGCCCGGTCGAAGCCGCCGAGCGGCCCCCACGACACGGCAGACGCGATCCTCGACGCGATCCGCGAGGAGTTCGGTGAGCGCCTCCTCGACTTCCTCCCGCCGGGAGACGCCACTCCATGATCGAAGTGGTGCTGGATGCGAGCGTTGTGCTTCGGTGGGCGTTCGAAGATGAAACGGACCGGGCAGGCGCCCTCCGCGTCGAGCAGGCGCTCCGTGAGGCGCGCATCAGGGCCGTGGAACCGCCGCTCTTCCTCCTCGAGGTCGCGGCTGCACTCGAGCGAGGGATGCGCGAGCAACGGATCGACCGAACCCAATCGGACGCGGTGCTTGGGGCGCTCGACCAGGTGACGTTCGAGGAGGTCGATCCTCACGCGTTCGCGAGCGCGACGTTCAGGCTCGCGCTCGTGACGGGACTTCGAGTGCCCGATGCCGCCTACGTCGAGGTTGCCGGCATCCGTCGAGCCACGCTTGTCACCGCGGATCAACGTCAGCGCGAGGCGGCGGAGCTCGCCGGCATCGCCGTCGTCGCCCTCTCCGACGTGCCTGCCTGGTGAGCGTCGTGATGGTCACCGGGATCGTTCTCGCGGGCGGCCGCGCCACCCGCTTCGGCGCCGACAAGCTGGTTGCGCCGCTGGACGGGCGCCCGCTCCTCCACCACGCGATCCTCGCCGTGGCGTCCGTCTCGGACGAGGTCGTGGTGGTGATCGGTGCCGATGGTGCCAGGCCGCGGCTGCCGGTCGACGCTGCGACCCGGGTCCGCGTGGTCCGGGATTCGGTCGCCGATGGCGGTCCGCTCGCAGGGTTGGCCGCGGGGCTTGCCGCCGCGCGCGGTCGGCTCGCGATCCTCGTCGGCGGCGATCAGCCCTGGCTCTCGCCCGCCATCCTCGCCGAGCTCGTGCTGTGGCTGGATTCCGCCGTGGACGGCCGGCAGCTCGACGCCGTGGCGCTCGCGGAGGACGGGGTGATCCGGCCGCTGCCCGCGGCGCTCCGCGTGGCCACCGTTCGGCCGGTGGTCGTGGCGTTGCTTGCGGGAAGCTCGCGGAGTCTGCTCGGCCTCCTCGAGCGCCTTCGAGTCGGAGCGCTGGAGCCCGAACGGTGGCGTGTCCTCGACCCGGACGGCGCGTCGCTCCGCGATGTCGACACGCCGGACGCGCTTCCGGCACCCTCAGGCCCGCCGCGCAGCCCCGCGGTGCCGGGCGCTTCGGCTCCCTCGGCGGACCCCGGCCGACCGGCCCCGCCCCCGGGGTCCGCTCGGCCCTACCCGGCCGCTTGACGCGCCACCCACACTCAACCCAGAAGGACGACCGCCGGGCCCGGGTCGGGAACCGGCTCGTCCGCGTCGGCAGAGATGCGGAGGAGCGGACGACCATGGACCGCACGCAGGTCGTGATCATGGGCGCCGCGGGGCGCGACTTCCATGACTTCAACGTCGTCTATCGTGACGATCCCGAGGTCGAGGTCGTCGCGTTCACGGCCACCCAGATTCCCGGGATCGATCACCGGCGCTACCCGCCGGAGCTCGCCGGCCCGCTCTACCCGGACGGCATCGACATCATCCCGGAGTCGGAGCTCGAGAAGATCTTCGCCCGCCAGAAGATCGACCGGGTGGTCTTCGCCTACAGCGACGTCGCCCACGAGTTCGTGATGCACCAGGCCAGCCGCGTGCTGGCGGGCGGTGCCAACTTCGTGCTGCTCGGGCCCGTCCGCACGATGATCCGGAGCACGAAGCCCGTCGTCGCGACCGGTGCGACGCGCACCGGCGCCGGCAAGAGCCAGACCACGCGGTATCTTGCCCGCCTCCTCGAGGCCCAGGGGCTCAAGGTCGTGGTGATCCGGCACCCGATGCCGTACGGCGACCTCGTGAAGCAGCGCGTCCAGCGCTTCGAGACCTACGCGGACCTCGACCGTCACGAGACCACCATCGAAGAGCGCGAGGAGTACGAGCCCCACCTCGACGCGGGACGGGTCCTCTTCGCGGGGGTCGACTACGAGGCGATCCTGCGCGAGGCGGAGAAGGAAGCCGACGTGATCCTCTGGGACGGCGGCAACAACGACTTCCCGTTCTACAAGCCCGACCTGTTCGTGGTCGTCGCGGATCCGCTGCGGCCCGGTCACGAGGTCCACTACCACCCCGGCGAGGCGAACCTGCGGATGGCCGACGTCGTGGTCATCAACAAGGTCGACTCGGCCGAGCCGGGCGCCGTCGAGATGGTCCGCGCCGACATCGCCAGCCTCAACCCGCGGGCCGAGGTGATCCTGGCTCGCTCGTCGCTGACGCTCGAGGGCGGGACGATCGAGGGCAAGCGGGTCGCCGTGGTCGAGGACGGCCCCACGCTCACGCATGGCGGGATGACCTTCGGGGCGGGCATCGTGGCCGCCCGGCGCTTCGGCGCCGCAGAGGTCGTGGATCCCGTCCCATTCGCCATGGGCAGCCTTGCCCTGACGCTCGCGAAGTACCCGGCACTCCAGCACCTCCTCCCGGCGATGGGCTACGGGCAGGAGCAGATGACGGAGCTGGAGGACACGCTCAACGCGATGCCCGCCGACCTCGTCCTCGCGGCGACGCCGATCGATCTCAACCGGGTGCTCCACCTCGACAAGCCCGTCGTCCGCGTCCGGTACGAGCTGGACGAGGTCACCGGCGACCCCGACGTCCCGACCCTCACCGACCTCGTCGCGCCGATCGTTGCCCGCGCCCGCGCGGCCAGCGCGGCCGGCGCCCGCTGACGGAGGCAGGCGCGATGACCGACCATCTCCTGTCGCTCGATTCCCTCGGTCGCGAGGGAGTCCGCGAGATCCTGGACCTCTCCCATCGGTTCAAGCGCGAGCCCGGCCAGCACCGGACCGCGCTCGCCGGTGGCCGGGTGGGCATGATCTTCGACAAGCCGTCGACCCGGACGCGGGTGAGCCTGGAGGCCGCCGCGTGGGCGCTCGGGATGCTCCCGATCGTGCTCCGGCCCGACGAGCTCCAGCTGGGCCACGGCGAGACGGTCGCCGACACGGCGCGCGTCCTCTCGCGCTACCTGTCCGCGCTCACGATCCGGACGTTCGCCCAGGCGCGGGTCGACGAGCTGGCGGCCCATTCGAGCATCCCGATCATCAACGCCCTCACCGACGAGCATCACCCGTGCCAGGCGCTGGCCGACGCGATGACGCTCGAGGAGGCCTTCGGCGACCTTCGGGGACGTCGCGTGGCGTTCGTGGGCGACGGCAACAACGTTGCCCACTCGCTGATCCAGGCGGCCGGCTACATCGGGTTCCACCTGGCGATCGCGACGCCGGAGGGCTACCGTCCCGATCCGGCCATCGTGGCGTCCGGGCTTGCCCACGGCGCGGCGACCGGCGGCGGCGTTGAGCTCGTGACCGATCCCGCCGAGGCGGTCCGCGGTGCGGATGCCGTGTACACGGACGTCTGGGCGTCGATGGGCAAGGAAGCCGAGCGCGAGGAACGCCGCCGGATCTTCGCCGGCTACACGGTCGACGGCGTCATGATGGCGCGCGCGCTGCCCGGGGCGATCTTCCTCCACTGTCTGCCCGCCCATCGCGGCGACGAGGTCACCGATGCCGTGATCGATGGCCCCCAGAGTCGCGTCTGGGACCAGGCCGAGAACCGGGTCTACACGGAGCAGGCGCTCTTCTACGGGCTCATCAGCGGCGACCGCCGTGGCGAGCGACTGGGGTGACCCGGATCGCGGTCGCTCTCGGGGGGAACGCGATGATCCGGCGCGGCGAGCCGGGCTCGATCGAGGTCCAGCGCCACAACCTGGAGATCGCGGCCCGCTCCCTCGTCGACCTCGCCGAGCGGAGCGGCGCCGAGATCGTGCTCACCCACGGGAACGGCCCGCAGGTCGGCTTCCTGGCCATCGAGGCGGAGATGGCCTCGGCCGTCGTGCCGCCGCCCCCGCTCGACGTCCTGGGCGCCGAGTCGCAGGGCCAGATCGGCTATCTCATGACGCAGGCGCTTCGTGACGCGTTCATCGCGCGCGGGATCCGGCGCGAGATCGCGGTGATCCTCACCCAGACCGTGGTCCGTGCCGACGACCCGGCGTTCTCCGCCCCCAGCAAGCCGGTGGGACCGGTCTACACGGAGGCCGTCGCCCGCGGGCACGCCGAGGACCAGGGCTGGACGATCGCCCGGGACGGGAAGCACTGGCGCCGGGTGGTCGCCTCGCCGGCGCCGCTCCGGATCGTCGAGGCCCAGGCGATCCGCTCGCTCGTCGAGACCGGGGCGTTGGTCATCGCCTCCGGCGGCGGGGGCATCCCGGTGGTCGAGCTGCCCGACGGTCGATACGAGGGGCGCGAGGCGGTGATCGACAAGGATCTCGCCGCGGTCGTCCTGGCCCGCGCGGTGGGCGCGGACGGCCTGATCCTGCTGACGGACGTGGTCGGCGTTGTCCGCGGCTGGGGAACGCCGGAGGCGGAGACCATCCGGCGCCTCTCGGTGGAGGAGGCAGTCGAGGGCCTCGAGCGCGGCGAGTGGCCGGCCGGCTCGATGGGGCCGAAGGTGCGCGCCTGCGCCGACTTCGTCCGCGGCGGCGGCCGGTTCGCGGCGATCGGGGCGCTCGACGACGCTGCTGCCGTGGTGTGGGGACGGGCCGGCACGCGATTCGGGAGCGGCCGGCTGGGGCTGCCCAGGGAGGGAGCGCGCGTGGAGGCGGCGGCCCGGTAGTTCGGGGATCCCGGAATCGAGCGGGCCGCGCCTCGCGGCGCGGCCCGGCCCTTCGCGCCTCGCGGCGCGGCCCGTATCGGTTTCGCGGCCGTGTCAGCCGCGACGGTGAGCGGTCAGCCGGTCAGCCGACCGAGCGCGCCGCCTTCACCACCATGGACCCGACGAAGTGGTCGTGGAAACCCTGCTTTGTTGGGCTCTGCGCGGTGGTGTAGAGAAGGTAGATCACGTAGCCGAGCGAGACCAACCCGATCAGGATCCCAACCAGCGGCAGCGGGTTGAGCGCCTGGGCGATGGTGATCCAGCCGCCGACCGCCAGCCAGCGCCGGATGGCCTGGTCCATCGTCAGCGTGGCGCCATCCTTCTCGCTCCCGAT
The DNA here is from genome assembly GCA_963734535.1 of uncultured Chloroflexia bacterium. Taxonomy (GTDB): domain Bacteria; phylum Chloroflexota; class Limnocylindria; order Limnocylindrales; family CSP1-4; genus CTSoil-043. Next base: position 45,791 of record CAVTHS010000001.1, on the reverse strand, counting down.
CTGCATGCCGAGGACCTTCATCCCCACCGTGCCGCGCATCGCGGTCCACGTGTAGACGAAGTACGCGATGCTGATGCCGCCGCTGATGGCGGCGTTGATGATCGCGGCGAAGTAGTTGTAGTGGAAGCCGTTGGCCAGGTCGAACGAGTAGACGGGCATGAACGAACCGGTGATCGCCGCCACGACGAACCCCACGATGCCGAGCAGGATGACGTCGATGATGTACGCGATGATCCGGTTCGGGAGGTCGGCGTAGAACAGGCCGGCTGGTCCGGCCACCGGGGCCGTCGACGTCAGGTTCTGCATCCAGGCCGGCTGTGCCGCGTTCGCGGGCGGGCCCTGCGGAGGCGGCGCCTGGTACGGCGGCGGGGCCGGGGCCGGCGGAGGCGGCGCCTGGTACGGCGGCGGGGCCGGGGCCGGCGGAGGCGGCGGCGCCCCCGCGCTACCGGACGGCATATCGGATGGGGTCGGCTCCATCGCATCTCCCTCTATTGCGTGTCTCCCCGGCGCCACGTCGCGCGCGGAGCGCTCGACCGGCATCCACACAGGAACCTTCCCTGCGATGCACGTGAGCATAGCCACGTGGCGGCCATGTGACCAGCCGGTTCCACCCCCGTTTCGAGGGAAGCGGCCGAATCGCGAGCACGTGTCGCGGAATCCCGTGCCTCCGAGCACCGCGGGGTAGACTCGCCGCCGATGGAAGGCATGATCGCGCTGGTCGGCTCGGGCGAGTTCACACCCGCGATGGAGGCACTCGACCGGGCATTGCTGGCAGCGACCGGGCGCGATCGACCCCGGGTCGCGGTCCTTCCGACCGCATCATGGCCGGACGGCGAGGAGACCTTCCGCGGCTGGGCCGTGCGGGGAGGGGCCCATTTCGCGAGCCTCGGCGCGGAGGTCGAGCCGGTCCTCGTCCGTGGCGCGGAGGACGCGAACAACCCGTCCGCCATCGCGGCCATCGGCGAGGCCGACCTCGTCTACCTGTCGGGCGGGAAGCCGGGCCACCTCCTCGACGCGCTCGTGGACGGCGGCGTGGGCGCGGCGCTCCGGGCCGCACACGCTCGCGGCGCGGTCATCACCGGCTGCTCGGCCGGTGCGATGGTCCTCGCCGGCTACCAGGTCCGGTCCGTCGGGCGGGCCTTCGTGCGGTTCCCGATCGGCTGGCGCGACTCGCTGGGGATCGTCCCAGGAACGATCGTGATCCCGCACTACGACGCGTTCCCCGAACCGCTGTCGGCTGCGATGGCGCTGGCCGCGCCCGCCGACTCGCTGGTTCTCGGGCTCGACGAGGAGACCGCGCTGGTCGGCCGCGACGGCGAGTGGCACGTCCACGGCCGTGGGCGGGTGACGGTCTGGCGCGGCCGCCACCGGGAGCGCCTTCGGGCCGGCGAAAGCCTGCGCCTGGGAATCCCTGCCCGGCCCGCGTGAACGTTCCGGGAGCCCGCGGAGGCTAGCCGGCCTTGACCTCGCGGAAGCAGTCGGAGCAGTACACCGGCTTGTCCATCCGGGGCTTGAAGGGGACCTGGGCATTGTTGCCGCAGCGCGAGCAGGTCACCGCGAAGAACTCGCGGTCCGTCGAGCCGCCGCGCTCATAGCCGCGCGGGCCCCCGATGCTGCGAGCGTCGTAGCCATCGCCGCGTGCCGCGCGCCGGCTGGAGCGGCAGCTGGGGCAGCGCTTCGGATCCGAGGTGAAACCCTTCTCCGCGTAGTACTCCTGGTCGGCGGCGCTGTGCACGAACGAGATCCCGCAATCGACGCAGGGGATGGAGCGGTCAAGGTACGTCATCGTGTGTGCCTCCAGGTCCGGGCGCTCGCCATCGATCCGTGCGCCTGGGCCACGACCCGCTCGTCGACCGGACGGCGGAGGAGGCAGGGAACGCCTGGTGCCGCGCGACCCGGGTGACGAGCTGGTGTGAGGCCCTCTGGGCGCGCACCGGTTGCGTGGCCGGAACGATAGCATCCCTCCCCTCGGATGGCCGCCGCCACCCGTCTGCGCTCCCGCGCAAGTGCTGGCTCACGAACGGGACGCGCCACGACGCGCACGCACCCGGGCAACGCTCGCCGGATGCGGCACAATGCCGGGGATGCTGCGCCTGATCCACACGGCCGACGTGCACCTCGGCGCCCGGCACACGGACCTGGGAAACCAGGCCGCGGCCCAGCGCGAGCGCCAGTTCGCCGCATTCCGCGCCACCGTCGACCTTGCCCTCGCCGAGAAGGCCGACGTGCTGCTGGTGGCCGGCGACCTGTTCGATTCCAACACGCAGCCGAAACGCTCGGTGGAACGCACCGTCGCGGAGCTCAAGCGCCTGACCGATGCCGCCATCCGCGCCGTCATCATCCCCGGCACGCACGACGTGTACGACCGCGCCTCGGTCTATCGCGCCTACGACCTTGCCGCCATGGCGGGCCTGCCGACGGAATCGGACCGCCTGGTGGTCCTCACCCCTGAGCGCCCGGACGTCGTCTACGGGATCCTCGACCTCGCGATCCACGGGTTCGTCTTCCCGACGAAGCGCGCGCCGCGCAGCCCGCTCGCCGGCTTCAACGCGGCTTCTGACGGTCGGGCGCGCTGGCATGTCGGGCTGATCCACGGGTCGCTTGCCATCCCCGGCAAGACCGACGCGGACGAGGTGGTCTTCACGACCGCCGAGATCACCGCATCGCATCTCGACTACCTGGCGCTCGGCCACTGGCACTCGACCCAGCGCGGGCAGGCGGGCGCGACCGCGTGGGCCTACAGCGGCGCGCCGGAGCCGGTCGCGGTCGACCAGGACCGGGCGGGCGTCGTCCTGCTCGTCACGCTCGACGAGCGGTCCGGTGCCCGTCACGTCACCGTCGAGGAGCGTCGAGTCGGACGGACCCGGTTCGATCGCCTCGAGGTCGACGCCGGCACGCTCGCCGGACAGCCTGCGCTGGTGGAGCGGGTCGCGCGCCTCGCGGACCCCGACCTGGTGCTCGACGTCCGCCTGATCGGCGTCCGTCGCGACGACCTGGACGTGGCGCCGGACGAGGTCGAGCGTGAGCTCGCCGAGCGCTTCTTCCGGCTCCGCGTTCGGGATGGCGCCGCCGCCGCGCTGCCCGAGGGACCGCTTCCGCCGCCGGACACGATCGCCGGGGCCCTCGTGCGCGACCTGCAGGCATCCATCGCGGAGGCCGAGGCCAGCGAGCGGCGCGACGAGTCGCTCGAGCTGCGTGACGCGCTCCGCCTGGCCCGTCTCATGCTGGACGGGCGCGAGGTGGCGTTGTGAGGATCACGCGTGTCCGGGTCCGCGACTTCCGGGTTCACCGGGACCTCGACCTCGAGCTCGCTCCCGGCCTGACTGTGATCCGGGGCCCGAACGAGGCCGGCAAGACCACCCTCCAGCGAGCGCTGGAGGTGGGCCTGTTCCGGCGGGTCACGGCCGGGGGCGTGGAGATCGACGGCCTCCGCAGCTGGGACTCGGGGGAGGACGCGCGGCCCGCCGTCCAGCTCGACTTCGTGCAGGAGGACCTCGAGGGGATCCGCGAGGGAAGCGTCATCAAGGACTTCCGGGGCGCGCGGGGGACCGTCCGGCTCGACCTCGACGGGGCGATGACCACCGACCCGGCCCGCGCCGACGAGCTGCTGGCCGAGCTGACCGGCATCCCGTCGGAGAAGTTCTTCCGCTCCACGGCGTCGGTGCGGCACCACGAGGTCGATGACCTCGCCCGTGACGAGGGCGCGCTGCGAGACCGGCTCCAGGCATCGATCAGCGGCGCCGACCGGGGTACCAGCGCCGTGAAGCGCCGCCTCGAACGGACGCTCCACGACCTCCAGGCGAGGGGCGACAAGAATCCCGGACGGCTCCGGGTCGCCGACCAGGCGGTCGTGCGCGCCGAGGCGGTGGTCAGCGATGGCGAAGCGCGGCTCGCCGTGCTCGAACGCGATCGCGACGCGCTCGTGGTCGCCCGTGGCCACCGTGCCCAGGTCGACACGTCGCTGGCCGAACGTCGCTCGCTCCTGGAGAAGGCCCGCCAGGCCGAGCGGCTGACCGCCGAGCGCGGCGTCGTCCGGGAGCGGTTCGAGCGCTATCACCAGGCCGTGGCCGTATCCGCGGAGATCGCGAACCTCGAGGGCAGCCACCCGTCTGGCCAGGCGCTGCCGGTCCTCCGCCAGGTGGTCGAACGGCTCCGGATCCTTGACCGCGAGATCGCCGAGCTCACCGCGCAGCTGGGCGATGGCGCTTCCACCGTCGACTACGAGATCGTGATCCCGGAGCCCCGCTGGCGCCTCTTCGCGATCGCTGCCGGGGTGTTCGCGCTGGCCGGGCTGGCCGCTGCGATCGTCGGTCTCGTGACGAACCAGCTACCGGTCATGCTCGGCGGCCTGGCAGCGGCGATCGTCGGCCTTGGGCTCGCGGCGTACGCCCGCACGAAGCGGCGCTCGGCAAACGACTTCCGGCGCCACAAGCAGCTTCGCGACGACGAGATCGCCCGCCGGCTCCGCGGCCGAAGCCAGCTCGAGGAGGACCTGAAACGACGCGTGGCCGACCGCGACGCGCAGCTGGCAGCGCTCGCGCTGGACGACCTTCCGGCTGCCGAGGATCTTCTCTCCCGCGAGGATGCCCACGTCCAGGCGATCGGGCGGGCACGGGCGCAGCTCGAGGGGCTGGTGGGCAAGGCCCCGCCCGAGACGCTCCCGACGCTGCGGGACGCCGCCGCCCTCGATGTCGAGCAGAAGTCGGGCGCGCTCGAAGCGCTCGGGCCGATCGCCAAGGAGCCGCGCGCCCGGGAGCGGTTGGAGGTGGAGGTTCGCGACCAGGAGGGCGCCCTCGAACGGGCCCGCGACGACGAGGCCGGCGCACGGGCGCGGGTGGAGCAGAACCAGGTCGATGCGGAGCAGGTCGCCGGCGAGGTTGAGCGGCTGGCCGCATGGCGCGAGGAGCTGGCCGCCCTGCAGCGCCGGGCGCGGGTCTATCAGCTCGCGCTTGATGCGATCGTGAAGGCCGAGCGGACGACCATGCGGAAGGCGACCCGGTACCTCGAGAAGCGCATGCGGGGGGACCTGGAGCGGCTCACCGGTGGCCGTTATCGCCGCGTGCGGGTGGATGACGAGACCCTGGACATCCGGGTCTTCGCGCCGGAGCGTGGCGACTGGGTCGGCGTCGAGGATCTCTCGCAGGGGACCCTGGACCAGGTCTACCTGGCGGCGCGCCTCGGCCTGGTTCGCCTCGTCACGCAGGACCGCCGTCCGCCGATGGTCTTCGACGACCCGTTCGTGACGTTCGACGACGACCGCGCCGGCCGGGCCGTCGCGGTCCTTCGCGAGCTCGCCTCGGACTTCCAGGTCATCTACCTGACCACCTCGACACGCTACGACGCGCAGGCGGACCGCGTCGTCGTCCTGCCGGGACCGACCGCGCTCGACACCGCGCCCGACGACGCCGAGGAGGCCGGCGCCCCGGTCGTCGCCTGAAGGACGCCCGATCGACCCCGCGATCCTGACCGTCGTCCTGGGCCTGGCGTCGGCGGCTGCATGGGGGGCAGCCGACTTCGGGGGCGGGCTCACCGGCCGCCGAGCGCCCGTCATGGGCGTCCTGGCCGCGGCCCAGGCGATCGGGTCCGGGGCGGCGCTCCTGGTCATGATCCTGCGCGGCGATGGGGTGCCCACGCTCCAGGACGCCGCCTGGGCGGTGGCCGCGGGCATGTGCGGGGCGATCGGCCTGGCGGCCCTCTACCGCGGGCTGGCGGGCGGCCGGATGGGGATCGTGGCACCGGTCACCGGCGTCCTGGCCGCGGCGATCCCGGTCGCCGTCGGCATCGCCCTTGCCGGTCCGCCGGGCCCGCTCCGGATCCTCGGCTTCGGCCTGGGGATCGCGGCCGTGATCCTGGTCTCGTCGGCCGACGACGGCTCCACGGGGCGGCGCGGTCTTGGCCTGGCCCTCGGCGCCGGCACCGCGCTCGGGCTCTACAACGTGGCGATCTCCCGCGCCAGTCCATCCGGGACGTTCGGGGTGCTGGTCGTCTCGCGCCTGACCGCGACGGGCGTCGTGCTGCTCCTGGCGCGATTCGGCCGCCAGCCGACGCGCCTGCCGGCGCGGGTGCTGCCGGCCGTGGCCGTCGTCGGGCTGCTGGACATGGCCGGAAACGCGGCGTTCGTCGTGGCCGCCCAGGTCGGGCGGCTCGACGTCGCGGGCCTGCTCTCGTCGCTCTACCCGGTCACGACCGTGATGCTGGCGGTCGTCTTACTGGGGGAGCGCGTGACACGAGCCCACGCGGCCGGGATCGCAGTCGCGGGGGCCGCGGTTGCATTGATCGCGCTGGGCTGAGCACACGAGCCGGCGCTGGCCGCGCCGGGTCCCGAACGGCGGTACAGTCGGGCGTGACCGGCCGACACGCCGCACCCGCCGCACAGGAGGCATCCCGGCACATGGCGACCAATCTGCCCGCGGCCCCTGCCGACAACACGGCAACTGCCGAGGAGCCGACGTGCCGATGAGGCCCGGGCTTCCGGCTGCTGCCAGGCTGATCCTTCTCGTCTCGCTCGGGGTGGCCCTGGTGGCGGGGTGCGGCACGAGCGGTCCGGCGACGCCCGGCCCGGCGACGAGCGCTGGCGCCGCGTCCGCCGCGCCGGTCTCGTCGGCGCCCGGCGGGTCGAATGCCCCGGCGCCGTCCCGCCCGGTCGGCGCCTACTCGCTCACGCTGCCGGCCGGCTGGCGCAGCGTCCAGATCGGGTCGAACTACGCGGCGATCGCCGCTGCGTACAACGCCGTGAACCTTCGATTCGCGACCTCGCTGGCGAGCCAGCTGCTGGCGCTCCCGAAGTCTGCCTCCGCGTACGCCTATGACGAGAGCGACGCCACCGTCCGCAGCGGGGCGCTCGTCGCCGTCACGGTCACGGAGGTCGTCCTTCCTGCCACGGTGACCCTCGACGCCTTCAGCACCGAGATCGGCCGCCAGGTCTCGCTGCTCGTGGAGACGCCGATCCAGCCCGTCCGGATTCAGACGGCCTCGGGACCCGCCGACCAGTACGCCTACCAGGCCCCGATCAACACCTCGGCCGCCGGGACGGAGGTCGCCGCGATCACGCAGGTCCTCATCGTCGCGCCCGGTCGCGGCTATGTCCTCACCTTCGGCACGGCGCCCGCCCGGGCCGCCACCGATGCGCCGGTCTTCGCCAGGATCGCCTCGTCGTTCGCGCTGACGCCGTAAGCGGTGTCGCGGACCGACGGCGCGATCCGTGACCGGCACGAAGCGCTGCCCGAAGGTGATCCTGGAGGGTACCCGCCTCACCCACAAGACCGACCTGGCGCTGGCCCTCGACGAGCACCCACGGATCGTCGGACCCCGCAAGTACCGCTACCCGTCGCCGCTCGTCTCCGCCGAGTGGTGCGGCTTCTCCAACGACCCGTGGGGTCACGGCCTGATCAACTCGGGCCCGAGGACGAGGCGCGTGCGATGGAGACCTTCGCGACGTGGGCGCGCCTGTTCGAGCTCGCTGCCGTACTACAGCTGGATCGTGGACCGCTTCCACCTCTCGACCATGGCGGAGCAGTGCCGCCTCCACGGCGCCAGCCCGGACTTCGGCTGGCTGGAGGAACGGCTGCGCCCGCTCGGCTTCCGGATCGTCCTGTGCACGCGGCGCGACGAGACATTCCCCGGCCGCCCGCTCGGAGCGCCTGCTCGTCTCCGGCGAGCCCGACGCAGTACGACGACCTGAGGTCTTCGGCGCGAGCAGACGCTGCTCCGCGAGCAAGCAGCGCCGTCCCGGCTGCCGCGCCTGGAGCTCGACGTGTCCGACGACGACGTGGGCGCTGCTGCGGAGCGCGTCGCCGACTGGCTCGAGGCGACCGGGGGTCTTCCTGCCCGTCGGCCTCTGATGGTCAGTCGAGGTCGAGCTGCCGCCAGTTCCCGGGGTCCCCGAAGCCGAGCGCGGCGTAGAGGTGGCTCCCGTCGTCGCTCGTCCGGAGCACGAGGCGGCGGCACCCGAGCGCCCGGCCATCGGCGATCAGCGCCTCCATCACGGCCCGGCCGACGCCACGCCGGCGCCACGCGGGAGCCGTCATCACGTTGAAGACCATCGCTTCGGGCGCGCGCCGCGAGCGCGGATGTGGCGGGCGGTCGATCAAGACCAGCCCGGCCATCCCCACCACCTCGCCCGCAGCATCGGCGACCCACATCCTGTAGCGCCCGTCGGGCACGTGCGAGCGGAGGTACCGCTCGATCAATGCGCGGTGCTCGTCCGCCCGTTCGGCGGGCAGCGGGCCGGCAAGCTCGTGGTCGAACGCGATCCGCAGGTCCACGAGCGCCGGGATGTCGGCGGGCGTGGCGCGACGAACCGTGAAGGCGGGAGGCTCGATCATCGCGGCATGGTGCCATGTTTGCTGCACTCGCCATCGAGCGCGCCGCCGCTACACTCGCCCACGATGTTTCCCCGGACCTCCCCGGAGCCGGCGATGCCCGGCGACGCCCCGCCTCACGACGACCCGGCAGCAGGGTCGCTCGGCCCGCGACCGGCTCAGCCGGCGCAGGGCTGGCGGAGCCTGCTGCTCGTCTACGCGATCACGTCGACCGTGGAGGCGATGGGCGTCGCCCAGGTCTTCGCGTTCCTCCCCTTCCGGCTGAGCGACGTGGGGCTGCCCGATTCGCAGGTGCCCACGTTCACGGGGCTGTTCAGCAGCCTCATCTTCGTCTTCGGCATCGTGCTCGTCCCGTTCTGGGGCGTCTGGGCCGACAAGTACAGCCGCCGCGCCGTGATCGTCCGGTCCGCGGTCGTGGAGGCCGTGGTGTTCGCCGGGGTTGCGCTGGCCCGTGAGCCATGGCAGCTCGCGGCGAGCCTTCTCCTCGTGGGGCTCCAGCTGGGCAACACGGGTGTGATGCTGGCGGCGCTCCGGGACGTGACGCCGCGTCACCGGGTCGGCACCGTGACCGCGCTCTTCGGCGCGACCGGGCCGCTGGGATTCGCGCTCGGCCCCGTGCTCGGCGGGGTCATGATCGACGAGCTGCATCTCCCGCTGAGCGACGTCTTCTGGCTCGGGTCGCTCCTCTCGATCGGGGTGGTGGCGCTCCTCATGGTGGGGTCGCGCGACATCCGGCCGGCGGTGGCCCCGGTCGGGAGCGTCCTCTCGCTCGCCCGGCAAGCCGTCACGGGCGTCCTCACCGACCCGGCCGTTCGCCGGATCTTCCTGATCTTCGGCGTCTCGATGCTCGCCAACCAGATGAGCCGGCCGTATCTGCCGCTCCTCGTCGAGAGCCTCCACGGGGGGCAGCCGAACGTCGCCTCCGCGGTGGGCCTCGTCACGGGCGTGGCGGTCCTCGTCGGCGCGCTGCTCTCGCCGCTCGCCGGGCCGCTGAGCGACCGGATCGGCTTCCGGGCCGTCCTGGCGGGCGCGCTGCTCGGCGCGGGTGTCGCGCTCCTCGGGACCGCGGTGGCGCCCACGGTGGCCGTGCTCGCCGGCGTCACCGTCGTGTACTCGGCGCTCCAGGCCGCGACACAGGCGATGGTCTTCGGCCTGGTGGCGGTGGAGGTGGCGCCGGAGCGGCGCTCGACGACGCTGAACCTCGTCCTGCTCCCCCTGTACGTCGCCGGGATCATCGGGCCGACGGTCGGGGCCGCGGCGACCGGGGCGTCGGCGGGATCCCGGCCCCGTTCCTCGCCGGCCGCCGTGGTCTTCGTCGTCGGCGGCGACGGGCGTCGCCGTCTCACTGCGGAGGTCCCGGGCGGCACGCAGCGACCCGGTCCGCTGACGGGCCGCGCACGGCCGCCTGCGAGGCGCCGGGCCCGCTTCGGGCTCCCGTGCTTTCGCAGGGCCGACTACTTCGGGAGGTCGCGCTCCTCGACGCCGATGAACCGCGCGTCCGGCCGGATCAGCCGGTTGGCCGAGGCCTGCTCGAGGACGTGGGCAGTCCAGCCTGCGTGGCGCGCGAGCGCGAACGTGGCCGGGAACAGGTCCGGGGTGAGGCCGACGCCCTGGAGCACCGCAGCCGCGTAGAACTCGACGTTCGTCTTCAGCGGGCGGTCCGGGTACTTCTCCTCCAGGACACGCAGCGCGACATCCTCCACCTTGATCGCGAGCTCGAGCCAGTCGGGCCTCGCCGGCATCGCCTCGACGACCTTGCGGAGCGCAGTCGCCCGCGGGTCGTAGGCCCGGTAGACGCGGTGGCCGAAGCCCATCAGCCGCTCGCCGCGGGCGAGGGCGTCGCGGATCCACTCCTCGGCGTGCTCGGGCGAGCCCACCTTGTGGATCTGCTCCACGACCTCGGACGGAGCGCCGCCGTGCAGGGGGCCCTTCATCGCCCCGATCGCCCCGGCGACGGCCGACGCGATGTCCGAGCGCGTCGAGGTGATCACGCGAGCCGCGAACGTCGAGGCGTTGAGGCCGTGCTCCGCGCCCACGATGAAGTAGGCGTCGAGGGCGCGCGCGGTCGCGCGGTCCGGGCGCACGCCGGTGAGCTGGTACAGGAAGCCCGAGACGATGTCGAGCTTCGGATCCGGGTCGATCGGCTCGAGGTCCTCGCGCAGGCGGATGAAGGCGGCGAGGGCGGACGGCGAGAACTCGGTCAGCGCACGCGCCTGGATGGCGGTTGGCGGCCAGTCGAGCACCTGCGTCGCGCCCCAGACCGAGACGGCGGTCCGCAGCGCATCCATCGGCTTCGCCGTCCGTGGGAGCGCGCGAAGGGTCGAGATGACGGCAGAGGGCACCCGGCCTGTCGTCAGCCGGGCCTTCGGGATCCCACTCGCCTGTCCAGAGGAGGTTCGCCACCGACGCGTACGAGCCCTGCGCCACGAGGTCGCCGATCCGGTAGCCGCGATACATGAGCCGGCCGTTGGTGCCGTCGACCAGGCCCAGCGACGTCTCCGCGGCGAGGACCCCTTCGAGACCCGGGGAGTACGGTCGCCCATCGACGGTGTGGTCGAGCGGTTTCGTGGCCTCCGCGGGGGGCGTCGGCGGCTTGGTCGTCATCCTCGGCGTCCTCCGTGGCCCCGGGGCGGGGCCGGTTCGCGGCGGGTCGGTCGCGTGGGGACCCACGACCGGACGGTTCGATTGGCAGACATCGTACTCTCGCGCCGCAGACGGGCGGGCAGGCGCAGCGGCCAGGTCGTCCGGGTCCCTCAGCGGCCGGGTCGGCGGCGGGCCGGAGCGGCAGAACGCGCGCGGGCGATCCGCCGCGCCTCCGAGATGTCCGTCCACGCACCGAAGATGATGTACCCGATCCCGGCGAGCGCCATCAGGAACAGGAAGATGCCCGTCGCGGTCGGTGCCGCGCCCGTGCCCAGCCCGTCGAGGATGAGCGAGATCCCGCGGGCCGAGCTGAACACGAGCGCCGCCGCGAGGATCGTGGAGAAGAGCGATGGCGACCGCTGCCGCGCCGACGGCTGGAGCGGGGTGTTCCGCGCGAGCCAGCCCAGCAGGATGAAGAGTCCGCCGAGGATGGCCGGGACGATCGCCGTGCTGAACGTGGTTGCCCCTACGGCGGCGACGAGGCCGCTCACCGCGACGATCGCCACGCCGAAGCCCATCGTGACCCGGGAGAACACACGCGCCTCGCCCTGCCTGACCGGGATGCCGGCCCAGCCGCGTCCGGTCGGGGACGCAGTCCGAGCAAGGATGATAGCCGCCACCCGCAGGGCGCGGGACGAGGTCAGCCCCGGGACAGGTTCCCGGCGGCGGACGCGTCGAGGACCCAGCTGGCACCCGCGCGACGCGCCCGCTGGGCCGGCAGGCGCCGCTCGTCGCGGGGCCCGTCGAGGATCGCGGCGAGGATGGCAGCCTTTCCGTCGCCGAACGCGACCGGGAGCAGCGTCGGCGTCGCGTCGAGCGCGTCCGGCGTCAGCGTGACGCGCGCGACGTGCGGCTGGACGTGGGTCGGGGCCGGGACCGGGACGACCCAGCCGGGCGCGTCGAACGCGGCGCTGCCAGGGAAGACGGAGAGGAGGTGGCCGTCGGGCCCGATGCCGACGGTGATCGCGTCGAAGACGGGCCGCCCGGCGGCATCGGACGGCAGAGCGGCCCGGAGCGCGGCCTCGTACGAGGCGGCGGCCTCGGCCGGGCCACCACCCACGGCGAGCGTCGCGTCGACAGGGACCGGGTGGAGGTTCGCCGGCGGCAGTGGCGCGGGTTCCAGCCCCGCCACCGCGTCGCCGGCGAGCAGGATCGTGTCGACGGGCTGAAGGTTCGACTCCGGGTCGCTCCGGGGCACGAAGCGGTCGTCGCCGAACCACACGTGCAGCCGATCCCACGGGATGCGGTCGCGGAGGGGCCGCGCCAGCAGCGCCCGGTACAGCTCCGGGCACGTGGAGCCGCCGGTCGTCGCGATGTCCGCCCGGCCCCGGCGGGCCACCGCGAGCTCGATCGCCCGGACGAGGCGTTCGGCCGCGAGCGCGGCCGCCGCAGGCGGCGTGTCAGCCACGAGGATCTCCGGCTCCCCCGGGGCGCCGCGACGCGGCGCCGTGCCGGCTCCCGCCCGTCATGCCGTGCCGCCGGCGCGCGGCCCCGCGAGGGCCGCTGCCATGCTGGAGGCCCCGATCGCCACGTGGTCGCGGCCGCCTGCCTCGATCGCCTCCGCCAGCAGGTCGACGTCCGTCCGGCGCGGCGCCATGAACGGGCGCGCGAGCGCCTCGACACCGTCCTCCCAGACGCGGACGTGGACGCGCTCCGCCTCTGCCGTCACCTCGGCACGCAGCTCGGTCCCGCGTCGCTCCGCGAGGATCTCCACCCGCAGCGTCGTGCCGCCGGGCATCCCCGAGATCACCGGGCGGATCACCACCTCCACCTCTGCGCCGCGGTCCCAGGCCAGGAGCGCGCGCATCCCGCGTCCCGGCTCCGGGCCGGACCCGGGTGGCGGTCGCCGGATCGGGCCGGGCCGGCCGGCCCGCTCCAGGGGTCGCACCACGCGGAGGCCGAGCCGCGAGGCGAGCCACGCGACGTGGTAGATGGGCTTGACGATGTTGGTGCGGGTCTCGGCATCCGGTCCGCCATGCGTCCCGTAGGTGACCGCCACGCGCCGCAGCGAGCGGAGATACGGCAGGAACTCGGGGCGATCGAAGACGGACGCGACGGCCTCGCGCCAGCGCGCCTGGCGCATGAGCGCGAAGTCGGAGATCGCGAGCGAGCGACCGCCGAGCGCCGCGAGGTCCCGCAGGCGGTCGAGCCCGTCGCCCGCCCAGCTCGAGCCGTCGACGACCAGCCGGTCGGCCATCCCGATCAGGTCGCGCGCCACGGGCGCGCCGAACGGCGGCTCACCGGGCCACCACAGCGTGACCGGAAGGTCGTGCACCAGCAGCGGCGCGACGATTGCGCCCAGGTGGCGACCGGTCGCCCCGCCCGCCGTGGCGTAGATCTGCTCGGCGCAGGTTTCGGGCGCGCCTGCGCGCGGGACCATGCAGTAGGCCTTGACCTGGGCGTGCAGCCAGTCCGGGCCGTCCGGGTCCGAGGGGACGAGGATGAGCGTCCGCGATGGATGACGGCCGGTGAGCATGGAGAGCGTCGAGGCGGCCCGCTCGCCGAGCTCCGGGCTCCGCGCGACGACCACGAGGTTGAGGACGCTGGTCCGGGCCGCGACGATCCGTTCCGTGGGAGCGCCGACGACCGCATTCACCTGGGGAAGCGCCCAGAAGGTCGCCAGCTCGTGCTCGATCCCCGCGATCGTGGTGGCCTGGCTCGACCAGCGCAGCGTCGGGTCGCCCGGCGCGACCGGGATCCCGGGCGGCACGATTGCCACTCCCGATTCACCCGCGACCGGGGCGCTCAGATCCGCCGCCACCGTCGCCCGTCCCGCGCCAGCAGCGAATCGGAATCGAGAGGCCCCCAGCTTCCCGCGGCGTAGTTCGGGAAGTCCGGTGCCGGGCCGTCCGCCCAGGCGTCGATGATCGGGTTGACGATGGCCCACGCCTTCTCGACTTCGTCGGCACGGGTGAACAGGGACGCATCGCCCAGGAGCGCATCGAGGATCAGGGTCTCGTATGCGTCGGGGCTGTCCACGCTGAACGCCGAGCCGTAGGTGAAGTCCATGTTCACTGCCCGGACGTCGACGCCGAGGCCGGGCACTTTCGCGGCGAACCGGAGCAGGATCCCCTCGTCGGGCTGGATCCGCAGGGCAAGCAGGTTCGCCTCGGGATCGACGCTCGATTCCTTGAACAGGGCGTGCGGCACCTGCTTGAACTGGATCGCGATCTCCGTGGCGCGCTTCGGCAGGCGCTTCCCGGCGCGCAGGTAGAACGGGACCCCCGCCCACCGCCAGTCGTCGACGAAGAGGCGTGCCGCCACGTAGGTCTCGGTCTCGGATTCCGGGTCGACCTCCGGCTCGCCGCGGTAGCCGCCCACCTGGCCCGCGGTCACCCAGCCCGGCCCGTACTGGCCGCGGACGACGTTGGCCGCCACCGTGTCGGGGTCCATGGGCTCGATCGCGCGGAGGACCTTGACCTTCTCGTCGCGGAGCGCCTCGGCGTCGAAGGTCGCCGGCGGCTCCATCGCGACGAGCGAGAGCAGCTGCATGAGGTGGTTCTGGAGGAAGTCGCGGGAGGCGCCCGCCTCCTCGTAGAACGAGCCCCGCTTCTCGACCCCGATCGACTCCGCCACGGTGATCTGGACGTGGTCGACGTAGCGACGGTGCCAGATGGGCTCGAAGATGCCGTTCCCGAAGCGGAAGACCAGGATGTTGCGGACCGTCTCCTTGCCGAGGTAATGGTCGATCCGGTAGACCTGCGACTCGCGGAAGACCTTGCCGACCTCCCGGTTGAGCCGAATCGCCGACGTCAGGTCGCGCCCGAACGGCTTCTCGATGACGATGCGTCGCCAGCCCCCGGCGTGCTGCTCGTGGTCGAGCCCGACGCGGCCCAGCCCGGCGATGATCTCGGCGAATGCCGACGGCTGGGTGGCGAGGTAGTAGAGGCGGTTGCCCGACGTGCCGCGCTCGCGGTCCAGGTCGTCGAGGCGCACGGCCAGCTGATCGTAGAGGGCGGGATCGTCGAAGCTGCCGAGCTGGTAGCGGATCCGCCCGGCGAACTCCTCCCACACGGCCGTCTCGATCGGCAGCACGCGGCTGAACTCGCCGAGCGAGGCCCGAAGCTCCGCGCGGAAGGCGTCGTCCGTGTAGGGCCGCCGCCCGATCCCGACGATCGCGAACTCGTGCGGGAGCAGGTTCGTTCGCCACAGCTGGAAGAGCGCCGGGACCACCTTCCGGTGGGCAAGATCGCCGGTGGAACCGAACAGGACGAAGGTCGCCGGGTCCGGTACGCGCTCGAGTCGGAGTCCTTCGCGCAGGGGGTTGTCGAGCGCCTTGCCGCTCGCGCGCCGCTTCCCCAGCCTTGCCAGCCGGAGGTCGCGCGCGGTCCGCGGGCTCTCGTCGCCGGCCCGTCCGGGCCGCGGCGGTGCCTTGGCGGCGCCCGGGACCTCGGAGACCGCGGCGCGATCCGCCGTCGGCAGGGCTGGCTCGTCCGCCGCAACGCCCGGCGCGTCGTCCGTCATCGGCGCACCTACTCGGTCCTGATGGCGTGGCCGCCGAACTCGTTGCGCAGCGCGGCGAGCACCTTCGCCCCATAGCTCTCGTCCTGGCGCGACCGGAGGCGCGCCTGGAGGCTGAGCGTGATGATGGGTGCCGGGACGTCGTGCTCCATCGCCTCGAGGACCGTCCAGCGACCCTCGCCCAAATCGGCAACCCAGCCCTTCACGCCGGGGAAGTCCTGGCCCTTCGCGAGTGCATCGACGAGGAGCTCGAGGAGCCACGACCGGACGACCGAGCCATACCGCCAGATCCCCGCGATCTGCGCCAGGTCGAGCTTGTAGTCGCTGGCGTGGAGGATCTCGAACCCCTCCGCGTATGCCTGCATGAGGCCGTACTCGATGCCGTTGTGGACCATCTTCACGTAGTGCCCGGCGCCGGGCCCGCCCACGTGGGCGTAACCGTCGGCCGGCGCGAGCGTGTGGAAGACCGGCTCGAGCGGCTCGACCGCGTCCTTGTCGCCGCCGACCATGAGGCAGTAGCCGTTCTGGAGCCCCCAGACGCCGCCGGATGTGCCCGCGTCGACGTACCTGAGGCCCTTCGCCCCGACCTTCTCGTGGCGTCGGACGTCGTCGTGGAAGTTCGTGTTGCCGCCGTCGACGATCGTGTCCCCCGGCTCGAGGACCTCCATCAGCTCGTCGATCATGGCCTCGGTGGCGTCGCCCGCGGGGACCATGATCCAGACGGCGCGCGGAGCCGGCAACCCGGCGACCAGCTCGCCGACGCTGAAGGCGCCCTCGGCGCCCTCGGTCATGATCTCGCGCGTCTTCTCCGGGGTCCGGTTGAAGGCCACCACCTCGTGGCCGTCACGGACCAGCCTCCGGACCATGTTCGCGCCCATCCGGCCGAGGCCGATGAAGCCGATGCGCATCGGGAGTCTCCTTGGTCTGGTATGCCCGGAATGACCGTGCGTGACGGCTGACGGTCGGTCGTTGGTTACGCGAGGGCCTCACGAAGCGCCCCTTCGAGGGCCGCAAGACCGGCGTCTGCGTCGGCGCCGAGGTGGACGCGAAGCACCGGCAGGTGGTGCGAATCGAGCGCCTCGAAGTCACCCAGGGCCTGGGCATCCACCAGCTGCCCGAAGCTGAACGGTCGCCCCGGGATCTCGACATCGACCGGGTGGTCGGCCGTGAGCTGGAGGAACCAGCCGATCGGCGCGCCGCCCTTGTGAAGCTGGCCCGTGGAGTGCAGGAAGCGCGGGCCGAACCCGCTCGTCGTCGGGCGGCCGGTCGCGTCGCGGAGGAGGCCGCGCATCCGGTCCATCGTCTCGGCCCGGGCAGGAGTCGGCGCGATGAACGCCTGCAGCGCGAGGTAAGCCCTCGGGTCCGCCCGGGCAACGTGGCGCCGAAGCTCGCCGGCGAGGGTGCCGTCGCCGTCAGTCGTTCGGAGCGTCGAGTCGCCGACGAGGATGAGGCCGGCGCCCTGGGCGAGGACCACGGGGGCCGGGAACGAGCCGGTCCGCTCGAGCTCCGCGAGGACGCGCTTCGTGTTCTCCTTCGACTCGGTGACGTTCGGCTCGTCGAACGGGTTGATCTCGAGGATGACGCCCGCGATCGCGGTGGCGACCTCCCAGCGCACGAACTCCGCGGCGAGATCGATGGGGTCCGCGAGGCCGATGTGCACGACTGGGTGGCCGGCCGCTGCCAGCGCGTCGAGGAGGTCATCGGCCGACGTGCCGTCCGGGGCCGGGGCCGGGGCCGGCGCGCCGTCGAGCGTCAGCCGGACGAAGACCCGATCCGGCCCATACGCGCCGGCGTTCCCCAGCGGCTCCCCGGCGATCGGGACGATCCCGACGCCGTGCTTTCCGGTGCTCTCCGCGATCAGCTGCTCCAGCCATGCGCCGAAGCGAGCCACGGCCGGGTCCGCCACGAGCGTCAGCTTGTCGCGGCCGGCACGCCCGAGCACGCCGAGCAGGATCCCGAGGGCCGCGCCCGGGTTCGCCGCCACGTCCGTCACGTGGGTCCGGGCAAGCATCGCGAGCGCAGACGCGAGGAACGCGTCGAGGTCGATTCCCAGCAGGGATGCCGGCACCAGGCCGACGTACGTGAGCGCGGAATAGCGTCCGCCGACGTCCTCCGGGTTCAGGAACACCTCGCGGAGGCTGTCATGGTGGGGGATCGCCTCCAGGCTCCGTCCCGGATCGGTGATGGCGATCATCAGGTCGGCGGGGGACTCGCGGCGCTCGCCGGCGCCGCGCAGCGCGGCGTGAACCCTTGCCCAGGCATCCGCCTGGAAGGCCAGGCTCTCCGTGGTCGTGCCGGACTTGGTGGCCACGATCACCAGCGTCGACAGCGGGTCGAGACCGTCCCAGGCGGCAGCCACGGCGGCCGGATCAGTCGAGTCGAGGACGCGGACGGCGAGCCAGTCGGCGATGTCGCGGAAGGCATCGGCGAGCACGTCCGGGGCCAGGCTGCTCCCGCCCATCCCGGCCACGAGCGCAGCCGTGAAGCCCGCCCCGCGGATGCTCTCGCCGAAGGCCTCGAGGGCCGGGACCTGCTCCCCGAAGTCGCGCGGGGCGTCGAGCCAGCCGAGGCGGCTGGCGATCTTCTCGAGCACCGCCGGGTCCGACGACCAGAGGCTGCCGTCGCGGTCGTGCAGGCGCTCGACCCACCGCTCGTCGCCGGCACGTCGCAGTGCTGCCTCGACCGCCTGGGCGAGCGCCGGGTCGTGGATCCGCGCGTCGAGCGCGTCCGGGGCGAACGTGTTGAGCGTCTCTGCCATCGGCTGCCTCCTGATGGGTGCAGTGTAGTCGCGGCGCGCTCGGCGGCAGGTGAGGCGGGCCGCCCCTGCCACGGGTCGGACCGGCTCCCGGCCATGTCGTCACCGCCCCGTCCGGCCGGATCAGCCCGCGCGTGACTCCTCGGCCTCGATCGCGAGCACCTTGGCGACCCGCCGTGCATGGCGTTCCGCGCCGGAGAATGACGCACCGAGGAACGCGCGGGCGCATTCGACCGCTGGCTCCACGCCGATCACCCGGCCGCCGAGGCAGAGCACGTTGAGGTCGTCGTGCTCAACGCCCTGGTGGGCCGAGTACGTGTCGTGGGCGATCGCCGCACGGATGCCCCGAACCTTGTTCGCCGCGACGGAGGCGCCGATCCCCGAGCCGCAGACGAGGATCCCGCGGTCCGCCAGGCCGTCGCGGATCGCGAGCGCGAGCCGCAGCGCGAAGTCCGGGTAGTCGTCGGCCGGGTCGGCCCCGTCGCCGCCGAGGTCGATCAGCTCGTGCCCGGTGTCCGCCAGCCGGCGCAGCAGCTCGTCGCGGAGCTCGACGCCGCCGTGGTCCGCCGCGAATGCGACCCGCATCAGGTGTGCACCTCCCCGTGCGGCGAGGGACCCAGGGTCGGGACGCGACCGCGGAGCCCGTCCCGGACCACGGCCCTGCCGACCTCGGTTACCCGCTCGACGGTGAAGCCGAACTGCTCGAAGATCGTGGCGGCGGGCGCCGACGCACCGAAGTGGTCGAGCGCGACGATCGCGCCCTCGTCGCCGGTCCAGCGCTCCCAGCCGAGCGAGACTCCGATCTCGACGCTCACGCGCTTTCGGACCGCGGCGGGCAGGACCGCCTCCCGGTACGCCGCTTCCTGGGCGTCGAACGCCTCCCAGCAGGGCAGCGAGACGACCCGCGTCGGGATGCCGTCCGCCTCGAGCGCGTCCGCGGCGCCCATCGCGAGCTGGAGCTCGGAGCCCGTCGCGATCACGATGAGGGACGGCAGCCCGCCGGCGGCCTCGGAGGACGCGGCGCGCAGGACGTATCCCCCGCGCCGCACTCCGTCGCGGGCGTTCGCGGCCGTGGCGGCGAACGTGGGCAGCTTCTGCCGGGTGAGGGCCAGGGCTGTGGGGCCGTCCGAGCGCTCGACGGCCAGCGCCCAGGCGGCCGCCGCCTCGTTCGCATCGCCGGGCCTGACGAACCACAGGTTCGGGATCGCCCGGAGGGCCGCGTAGTGCTCGACCGGCTGGTGCGTCGGGCCGTCCTCGCCCAGGCCGACCGAGTCGTGCGTCCAGACATAGACCAGGTGCAGCCCGGCCAGCGCCGCGAGGCGGACCGATCCGCGCATGTAGTCGCTGAAGGTGAGGAACGTCGCGCCGTATGGCAGGAACCCGCCGTGGTAGGCGATCCCGTTGACGATCCCGCCCATCGCGTGCTCCCGCACGCCGAAGCGGAGGTTCCGGCCGGCTTCCTCGGTCGAGAAGTCGATCCCGCCCTTGACGTCCGTCAGGTTCGATTCGGAGAGATCCGCCGACCCGCCGAACAGCTCCGGCAGGGCGGCCGCAAGGGCCTGGATCGTGGCCTGGCTCACCTGCCGGGTGGCGAAGTCCTCGCCGACGCCGAAGACGGGGAGGTGCGCGTCCCAGCCCTCCGGCAGCTCAGCCTGCCAGGCGTCGGCGCAGCTCCGACGCCTGGGCCGGGAAGGCCACGGCATACCGCCTGAATCGGTCCTCCCAGTCGTTGACCAGGTGCTCGCCGTACGGGATCGCGCGGCTGAAGAGACCCTCGGCGTCGTCCGGCACGTAGAACGTCCGGTCGGGGTCCCAGCCGTAGGCCTCCTTCGTCAGGCGGACCTCCTCGACGCCGAGCGGGGCCCCGTGGGCCTTCTGGGTGTCCTGCTTGTGCGGCGACCCGAATCCGATGTGCGTCCGGACGGCGATGATCGAGGGGCGCCCGTCGGCGCGCGCGGCGCGGATCGCCGCGTCGATGGCCGACAGGTCGTTGCCGTCCTCCACCTGCTGGGTGTGCCACTGGTAGGCGTCGAACCGCTCGAGGACGTCCTCCGAGAAGGCCATCGACGTGGGCCCGTCGAGCTGGATGCGGTTGTCGTCGTAGAGGAGGACCAGCTTGCCGAGGCGCAGATGACCCGCGAGCGAGGCCGCCTCGGAGGCGATCCCCTCCTGGAGGTCGCCGTCGGAGCAGATGGCATACGTCCAGTGGTCGACGAGCGAATGGCCCGGGCGATTGAACTCCGCGGCGAGGCGTCGCTCCGCGATGGCCATCCCGACGGCGTTCGCGAGGCCCTGGCCAAGCGGTCCCGTCGTGGCTTCCACGCCTGCTGTCATGCCGTGCTCGGGGTGGCCCGGCGTCCGCGAGCCCCACTGGCGGAAATGCTCGAGGTCGTCGAGCGTGACGTCGTAGCCGGTCAGGTGGAGGAGCGCGTACAGGAGCATCGAGGCATGCCCCGCGGAGAGGACGAACCGGTCGCGATTGGGCCAGTCGGGATGCGTCGGCGCGTGGTGGAGGAAGCGCGTCCAGAGGGCGTACGCCATGGGGGCCATCCCCATCGGGGCGCCCGGATGGCCGGAGTTCGCCTGCTGGACGCCATCGATCGCGAGCGTCCGGATGGTGTCGACCGCCAGGCGGTCGAGCTGTTCAGCGTTGAGGGTCATGCGGGCGTGCTCCTGGGCGGAGTGACGGGGCGCGGATGGATGGCCCAATTGTAGGCGCGGACCCGGGATGGGCCGCGGCGTATCCTCGGGCGCGTGCCATCGCTCCCGTCCCGCCCATCGCTCCCGTCCCGCCCGGGCCCCGTACGGGTGCTGGTGCTGGGCGACCTCGCGCTCGACGTGACGCTGGCGCCGTCTCGACCGCTCCGGCGGGGGACCGACGTCCCGGGTGCGGTCCGGCTGCTCCAGGGCGGCTCCGCGGCAAATGCGGCCCGCTGGCTGGCCCGGCTCGGCGCGCGGACGACGCTGGTCTGCGCGATCGGGCGCGATGGCCCGGGGCGTGCGCTCGTGGCGGCGCTGCGGGCGGACGGCGTCCTGGTCCGGGCGGCGCGACCCGTGGGATCGCGGACGGCGCGGATCGGGATGCTGGTGGACCCCGCGACCGGCGAGCGATCGTTCGTGGCGGAGCGGGGTGCGGCCGACCTGCTGCGGCCCGACGACCTCGACGAGCGCTGGTTCCGCGGGGCCGGCGCGCTCCACCTGCCCGCGTACTCGCTTCTCGGCGCCCCGCTCGGCGAGGCCGGCCGGGCTGCCATCGTCCTCGCTCGGGCCGCCGGTGCCCGCATCAGCCTCGACCTGGCCTCGGCCGCGCCGCTGCTCGCAGGCGGCCGGTTCGCCGCCCACGACCTGGTCCGGCGAGGTCGCGCCCGACGTGCTCTTCACGAACCAGCACGAAGCGATCGCCTTCCTCGGCGAGCCCGATCCGGCGCACCTCCTCCGCTTCGCGCCGATCGCGGTCGTCAAGCGCGGTCGGGCTGGGGCGACCCTGCTGATCCGCGGCCGGGGCGGTGCCGCATCGCCAGGTGTCCGGCTCGACGTCGCCACGCGCCCGTTCCCGACCGGGGACACGACCGGCGCCGGCGACGCGTTCGACGCCGGGATTCCTGGTGGCATGGCTCGTGGCCGACGCCGCCGCGACACCGGCGGTCCTGCGTCGGGCCGTCGTGGCCGGCCACCGGGCCGCGGCGCGCCAGCTGGGCACGCCCCGGCCCGAGCTCACGCTCGGGTAGGGCCGGACCGGCCTCAGCCCCGCAGGAACCGGTCGAACCAGGCCAGGACCCGTTCGTTCCGGTCGATCCGGCGGTCGATGCGGCCGGTGATCGCGTACGTGTGCCAGCTCTCCGGGTAGAGGACGTACTCGACCTCGCGGCCCAGGTGGCGAAGCGCGACGAAGAGCTGCTCGTTGTCCGCTGCGGGGCAGCGCAGGTCCGACTCGCCCTGCAGCATGAGGAGCGGCGTCCGGATCCGGGTCACCTGGCGAAGCGGCGACTGGCGCCAGAGCCGGCGGACACCCTCCTCGCTCAGCGGATCGCCGAGGAGCGCCATTCGGTCGTACTCGGGGCCGCTGTCGGAGTTCGCCCAGTCGTTGAGCTGGTTCGTCACGCCGTTCTCGCTCACCGCGGCGCGGAAGCGGCCTGGCTCGGCACCCACCAGCCAGTTGACCATGAAGCCGCCGTACGAGAGCCCGAGGATCCCGAGCCGGGCGGGATCGGCAAGCCCCAGGCTCACGGCGTGGTCGACCGCGGCGAGCACGTCGGCGGCATCGACGCCGCCCCAATCGCCGAGCTGGGGTCGAATCCAGGCCCGCCCGTAGCCCGCCGAGCCGCGGATGTTGGGGAGGATGACGCGGTAGCCGTGTGCAGCGAGGAGCACGTTCTCGGTCGACGGTGCGGGCGACCACGCGCCCAGCGGCCCGCCGTGGACGTTCACGATCGCGGGGAGTGGGGCGTCGCCGGCGCCGGCAGGCGAGACGATCCACGTCTCGATGGGGCCACCCGTGCCCGGCGCGAACAGGCGCCGCATCTCCGGCCAGGGCAGCCCCCGGCGCCACCTCCCGCCGAGGGTCGTCCTGGCACGGGCCGCCGTGCCCCCGCCTCGATCCGGCGATGGTGAGCAGCTCCATCGGGCGATCGTCCCGTGTCGCCACGATCGTGACGACGCCGCCAGCCACGCCGAGCGTCCAGGCCGCGACGTCGCCGTCGACGAGCTGCCGGGGGCGGCCGGCCGGCCGGCCGGTTGCCGGATCGACCGGGAAGCGCCACGGCCGCACGCGCCCCGCCTCGCTCACGAGTGCCACGATCGAGGCCGGCCCGTCCCAGCATGGACCGGGCCGGGACGCTGCCATCCAGCCGTTGAGGTCGGTGTCGTTCAACGCCCCGACCGGCATGTCCAGGTCGGGCGCCAGGGCCGTGGCCGGGGGCGGCGGGTTGCCGCCGCCGCCGATGGCACCCTCGGCGACCGCGCCGCCGGGCGCTGCGGACGCCACGAAGATCCCGGGCTGCTCGTCGTCGAGCGGGTCGGGGACGTCAACGCCGATGCAGGCCAGCCAGCGCCCGTCCGGCGAGAACGCCGGCGAGCCCGCACAGCCGGCCAGCCGGATCACCTCGCGCGGCACGCCGCCGGCGGCCGGGACGGCCCAGATCGACGGGCACGGCCGGAGATCGGCGTCCGGGCGCGGGTCGGCGGCATAGGCGATCGTGCCGCCGTCAGGGGACCAGGCGATGCCCCGCGCATCCCCCTCGTGGTCGGTCAGCTGGCGAGCCCGCGCGCGTCCGCGCGCCTCGACCACCCACACCTGGTCCCACCGGTCACGGTGGCCGACGCCGTCCCCGCGCCAGTCGGCCCGCCGGATGCGTCGCGCCGTCACCACGCGCCCCTTCGACTCGGGCCCGACGATCGAGTGGGACGCCGCGCCCGCCGCCACCAGCGCGAGGCGCGACCCATCCGGCGACCAGGCCATCTCCGAGACGCCGTGCCCGGGCACCACGATGACGCGCGCGGTGCCGCCGTCGAGCGCCGCCACCATGACGGCCGTCGACCGATCCGGCTCATCGGGGAAGGAGCGCAGGAACGCGACGAGCCGCCCATCGGGGCTGACGCGGGGCGACGTGTCGCGAACCGCCCCGGACGTCAGGCGGACTGCCCCGGCCGTCGCGCGGGCGGCCATCGCTCCCTGGAGTTCGGCGACCCCGGTGCTGCCGAAGTCGACGCGGTGCAGATGCGAGCGGTACGTCTCGCCCCGGACGAACCGCCGGACGATCACGGCGCCGTCGCCTCCGGGCAGCGGGTCATGCTCCTCCAGCACCACCTGGCGGCGGAGGAGCCGCGCGGCGGAGAGCGACGACGGGGCCTCGGGCACGTGGCGAAGCGTACGTCGTCGCGGACGTGCCGCGACGGTCGTGTCGGCCGACGGTACCCTCATCGGATGCAGGATCCGCTCGTCGCAGGTCTCCGCGAACGACTTGCCATTGCCCCCGAGGTTGCCGACGCGCTGCGGAACGGGCGCCCCGTGGTTGCCCTCGAATTGACGCTCATCAGCCACGGGCTCCCGTTTCCGCGCAACCTGGAGGTTGCCGGCGCCGCGGAGGCCGCCGTGCGCGAATCGGGTGGCGTGCCCGCGACGGTCGGGATCCGGGACGGCCGACTCGTGGTCGGGCTCGACTCGGCGGCTCTCGTCGAGCTCGCGACGGCCGACGGCGTCCGGAAGGTCGCCCGCCCGACGCTGGCGGGTGCACTCGCAGCCGGCGTGCTCGGTGCGACGACGGTCTCGGCAACCATGCTGGCGTGCGCCGCGGCCGGCATCCGGGTCTTCGCGACCGGCGGGATCGGCGGCGTGCACCCGGGGGCCTTCGAACCGGCGACGGCGCCCGACGGGGTCCGGCGACCGCCGAGCCTCGATGTCTCGGTCGACCTCGAGGAGCTGGCCCGGACGCCGGTCGTCGTCGTGTGTGCCGGCCCCAAGGCGATCCTCGATGTGCGCGGCACGCTCGAGGTGCTGGAGTCGCGTGGTGTGCCGGTCGTCGCGCTCGGGACGGACGAGCTGCCGGGCTTCTTCTCGCGCACATCGGGGATCCCTGCGCCGCAGCACGTCCCCGACCTGGCCGCTGCCGCCGACCTCGTGCGGATTCATCTCGCGCTCGGGCTGGGGTCGGGCGTGCTCCTCTGCGTGCCGGTTCCGGTTGCGGACGAGCTGCCCCGCGCGGAGGCCGTGGCAGCGATTGCCCGGGCGACCGCGGACGCGGAGGCCGCCTGTATCCACGGACCGGCCCTCACGCCCTGGGTCCTTCAGCGGGTCGCGGAGCTGACCGACGGCAGGTCCATTCGCGCCAACACGGCCCTCATCATCAACGACGCGAGGGTTGCCGGCCTGCTCGCCGGAGCCATCTGACCCTCAACCAGGACACTCGCGTCCCGACCCGGAGAAGCACGCCGTGCCAACGCCATCCCGTTGCCTGCATGTGGCATCCGCCATCGTTGTGCTGGTCGGGGCCGTCTTCATGGCCGGGTGCTCCGGCGTCATCGGGGAATTGACGGCACGTGAGACCCGCGATCTCTCGCTGGTCGGGTACTCCACCCACCTGGTCCGCGTCGAGCTGTTCAATGGCGGGGTCAGCGTCCAGCCCGGACCGGACGGCCGCGTGGGCGCCAGCGTCACGGTGACCGGCGCGGGCGCCACGCGATCGGATGCCGAGGCCGATCGCGCGCGGGTCGTCACGACGCTCCAGGAGGTCGCCGACGCGGTCGTTCTTCGCGCCGTCTACCAGCCGGATCCAACCAACCCCCGAAACCGCGGTGCGTCGGCAACGGTGACCGTTCCGGCCGGCTCCGCCCTCGAGCTCATGACCTCGAACGGAAAGGTGAGCGTCGCTGGTATCACCGGCGCCATCCGGATCCGGACCTCGAACGGCGAGACGACGATCGACGGGGCAGCGGCCGGGGTCGACGCGGAGACCTCGAACGGCGCGATCACGGTGACCGCCTCGCGCGGCCCGCTGGCGCTGACGTCGTCCAACGGCAAGATCAGGATCGATGCGGCCGATGCGGCGGTCAAGGCGACCACGTCGAACGGCGAGATTGCGTTCAGCGGCTCACTGGCCGCCGGTCCGCATTCGTTCGAGACGTCCAACGCCGCGATCTCGCTCGAGCTCGGCGCCGATGTCACCTTCAGCCTGGACCTCGAGACGTCCAACGCGAAGGTCCGCGTGGGGTACCCGGTCACGACCACCGAGACGGCGGCCGAGACCCGGCTGGCGGGACGCGTCGGGAACGCGCCCGCCGCCTCGATATCGGCACGAACGACCAATGGCGGGATCTCGATCCAGCCCGCGAAGTGACGCGCCTCGAGTCGACCGTCGCCGCGCGCGCCATCTGCGGCGGGCCTTCTCGTCACGCCAGCGCCGGGGCGTCGGCGGGGGTGCCGGCACTGGATGTCCCATTCGCCTTGTGCGCCCCGTCCAGCGTGCTTACACTCGTGAGCCGGGGCGTCATTGGCGCGTTCCAGCGCATCGCACGTCAGCGCGGCCTGATCGACTGGGCCCCGAGGAGCTGAAGCCGGACACCGAACCGCGCGACGCGCACGCGGTCACGAGGAGAGACGATGCGGATCTACGAGGGGAGCCCGCGCCAGGACTACGAGGAAGTGCTGCGCTCCATCGGCGCGTTCCTCGACCAGCGCGGGATGCACGACGTCCTGCTCGTGGAGGCGCCCGACGGCTTCATCCTCCAGGGCCTCGCCGTCGAAGGCGACAGTGGCACATGGTCCGAGACTCCAGGACACCAGGTGAAGGAGACCCTCACCTTTCTCGATGACGACATCGCGCGCTTCATGGAGGAGGCCGTCGCGCGGCGCAACGCTGACACGGCCGTTCCCGACTGGACGAATGCGGGCTACTATGAGAAGTTGTTCCGGGTGCTCGGGCGGTGGATCGACGAGCAGAAACCGCGCGACACCTTCTTCTTCGAGCAGGAAGGCGCGTTCGTCGTCCGCCTTCACCACGCGGGACCCACCGGCGGCCACCACATGCTCGCCGAGTTCACGAAGGACGACATCGAAGCGATGATCGCGCAGGCACCCCAGGCCCGCAGGGCCTAGCGGACCCAGCGTCCCAGCGAAGGAGGTAGCGGCCGATGAAGGCTCTCAAGATCGTGGCGACTGCCCTGGGGGTCACGCTGGCGGCGCTCGTCGTCATACCGCTCGTGGTCCTCGCCGGCCTCTTCATCTGGTTGAAGCTGACCGAGGAGAGCGACGAGGAGACCCTCGAGCTCGAGCAGGAGGGCGTCTAGCCAACCCGCCGCCGCGTCCGAACTCGGCCCGCCGGCAACCGCCGGCGGGGCCGTCGCCATTTCGGGCCCGCGCGGCGATCAGCCCCAGCGGTCGAACCGGGCAAACTCCTCGAACGGGACCCAGCCGCGCTTGAGCGAGGGCGAGCGCACGTCCGGCAGCGGGCGGCCCACGGGCATCACCCCGATCGGGACGAACTCGTCGGGGATGCCCAGGAGCGCCCGGATGGCGCCCGGGTCGAAGGCGCCAGCGAACCCCGACGCCAGGCCGGCGTCGACCGCGGCCAGCATGATGACCATCGTCGTCGCCCCGATGTCCACGAACCAGTAGGGGACCGGCCAGTCGATCTCGGAGCCGTCGTCCGCGATCTTGTCGGCCTCGCGGTAGCGCCGGTGATAGATCTCCGCGGAGACGCAGGGCACGAACTGGGCGGCGCACTCCGAGATCCACGGCCCGAACTCGGCGTACTCCTCCTCACCGGCGACCCGGGCAACGGCCCGGCGCAGGTCCCGGTCCGTGACGACGACGAGCCGCTGCCCCTGGCTGAATCCGGCCGACGGCGTCCGCTGGGCCAGCCGCGCGATCTGCTCGATCACGCCGGGCTCGACGCCTCCCTCCTCGAAGCGGCGGACCGCCCGCCGCTTCATGACCACGTCGCCGAACTCCATGTGGCCGCTCCTTCGTCCCGGACGGTGATTCGTCGATGATGCGCTCGTCGACGACCCGGCCACGGGCTCGACGATGGTCTGGCGGCCCGACGGATCCAAGCGAGGATCGTCGGGCGCAGTCCGAATCCGAGGTGCAATCCGTCGCCAACGGCATGCTTCTGGCGCCATCAGCCGCTTTCCGGTAGCATCGGAAAAACCCCGGAGGAGCGCGGCCCATGGCGAAGTATGTCTTTGTGACCGGAGGGGTTACCTCGTCTCTCGGGAAGGGCATCACCGCCGCCAGCATCGGCCGCCTGCTGAAGGCGCGCGGGATCTCGGTCTCCGTTCTCAAGCTTGACCCGTACATCAACGTGGATCCGGGGACCATGTCGCCCTACCAGCACGGCGAGGTCTTCGTCACGGACGATGGCGCCGAGACGGACCTGGACCTGGGCCATTACGAGCGGTTCATCGACGAGAACCTCTCGCAGCTCTCGAACGTGACCACGGGTCGCATCTACCAGGCGGTGATCGCGAAGGAGCGCCGCGGCGACTACCTGGGCGGCACCGTCCAGGTCATCCCGCACATCACGAACGAGATCAAGGAGCGGGTCCTCCGCGTCTCGCGCGACGGCGGGGCGGACGTCGTCGTGGTCGAGGTGGGCGGGACGGTCGGCGACATCGAGAGCCTGCCGTTCCTGGAGGCGATCCGCCAGATCCGCAAGGACGTGGGCCGACGCAACGTCCTCTACGTCCACGTCACCCTGCTCCCGGCCCTCCAGGCGACGGGCGAGCTCAAGACGAAGCCCACCCAGCACTCCGTGAAGGAGCTGCGTGGGATCGGGATCCAGCCCGACGTCATCATCCTGCGCTCGGACCACCCGGTCCTCGACGAGATCCGCGAGAAGATCGCGCTGTTCACGGACGTCGCCGTGGACGCGGTCATCCCGGCCGTCACCGCGGACACGATCTACGAGGTGCCGCTCCTGTTCGAGGCGTCCGGGCTCGGCGACCTCCTGGTGCGCGAGCTGGATCTCGGGGATGTGGCCGTGCCGCCGGATCTCGAGCGTTGGCGCCGGCTGGTCGAGCTGATCAAGCGCCAGAAGCCGGAGCTCGAGGTCGCCCTCGTCGGGAAGTACATCGAGCTCCCTGATGCATACCTGTCGGTGACCGAGTCGCTCAAGCACGCGGGCTGGGCGAACGGCGTGGACGTGAAGGTCCGCTGGGTCAACTCGGAGACGCTGTCGGCGGACTCCGTCGACGAGGCGCTCGGCGGCGCGGCGGCGATCCTCGTGCCCGGCGGCTTCGGCCACCGCGGGATCGAGGGCAAGGTCGTCGCCGCGCGGTATGCGCGCGAGCACGGCGTCCCGTACCTGGGCCTCTGCCTGGGGCTGCAGTGCGCCGTGATCGACTTCGCCCGCGCCGTGACCGGCTCGGACGACGTCAACTCCACCGAGTTCGACATGTTCACCGCGCACCCGGTGATCGACTTCATGCCGGACCAGCGCGACCTGGAGGAGAAGGGCGGCACGATGCGCCTCGGCCTCTACCCCGCCCGCCTGCTCCCCGGCTCGAAGGCCCACGTCGTCTACGGCGACGAGGTTGTCTACGAGCGACATCGTCACCGCTTCGAGGTGAACAACCGCTACAGGGCGCTCC
This sequence comes from uncultured Chloroflexia bacterium, assembly GCA_963734535.1. Taxonomy (GTDB): domain Bacteria; phylum Chloroflexota; class Limnocylindria; order Limnocylindrales; family CSP1-4; genus CTSoil-043. The sequence goes on along the minus strand of CAVTHS010000001.1, from coordinate 16,526 downwards.
TCGAGGGTGCGGGCATGATCCTGTCGGGGCAGTCGCCCGACGGGCGGCTCGTCGAGATCGTGGAGCTGCGCGACCACCCATGGTTCGTCGCCAGCCAGTTCCACCCGGAGTTCAAGAGCCGCCCGGAACGGCCGCACCCGCTCTTCGACGGCTTCATCACCGCCGCGGTTGCACTTCGGGACGGGCGCCAGCCGGTCCTGCGCGCACGACGGACGGGCGTGCAGGTCATCGGCTTCGACGGAAGTCCGGACACCGATCGAGCTGCCTCGCCGTCCGAGGCAGAGGCGCGCTGAGCCATCGCGACCGGTCGCGCCGCACGGCCGGTCGCGCCGCATGACCGTCCACGCCGTCGGCCCCCGGGCCAGACCGTAGAATTCACGGAACCCCGACCCTCGCCTGGAGGCCACCCATGAAGCTCTTCCTCGACACCGCCGACATCGATGAGATCCGGACCGCCGTCCGCTGGGGCGTGATCGACGGCGTCACGACGAATCCCAGCCTCTACGCCCGCGTCGGCGGCTCCTATGACGACGTCCTCCGCGAGATCTGCAAGCTGACCCCCGGGCCCGTGAGCGCCGAGGTCATCGCCGACGACGTGGAAGGGATGCTGACCGAGGGCCGCCACTTCGCCAAGCTCGCCCCGAACATCGTGGTCAAGGTCGCGATGAGCGAGAACGGCCTCGAGGCGATCAGCCGCTTCGCCGAGGAGGGGATCAAGACGAACTGCACGCTGATCTTCTCGGCCAACCAGGGCCTCCTCGCCGCCAAGGCCGGGGCCAGCCTCCTCTCGCCGTTCGTCGGGCGCCTCGACGACATCAACGAGGAGGGGATGACGGTCATCCGTGAGCTCGCCGACATCATCAACCTGCACGAGTTCGACAGCGAGGTGCTCGCCGCCTCCGTCCGGCACCCGCGCCACGTCACCGACGCGGCGCTCGCCGGTGCCCACGTCGCCACGCTCCCGTTCAAGGTCCTCCGCCAGATGGTCCACCACCCGCTCACCGACAGCGGCATCGTCCAGTTCAAGGCGGATTGGGCCAAGGCACGCGAGGAGGCAGCCGCCAAGGGCTGAGGCAGCCGCCAAGGGTGAGGCGTCCGCACGAAGGACTGAGGCGCCCCGCCCCGATTCGATACCCGGTTCGATCGCCATTGACGGGGACGCTCCCCGGCGGGTATGCTCGGACGGTCCCACAACGCACCGTCCGCCGCGGCTTGATTCCGCGCCGGTGCGCAGTTCCCGGGCCGCGGACCGCGGCCGCACGCTTCAGGTGGCCTCGCTCCCATGCCCTCCAATGTTCCCGATCCGCGTATCCGGAATCGCCGTCCCCGCCGGCGCCCCCAGGGCCAGCGCCCGGCCGGCATGCCGGATTACGACGAGCTGAACGGCACTGCCGACGGCCCGGAGATCGGCGCGGCCGAGCTCCAGGAGATGAGCCCGGCCGAGCTCCGCGCCACCGCCGCTGAGCTCGATGTCGAGACGGTCGCCGCAGACCGCCGCGATGTGCTCGTCGACCGGATCCTCCAGCGCCAGTCCGAGCGGCTCGGGCAGGACTACGGGACCGGCATCCTCGACGTCGTGGACGAGGGCTACGGCTTCCTCCGCCGCCACGGGCTCATGCCCGGGCCCGAGGACGTGTACGTCAGCAGCAGCCAGGTCCGCCGCTTCGGACTGCGAATCGGCGACCGCGTCAACGGCACGGTGCGCGCGCCGCGCGAGGGCGAGAAGTACTGGGGCCTGCTCCGCGTCGACACGGTGAACGGCGTCGACCCGGACACCGCCCGCCGGCGCCCGCACTTCGGCGACCTCACGCCGATCCACCCGATCGACCTGCTCAACCTCGAGTCGGACCCGAAGAACCTCTCGCAGCGCCTCGTGAACCTGGTCAATCCCATCGGCAAGGGCCAGCGCGCCCTGATCGTCAGCCCGCCGAAGGCCGGCAAGACGATGCTGCTCAAGAACATCGCCAACGGGATCAGCGAGAACTATCCCGAGGTCCTGCTCATGGTGGCGCTCATCGGCGAGCGGCCGGAGGAGGTCACCGACATGCGCCGCTCCGTCAAGGGCGAGGTCATCTCCTCGACCTTCGACGAGCCGACGGAGAACCACACCCACGTCGCGGAGATGGCGCTCGAGATTGCGAAGCGCCAGGTCGAGACGGGCAGGGACGTCGTCATCCTGCTCGACTCCATCACGCGCCTCGCGCGTGCCTACAACCTGGCCCTGCCGCCGTCCGGGCGGACGCTGTCCGGCGGCATCGATCCGATTGCCCTGTACCCGCCCAAGCGCTTCTTCGGGGCAGCCCGGAAGATCGAGGAAGGCGGCTCGCTCACGATCATCGGCACGTGCCTGGTCGACACCGGCTCGCGAATGGACGACGTGATCTACGAGGAGTTCAAGGGAACCGGCAACTCGGAGCTGATCCTGGACCGGAAGCTCGCCGAGAAGCGGATCTTCCCCGCCATCGACGTCCAGCGGTCGGGGACCCGGCGGGAAGAGCTCCTCCTCGAGGAGCCCACGCTCAAGATGGTCTGGACGATGCGCCGGATGCTGTCCGCGGTGGGCACGAACGAAGGAATCGAGCTGCTGCTCAACCGCCTGGCCAAGACGGAGACGAACGCCCAGTTCCTCGCGACCCTCCAGCGGAGCGCCGAGGCAAGCGCCTAGCGGCGACTGCGACGACCGTGGCGCGCGCGGCACGCGACGCGGTCGTGCCCCGCACGCCAGAGGCCGTCACATTGCATCGGCATGCCACGTCTGGTAGGGTTCCGCCCGAAAGGTCCATTCCCGGCCTGCGGGGGAACCGGGTTCAGCCGCGCACCACGGAGAGCCCCAGCTCCCCGGTACCGCGACAAACGGACAGCAGCGCCGCCCGGGCCACCCGGCCCGAGCCCCCGGTGCTGCGGCCCGTCGATCATGGAGACCGTATTGCTGAAGGCGACGGTCGCAGTGCGCCGCGCGTTCGCGCGGTTGCGCCGCGACACGACCGACCCGGAAACCCGGGTCCAGGCCCCCCGCCGTCCCGGCCTTGGACTCGCCCGTCGCGCCGACACGGCGCTCCGCGCTGCTGCGCGCCCCTCGGCGCGCGCCGGATCCGCTGCCGCGACATCCTCGCGCGACCGCCTGCACGCAACTCGCTCGGCATTCCGGCTCGGGCGCTGGCTGCACCTCGACTCCCCCGAGCGCGTGGTCCCGGTGCTCGTCGCCGTCTTCCTCCTCGTCGCCTCGCTGACCGCGGCCCCGGGCATGGTCGGTGCCGCCACGGGCGCGACCAGCTCGGCCGGCAGCGGGCCTCGCCTCGTCCTCGGCGGCGCGGGCGGCCCGAATGACGGCCAGGCGGGAGCGATCGATCCCTCCATCGATACGCCGATCGGCCCGAATGACGGAGCGGGAACGGTCGCCGGCACCGGCGCCGTCAATGGCGTCGGGATGGACGAGTCCGCCGCGAACGTCGCGGCGCGCGGCACGCCGGCCGTGGACGTCGCCGGCCAGTTCCTCGAGGACGGCACGCTCCTCAAGCCGGTCGTCGTCGACACCACGGTCGCGGACGGCCGCGACCAGCTGCGCACCTACACCGTCCGCTCGGGCGACACGCTGACCGGGATCGCGAGCAAGACCGGCGTCTCGATGATGACGATCTGGTGGGCGAACAAGCTCCACGCGAAGGACGAGCTCAAGATCGGCCAGCAGCTCGTGATCCCGCCGGTCAACGGCATCGTGGTCACTGTCGGCGCCTCGGACACGCTCGCCTCGGTGGCTGCGGCCCACAACCTCGATCCGCAGGACATCGTCACCACGAACCAGCTTACCGACAGCACGCTCGTGATCGGCCAGGTGCTGATCCTGCCGGGCGCGCGCGGCGCGGCGATCCCGACGCCGAAGCCCACGGCCCCCACGAGCGTTGCCTCGGTCAGCCGATCGACGTCCCGCGCCTCGTCCGGCGGCACGGGTTCGACGGTTCGCCCGCTCAACGACTACAGCGGCGGTCGTTTCGCCTGGCCCGTCCCGGGCGGCTTCATCAGCCAGTACTTCAGCTACGGGCACCAGGCGGTTGACATCGCGGCCGACTATGGCTCTCCCATCCACGCTGCCGCCAACGGCGTGGTCACGTTCGCTGGCTGGCGGAACAACGGCGGTGGCTACCAGGTCTGGATCTCGCACGGCGGCGGGATCTACACGACCTACAACCACATGTCCTCGCTGGCGGTCTCTGCCGGGGCGTCCGTCGGCCGCGGCGGCTTCATCGGCCGCGTCGGCGCCACGGGCGCCGCGACCGGTCCGCACTGTCACTTCGAGGTCTGGATCGGCCCGATCTGGGATGGCGGCGTCCGCGTCAACCCGCTGGCCTACTTCTGACGCCCGCCGCCGGCCTCGGCCGGGGCGCGTGCGACAATCGGGCGCGATGTTCCTCGACCGCGTAACCATCTGGGTTCGCGCCGGCGACGGCGGCGACGGTGCCGCCACGTTTCGTCGCGAGGCGCACGTGCCGAAGGGCGGCCCGGATGGGGGTGACGGCGGCCGCGGCGGCTCCATCGTGCTCCGCGTGGACCCCGGTCTCACCACCCTGCGCGACTTCCGCTTCACGCATCACTTTCGGGCGGAGACGGGCGGGCGTGGCCTCGGCGCGAAGCGGCATGGGAAGTCGGGCGACGATCTCGTGATCACGGTCCCGCCGGGCACCGGCGTCCTCGACGACGCGAGCGGGGCGCTCATGGCGGATCTCGTGGCGACCGGGCAGGAGGTCGTCATCGCGCGCGGCGGCCGGGGCGGCCTGGGCAACGTCCACTTCGCGTCGCCCACCCATCGCGCACCCCAGCACGCCCTCAAGGGCGAGCCCGGCGAGGAGCATTGGCTGCGCCTCGAGCTCCGGCTGATCGCCGAGGTGGGCCTCGTCGGGCTGCCGAACGCCGGGAAGTCCACCCTCCTCGGCGCGCTCACGGCGGCCCGGCCGAAGATCGCGCCGTATCCCTTCACGACCCTCGAGCCGAACCTTGGCGTGATGGATCTCGGTGACGCGGCAGACCGGCGGCCGACCGTCGCGGACGTGCCGGGCCTGATCGAGGGCGCGTCCTCGGGCGCCGGCCTCGGCCACGCCTTCCTGCGCCACGTGGAGCGGACCCGGGTCCTTGTCCACGTCGTGGACGGCGCCGCCCGCGACCCCGCCTGGGATCACGACGTGATCCGCGAGGAGCTCCGGCTCCACGACCCGCGGCTCCTCGAGAAGCCGCTGGTGGTGGTCTTCAACAAGATGGACCTCGAGGCGGCCCGCGAGGCGTGGCCGGCATTCGAGGCGGCTCGTCGCGCGGATGGTCTGAACGTGCTCGCCGCGAGCGCCGATTCCGGCGATGGGCTCGATCGTCTGCGAGCCGTCATCGGCGACCTTCTTCCCGACGCCGACGACACGGGGGACCTGCCCGAGCCGTTTGGCGTCGTCGTTCATCGCCTCGACGCCGCCGGCGACGGGTTCACGATGGAGCTCGAGGGTGCCACGCACCGCGTCCGCGGCAAGCGGATCGAGCGGATCGCCGCCCAGACGAACTTCGACATCGAGGAGTCCGCGGAGCGCTTCCAGCGGGCGCTGGCCCGCCTGGGAATCGACGGTGCGCTCCGGAAGGCCGGAATCCAGCCCGGCGACCTCGTGCGGATCGGCGCGATCGAGTTCGAATGGGGGCCGGACGCCTGGGAGCCGGGCGCCGAGTGAGTGCGCCCTCGGGACGCCTCGGGATCCTCGGGGGAACGTTCGACCCGGTGCACCTCGGGCACCTGGCCCTGGCCGAGGAGGTCCGCGAGACGCTCGACCTGGCCCGAGTCCTGTTCGTGCCCGCGGGCGATCCGTGGCAGAAGGTCGGCACCGGCGTGACGCCCGGCGCGATCCGGTACGCGCTCGTGGAACGGGCCATCGCCGACAATCCCGGGTTCTCCGCGAGCCGCGTCGAGATCGACCGGAGCGGGCCGACCTACACGGCCGAGACGCTCGCAGCGATCGCGGACGCCGAGCTCGCGGCCGGGCGGGAGCCCGACCTCTGGTTCATCCTCTCGGCGGAGGCGCTGGCCGGTCTGCACACGTGGCGCGACCCTGGTCGCGTCCTCGCGCTGGCTCGTCTCGCCGTGGTTCCGCGCGCCGAGGACGCCGAGGACCTCGCCGCCGCCGCGGTTCGATTCGCCGCCCACTTCCCGGGGCAGGGCGATCGGGCGGTCTTCCTTCCAGGCCCGCGCCTCGCGATCTCCAGCACCCTCATCCGGGCTCGCGTCGGGGCCGGCCGGTCGATCCGCTACCTCGTCCCCGATACGGTCGGGGCGGCAATCCGGGAGTACGCTCTCTACGAACCGAGCCCGGCGCACCCCGCGTCGACATCCTAGAGGAGCCCATGGCGACCGAACCCCAGGATCCCCGGGCCACGCCCGATCCCGCTGCAGCTACCGAGGTCGACCCGCCGGCACGGCCGGCCGCCCGCGGGGAGCGCCGCGCGGGACTCCCGGCACGGACATCGCCTCCCCCGGCGAGCGACAGCCCGCCGCTCGACGTGGCCCGCCTCGTCGTCGAGCTCGCCGAGGACAAGAAGGCCGCCGACATCGTCCTCCTGGAGATCGCGCCGTTCACGACGGTTGCGGACTACCTCGTGATCTGCTCGGGTGGCTCCGAGCGCCAGCTCGACGCGATCGCCGATGCCGTCATCGCGGGGTTGAAGCACGCCGGGCTCCCGATCGTCGGTCGCGAGGGAGAGCCTGCGTCACACTGGGTCCTGATCGACGCCGGCGCCGTGATCGTCCACGTGTTCGCGCCGCCGGAGCGCGAGTACTACGCCCTCGAGAAGCTCTGGGCGGACGCGAAGACGGTGATCCAGGTCCAGTGACGCGCGGCTCCCCGACGCGTGGGGCGCGGGGAGTGCCGACGATGTACCCCCGGGGGGCGGTACCTGCGGGCTATGCCCGCGGCGAGCGCGGAGGCGGAGAATGCTCGGGACGGCGGCCGCAGACGCGGCCAGCCGAGAGGCCCGAGGTTGGAACGTCAATGGGAACCCTCCGTGACCGGTGCCCCGAGTGCATGCGTCGCCTCGTGACGACGCGCTTCGACGCGACGTTCCGGCTGCCCGATCGCACGGAGCGGCTCTGCTTCGGCATCCCCGGCGGGCTCTGCGAGGACTGCCATCAGCTCTACATCGACCCCGAGCTGATCGAGACGCTCGACCTCGCGAGGGGACGCTGCGTCTTTGCGATCGAGAGCGACCTGGTCCTCCAGGAGCACGCCTGGTCGAGCGCCGACTGAGCTCGTCGCCGGACTGGGGCCGGGTGCCGCCTGACGTCGGGCGAGCGCGGACCTCGGGCGTCGCCGGCGCGTGCGTCAGTCGGGTGGATCAGCGGCGACGTGCTCCGCGATCCAGAGCAGGAATGCAAGACGGCGGCGTCGCCCGTCCGCGGCCGCCTCGCCCTTGAGCGTCGCATCGAGCTCCAGCAGGCCCTCGAGCGCCGCGTCGAGCTCGTCCGCGCGCCAGCCGTGCGCCTGTTCCCAGAGCTTCCTGGCCGGGTACTCCTTGAGCTTCAATGCCCGCGCCGCGTCCTGGATGGTCTCGCCGCGAAGCTGCTCGTCCAGCACGGCGATCAGGTCGCGGACGCGTCGATGGAGGACCGCCAGGACCACGGGCTCGGGCGTCGTGGCGAGGACCCGGTCGAGCAGGTCTGCGGCCTCGCGGGTGCGTCTCGCTCCAACCGCGTCGAGGAGCGCCCACGTCGAGCCCGGGATCGCATCCGCGACGAGCGCCTCCACGTCCTCCCGCCGGATCGGGGCATCGAGCCGGTAGAGCGCGAGCTTCTCCAGCTCGGCGACCGCCAGCTGACCCTGCCGCCGCCGGTCGACGTCGCCCTCGCGGACGAATCCGCCGACACGGCGCGCGAGCAGGTCGGCGGCAGCCGGCTCGATCACGATCCGCCGTTCGGCGGCGCGCTCGCCGATCCAGCGCGCCATCGCACCCTCCTTGGGGGCGACGCGCTGCCGGACCCGGCCGCCGATCGCGGTGACGGCCGCGGCGAGCTCCTCGAGGCTCTTCGCGCGATGCGTCGACCCGTCGGTCGGCTCCAGGAAGGCGAGCGCATTGCCGGGCGCCACTGCGCCGAGCGTCGCCATGAGGGCGTCCCGGTCGGCTCGTGCCCGCAGGAGGGGGGACGGATCCTCGACGACCACGAGCGCGCCGCCACCGAACAGCGTGCCGGTCGCGACGCGTTCCGAGATCTCCGCGACGCGGGTCGTGGACCCGGACACGCGCCATCGCGTGAGCGGCGGGCCGTCGGCCGCGACCTCCCGGCCGAGCGCGGTTGCCTCTGCCTCGAGGCCGTACCCGTCGTCGCCCCAGAAGTAGCCGATCGGAGCCCGCGCCGGCGAGTTCACCCGCGAGCCCGGGCCGCGGCGCGGGCTCGCTCCGCGACCGCCAGCGCGCGACCGGTCCACGCAAGCCTGCGGACTGCCGCAGGCGTGACCCCCGCGAGAGCACATGCCGCCGACTCGAGACGTGCTGCGCGTCTGCGCACGGTCGCCGCCTCGACGCCGGTCCACCCGTGCCAGTCGGCGCCCTCCGGGTAGCGGCGGGTCCACTCGGCGAACCGGCCCGCCATCGGCACGAGTCGCTGGCCGGCGCGCTTGTCGGCGTAGGCGACGAGCAACTCTTCCGCGCTCGCCCCGTCGAGCCACGCGTCCGCATCCGGCGCGCCGAGGCGCGTCACCGGGTGATTCGCGACGGCATCGGCGAGCTCGGCGTACCCCTGGGCGGCCAGCCAGGCCGCCCCGCCAGTCCCGTGGCGAAGGGCCCTGACGGGCCCGTCGGCGGGGAGCGCCTTGTCGACGTCATGGAGGATGGCCGCGGCCTCCACGAGCGCCCGGTCCACGGAATGCCCGGCGGCGACCGCGCGGAACGCAAGCCAGGCTGCGACCTCGGCGACCGCCCGGACGTGCCGGAGATGCCACGCCGGTGGATCGAGCGACAGGACGAGGGCGGCGGCATCGACCCGCCCGGGTATGGACATCGGCCCGATCATACGGGACGGCGAGACCGGTCCCGGGAGTCGCCGGCAGCGGCGCGTCGCCCGGGGATCGGGCCCGGTCGGCGGTGGCGGTCGGCGTGGGCGCCGGCGCCCGCTCCCGGCCGGTTCTGACGGTGAGCGCGTGCCCGTCGAGGGCTGCGTCCAGGCTTCCCTCGAGGTCCGTGCGGAAGGTCGTGACTCCGTGCGCTGCGAGCCGGGCGAGCGTGCCCGGCGCGGGGTGCCCGAAGGTGTTCTTCGCCCCGACCGAGACGAGCGCCACTGCGGGCCGGGTCGCGGCGAGGAGCGCATCCGAGGTCGCGGTTCGGCTCCCGTGGTGGGCCACCTTCAGCAGGTCGACCGGCGGAAGCCCGCGGGCCACGAGGACCGGATCGACTCCCTCCTCTGCGTCGCCGGTGAGGAGGAACCGCTGCGCGCCGAACGAGCCGAGCAGCACGATCGAGACGTTGTTGACCCCGCTGCCGGTGTCGGGCGGCTCTGGGGGCACCGCGGTCCGATCCGGCCAGAGCACCTGGAAGCTGACGTCGTCGAGGGCGAACCGATCGCCCGCCGCCAGGCGCCCGCTTTGCTGGTTTCGGCTGCCGAGCGCCGCCTCGAGCGCGGCGTACCCGGGACCGGGGCCCGCCATCCCCGGTTCGAGCACCTGCGCGACCCGGTATCGCTCGACGAGAAGCGCGAGACCGCCCACGTGGTCTTCGTGCGGGTGGGTCGACGACGACGAGGTCGACCCGGCGGTCCCAGGGCGGGATCCGTTCGTCGAGTGCCACGAGCAGCCGGTCCGGGTCCGGGCCGCCGTCGACGAGCAGCCGCCCGCCAGCGGGCGTCTCGATGAGGATCGCGTCGCCCTGTCCGACGTCGAGCGCAACGACATGCAGGCGGCCGTCCGGTCGCGAGGCAGCCGCGACCGTCGCGAGGGCGACGACCACGGCGAGGAGCGTGGCCAGAAGGCGGACGCCGCGATCCGAGCGCAGCGAGCTTGGTCCGCGTGGCCCCGGTCCAGCCGGGTGGCCGGCCGTGGCGGGTCGCCCCACTCGCTCGAGCCTCGGCGTCCGACGGCGCGGCCCGAGGGCTCGCGCGATACGACGCCGGGCAGCGACGACGACGAGCGACGCAGCCGCCAGACCTCCGAGCGCTGCCCCCGCCCCCGGCTCGAGGGTGACGCCGGCGAACGGGAGATCCGCGGCCGTCTGCACGATCATGACGAGCAGCCCGATCAGCATGGCGCCCGGCAGGCCCAGGAGCGTGGCGACGACCGCCGGTGCGCCTGCCCCTGCCGCGACGCCGCCGACCATGGCGAGCGTTCCGGTTGCCATCGCGAGCGGCACGAGCGGCACCACCACGAGGTTGAGGAGCGGCGACAGCGGGGCCAGCCGGCCGAACGAGAGCAGCACGATCGGGAGCGTCGCGGCCTGCGCCGCCAGGGACACGGCGAGTCCTTCGACCACGAACCCGGGCAGCCACGGCACCCTGGCGCGGAGGCGGGCGGCGAGCGGCGTGCCCCACGCGAGCAGTCCCGCGGTGGCGGCCGCGGACAGCTGGAACCCGGCGTCGGTCACCGTCCCCGGGCTCACCCCGAGCAGGATCACCACGGCCCAGGCGAGGGCCCGGGCGGCCGTTCCCGGGCGACCCGTCTCGCGCGCGAGCAGCGCGACGCCCGCCATCACGGCCGCTCGGAGCACCGACGCGGAGGCGCCCGCCAGGATCGTGTAGAGCGCGATGGCGCCGACCGTGGCCACAGCGCGCCGGCGCCGGGGCCACGTTCCCAGGAACGCAGCCACGAGGCCCGCGACGAGCGCGATGTTCCAGCCGGAGATCGCGACCACGTGCGAGAGGCCGGTCGTCGTGAAGTCCGCGGCGAGCTCGCGATCGACTCGCTCCCGGAGGCCGATCAGGATGCCGGCCGCCAGCCCGGCCGCGGGTTCCGGGAGCGCTCGCGCGAGGGCATCCCCGGCGCCAGCGCGGATCCCCTGGACGACCCGGCTTGCGTCCGCGGGGGCGTCCAGGGATCGTGTGGAGCGCGTGACGAGGGTGGCTGCCACGCCGGTCCGGGCGAGGTAGGCGCCGTACGGACCCTCGGGCGGAGCGCGCAGGACGCCGCGGACCTCGACTCGATCGCCGGCCCGCACGGGCGGGTAGCGCGGGGCGGTGACGTCGACGCGGAGGCCCGCGCCGTCGTCGAGGGCGCCGACGAATCGCTGGGACCCGTCCCGGGGCGCCGCGATGGTCTCGACACGGACCGTCCATGGTCCGTCTCCCGCGGGCAGGGGATCGGGGCCCGTCGGCGACAGGGCCGGGCCGCCAACGGCCACCCGAACGAGCACGAAGGCGATCCCGATTGCTGCTGCGGCCGCGGCCCGCGCAGCCGGCCGCCGATCGAGCAGGGAGAGCAGGGCCGCGCCCAGCGCCAGGACCGCGGCGAGCGCCGGGGCCAGGTCGGCGACCCGCGCGTCCGTCGCGAGCAGCGCGGCGCAGATCACCCCGAGCGCGAGTCCCGTTGTCCGCGTCACCGCCCGCCGACCGTCACGAGGCCGGCGAGCTTCGCGAAGGTGGACGCCCCGACGAGCTTCCGCGTCTGCAGGTCATCGACCGCGGAGAACGGCCGCTCCTCACGGCTCGCGATGATCTTGGCGGCCGTGACCGGGCCGATCCCGGGGAGGGAGTCAAGCTGAGCCGACGTGGCCGCGTTGAGGTCCACCGGCCCGCCTCCCGCGCCGGCGCCGGCGGCATTGCTGCCAGGAGCCTTGCTGCCTGTCGCGCCCGAAGACGCGGCGCCGCCACCGGGCGGGTCGTCGCGCGAGGGCACGCGCACCTGGATGCCGTCGGTCAGCGGGGCGGCGAGGTTGAGCGCCTGCGCCGCCGGCGCATCGACGCGCGGCCCGAATCCGCCCGCCGCCGTGATCGCGTCCGCGACGCGCGATCCGGCCGGCAGGTGATAGACACCCGGGTGAAGCACCGCACCGGCAACGTCGACGACAACACCCGGCCCGGCCACGAGTCCCGCGTCCGGGGCGAACGTCCCGACGAGCGCCCCTGTTCCGCGCGGACCGGCCGCCCCTCCATCGAGGACGAGGGTCCCGGGTCGAGGGCCGACTCCGATCAGGACGGCCGCAACCACCGCCGCGACTGCGGCGACCGCTCCCAGGACCGCGATGGCGACGGCGCGACGGGGGTCCCGCGGCATCGCGCCGTCAGGCCCGGCGCCGGGCGGGGGCGGCGCTTCCGGCGCTTCGGGCACCTCGAGGACGCGCCACGGGAGGTCTCGTTCCACGTGCAGCTCCCCGGCGGGACTGCGGCGGCGACGGACGGCTGGCGAAGCACCGAAGGGAAGACGCCCGGTCGCGCTGGGGGCACAACCGGCGCGCCGGGCGTTGACGCGAAGCCTAGCGCGGCGTCTTACGTGCGACTTATCGCGGTCGGCGCGTCGCGTTCGCGAACCCGTCCGGAGCTGTGCCGGGTGCCTGGCTCCGGACGTCCGGAGCGCGTGCGCCGACGACCTGCCACGGCGGCTCGGTGAGATGCACGCCCCGGGTGCCCGCGAGCGAGCGTCGGCGGCCGGCGTTCGCGCATCAGCCGTCGCGCCGGAGTCACTCCCGGCCTGCCTCCACGGACACGCGGCCGTCGAGCCGCAGGGCGAACCGGGCGGCTGCGCGGCTGATCAGCGCCACGGCTCGCGCGGCTCCGGCCCGGAGCGCGGCTGGGGGTTCGAACGTCCGCCGTCGGCCGATCGTTCCAGCCGTCCTGGAGCGCCCACCGACGCTCGCCGGTCCGCCTCCGCCTCGAGCTCGCGCATCCGTAGCCGATGAAGGTAGTAGTGCGCCTGCCACATGAGATTCAACTCCTCCCGGGTCTCAGCGACGCCGATCGTCGAGGAACGAATCGCGGGTGTCGGCGCCATCGAGGGCAGCGGCCGCACCAAGAAGCGCGAGCAGCCGCGACCAACGAGGACCCACGTGAACGCCATCACCATCATCTGGTTCCCCCCGTGGTGCCGGTGAAGTAACCGTCTCATCGGCTTTGCTGGTTACCAGATCATAGCCACTTGCGCGTAACCCGTCAAGCCGCTAAAGTGGTTACCAATGAACAAGCTGGCGACCCTGGACCACCGGCACGCGGCGTCGATCGAGACGACGCTCGAATTCCTGAACACCGACGAGCTCGACGGGAGCGGTCAGTCGGTCGAGAACCTCCCGACGCTCGCCGACGCCACGGCGTGGCTCGTCGAGCACGGCCTCCTCTACCCGGAGGAGTCAGCGCCGCTCGGCCGCCTCGGCGACCGCGACAGGACGACCTGCTGGCCCACCTCCATGACGCGCGCGCCGCGATCCGCGAGGTCGTCGAGTCGGTGGTGGCGAGGCGTCCGCGGCGACGTCCGCGATCGCGAGCGGTCAACGAGCTGCTCCGGGCGCGCACGGTCGTCGAGCTGGCGCTGGCCGACGGCGCCCTCGTCGCGCGGAATCGCCACGTCGGGGACGCGCTCGAAGATGCGCTCGCCCGGCTCGTGGACCCGCTCGTCGAGTCGGTCACCTCCGGCGAGACCGAGCGGCTCCGGATCTGCGCGAACGATGGGTGTCGCTGGGTCTTCGAGGACACGTGTCGCACGGGTCGCCGGCGCTGGTGCAGCATGGCCAGCTGCGGCAACCGGGCCAAGGCGGCCCGCCATCGGGCGCGCCTGCGCGGTCAGTCGCCGCCGGCCACCTCCGTCGATCCCTGACCGGCCCGGCACCCGCGGCCCGACGATCAGGCCGGGATCCGCTCCCAGTCCACCCAGCGCGATCCGTTCCACCAGCGGTGCCATGTCGCGCCGTCCGTGCCGCGCGCGACGACGGAGAGGCGATCCGGGCCCCACGACGCCGCGGCGGGCACGCACGACGGATCGAGCGATCCACCGAGCGACTCCCACGGGTGCCAGCTCGTGCCGTCCCAGTAGCGATCCCAGAGCGCCCCGTCCGGGAAGATGGCGAAGACCTCCATCGCGTCGGGCGCCCACGTGACGACGGCGGGCGCGGACGCGCAGGTGCCGCCGAGATCCTCCTCGTCGGTCCAGCGCCCCCGCGATCTCGGCCCGGTGCGCAAGCGTCCCGTCGTCGGCGACCCGGAAGAGGTCGAGGCGGCCCGGTCCCCACGAGCAGGCCGCGAGCCCGCGCCCGGCCCCGGCCGGCTCGCTCATGCCAGCTTCTCGAGCATCGGCTTCACCTCCGTCACGAAGCGCGTCATCGTTTCCTCGTCGTAGTCGGCCGGGAAACCCGCGACCAGGTGGCGGTAGCCGAGCGCGACGTAGGGCGCGAGCATCTCGGCGACGTCTTCCGGCGTCCCCACCGGCTGGTTCTCCCAGGGCCGCGCGACCCGGTTGCGCTCGAACGCGGCGCGGAAGCCGCGCTGCGCCTCGGCCGCGGTCGTCGCGGATGAACACGACGCCGACCCCGGTCGTCCGCTCGATCTCCGATGGGTCGCGCCCGACAGCCTCGCAGTGCTCCAGGAGGATCGCCTCCTTGCGGCGCACCGCCTCGATCCCGCCCCCGATGTTGTTCATGTCGGCGTACTGCGCGACCAGCTTGAGGGTGACCTTCTCGCCGCCGCCGCCCACGCAGATCGGGAGGTGCGGCTGGATCGGAAGCGGGATCGTTGCGCACGTGCGACGCTCGGTAGCGCGATCCGTCGGGCGCCGAAGGCTCGGTCCCATCGAGCATGCCGCGCATGATCGGGAGTGCCTGGCGCAGCCAGCGCAGCCGCTCCGGCGGGCCCGACCCGAACTCGATACCCGAAGTCGTGTGCCTCGCCCTCGAACCAGGCGGCGCCGATGCCAAGGATGGCCCGGCCGTTGCTGATGTGATCGAGCGTGGTGGCCATCTTGGCCACGAGCGTCGGCTCGCGGTACGGGTTCGCGCCGACCATCAGGCCGATTCGGACACGCTCGGTCGCTGCTGCCCAGGCCGTGATGGTCAGCCAGCCCTCGTAGTTCGCACCGTGCGGGTCGCCGACGATCGGATACAGGTGATCCCACGTCCAGAGCGTGTCGTAGCCCAGCCGATCGGCTCGGACGCCGGCGGCCAGCAGCGACGGCCCAGTCCGTGTACTGGTTCCAGCAGAGGGCGCCGATCTTGACTTCGGGCACGTCTCCTCCACTGCGTCCAAACGACGCTAGCTGTCCCGCCGGTCTCGCCGCAGAATATCGAGGTAGACACCAGCACCGACGACAACGGCGATCACCCAGACGAGGATGTTACCGGAGCCGAAGAGCCATCCCGCCACGAGCGACACCGCAAGCCACGCGATCACGAACGAGCCGAGGGCTATCCCGACTCGGCGAGCGGCCTTGACCATGAATCGACCCCCTGAGCTGCGCATCGATCTGGCGCCTGCTGCAGGCGCTCGCCCGGGAGCGTGATCCCGACCTGGCGGGTCACCCTGACACGCTCCGCATCAGTGCCTCGATTCACTCCTGCCTGACGATATCGACCGAGATCTCCACCGCCGGAATCGTTCCCCTGTTCTCGAGCCAGTGGGTCGTGTTCCGATCCTCGGGCCAGCCCACTCCCGGCCCATAGTCCGTGGCGACCCCGTTTCGATGGTCAGTGATCGTTCCCTGCAGGATGTAGACGGTGCCCGGTCTGCCCTTGTGGTCGTGAATCGGGCCGAAGACGCCTCCAGGCTCGATGGTCACCATGCGCATTCGAAGCTGGCGCCGTTCCATGCCCTCGATCTCAGGGCCAAGGTCAACCGTTGCAAGCAGCTTCACCGTGACACCCTTCGTCGCCGGTGCCACCTGTTCGTTGCTCATCGTGGCTCTCCTCTCGGTGGCCAGCTGCGCGGCCCATCGGTAGCTGGTTCCGCAGCGCGCCCCGAGCTTGATGTCATGCATGCCGGGAAGTCTAGGCGGGTTGCCGCTGCGCGGCCGATTCGGGAGCGGCGCCCGGCGACGTGCGCGCCGCGACGCGGCCCGCCCGAACGCGGCCGGGAGGCACCCCCCGCATGGGTCGGTCGGCCCTGCCGGCGCGTGCTCGAAACGTGGCACGCTTGGCGTCACATCACCAACAGACCGCGCCACCATCGCTGCGCACCGCAGCCATTCCGCCGCGCGCACCGTCGCAAGGAGCCGCCCCGTGCTCGAGTCTGCTACTCCCGCCTCCACCCCCGAACCACCGGCGCCCCACGCCGCCGACCGAGCCCCGCGCCGCGGCGTGCCGATCGGGGATCGCTCGAGCGACGTGCTGGGCTACGGCCGCAACCCGCTGGATTCGTTCTTCGAGCCGGCCAGCGTCGCGGTCATCGGTGCCACCGAGAAGCTGGGGAGCGTCGGCCGGACCGTCTTCTGGAACCTGATCAGCAGCCCGTTCGGCGGCACCGTCTACCCGGTCAACCAGAAGCGCCCCAGCATCCTCGGCGTCCGCGCCTACCCGAACCTCGCGGCGCTCCCCGAGGTCCCGGAGCTCGTCGTCATCGCGACGCCGGCCACCACCATCCCGGCGACCGTCGAGGAATGCGCGGCGGCCGGCGTCAA